>JBBSLP010000033.1:0-60134 GCA_038255145.1 Acidimicrobiales bacterium
ATCCGGGACTCGGCCGTCAACACCGGCAGGTTCGAGGGCATCCAGAACGCCGGTGGCGAGGTCGACGCCGACGGCGCCGTGATCGGTGACGACAACACCACCATCCGCGACTCCGAGGTCGGCGCTCTTTCCATGGGGTCGGGTGACGCCACCAGCGTCGAGGCCGAGAACGCCAACCTGGGCAGCGGGGACCTCAACGACATCGAGGCCGAGAACGCCAACGTGGGCAGCGGCGCCCTGACCGACGTCGAGACCGACGGCGAGGGCCAGACCATCGTCGGCCGGGGCAACGAGGTCACCGGTGACGTGGACGTGGATGCCGAGGGCGTCGAGGGCAACCTCCAGCTGGCCGTGGGCGATCGCAACGAGCAGGGCGCCAAGCAGGACAACGACACCAAGGTCGACCAGTCGACGACGGACAACAGCGAGACGACCACCGTCACCGACAACAGCGTCGAGGACTCGGCCAACACCGAGGTGGCCGATTCGTTCAACGAGGCGAACGAGCTGACCGCCTCGGTCGAGGACAACGACGCCTTCTCCGACAACGACAGCTTCGAGGACAGCTCGACCTTCTCCTCCGAGGTCCAGGAGCAGGACACCGACGTCGACCTGCAGCACGTCGAGGACACCGACGTCGACATCGACGACTGACGGCCGGGCGACCCGATCGAGGGCCTGACCAACGACAGCGGTCCTGCACCGCCGGCCTGCCACCCCTGGGGTGGTGGGCCGGCGATGTCGCGTCACGGGACCTTGCCGCAGCCAGCACGGGGAGTGACCTGCGCCATCCGGTAGGTTGTTCGCCGCAGTCCACCGTCGCCGCATCGCGTCCCCGCAACACGCGCCACCCTGTGTCGTCCCACCATGTCTGACGTCAACCGGGAGAACCCGGAACCCCCGTTGCAGCGGGCCCTCCAGGCCACAGCTGCGGTCCGCGCCCTGGCCTTGGCGCGCAACCGTGGCGACTTCGTGGCCCGGCTGGACGCCGCGTCCGAGCGGCTGGGCGACCTGCAGTACCAGGTGCTGGTGGTGGGCGAGTACAAGAAGGGCAAGTCGACCCTCATAAACGCCCTGGTCAACGCAGACATCTGTCCCAGCGACGACGACATCGCCACGGCCCGGCCCATCATGGTCCACCACGCGGCGGAGCCCAGGGCCGAACTGCTGCTCGAGATCGAGGCCCCAGCGCCGACCTCACCCGAGGGCGGCGATCTCGACGATCCCGTCGCCGCCGCCGCCCAGGCTGGCCCCCCGTCGGTGGAACGTCGCCCCATCGAGCTCGACGACATCCGCCAGTGGGCCACCGACGAGACCGAGCACGTGGCCGGCGAGCCCACGGCCAAAGCCCGGGCCGTACGGGTCGGCCTGCCCCGGTCCCTGCTGGCCGGCGGCCTGGTCCTCGTGGACACCCCTGGTGTGGGCGGCCTGCGCTCGCCCCAGGGCGCGGCGGCCGTGCGCCTGGCCGGCCAGGCCGACGGGGTGCTGTTCGTGTCCGACGCCTCCCAGGAGTACACCCGCTCCGAGCTGGACTACCTCCAGGCCGTGCGCCAGCTGTGCCCCAACGTGGTGTGCGTCATCACCAAGGCCGACTTCTACCCGTCGTGGCGACGCATGGCCGCCGGCGATGTCGACCACCTGCGCCGAGCCGGGATCGACGCCCCCGTCGTGTCCACCGCCGCCCCCCTGCGTCGGGCCGCCATCGAGAACAACGACCGTGAGCTCAACGCCGAGTCCGGCTTCGCCGAGCTGGTCACCCTGCTGCGCAGCGGCCTCGGGGCCCGGGCCCAGGCCGCAGCGGTGGAACGGGTGCTGGGCGAGCTGCGCGACGTGCTCGGCCAGCTCGAGGGCCAGGTCGAGGCCGAGCTCAGCGTGCTCGAGGACCCCGAGAGCGCCGGCCGGGTGGTGCAGGAGCTCGAACAGGCCAAGAAGCAGGCCGAGCAGCTGCGGGGCCGGGCCGCCAAGTGGCAGCAGACCCTCAGCGACGGCACCTCGGACCTGGTGGGCGACATCGACCACCACCTGCGCTCCCAGTTCCGCGAGCTGACCCGCCAGGCCGACGAGGCCATCGACTCGAGCGACCCCGGGCGCACCTGGGACGAGTTCGAGCCCTGGGTGGTGACCGCCGTCGGCTCCCTGCTGACCTCGCACCACCTCTACCAGCACCAACGGGCCGCCTACCTGGCGTGGCAGGTGGCCCAGCACTTCGGCGACGACGCCGACGCCGCCACCGCCCTGCTGCCCAAGAGCAGCGAGGTGCAGGTGCCCGACAAGCTCAACGCCAAGTTCGAGGACCGCAAGTACACCATCGGCGCCAAGGGCATCACCGCGGTCCGCGGCACCTACGGCGGCGTGGCCATGGTCTCCATGGCCGCCACCGCCCTGGGCACCGCCGGTCTGGCCATCCCCCTGGGGCTGGCCGTCGGCGCCCTGCTCGGCCGCCGCGCCGTGCGTGACGAGAAGCGGCGGCTCCTGGCCCAGCGGCGCCAGGTGGCCAAGCAGGCCGTGCACCGCTACACCGACGACACCCTGTTCCGGGCGGCCAAGGACACCCGCGACACCCTGCGCATCGTCCAACGCCAGCTGCGCGACCTGTACGCGGGCCGGGCCGAGGAGCTCAACCGCTCCACGACCGAAGCCCTGGCCGCGGTGCAGCAGCACCTGCGCTCGGACCGTGAGACCCGGGCCGCCCGCCTCGTCGAGCTCAAGACCGAGCGCAAGGCGGCGACGGCGGCACGGCGCCTGCTGGCCGGGGCCGAAGCCGGCTCCGGGGCCCTGGCCGCCAGCCAGCCGCTCCGGGCGTGACGGCGGTGTCCATGACGATGCCCGGGACGACGCCCGTGATCGAGAGGTTGGGCTGATGGCCACGGGACCGACGCTGTTGGAGCAGGTGGCCGTGCTGGCCGAGCGGGCGGCCCGGGCCTATGCGGGGTCACCCCACGCCCCCATCGTGGCAGGGGTCCAGGACCGGCTGGGTGAGCCCCTGCGGGTGGCCATCGCCGGCAAGGTGAAGGCGGGCAAGTCGACCCTGCTCAACGCGCTGGTCGGCGAGCGGCTGGCCCCCACCGACGCCAGCGAGTGCACCAACGTCGTCACCTGGTACCGCAACGGCTTCAGCTACCGGGTGTCCCTGCAACCCCGGGGCGGTCGGGCCATCGAGGTGCCCTTCGAGCGCCACGAGGGCTCCCTCGACATCTCCCTCGGTGGCCGTGCCCCCTCCGAGGTCGAGAGCCTCACCGTCGAGTGGCCGTCGTCCTCGCTGGCCCGCATGACCCTCATCGACACGCCGGGCCTCGACTCGCTCACCCCCGATCTGGCCGAGCGGGCCCGCACCTTCCCGGCTCCCGACGACGAGCGCCCCACCCCCGCTGACGCCGTCGTGTACCTGCTGCGCCACCTGCACGTGACCGACCTCGACTTCCTCGAGGCCTTCCACGAGGGCGAGTTCGCCCAGCCCAGCCCGGTCAACGCGCTGGCTGTGCTGTCCCGGGCCGACGAGATCGGCGTGGGCCGCATCGACAGCATGACCTCGGCCCGGCGCATCGCGGCCCGCTACCGCGACGAGCCCAAGCTGCGGGCGTTCGTCCAGACCGTGGTTCCCGTGGCCGGCCTGCTGGCCGAGACCAGCGCCACCCTGCGCGAGCACGAGTTCCGGGCCGTGCGCGACCTGGCCGACGCTCCCAAGTCCCAGGTCGAGGCGCTGTTGCTGTCCGCTGACCGGTTCCGGGGCGAGAGCGACGTCGCCGCGTCGGCCCAGGCCCGCACCGAGTTGCTCGACCGGCTGGGCCTGTTCGGGGTGCGCCTGTCGGTGGGGCTGGTGCGCTCGGGTCGGGTGTCGACATCGACCCAGCTGGTGGCCGAGCTCACCGACCGCAGCGGACTGGACGAGCTGCGCCAGGTGCTGCTCACCCACTTCGCCTCGCGCCGCAACGTGCTCAAGGCCCGATCGGCCCTCCTCACCCTGGCCCGGTTGTCCCGGGTTGCCCCCACGCCGCGGTCCGACCAGTTGGCGGCGGAGATAGAGCGGGTGGTGGCCGGGGCCCACGAGTTCGCCGAGATCCGCCTCTACAACGAGCTGCGCACCGGGGTGATCGAGGTGCGACCGGGTGAGGGTGACGCCATGGAGCGTCTCCTCGGTGGGGCCGGCAACGGGGTCCGCGAACGGTTGGGCATCGACGAGTCGTCGACCGACAGCGAGGCCCTGGCCGAACTGGGCCGGCTCATCTCCATGTGGCGGGCCCGGGCCGAGAACCCGCTCTCCTCCCCGGCGCTAGCCGACGCCGCAGGGGTGTTGGTGCGCACGTGCGAAGGCCTGTACATGCAGGTCTCCGCGTCCGACCGGCGGGACTGAGCAGAGCCGACCGGCGGGACCGGGCAGCTCTCACCGCCCGTCCCCACCCGGCGGCGGGACGATCAGTCGATCGCCTTCTTCACCTTGTCGCCGAGCTTCTCGGCGGCGTCCTTGAGCTTGCCCGTGCCCTTGTCGACCTTGCCCTCGTTCTTGAGGTCCTGGTCGTCCGTCAGGGCGCCGGCGGCTTCCTTGAGTCGGCCCTTGGCCTCGTCCGATTCACCAGCCATGTGCGGTCTCCCTCGGTTCGGTTGCGGCAGAGGTGTACCGCAGCCGCGGGAGCCTGAAACGATCGGTTCAAGGAAGGCGGGCCAGGGACGGGCGGTCCAGGGAAGGCGGGTCGAGGGGTGGTAGCTCACGCGGGACGGCTCGAGCCCGTCTCCCCCAGGTCGCGTCGCAGGGCGGCCAGCATCTCGGCCCGAGACCCCGCGGCCAGCTTCTGGCGCATGCGGGCCACGTGGTGCTCCACCGTCTTGGGTGAGATGTAGAGCTGGGCGCCGATCTCCTTGTGCGTGAGCCCGTCGACCACCAGGCGAGCCACCTTGCGCTCCTGGTCCGACAGGGGAGACGTGCGGGGTTGGGCCTCGTCGAGCTCGTCGGGTGCGCCCGGAGTGGCCGGCCGCAGCGATCGGGCCTGGGTGAGGAGGCGGCGGGCGGCCAGGGGGTCGCGCACGCGGATGGCGGCCTGCCCGGCCAGCTGCGACGCCTCCCAGGCCAGCCCGACCCGGGCCAGGTGGGCCAGGGCATCGTCCACTGCGGCCACGTCGACCTCGCCCTCGAGCACGGTGCGCCAGGCCAGGGCGGCCCCGCCCAGGGGTTCGAGGCGCCGGGCTCCGGGGGCCAGTCGCACCACGTCGGCCGCGGGGCCCGCCGCGGCCACGGGATCGGGCACGGCCGCGGCGGCGGCGAGCTCGGCCCAGGCGTGGGGCAGGGCCCACACGGGCGGCGAGCCCAGTTCGGCCAGCAGGGCACCGGCGCTGCGGTGGGCGCCGCCCACCTTGTCGGCGTGCCCGAAGCGGCGCAGCAGCACGCCCAGCTCGCCGAGGGCGTCGAGCAGCAACAGGTCGGGAGCGACCTGGCCCAGCAGACCGGCCACGGCCTCGACCACCGCGGCCTGGCGGGGCACGTCGCCGTCGCGTCGGGCCAGGCCCGCTTCGAGCCCCGCGGCCAACACCCGGTCGCGGTCCGACGACAGGGCGGCGCTGGCCCGGGTAAGGGCCTCTTCCGCCGCGGGGGCGTTGCCCTGGCGCATGGCGGCCCAGCCCGCCACCAGCAGCAGGCGGGCCCGGCGGGGCAGGGGTAGGGCCAGGGCCCGGGCCGCCCGGCGCGCCAGCTCCCCGGCGAGGACGGCGTCGCCCGAGGCCAGGGCCAGGGCCGCGGCGACCTCGTGGGGGACGAGGGCCAGGGGAACGGCTGGAGGGGCCGATTCGAACAGGGTGGCCGCTTCGACCAGGGTGGCCACGCCGTCACGGTGCCCCTGGGGTTCGAGCGAGTCGATCAGCGCCACCGCGGTGGCCACCAGGGCCCGTTCGGCCAGCCCGGTGGAGGTGGCCCCGGCCAGGCCCGCGGCCACGGCCCGGGCCTCGTCGACCCGTCCGGCCACGGCCAGGCACAGTGCGTGTTGGGCCCGGGCCAGCGCCGGTCCGGCCCCGGGGTGGCCGGTCACCTCGCCGCTGAGCTCGGCAGCGCGTGACCACAGGCCCCGTTCGGCCAGCACGGCGGCCGCGGCCAGACGGGCCCGGTCGGCCTCGGTGCCGCCCCGGCGCAGGGCGGTCTCCGCCGCCACCAGGGCGTCGTCGCCCCGGCCCGCGGCGGCCAGGGCCTCGGCCAGGCGGCCGTAGCCGGCCGCACCGGCGGCCTCGGCGTCGACCGCGCCATCGCTGCCCACCGCGGCGACCTCGAACCAGACGAGCGCGGCCACGGGGTCGCGGGGGGCCAGGACCTCGCCGGCCCGCGTGTAGCCCGCCCGGGCCTCGGCGTCGGTGGCCCCGGCAGCCCGCAGGTGGCGGGCGGCGGCGAGCGCCCCCCCGGGTCGGGCCGACGCCTCCCGGGCCAGGTGGCGGCGGGCCTCGTGCTGCTCGGCCCGGGGCACGAGCAACAGGGTGGCCACGGCCACTGCGGGCACCGGGTCCCGTCCGTGGCGGTCGAGCAGGGCGGCGGCACCCAGGCCGGCCAGGGCCTCAGTGGCGTGACCGTCAGGGGCGTCGGCCCCGCCGCGGGAGCCGGCATCCTCGGCGTCGGCCGCGGCATCGGCGTCACCATCGGCATGGGCCAGGGAGAGGCGCACGAGCGCCGCACGCTCGGCGGCATCGAGGGCGGCCAGTCGGGCCTCGACCAGTTCGACCACGGCGTCGGGCAACCGGCCGGCGGGGTCGCGGCGCAACTGGCCCCGCACGACGATGCCCTCTTCGGCCCATCCTGTGAGCAGGCGCTCGGCCCAGGCCGGCCAGCCCCCGCTCCAGCGTTCGAGCACCTCCACCAGCTCTTCTGTGGCCGGGGCCCGCAGACGTTCGCTGGCCAGGGCGGCCAGCTCGTCACGGCCCAGGGGGCCCAGGCGCACCAGGGGGCCGGTGCGCACCAGCACCTCGTGCAGGCCGGCCAGCTCTCGATGGCCCCGCACCGGGCGGGTGGCCACCAGCACCTGCCAACCCCCCTCCTCGGCCCGGGCGGCCAGGGAGGCCACCACCCGCAGGGAAGCGGCGTCGAGCCACTGGGCGTCGTCCACCACCAGCAGGCCGCCACCGAGCAGGCCCACCTCGACACCCCGGCGCACCTCGCCGTCGGCGCCGGCGTCGTCGCGCCCCACCGGGGGGGTCACCACCCGGTCGAAGGCGGCGTAGGAGAGCTCCTCGAAGCGCCGTCCCGCCCCCCGCACGACACGCTGGCCCAGGCCCACCCGGCGCTCGACGAGGGCGGCGAGGAGGCGGCTCTTGCCCGCCCCCGCGGGCCCCACCACACCCACGCAGTCCCCGGGGCGGCCCAGGCGCGCCTCGAGGCTGGTGGCACTGGGCCGCTCGGCCTCTGCGGACATGGTCGGATCCTACCCCCGACCTGGTCAGCGATCGCTCTCCGTGCGATGACGGCCGAGTCGGTGCGGGTACGCGACGCCCCGCGGTGGGCGGATAGCCTCGCCCCTCGTGACCTCAAGCACCGCTGCCGAGACGTCCCGCTTCCGGTTGCCGACCACGGTCCGCCCGTTGCACTACGACCTGACCCTCGAGGTCGACCTGGCGGGAGCGGCGTTCGTCGGCGCCGTCGCCGTGCGGGTCGACGTGGCCGAACCGGTCAGCGAGGTGGTGCTCAACGCCGACGACCTCGACATCGTCGAGGCCTGGGTGGAGACGCCCGACGGGCCGCGCATCGACGCCACCGTCAGCACCGACACCGAGACCGAGCGGGCCACCCTGGCCCTCCAGGGTGAGCTGGGCGTGGGCACAGCCTCGGTCCACCTGCGCTTCGGTGGGATCCTCAACGACAAGTTGGTCGGCTTCTACCGCACCACCTACAAGGACCCCGAGGGCAACGAGCAGGTGGCCGCGGCCACCCAGTTCGAGGCCCCCCACGCCCGCATGGCCTTCCCGTGCTGGGACGAGCCCGAGTTCAAGGCCACCTTCGGCATCACCCTGGTCGTGCCCGAGGGCGAGCTGGCCATCTCCAACTCGGCGGAGACCGAGCGCCTGGCCATGGGCGACGGCCGGGTGCGCTACCGCTTCGCCGACACCATGGTCATGTCCACCTACCTGGTGGCCTTCGTGGTCGGCCCCTTCGAGGCCACCGAGGCCGTCGACGTGGGCGGCACCCCCCTGCGCATCGTCTACCCCAAGGGCCAGGGCCACCTGGTGGGCTACGGGCTCGAGGCCGGCGAGTTCGGCCTGCGCTTCCTGTCCGACTACTACGGCATCCCCTACCCGGGCGACAAGATCGACCTGGTGGCCGTGCCCGACTTCGCCTTCGGGGCCATGGAGAACCTGGGCTGCATCACCTTCCGCGAGGTGTTGCTGCTGGTGGATCCCAAGGCCGTCACCCAGCCCGAGCTGCAGCGGGTGGCCGACGTCATCTTCCACGAGCTGGCCCACATGTGGTTCGGCGACCTCGTGACCATGAAGTGGTGGAACGGGCTGTGGCTGAACGAGGCCTTCGCCACGTTCATGGAGATGAAGGCGACGGACGCCTTCCGCCCCGAGTGGAAGCGCTGGGTCGACTTCGGCCTGTCCCGCACCATGGCCTTCGACACCGACGCCCTGGCCACGACCCGGCCCATCGAGTACGAGGTCATCTCCCCGGCCGACGCCGAGGGCATGTTCGACATCCTCACCTACGAGAAGGGCGCGGCCGTGCTGCGCATGGTCGAGCAGTACCTGGGCGAGGAGGCCTTCCGGGCCGGGGTGCGTCGGTACCTGGTCGAACACGCCTACGGCAACACCGAGACCAGCGACCTGTGGGACGCCATCGAAGCCGAGACCGGGGAGCCGGTGCGGGGGGTGGCCGACAGCTGGATCTGGCAGGGCGGCTTCCCCCTGGTGTCCGCCTCGCTGTCGGGCACGACCCTGACCCTGTCCCAGGAGCGCTTCCGCTACCTGGAGGCCGACGCCGCCGACGCCGCCACCGAGGTGCGCTGGATGGTGCCCGTGATCGTGGCGGCCGGTGGGGTCGAGCACCGGGTGCTCATCGAGGGCGACTCGGTGACCGTGGACGTGGCCGGCGCCGACGGCTCGGCCCCCGCCGACGTGCTCGTCAACGCCGGCGGGCACGGCTTCTACCGGGTGCGCTACGCCGGTGACCTGCTGGGCGCGCTCACCGCCGGGGCCCAGGACCACCTGGCCCCCATCGAGCGCTACGGCCTGGTCGACGACACCTGGGCCTCGGTGCTGGCCGGGCGGACCACGGCCGCCGACTTCCTGGCCCTGGCCCGTGGCCTCCACGACGACGACGACCTCTCGGTGTGGCAGCGCCTGGCCGGGGCCCTGGGCACCCTGTCGCGCACCGTCGAGGGTGATGCGTTGCTGAAGTTCCGGGCCGTGGTGCGCGACCTGGCCGGCCCCGCCCTCGACATCACCGGCTGGGAGCCGGCCGAGGGCGAGACCGAGCGCCGCCGGGAGCTTCGGGCCGCCCTCTTCGGCCTGCTGGGCACCACCGGTGACGACCCCGGGGTCCAGGCCAAGGCGGCCGAGCTCCACGCCCTGGCCCTGACGACGCCCGAAGCGGTGGACCCCTCCCTGACCGCGGCGGCACTGAACGTGTTGGCCAGCGGCGGCGATGCCGCCACCTACGACCAGTTCCTGGGCCTGTCCGAGACCGCACCCACCCCCCAGGAGCAGCGTCGCTACCTGTACGCCCTGGCCGACTTCCCCGGCGACGCCGAGATCGATCGCACCCTGGCCCGGGCGTCGGATGGATCGATCCGCACCCAGGATGCCCCCTACGTGATCAACCGGGCCCTGCTCAACCGGGAGCAGGGGCCGCGGGTGTGGGCGTTCCTGGCCTCGCACTGGGACGAGCTCGGCGAGCGCTTCCCCCGCAACACCATCACCCGCATGGTGGCGGGCATGACCACGTTCACCGACCCGGCCCTGGCCCGCGACGTCGCGTCGTTCTTCTCCGAGCACCCGGTGCCCCAGGGGGCCAAGACCCTGTCCCAGCTCCTGGAGAAGCTCGCGGTCACGGTGGCCCTGGCCGAGCGTGAGGGTGATCGGCTCGGGGCCTCGCTTGGCTGAGGCCGGCGCGGCTGGCGGGCTGCAACGTGTGTCCGTCTTCGCCGTCGAGGACACCGCCGTGCAGGTGGTGTGGGGCCACGCGCCCCGGGGTCCGGTGCAGGTGCGCGTCGGTCCCCGGGCCACCCACGTGGGCGGCGGTGACGGACCGGGCGGGCTGGTCATCGACGGCCTCGAACCCGACACCCGCTACGACGTGGTGGTGGAGACCGGGGCCGGGGACAGCGTGCGCCTGCGCTGTCGCACCCTGGCCCCACCTCCGGGGGACGAGCTGTGCCGCATCGCCGCGGTGAGCGACCTGCACGTGGGTAGCGGCCGCCAGGGGTGGTTCAAGACCATGGCCGACCGTTCGGGGCTGGCGGAGCCGGCGTCCGTGCGCTGCAGCCGGGCTGCGGTCGACGAGGCCATGGCGTGGAACCCCGACCTGCTCGTGGTCAAGGGCGACCTGACCGAGAACGGCCTGCACCGCCAGTGGGACCAGGTCACCCCCCTCTTGACCGGCCTCGATGTGCCCGTGGCCGTGTGCCCGGGCAACCACGACACGAGGGGCCGGCGCGAGCTGACCCCGGCCGAAGCCCTGGGGGCAGCCGGGCTGGCCTGCGCCGATCCGGTGTCGGTCACCGACCTTCCCGGGGTGCGGGTGGTGGTGGTCGATTCGGCCGTGCCCGGCCACAGCCCGGGGTCGTTGACCCGGGCCCTGCCCGACCTGCTCGACGCCCTGGCCGAGGCCGACCGACCGGTGCTGATGTGCGTGCACCACCCCTTCGAGCCCCTGCCCGTGCCCACGCAGTACCCCGTGGGCATCCCCTGGCCCGAAGGGCCCCGGGTCCTGGCCGCCATCCGCCGGGTGCAGCGGGACGTGTTCATCACCACCGGGCACACCCATCGCAACCGGCGCCTGCGCTTCGGGTCCATCGTCCAGGCCGAGGTGGCGGCGGTGAAGGACTACCCGGGGGTGTGGGCCGGCTACGTGGTGCACGAGGGCGGCATCCGGCAGGTGGTGCGGCGCATCACCGCGCCCGAGGCCATGGGTTGGACCGAGTACACCCGCCTGACCTTCGGCGGCGTGTGGCGGGCCTACGCACCGGGCCTGGCCCGCCACCGCAGCTTCGTCGTCCGCTGGCGCGACCAGACCTGAGCCTGCGGCCTGCCGGGCGGCCGCGGCACCGCCGACAGCTCGTCCCTGGCGACCTCCGGCGTTCCCGGGAGGATCATCAACCGCTGCGGTCAGCGATCTTCCCAGGTCGGCCGAGGATCGCGGTGGGGCTCAGCGCAGGATGGTCTCGGTCATGCGCACCGAGGGGCTGGCGTTGACGTCGGAGAAGCGGCGCACGTCGGCGGCGATGGCGGCACGTCCCTCGTCGGAGTCGAAGAAGCGCTCCTTGAGGTCGGTCATGCTGGCGAACTTGCACAGGGCCAGCCCGTCCCGAGGCGGTGCGTCGGGGCTCAGCGGTCCGTCGAAGCCGCACTGCACGTAGTCCCACATGCCGGGGTGGTACCTGTCGGCCAGCGGCCCGTGGTTGTCCCGCCAGTGGGCCTCGAACTGGTCATGGGTCAGGGCGGGGTTGCGGGAGATGGCGAACAGCGCCCCCAGCCCCGGCGACTGCTCGCCGTCGGCCCAGGTGCGCTCGGGCGCCCACATCTGGCGGATGGTGGCCGCGTACACGGCGGCACCGCTGTCCACTGCGGCTGCGGCCAGCAGGGCCTGGCCCACCGCGGCGGGGTCGTCGCCCGAGGCCCGCACCACACCCAGCCACGGTCCGTCCCAACCGTCGATGGCCGTGTGCACGACCACGGAACCGGCCACGCCGGCGTCGACCAGGTCACGGCCGGCGGTCTCGGTCGCGGCCCGGCTGGTGAACAGGGCCACGGCACCGTGGGCGATGACCGGCTCGGTCAGGCGGGGGTACGTCTTCTCGGCCATCAGTCGAGCCACCCGAACAACCGGGCCGCCTTGAAGGTGTCGGCGTGCTCGTCGAGGCGGGACACCTTGCCGTCACGACACGTGTACACCCAGCAGTACTCGTTCTCGTACCGCTCGCCACCGCGGGTCTGGGCGCTGATGGCCTGCTGGACCACGGCGGTGTCGCCGTCGGCCAGCACCTTGCGCACCGTCAGCTTGAACGTGCTCATCTTGAAGAGCTTGCGGGGGGTGTCCCCGGCCAGCTCGGCGGCCACGGCCTCGGGACCGCGCACGACGCCGATCTTGGCCGTCTCCGGCGGCACCCACTCGACATCGTCGGTGAACAGCGCGGCCAGGCCGGCGCGGTCCCCCTTGCGCATGGTGGCGTACAGCTCGTCGATGAGCTGGCGCGTCTGCTCGGTCTCCATGGCTCCCCGTCCCGGCCGCCCCCTGCCCACGTCCCTCGGGGTGGGCGACCGGCCTGGACCCTAGGCCGCTAGCGTCCGCGCATGCGAGCAGCGGTGTACTACGAGACCGGTGGCCCCGAGGTGTTCCGCTACGAGGAGGTCCCCGACCCCCAGCTGCGGGCCGGTGGCGTGCTCATCGCCGTCGGCGCCGTGGGCATCCAGGGTGGCGATCTGCTCCACCGCCAGGGCGGGGTCCTGGCCAGCTCCCCCCACATCGTGGGCTACCAGGCGTCGGGCACCATCGCCGCGGTGGGCGACGGGGTCACCGGCCTGGACGTGGGCCAGCGCGTCGTGGCCACCATGGGGGCGGGCAGCCACGCCGAGCTGGTGTCGGTGCCCGCGGGCTCGGTCTACGCCATCCCCGACGAGGTCACCTTCGAGCACGCCGCCGCCGTGCCCATCGAGTTCGGCACCGCCGACGACTGCCTCTTCGAGTTCGGTCACCTGGAGGCCGGCGAGACCGTCCTGATCCAGGCCGGGGCCAGCGGTGTCGGCCTGGCCGCCATCCAGCTGGCGCGTGCCGCCGGGGCCAGCACGATCATCGCCACCGCCTCGGGTGAGGAGCGCCTGGCCCGTCTGCTCGACCACGGTGCCGACCGGGTGGTGAACTACACCACCGCCGACGTCGTAGGCGAGGTGTTGCGCATCACCGAGGGCCGTGGCGTCGACCTGGTCGTGGACCCCGTCGGCGGGCACACGCTGGAGACGAGCATCGCCGTGCTCGCCTACCGGGGCCGGGTCAGCTGGGTGGGCCGGGCCGGTCGTGAGGAACGGCCGCCGGAGATCTGGCCCATCATGCAGAAGAACGGCTCGCTCACCGGCGTGTTCCTGGGCGCCGAGTTCGCCAGGGACCCGGCGCGCACCCGGGCCATGATCGAGTCCCTCATCGCCCGGGTGGCCGCCGGCGAGCTGACCCCCGTCATCGACCAGGTCTTCCCGTTGGCCGACGCGACGAAGGCCCACCAGCTCGTGGAGAGCCGGCAGGCCTTCGGTCGGGTGTTGCTGCGACCCTGACGGGGTCGCGGCCGATCACATCTTGGGCATCAGGACGGTGTCGATGATCTGCACGGTGGCGTTGGCGGTCTTGACGTTGCCGCAGACCACGGCGGACTGGCCGTTGACCTCGATGGTGTCACCGTCAGCGGCGATGGCGATGGTGCTGCCCTCGACGGTCTCGACGGTGCCCGCCTTGGCCAGCTCCTCGGCGTTCATCTGCTTGCCGGCCACGACGTGGTAGGTGAGGATCTTGGTGAGGGCGCCGGTGGGGTCGGCCAGCACGCCGTTGAGGGTGGTGGGGTCGATCTTGGCGAAGGCGTCGTTGGTGGGGGCGAAGATGGTGAAGGGCCCGGGACCGTTGAGCGTGTCGACGAGGCCGGCGGCCTTGACCGCGGTGACCAGGGTGGACAGGGCGGGGTTGTTGCTGGCCGCGGTGGCGGCGGGATCGGCGGCCATGCCCGAGAACGAACCGGCACCGGAGGTGGGCACCGCCGCGCAACCGGGACCGAAGTTGGTCTTGGTCAGCGTGGCCGCCGCGGCGGCCGTGGTCGTGGTGGCCTTGCCGGTCGTGGTGGTGGCCTTGGCCGTGGTGGTGGTCGCCGCGGCGGCGGCCGTCGTGGCCGTGGAGGCCGAGTCGCTGTCGTCACCGCAGGCGGCCAGGCCCAGGGCACCGACGAGCATGAGGCCGACGAGGGCGGTGCGGCGGGGGTGCTTCAGGTTCTTCATGGGGCTTGCTCCTTGAGGTGAGGCGCACCGTGGGGGTTGCGCCGGTTTCGACTGCGTTGGACGGTGGAGGGCTTCCGGGGGGAGGGTCCCTGTCGCCCTCGTCGGGGGTGATTCGGAGTCCGACGGGACAGGGATTGGAAACGTCGGGGAAAAGGACTGCAGGTCTCGAGCGGTGAGCACGGCGGTCAGCCGCCTCGTCACGCGACCAGGGCCACCACCGAGTGCCAGCCGCTGGCGCCGTCGGGGATGGGGGCAGCCCGGTCCTCGGTCTGCACGACCCCGTCGCCGTCGGTGGCCCGCACGGTGATCTGGTGGCGCCCGCTGGTGGCGTCCCAGGGCAGGGCCCACTGCACCCACAGGTCGTCCGAGGGCACCGGCGCCAGGGTGGCGGGCTGCCAGGCGCCGTCGTCGATGCGCACCTCGACGGCGCTGATGCCGACGTGGGGGTGCCACGCCATGCCACCGATCATGGCGGGACCGGCGGCGGTGCGGGACAGGCCCTTGGGGGTGTCGATGCGGGAGAAGGTCTTGATGGGGCCTTCCTTGGCCCAGCTGCGCTTCACCCAGTACCCGTCGAAGGCGTCCATGGTGGTGAGCTCGATCTCGCTGAGCCACTTGGTGGCCGACACGTAGCCGTACAGCCCGGGCACGACGAGGCGGGCGGGGAAGCCGTGCTCGAGGGGCAGGGGCTCGCCGTTCATGCCCACGGCCACGAGGGCGTCGCGACCATCCATGATCACCGCGGTGGGGGTCCCGCAGTTCCAGCCGTCGACCGACCGGCTGACCACCTGGTCGGCCCCGGGCTGCACGCCGGCCTCGTCGAGCAGGGCGGCCAGGGGGAAGCCCAGCCACCGGGCCGTACCCGCCAGGGTGCCGCCGATCTCGTTGGAGACGCACACCATGGTCAGGTCCTTCTCCACCAACTGGCGGTCGAGGAGGTCCTGGTAGGAGAGGTTCAGCTCCTTGTCCACCATGCCGTGGATGCGCAGGGTCCAGGTGTCGGGATCGACCTGGGGCACCACGAGGGCGGTGTCGACCCGGTAGAAGTCGGCGTTCGACGTCATGAACGGGGTGATGCCGGGGACGCCCAGGGGGTCGGCGGGCAGGGGTGCCGCGGTCGGACCGGTGGGCGGGGGCAGGGCCACCTGGGCCCGCCGCCCGGCTACCGAGAAGCGGCTGCGCAGGGCCTGGCCGGCGCCCCCGGCCACCGCGGCGACGGCCACCGCCGCGGCTGACGTCAACAGCAGCTGGCGTCGGCCCACGGGCCGGCCCGGCGGAAGGCCGACCCTGTCGGGATCGAGCCCGGCGGCGGTGCCGGCCATGGACCCGGCCGGCGCATCGAGGAGCAGGCGGGCCCGCAGCACGACCAGGGCGCCGATGCCGGCGGCGGCGCCGACGATCGACGGGATGGCCGAGGTCCACGAGGCGGCGGGGCGGCTCACGGCCGACGCCGCACCCACCAGCCCGAACAACGCCACCCCACCGGCGGCCAGCCGGGGGCGGCGCCGTGCCACCAGGCCGATGACCACGGCGAACACGGCCAGGATGGCCACGGTGCCGATCTGCAGGGCGAGCTTGTCGTTGGAACCGAAGGTGCGCACGGCGAAGGTCTTGACCCAGCTGGGGACCCGGTCGACCACGCTCTCCCCGATGGTCACCACCGGAGATCGCCAACTGCCCTTCAACCCCGCCACCAGGATGGCGATGCCGAGAGCGACGGCGGCGACCAGGAGACCAACGAGCACTGAACGTGGTGCTCGGCTGGCCTGGCCAGGGGTACGGGTGCGCTGCGTCGACCTCACGCAAGGGGGTTCGGAGGCCGGGGAGCTGCGTATTGGTCGGCGTCGGCGGGGCCGCGCCACCACGCACCACCTCTCCCACCGACCACGCAGGGCGCGAAGGAGGCGGCACCCCGGGGGGTGCCGCCTCCTCCATCCGCCTGGTCGCTGCCGGGTCAGCTCACACGGTGCCCGAGGCCAGCACCGTGGTGGTGGGCTTGGGCGAGCCCCCGGCCGGTTCGACGGTGACGCCCACCATGGCCGCACCGGCCAGGTCGAGGTCCATGGTGGCCACCAGTTCGCCCTTGTCGTCGGGCTCGAGCAGCCCGGCAGGCTGGGGCCCGTCGGCTCCGATGGCCCACATCTGGTAGGTGTGGCCGGCACCGGGATCGGCCAGGCCATTGGCCACCACCGCCCCCTTGCCCGCCGATGGCGACCACACCACCCGCATCATGAGGTCGGTGGACTGGTCACGCAGGTCGACGAGCTGGGCGTCGGGTGCCGCCACCAGGGAGGCGAGCTCGCCGGGCACCGACGAGCCCCCGCCCCGGGTGGTCAGGGCCACGACGCCCACCACCAGCAGGGTGGCGGCGGCGACCGACATGAACACCCGACCGAGGCGGGACACCCGACGGATGTTGTGGGGCCGCACCACCGGGGGGTCCTGGCGGGTCTCGGCCACCTGGGCCAGGACCTGGGCCCGGAGCCCGGCCGGGGGGGCTTCGGCCACGGCCGAGGCCAGCAGGGCCGCGGTGGCCGTGAGGCCCTCGACATCGATGGCGCAGGTCACGCAACCGTCGAGGTGAGCCTCGAAGCGGCGTCGCTCCAGCGGTTCGAGGGCATCGAGGGCATAGACACCGACCAGGGTGTGCAGGTCTTCACTCATCGCCGACTCCCATGGCGTCTCGGAGGCGGATGAGCCCGTCCCGAATGCGTGTCTTCGCTGTGCCCACCGGTATGTCCAGCAGGACAGCGACCTCTTCGTAGGTGTGGCCGCCGTAGTAGGCGAGCTCGATGGCCCGCCGCTGCCGTTCGGTCAGCTGCGCCAGCGCCGCCCGCACCCGTTGGCGGTCGACCTGGTCCAACATGGCGCTCTCCGGTCCGGGAGCGCTGGTCATGTCCATGCGTTGGTCGCGCTGCAACCGGGCCCGGGAGGCCTCCTCGCTGCGCACCCGGTCCACGGCCCGGCGGTGGGCCACGGTGGAGATCCACGCCGTCGCCGAGCCCATGTCGGGCCGAAAGCGGGGGGCTTGCTTCCACACCTGGAGGAACACCTCCTGGGTGACCTCCTCGGCCATGGCCCGGTCCCGCACGACCGTGCGGACCAGGCCGAACACCCTGGGTGACACCAGGTCGTAGAGCTGGGCGAACGCGTCACGGTCACCCTGGGCCACCTGTTGCAGCAGCTGGCCCTCGACCCCACCCCGCACCGGGCCCGGGCCCGGTCGGGTTTCCTGGGGCTCCGGCACCGCCTCGAGGGGCGGGCGGGAGCGACGCGCCTTCACAGCGCCACAGCTCTCGTCACCATGCCAGCACTTCGTCGCCGAGCGGCCCGCGGATTGCCCGCCGGCCGCGGTCGGTGGCGTGGGGAACGCCGTTCACAGCAGGGGGAGGACACCGTGTACCCCATCCGGGCACACGGACCGGCCGGCCACCCATGACACGAGCTCGGATCGGGGCACCCATGCCACCTCCACCACCTCGCCGTCGAGGAGGGGGAAGGGCCCGTCGGCGACGGTGGTGAAGACCTGGCACAAGGCGGCGACGTCGGCATCGGCGTAGTGATACCCACCCAGAGCGCGCAGCTCGTGACGTTCGATGCCGATCTCCTCCGCCAGCTCGCGCCGGGCCGCCGGCTCCCAGCCCTCACCGACGGCCACGACCCCGCCCACGGCCACGTCCCAGAAGCCGGGCCACACGTCCTTCCACCCGGCCCGGCGGTGGACGAGCACGTCACCGGCCGTCGAGTGCACGACCACGGCGACAGATCGGTGCAGCAGGTTCTCGGCCCGGATGCGGGCCCGGGTCACGACGTCGAGCACGGTGCCGTCCCGGTCCACCCATTCGACCAGCTGATCGGCCGGATCCGTCATCCGACCACCATGGCACGGCCACGGCCTCAGCCCGCCAACGTGGCGTTGGCCTCGTCGATGTCCGCACCCCGGGCCACCAGGCCACGACCGATGACGACCTGGCGGGGCCGGTTCATGCCGAACACCCCCACCAGCCGCCCGTCGCGCTCGTAGGTGGCGGCGAAGCGCCGCTCCTCGATGGACCCGGCCACCACCGCCAGTCGGTCGCCGGCCCGGGGTCGGCCGGCCAGTTGCAGCTTGCGGTCGTACTGGTCGGACCAGAACCAGGGCACGGGGGCGAAGGGGGTGACGTCGGCGGGCTCGGCCACCAGGCGGCGCCCGGCGTAGCCCCCCATCTCCACGGCGTGCTCCCAGTGCTCGACCCGCATGAGCTCGCCGCCGAAGGTGGCGTTGGGCCACCGGGCCACATCGCCGGCGGCCACCACCCCGGGGGCAGCCAGACAGGTGTCGTCGCACACCACCCCGTTGTCGAGCGTCAGGCCCGACCCTTCGAGCCAGGCGGTGTTGGGGGTGACGCCGAGGCCGAGCACGACCACGTCGGCATCGAGCACGGTGCCGTCACCCAGGCGCACCCGCTCGACCCTGCGCTCCCCGTCGAAGCCCTCGATCCCCACCCCCAGGTGGAGGCCGACGCCCTGGTCACGGTGCACGTCGGCCAGCACGGTGCCGATCACCGGCCCGAGCGCGGCCTCGAGGGGGGTGGCCACCACGTCGACCACGGACACGTCGAGGCCCCGGGCCCGACACGTGGATGCCACCTCGAGCCCGATGAAGCCGGCGCCCACGACGACCACCCGTCGGGGGGCGCCGTCGAGGTCGAGGGCCAAGGCCCGGGCGTCGTCGAGCCCCCGCAGCACGTGCACCCCGCCGAGGCCGGCCGCCGCAGGCAGGGTGCGGGCCGCACAGCCCGTGGCCAGGACGAGCCCGTCGTAGGCCAGCTCGGCCCCGTCGGCCAGGGTGACGACGCGGCGGGCCACATCGAGGGCGGCGGCGGGTCGACCCAGCTGCCACTCGACGCCCTCGTCGAGGTCCACGACCCCGGGGAGGGACAACCGGCTCTCGTCGCGCCCGGCGACGGAGGAGCCGGCCAGGAAGGACTTGGACAGCGGCGGGCGGTCGTAGGGGCGGTGGGGTTCGGCGCCCACGATGACCAGGCGGCCCTCGAACCCGGCCCGGCGCAGGGCGATGGCGGCGTGGGCACCGGCCAGGGACGCTCCCACGATCACGACGGTGCCCGTGGGCGGGACCAGGGGCGCGTGCAGGGGCGCGTGCAGGGGCGCGTGCAGAGCAGTGGGGGCCATGTGGCCTCAGCCGTCGGCGATCGACAGGGCCTGCTTGGGGCAGCGGGCCACGGCGTCGACGACCAGGCTGCGCAGCTCCTCGGGCGGCGTCTCGTCGAGGATCTGGAGCATGTCGTCGTCGTCCACCTCGAAGACCTGGGGTGCGAGGGCCATGCACACGGCGTTGGACTCGCACAGGTCCCAGTCGACCACCACCCGAAAAGCCACGACAGACCCCCCTCAAGCCACGACGCCATCGACGTTCGCCCCGCCATTCCACCACAGCTCGCCGCCGCAGGGGACGGGCCGGCGGACGGGCTGGGGAGGACGTCCGTGCAAGGGTCGGCGCGGCACTACGGTTCACGCGTGACCTCAGCGAAGGCGCCCGGCACCGGGACGCTCGTCAGCCGGGCCCTGCGGCGCCGCTGCCCCCACTGTGGCAGCAAGGGCATCTTCACCAGCTGGTTCCGCATGGCCGAGCGCTGCCCCAACTGCGGCCTGGCCACCGATCGGGTGGTGGGCCACTGGATCGGGGCCGTGGGGATGAACACCATCATCACCTTCGGCGTGCTCTTCGTGGTCCTGGCCATCGGCCTGATCGGCAGCTACCCGGAGATCGACCCCCTCCCCATCCTCGTGATCGCCGTGGTCACCGCCCTGGTCGTGCCCCTGCTGGCGTGGCCCTACTCTCAGACGCTGTGGACGGCGGTCGACATCGTCATGCGCCCCGTCACCCCCGACGAGCTCGACCCCAGGTTCCTGGGCCGATGAGCTCAGCGCACCTCGACGTGGGCGGAGATGGCGCCGCCGTCGGCATCCATCCAGCCCTTGGACGCGGCGTAGCCCAGCATCTTCTCGAAGTCCTCGATCCAGCTGCCGGGGACCCGGCTGGCAGCCTGCGCCCGGACCCAGCTGACCTCGATCCAGGCGTGGTCGGGCGCGGCGCCCTCGACCGTGCCCGCGGCGCCGAGCCGGGGACCGAGCACGGCCGGGTCGGCGGTGGAGGCCTCGACGTGGAAGCGGGTGCAGTCCTCGAGCTCCTCGAGGGTGGGGTCACCGTCGTCGGTCACGCGTACGAACATCGGCCGATCCTGGCACAGCGCTTCGGCGCAGACCGGCGGGGGTGGGCAGGATCGACGGCCATGGGAGCTCTTCGCCGCTGCGCCGCCGTCGTCGTCGTGCTCGCGGTGCTGGCCACGATGGCCGCCTGCGGGTCGTCCTCCAAGGGTCCGTCGGGGGTGGACGACCCCGGTGCGGTGGCCGGGGACGGCCAGCCCGCGCCGGCCTGGTTCCCCGCCGAGTTCCGGGCCCCGTCGGGTTCGGTGATCGTCGAGGCCATCGACGACCCCGAGCCCACCTTCGGACGCACCGTCACCTGGCGGACCACCCTGGGGTTCGATGCGGTGACCAGCTACGTCGAGAACACCATGCGCAGCCTGGGGTGGACCCCGACGAACACCACCGAGGACGGCGACGACGGCTCACGCCGCACGACGTTCTTCATCGAGAACGGCACCGTCTTCTCCATCCGGGTGTTCGAGGACGAGGCCCTCGAGGGCGTCCGCCTGGCCGTGGAGCTGCCCGCCGCCTCCTGAGCTGGCGGGCGGCGGGCGGCGTGGATGGCCGTCCCGCCGCCGGCAGCCGACCCCTTGCTCCCCTTCCGCACCACGGCGAATCCAGCACGCGCCCGGGCGACTGGCCGGCGCACACGTCATCCGGCGTCGGCGACGACTCGGCCCCCGGGTGCTCCCTGGTCGCGGCGCCACAGCTGCCGGGGCGACCCCGCCGACCCGATTCGCCGTGGTGCGGAACACCGCCGACCGCCGACCGCCGACCGCCCGGGGACTCAGATCTCCTCGACGAGGCCGGCGAGGCCGGCGAGGGGAACGAGCTCCGGGTCGTGGTCGGTGGCCTCCCGCCAACGGCGGCGGACCCGGCTGGCCGTGACCCGGGGCAGGACACCGACGACGTAGCGGCCGCGCCGGGGACGGCGCAGGCGGCCGAGCTGGACCTCGTAGGCCAAGGCGTCGGCCACGGCCTTGACCGGGTAGGAGCCATCGACGCTGAACCCGCGCCTGCGCCTCGGGCCTCAGCCCCGATTCGCCACGGTGCGGAACGGGACCGAGGTGTCGACCAACGACGGTTCAGGTCCGGGGCCCCAGCTGAGCGGCGATGGAACGCAGGGTGGCGGGCAGTTGGCCCAGGTCATCGAGGCGGACGACCCGATCGGCCAGGGGGTCGGGCAGTTCGGCGTGCTCCAGGGCCCAGGTGATCTCGTAGGGGACGTGCACCCCCCAGCCCCCGAGCTCGACCACGGGCAGCACATCGGAGCGCAGCGAGTTGCCCACCATGACGAACCGCGACGGCTCGACGCCGTAGCGGTCGAGCACCTTGCGGTAGTCGCCCACGGCCTTCTCGCTGACGATCTCCACCCCCTCGAAGTGCTCGGCCAGCCCCGACGCCGCCACCTTGGCCTCCTGGTGGAACAGGTCGCCCTTGGTGATCACCACCACCCGGTGGGCCCGGGCCACCGCCGGCACCACCTCGGCCACGTGGTCGAGCAGTTCGACAGGGTGGGACATCATCTCCTTGGCCCACTCGAGGATGGCGCCGATGTCGCGGGCCGGGATGCGACCGTCGGTCACCTCGATGGCCGTCTCCACCAGGGACAGGGCGAAGCCCTTCACGCCGTAGCCGAAGAAGCCAAGGTTGCGACGCTCCACGGCCAGCAGTTGGGCGTCGAACCGTTCGATGTCGATGTTGGGGGCCAGCAACTGGCGCACCTTGGCCTGCGTCAGCTCGAAGTGGACCTCGCTGTGCCACAGCGTGTCGTCGGCATCGAGGCCGACCAGCAGCTCAGCCGGTTCGGGAGGGTGGAGGGCGGTCACGGCCGACCTGGCTAGCACGCGACGACAGCACCCGCCCCCGCAGCGAACGGTGTCCGGTCGACCCCCGGTGTGACGACGCGAACAGCTTTCGTCCCCCTTACACTGCTCATTGTTGGTGACTGTTCGGGCGCGGCGTGTGCTCGAATGGCGACGTGGGGCGTTCGGCGGCGGGCTGACGCACCTGGTGTAGGCGGGCTCGCGCTCGGTGGCGCGCGGATGGCTAGTGGGGTCGAGGCGGATGACCTGGTGTGGACTTCGGCGGTCCCGGCGCGGCTTGGACGCGCTGGTGGTGCTCAGCGCGGTGGTGGTCCTGGCCAGCGGCGTGAACCTGGCCCGCACGGTCCGGGCCGACGCCGAGGGGGAGGTCTCCGCGGCTCGGGCTGACAACGACCTGGTCGACCGCTGCCGGGCCGACGTGCTCGCTGTCCTCGACCCCACCCTGTCCTCGGCGGCGACGGCGGGCGCCCTGCGCACCCTGGCCACACCCCTGGCGGCCTCGGGCGCCCACCTGAGCACGGTGGTGGCGGGCACAGCCGGCCAGCTGCCCACCGTGGGATCCGTCGATGTGGCTGCTGACGCCGCCGCGGGCGCCCCCGGCCTCGAAGCCCTCGTCACCGCCGCCCAGGGCGCCACCGGCCGATCGGGCCCGTCCAGCTGGACGGCCGACCTGGCCGCAGCGGCGGACACGGCCGGCGAGCTGCCCCGGGATCGACCCCTGCTCGTGACCTGGGTGACGACGGGCGATGTGCCCGAGGCCGCAGCCGCAGCGGTGGCCGCCCTGCGGGCCCGGCCCGACACCCACCTGGTGGGCGTGGCGGCAGGCCCCGCCGCGACGCAGTCCGCCGCCCTCGGTGCCCTCGTCGGCCCCGACCTCGTCGCCGCTGGCACCCGGGCCATCGACCCCGCCCGTGACGACGTCGTCCTCGTCGACTCCCCCGACGGCCTCGATGGCGTCCTCGCTCAGCTGTCCGGCGGCCTGTGCGCCACCAACGTGCACGTCGACGTGCTCGACTCGGCCACCCAGCCGCCCACGGCCCGGGCCGACGTGGGGCTGGTCCTGGCCGCCGCCCCTGGCGGTGCCGACCTCGCCGTCAGCCCCGGCATCAGCGCCCAGAGCACCGACGCCCGGGGAGGTGCGTCGTGGCAGGTGGCCGTACCCACGGGCACCACCGCCAACCTCACCCTGCGCAACGTGGCGGCGCCAGCCACCCAGGCCCTGGTGTGCACCGGGGCCGACGGCCTGCACACGGTCGGCTACGGGCCCGACATCACCATCCTCGACGTGCCTGCGGGCGCCGACGTCTCCTGTGAGCTGCGCCTCCTCGACGACAGCAAGCCGCTGCGCCTGCGCCTGGTGCCCCTCCCCGGTGATGTGGCCTGCCCCGACACCCTCGAGGGACTGGCCGCGGTGACGGCCGCGGTGCTCGGCGGCCCCGTCACGTACTGCATGGAACTGATCAACGACGGCGTCCACACCGCGGTGGGCGTCCAGGTCGACATCGAGGGGCTGTCCACCGGAGCGGCCTGGGTGATCGAGGCCGGGGTGGCCCCGTCCCAGCGGGTCCGCAACCGGGTCATGACCACCCTGGGCCAGCCCTTGGCCGTGCAGGCCACGGCAACCGCGGCGGGCATGGCCGGTGACCAGGCCGGGGCCTACGTGGGCGCCATCGCCCCCGCGGCCACCGTCGAGGAGCTGGCGGCCGACGATCCCCGCTGCGTGGAGCTGGCCAGCCCCATGGGCTGCTACGTGGTGGCCAACACCGGGGGCACCTGGCTCGACGAGCTGGCCCTGTCCCTGCACGACTTCACCTTCCGCACCGGGCCCGACCGCCGCATCGCCCCCGGCCAGCGCATCGTGCTCGTCCCCCCGCCGGCCGAGGAGCGCACCCCCCGGGCTCCCACCCGGACCGACGCCCCCACCGATGCGGCCAGCGGGCCCGAGCTCACGGCCCGGGCCACCGATGCCGCCGGCATGCCCCTCCCCCTGGCTGCGGTGACCAGCGCCCCGGCCGCCGACGCCCCCCTGCTGCTGGCCGCCCTGGCCAGCGACGACGCCGTCCCCCTGGGCAAGACCGTCGACTACGGGGTGACCGTGACCAACCCGGGCGGCGGTGCCAGCTACGACGCCGTGAGCGTGGACGACAGCGCCTGTGACGAGCCCTCGCAGCCCACACCGCTGGTGGGCGACGGAGACGGCGTCCTCGACGGCGGTGAGACCTGGCTGTTCACCTGTTCGGCCCCCGTCACCGCCGAGCTCTTCTCCACCGCCGCCGTGCTGGCCCAGGACACCACGACGACGACCACCCCCACCCTCGACGACATCGTGCCCCGGCCCAAGCCCACCCGGCCCGAGGTCCCCGACCTGCGCATCAAGAAGAGCCAGGTCAACGACCTGGTGGCCGGCTCGATCGCCAGCTACGAGCTCAAGGTGCAGAACGTGGCCCGCCAGAAGGCGCCCAACGTGGTCGTGGCCGATGCCCTGCCCGCCGGCCTCACCTTCGACAGCGCCAGCTCGACGGTGGGCTCGTGCAGCCACCAGAGCGGCATCGTCACCTGCAACCTCGGTGACCTGGCCCCCCAGGAGACGAACGAGTCCGTCACCGTGCGCATCGGCCTGCTCGTCCAGGGCACCGTGCCCGCCGACACCGTGTTGCGCAACGAGGCCCGGGCCACGTCGGACGGCAGCGACGTGGACCCCTCGGACAACACCTCGTTCGTGCGGGGCAAGGTCGGGGCCTGCATCCGGGCCTGTCCCGAGGTGGTGGCCGACCCCGGCGGCGGGGACGCCGGTGGTGGCGGCGGGGGTGGCGGCACGACCGGTGGCGACGGGGGCACGGCCGTGGCCGGCGAGCAGCTGGCCCGCACCGGTGTGGACACCATGGCCGCGTCGGGTTGGGCCCTGGTGCTGCTGGCCGCAGGCATGTGCCTGGTCTCCACCGGGCGTCGGCGACTGGCCGGGGAGGACTGAGCCCGTCCTCCCCGTCCCTGGCCCGTGTCTGGCACCATCCCAGGATGTCGACGACGGCGGGGTGGTTGCAGGGTGACGGGGCGGCGCCCGCCATCCAGGCCGAGGCCGGCTGGCTGCTGAGCCGCGACGACCTGGTCGAGGCCGTGGCCACCACCGCCGACCGCCTGGCCCGGAGCGGTGTCGGGGCGGCCACCGTCGTCGCCGTGGCCCTGCCGTCGCGGCCCGATCTCGTCGTCGCCGTGCTGGCCGTGCTCGAGCTCGGCGGGCGGGTGCTGCCCCTGGACACCCTGCGCTGGCCCCGGGAACTGCGGGCTGCCGTCGAGCTGGCCCGGCCCCACCTGGTGCTGGCCCAGGAGGCGGTCGCCGCCGACCTCGACGACCTGGCACCCACCATCGCCATCCCCACACCCGAGGGTCCCGGCCCGGCCCTGGGCCCACGGGCCGGGGTGCGGGCCACCGGCGCCGGCGACGGCGACGGCGACGGCGACGGCGACGGGGACGAGGCCGGGGCCGGGCTGATCTGCGCCACCGCCGGGCTCTGGGGGGAGCCCCAGCTGTTCATGTTCGCGCCCGGACAGCTGGCGGCGGGCTGGACCGATCCCGCCGACGGCGAGCCCGGCGACCTGGTGCTGGCCACCGGGGTCGCCCAGGCGGCGGGGCTGCGCATGGCCCTGGCCACGCTGGCCGCCGGTGGACGGGTGCGCCTGGTCGAGCGGTGGATGGGCCGTCGCGTGCTCGAGGGCCTGGCCCAGCGCCCCGCTGACCGCCTGTTCGCCTCGGGCCCCCAGTTGAACGAGCTGGCCAGCGTGGTCGCCTCCCGGGGGGCCGGGGACGCCCGGGCGGCGCTGCTCGACGTCAGCGGGGGGCGCCTCTTCCCCCGGGCCGCCACCAGCCTCGGCACCGCCCTGGGGGCCCGGCTCGTGCCCCGCTACGCCCTGACCGAGGCCGGGGGCTGGGCCGCCGTGGGTGCGGCACGCTCCCCCGCCGACCACCACCCCCTCGACGTCGGCCGGCCCGTGCGCGGCGTCGAGCTCACCCTGCTCTCCCTGGCCGATGGGTCCCTCGCCGATGGGTCGGCGGCCGATGGGTCGGCGGCCGATGGGGGCAGCCCGTGGGCAGCTGAGGTCATCACCGCCGGTGCCGTGGTGGGCTCGGTGGTCGTGAGCGGGGCGGCCACGGCCAGGGGACGGGTGGGCGGCGGCCACGACGGCACTGCGGGGCCGTGGCCGGCCGGCGACCTGGCCCGCCGGCGGCCCGACGGTGGCCTGGACCTCATCGGCCGGGTGGCCGATCGGTTCCGCTCCCGGGGCTGCGATGTCGATCCCGTGCTCGTCGAGCTGGCCCTGGCCCGCCACCCCGGCGTGGCCGACGTGGCCGTGGCCCCCCGACCCGATCCCGACGACGGTTGGGTGGCCGTGGCCGTCACCGTGCCCACCGACGCGGCCCGACCCCCGTTCCTGGCCGAGCTCGACGCCGTCCTCGACGGCGTGGAGCCCGGCGCCCGACCCCGGGCCCAGGCCGTCGTCGATCGCCTCCCCCTGACCCCGGGAGGCCTGGTCCACCGGCGGATGCTGGCCTACGACGAAGCGGCCCGATAGCCACGAACCACGTTCGATCTGCAGCTATCGCTGCTAGCGTGGGCCTCCCACAGGCGGCGGGGGAAGTGGTTGCTTTGAGCGAGGCACAGGCGCGTCGGGCCATCGGTCGACCCCGTTCCATCGACAGGGCCAAGATCATCGCCGCGGCCAACGAGATCGGCATCGAACGCCTGACCATGCGGGCGGTGGCCACCCACCTCGGCGTCACCACCCAGGCCCTCTACAACCACATCGGTGGCCGGCGAGAGCTGTTGGCCCTGCTGGCCAACGACTTCGGGGACGCCTACAGCTTCGACCCCGGCGAGACCAGCGACTGGCCGACCTGGTTGTCCACCTTCGCCAACCGGCTCCGCCAGCGCCTGCTCGAACGGCCGGGCACCGCCCTGGCCGTGCCCACCCGGGGACCGACCTCGCTGCTCAGCCTCCGCTTCGTCGACCGCACCGTGTCCAAGATGGCCGCCGCCGGCTTCAGGGAGACCGAGGCCCTGCTGGCCTACCGGGCCATCATGGAGCTGGTCGTGGGTCTCGTGCAGCGCCAGGAGCGGGGCGATGGCGACCGTGATCGGGACCACGCCCAACGCACCCTGTTCTACGAGGCCCTCACCGACAGCGAGCCCGACTCCCTGCCCAACCTGGCCTTCATCGCCGCAGGGTGGAACCGCAGGGATCCCGACGAGCTGTTCGACTTCAGCCTGGCCAGCCTGCTGGCCGGCTTCGAGGCCCGCCCGAGGTCGTGAACCGCGACCGATCGTGACCCCGCCGCGAATCGTAAGGTTCCCGGCGGCGTCGAAGCCGGGGGCCGGCCCTACGTTGGCGGGGTGATCGCCCGTCTGCGGCTCGACGACCCCACCACCTCGTCCCGGTTCGACGGCGGCGTGGTGGGCCTGGTGGCCACCGGCGTCTCCCTGGCCGTGGCCGGCGTGTTCGCCGGGCTGATCGGGGCCTCGGTGCCCGACCCCGTCGTCGCCGTGGGCGACGCCATCATCGACATGAGCCCCGGGGGTGCGGTCCGCCTGGGCATCGCCACCCTGGGCCGCTCGGACAAGCCCGCCCTGTTGCTGGGCACCGTGGTCGTCACCCTGGCCCTGGGCACCGCGTACGGCGCCCGCAGCCGGGGGTCGTGGAAGGCCATGATCCGCCTGCTGCTGGCCTTCGGCGTCCTCGGCGTGGTGGCGTCGACGGCGGCCCCGGCCACCAACCTGTTCCTCACCGCCGTCACCTACCTCATGGCCGCCGTGGTGGGCACGGCCACCGCGGCGGGGTTGTGCCTGGTGCTGGTGGGCCCGCGCCGACCCGCTCCCGGCAAGGTGCTGACGGGCGATCCCCGGCGACCACCGGCCACCCGGCGGGCCTTCTTCGGCTGGGCCGGCGTCGGTCTGGCCACGGCCGGGGTGGCCGCCGCCGGTGGAGCCAAGCTGCGCAGCGCCGGCCGGGTCGAGGCGGCCCGGGCCGACGTGCTGCTGCCCGCCCCCGCCGTCACCGGTCCCGCCGCCCCGGCCACGGCCACCGGGTTCGCCGAAGTGACCGGGTTGTCGCCCCGGTTGACCCCGTCAGCGGACTTCTACCGCATCGACACCGCCCTGGTCGTGCCCCAGGTCGACCCGGACAGCTGGTCGCTCCAGCTCAAGGGCATGGTCGACACCCCCTTCGAGATCACCCTGGCCGAGCTGCTGGCCGAGGACCTCGTCGAGACCGAGGTCACCCTGTCCTGCGTCTCCAACGAGATCGGCGGGGACCTGGTGGGCAACGCCCGCTGGTTGGGGGTGCCCCTCCACCGACTGTTGGACCGGGCCGGGGTCCAGGCCGACGCCGGTCAGGTCATCGGCCGCTCGGTCGACGGCTTCACCGCCGGCTTCCCCATCGAGGCGGTCCGCGACGGGCGCACCGCCCTGGTGGCCGTGGGCATGAACGGCGAGGCGCTGCCCGTCCGCCACGGCTTCCCCGCCCGCCTGGTCGTCTCCGGCCTCTACGGTTACGTGTCGGCCACCAAGTGGCTGTCCCAGATCGAGCTGGCCCGATGGGACGACTTCGACGCCTACTGGATCCCCCGGGGCTGGTCCAAGCTGGGTCCGGTCAAGACCCAGTCCCGCATCGACGTGCCCTCGAGCAGCGGCTCGGTCAAGGCCGGGGTCGTGCCCGTGGCCGGGGTGGCCTGGGCGCCGTCGCGGGGCATCTCCAGGGTCGAGGTCCAGGTGGACGACGACCCCTGGCAGGAGGCGGTGCTGGGGCCCGAGGCGTCGTCGGACACCTGGGTCCAGTGGCGCTGGGACTGGCCGGCCACCACCGGGGACCACAAGGTCCGGGTGCGAGCCACCGACGGCGCCGGCGAGACCCAGACCGACAAGCGCACCAGTCCCGCGCCCAACGGGGCCAGCGGCTACCACACGGTCAAGGTGCGGGTCAGCGGCACGGCCTGAGGGCAGGGCGCCGTCCACGCCACGGCCCGGACGGACACTCTTCTCGCACTGGTAACGCGCTCGCGTTGACAGCGCCGCGGCCAGGCAGGACCCTGGCTGTGGACGGGGCGACGCCCCCGTCCACAGCCCCGTCGTCGCAGCAACGCAGGAGCGCCCATGGCATCGTTCGTCCTCAACGGAGACCAGGTCACGGTGGGTGATCACGAGCACCTGCTGGCCGCCCTCCGGGACGAGCTCGACGTGCTGTCGCCCAAGGACGGCTGCTCGCCGACGGGCCAGTGCGGCTGCTGCACGGTGATCATCGACGGCAAGGCCCAGGTCGCGTGCCAGACGTCGCTGGCCAAGATCGAGGGCAAGGGTGTGACCACGCTCGAGGGCCTGCCCGCCGAGGAGCGGGACCGCTATGCCGCCGCCTTCGCAGCCACGGGAGCCCTGCAGTGCGGCTTCTGCACCCCGGGCATCGTCATGCGCACCAAGGCCCTGCTGGAGAAGGACCCCGGCCTGACCAGGGAGAAGGCGTCCCGCCACCTGGGTGGGCACCTGTGCCGCTGCACCGGCTACATCAAGATCCTCGACGCGGTGGAGCTGTTGGCCAGCGGTGGCGAGGTCGGTGTCGAACTGCCCACCGGCATCGGCTCCCGCGCCGCCCGCTACCAGGGCTCGGCCCTGACCCTGGGCGACAAGCCCTACGTCGACGACATGCGGGTCCCCGGCCTGCTCCACGGCGCCGTCCACCTGGCCGCCCACGCCCGGGCCGACGTGGTCGCCATCGACACCACCGCGGCGGCGGCCGTGCCCGGGGTGGTGCGGGTCATCACCGGGGCCGACGTGCCCGGGCAGCTCAAGATCGGCCTCATCCACCGCGACTGGCCCGTGTTCATCCCCGTGGGAGGGCGCAGCTCGTACCGGGGTGACGTGTTGGCCCTGGTGGTGGCCACCGACCGGGCCACGGCCCGCCGGGCCGCCCAGCTCGTGCACGTCGACTACGCCCCCCTGCGGGTCATCAGCGACCCCATGGCCGCCATCGAGGACCCCGAACCGGCGGTGTGGGGCCTCGACGGCAACGTGCTGTCCGTCTCCGCCTACCAGCGGGGCGATGCCGACGCCGCCCTGGCCACCGCGGCCCACACCGTGCACGAGGTCTTCCTCACCCCCCGCATCGAGCAGGCCTTCCTCGAGCCCGAATCCACCCTGGCCGTGCCCAGCGGCGGCCGCCTGCACGTGTGGTCGGGGGGCCAGGGAGTGTGGGACGACCGCCGCCAGATCAGCGACGTGCTGGCCATCGACGAGTCCCTCATCGAGGTCACCCAGGTGGCCAACGGCGGGGCCTTCGGGGGCAAGGAGGACTGCTCCAACCAGACCCAGACCGCCCTGGCCGCCTGGCTGCTGCAGCGCCCGGTCAAGACCACCTTCAGCCGGGAGGAGTCCCTGCTCGTCCACGCCAAGCGCCACCCCATCCGGGTCGAGGTGTGGGCGGGCTGCGACGCCGAGGGCCACGTGGTGGCGTACAAGGCCCGCATGGTGGGCGACTCGGGGCCCTACGCCTCGGTGGGCATGAAGGTGCTGGAGCGGGCCGCTGGTCACGCCACCGGTCCTTACGACATGCCCAACGTCGACGTGCAGGCCATCGCGGCGCGCACCAACAACTCGGTGTGTGGCGCCTTCCGGGGCTTCGGGGCCAACCAGGCCCAGTTCGCCACCGAGGGGGTGCTCGACCGCCTGGCCGACGCCGTGGGCATCTCGGGCTGGGAGATGCGCGACCGCAACGTCATCCACCCCGGTGGGGTGTGGGGCCCGGGCCAGATCATGGACGACGGCTGCCTGGGGGCCAAGGCCTGCCTCGACGCGGTGAAGCCCGCCTACGAGGCGGCCAGGGCCGAGGGCCGGGCCGTGGGGCTGGGCCTGGGCCTGAAGAACAGCGGCCTGGGCAACGGCTTCAAGGAGATCGCCAAGGCCGTGGTGCGCTTCTGCAGCGACGGCACCGTCGAGGTCCGCCACTGCTGGACCGAGATGGGCCAGGGCGTGCACACCATCGCCCTGCAGGTGGCCACCGAGGAACTGGGCGTGGACCCGGCCCGCATCCGGGTCCACGTCGACACCAGCCGTGAGCTGGGGGCGGGCCAGACGACGGGGTCCCGGGGCACCCTCATGGGGGCGGGATCGGTGGCCGACGCCTGCCGCAACGCCATGGCCCATGGGTGCAAGCCCGACGTCGACTACGAGGGCGAGTACCGGGTCGACTGGACCAACGCCATCGGTGAGGGCCTGGAGAACCCCGTCATCCACTCCACGTTCGGCTACGCCGCCCAGGTGGTCATCGCCGACCCGACCACCGGACGCATCGAGCGGGTGGTGGCCGCCCACGACGTGGGCCGGGCGGTGAACCCCCTGCTGTGCGAGGGCCAGATCGAGGGTTCGGTCCACATGGGCCTGGGCTACGCCCTGACCGAGGAGTTCCCCTGCGACGAGGTGGGCCAGCCCACCAACATGTCGCTGCGGGCCCTCGACATCATCCGCCCCAAGGACATGCCGCCAGTCGACGTGATCCTCGTCGAGTCGCCCGACCCCAACTCCCCCTACGGGGTCAAGGGGGTGGGCGAGATCGGCCTCGTGCCCACCGCCGGGGCCGTGGCCGAGGCCATGCGCAACGTCGACGGCCAGTGGCGGACGCAACTGCCCATCACCAAGCACCAGCCCGTCACCATCGGATGAGGGCGGCCTGATGGGTCGGTCGGCGCACCGCCCGCCGGAGGGTCGCGCCCGATGACGGCAGAGACGCCGGGGCTGGTCTGCGCCCACCACCACCTGTACTCGTCGTTGGCCCGGGGCATGCCCGCGCCGCCGTGCACGCCGACGACGTTCGTGGGCATCCTCGAGCAGATCTGGTGGCGGCTGGACCGGGCCATCGACGACGACATCACCTACTGGTCGGCCAAGCTCGGCGCCCTCGAGGCCCTGGAGTGCGGCACCACGGCCATCATCGACCACCACTCCTCCCCCAGGGCCATCGACGGATCGCTGGACCTCATCGCTGCGGCCTGCGCCGAGGTCGGGGTGCGGGTGGCCTGCGCCTACGAGGTCACCGACCGCAACGGACCCGAAGGGGCCGCGGCGGGGCTGGCCGAGAACGAGCGCTTCCTGCGGGCCGGGGGCCGGGGCTGGGTGGGGGCCCACGCCTGCTTCACCCTGTCGCCGGCCACGTTGGACGCGGTGGCGGGCCTGGCCGCCGACCTGGGGGCCGGCGTCCACATCCACGTCCACGAGGGACTGGGCGACGAGGGGGCTGCGGCCCGGCTGGCGCCCTTGACCGACCCGTCGTGGTTGCTGGCCCACTGCGTGCACCTCGACGAACCGCTGGTGGGGACGATCCTGCACAACCCCCGGTCGAACATGAACAACGCCGTGGGCTACGCCCGCCCGGCTCGCTTCGCCCCCACCAACCCCGTGGCCCTGGGCACCGACGGCATCGGCGCGTCCATGCTCGACGAGCTGCGGGTGGCCTACGCCCGGCTGCGTGAGTCCGACGTGACGGCCACCCCCGAGCTGCCGTGGTCGTGGCTGGCCACGGGCTGGGACCTGTTCCCCGAGGCCCGGGAAGATCGTGTGGTGTGGTCCTACCCTTCGGTCGACCCCTGGCACCTGGTGTTCACCACCGACATCCGCCCCCTCGACGTGTGGGTGGGCGGCGAGCACGTGCTGGCCGACGGTGTCCCCACCCGGGTCGACGCCGCCGAGGTGCGGGCCAAGGCCGCCGAAGCCGCCGCTCGCCTGTTCAGACGCATGGAAGCGTCGTGACCGCCCTCCCCCACCCCGAGAGGACCCCCTGACCCGTGGCCCAGCCCGTGGCGCTGTACCTGCAAGATGCCCACCCGCTCCGCGACGCCATGGACTTCGTGCGCTACGCCGAGGACAAGGGCTTCGCCGCCGTGTGGCAGGCCGAGTCCCGCCTGGTGCGTGAGGCCACGGTGCCTCTGGCCGCCTTCGGGGCGGTCACCGAGCGCATCGCCCTGGGTTCGGGGGTGGTCGACTGCTGGACCCGCAACGCGGCCCGGCTGGCGGCCACGTTCTCCACCCTCGACGACCTGGCCCCGGGCCGGGCCATCCTCGGTGTCGGTGCGTGGTGGGACCCCTTGGCGGCCAAGGTCGGCATCTCCCGGGCCCGTCCCCTGCGCATGATGCGCGAGATCGTCGAATCGGTGCGGGCCCTGTTGCGCTGTGACGGGCCGGTGACCTTCGAGGGCGAGTTCGTGCACCTCGACGGGGTCGAGCTCGACTACGTGCACGAGGAGCGCCGGGCCAAGCAGGTGCCCATCTACATCGGGGCCACCGGCCTGCAGATGATGGAGCTGACCGGGGAGATCGCCGACGGCGCCCTGCTCAACTACCTGGTGTCGCCCAGCTACAACACAAGGGCCATCGAGGCCCTGGACAAGGGGGCCCGCAAGGCCGGCCGCACCTGGCAGGACCTCGACACCCCTCAGCTCGTGGTGTGCTCGGTGGCGTCGTCGGACTCCGAGGAGGACCGCCGGGCCGCGCTCGACGGCGCCCGCCTGCTCGTCACCCAGTACCTGGGCCAGCAGCCCCACATCATGGCGGCGTCCGGGGTGCCCTCGTCCCTGCTCGACGACATCGGCTCGGTGCTGACGTGGCCGGCCACCCACGACCAGGTGGTGGCCGCATCGAAGCTCGTGCCCGACGAGGTCGTGCAGCTGGTGGCCGCGGCGGGCACCGTCGACGAGTGCCGCACCAAGGTCAAGCACTACCTCGACAACGGCTGCTCCTGTCCCGTCCTCTACCCCCTGGGCGCCGACGTCCGGGCCATGATCGACGCCTTCGCCGACTGGACCCCCTAGCCGTCGAATCGCCGTCGAATCGACGGCCGGCGTGGAGTCGAGGCCGCCCGGCCGGCGGGGTCAGCGGTGGGCGCGGGGGTCGGCGGGGAAGTCGGGGGTGCCGGTGGCGTGGGCCACGGCCGAGCGCACGGCTGCGGCCACGGCTTCAGCGGCCAGCTCGGCCACCAGGTCGGGGTTGGCCGGCTCGGGGACCTGGCCGGTGGCCAGGACGAAGATGATGTCGCCGTCAGCCGAGGTGTGCACCGGGCGCACCGAGCGGGCGATGCCGGTGTGGGCCAGGTCGGCGGCCCGGCAGGCGTGGGCCTTGGTCAGGGTGGCGTCGGTGACCACGCAGCCGATGACGGTGTTGGTGCCCGCCGTCGGCGGCTCTCCCCACGCCGCCACCTGGGCCATGGTCTGGATGGGGTAGCGGGGAGCACCGTCGGGGGCCCGGCTGCCGGCCAGGACCTCGCCGTGCTCGTCGATGACCTCGCCCACGGGGTTGACGGCCATGATGGCGCCCACGGTGATGCCCCCACCCGAGGCCACGGCCCAGCCCTGGCCCCCGGCCACCCCGAACTGGCGGCCCGACAGCTTGCCGGCCACGCAGCCTGCCCCCACCCCCACCGATCCCTGCGGCGGGTCAAGGGCGGTGGCGGCCTCGCAGGCCAACCGGCCCTCGGCCGCACCGGGCCGGGCCTGGCCCTTCTCGTAGAGGTCGAAGACCACGGCGGCACCGACGATGGGCACCGTGGCCGTGGGCAGTTCGAAGCCGATGCCGCGCTCCTCGCACCAGGCCATGACGCCATCAGCCGTTGCCAACCCGAAAGCCGAGCCCCCGGTGAGCACGATGGCGTGGCACTGCTCGACCGAGCCGGTGGGCGACAACGCCGGGGTCTCCCGGCTGCCCGGGGCCCCGCCGCGCACCGCGGACCCGCCCACCGTCCCCACGGGCGCCAGCACCACCGTCACCCCGGTGGGCTGGTCCGGGTGGGTCCAACAGCCGACCTGCACGCCGTCGACGCCGAGGGCCATGGAGGCACCGTAACCCCGCCTCCGGGGTGGCGCCCATCGTCGGCGCTGAGGGCCCGTCACGGACCGAACCCGAACGGCGGTGCCACCCGCGCCGTCCACCGGACGTCCATTGGCGGTTGCGGTCCCCCGTCCGCCAAGCTGGGCGCGCTCAGGGGGAACGCTCGATGCGAACGGTGCGGATCATAGGTCCAGGCCGGGTGGGGCGGTCGCTGGGCCGCTCGCTCGAAGAGGCTGGATGGGGGCTCCAGCCCTACGTGAAGCGGACCGACGACCCGGCGCGCGCCGCGGCCGGGGTCGACCTGCTCGTCATCACCACCCCTGATGCCGCCATAGCGGGGGTGGCCAACGCCGTCCGCCCCCAGGAGGAGACCGTCGTGGTCCATTGCTCGGGTGCTCTCGACCTGGATGTGCTCGCGCCCCACCGGCGCCGGGCCTCGCTCCACCCCCTGGCCTCGCTTCCCGACGCCGACATCGGCGCCGCCCGGCTGGCCGACGGGTGCGCGTTCGCCGTCGATGGCGACCCCCTCGTCGACGAGGTCGTGACCACGTTGGGTGGCCGATCGTTCCGGGTGGCCGCCGAACAGCGCACCCTCTACCACGCCGCGGCCACCATCGCCGCCAACCACCTCGTGGCCCTCATGGGCCAGGTGGAGCGGGTGGCCGCCGCCGTCGGCCTGCCCCTCGACGCCTACCTCGACCTGGCCGCCCAGAGCCTCGACAACGTGCGCTCGCTGGGCCCGGTCCTGGCCCTCACCGGTCCCGTGGCCCGGGGCGACCATGCCACCGTGGCCCGCCACATCGACGCCCTGGCCGCCCTCGACCCCGGCGAGGTGCCGGCCTACGAGGCCATGGCCGAACTGGCCGGTCGCCTGGTCGACGCCCGGAGCGCGGCATGAGCGCCCAGGTGGTGCGCACCGTGGCCGACGTCCGCGACGCCCACGACGGGGTGCGGGGGTGGGGTGGCGTCGTCGGCCTGGTGCCGACCATGGGCTACCTGCACGAGGGTCACGCCAGCCTCATCGAGACGGCCCGCAAGACCTGCGACCACGTCAGCGTGTCCATCTTCGTCAACCCCCTGCAGTTCGGGGTCAACGAGGACCTGTCCACCTACCCCCGGGACCTGCCCCGGGACGTGGCCCGGGCCACCGACGCCGGCGCCGACCTGATCTTCGCCCCGTCGCTCGACGAGATGTACCCCGGCGGGCGACCGCTCACCGCGGTCACCGTCGAGCAGGTCACCGATCGCTGGGAGGGGGCGGTCCGTCCCGGCCACTTCAGCGGCGTGGCCACCGTGGTGGCCAAGCTGTTCGCCATCGCCGGGCCCTGCCAGGCCTTCTTCGGCGACAAGGACTACCAGCAGCTCCAGGTCGTGCGGCGCATGGCCACGGACCTCAACCTGCCGGTGGACGTCGTCGGCTGTCCCACCATCCGCGAGACCGACGGGCTGGCCCTGTCCAGCCGCAACGTGTACCTGGGCGAGGACGAGCGCCGGGCGGCGCTCGTGCTGCGCCGGGCCCTCGACGCCGGGGTGGCCGCCGTGCACCAGGGCCAGAGCGACCCCGCCGCCGTCGACGCCACCATGGCCGCGGTGGTGGCCGGCGAGCCCCTGGCCGACCTCGACTACGCCGCCATCGTGGCTGCGGACACCCTCGAACCGCCCGCGGCGTTGGTGGCGGGCACCTACCGCCTGCTCATCGCGGCCCGGGTGGGCAAGCCCCGCCTCATCGACAACGCCGGCGTCGTCGTCGGCTGACCGTCACGGTCACCTCGGCACAGGCCCACCGGCACAGTCACACCCGCACAGGCACACCCGCACAGGCACACCCGCACAGGCACATCGGCACAGGCACAGTCCGATCGGAACGGGAGCACCCAGCATGGCTCGCACGTGGAACGCGCCGGCCCTCGCCCGGTACAAGGCGCTCGACGGCGCCCCGCCCTTGGTGATGGTGACGGCCTATGACGCCCCCGGGGCGCGCATCGCCACCGCGGCGGGCGTCGACCTCATCCTCGTCGGTGACAGCGTCGCCAACGTGGTGTTGGGCTACGACTCGACCCTGCACGTCACCATCGACGACATGGCCCACCACACCGCGGCGGTGGCCCGGGCCAAGCCCGTGCCCTTCGTGGTGGCCGACCTGCCCTGGGGCAGCTACCACACCACCCCGGCCGAGGCCGTCCACCACGCCATCCGCCTGGTGCGGGCGGGGGCCCAGGCCGTGAAGCTCGAGGGCGGCATCAACCGGGTGGCGGTGATCGAAGCCATCATCAACGCCGAGATCCCCGTGATGGGCCACATCGGGCTCACGCCGCAGTCCGAGCTGGCCATGGGCGGGCACCGCATCCAGGGTCGCAACCTCGACGCGGCCAAGCGCCTGGTCGACGAGGGTCGGGCCCTGGCCGCGGCCGGGGTGTTCGGCATCGTCATCGAGGGTGTCCCGAGCCCGGTGGGCAAGGCGGTGACCGATGCCATCTCGGTGCCCACCATCGGCATCGGCGCCGGGCCCGACACCGACGGCCAGGTGCTGGTCTTCCACGACGTGTTGGGCCTCGAGGAGCGCCTCCACCCCAAGTTCGTGCGCCGCTACGCCGAGTTGGGCACGGCCGCCTCCGACGCCCTGGCCCTGTTCGCCGCCGACGTCCGGGCCGGCCGGTTCCCCGCCGAGGGCGAGACCTACTCGGCCAGCGAGGACCTCGGCGCCGCCCTGCGCGTCTACTGAGCGCCGTCCGGGGCTGGGCGTCGGGCCGACGCCGTCACGCTCGTGTCCCAAAGGGCGCGCCGGACGGAAAGGTGAACCGTACGTTTCCTCCTCCCGTAGGGCCGGGGCGCAGCGGCAGACTGGTCGGCACCATGTCCGGCCTGCTCCGACCCGCCACCCTCGACGCCGCCCTGAGCGCCCTCGGCGACGACCCCGAGCTCACAGTGCTGGCCGGGGGCACCGACCTCATGGTCGCGGTGAACTACGGCCAGCGCCGCCCCACCGCCGTGCTCTCCCTGCGCCGGCTCGACGAGCTGACCGGCTGGCGCGGCGACGGCGACGACGTCGTCCTCGGATCGCGCCTCACCTACGCCGAGATGCAGCACGGTGAGCTGGCGGAGCTGCTGCCGGGCCTGGCGCAGGCCGCCCGCACCGTGGGCTCACCCCAGATCCGGGCCACCGGCACCATCGGCGGCAACCTGGGCACGGCGTCGCCGGCCGGGGACACCCTGCCCGTGCTCGCCGCCTACGACGCCACCGTCGAGGTGGCCTCGGCTGCGGACGGGCACCGCCGGGTGCCCATGGCCGAGTTCGTGGTCGGCCCCAAGCGCACCACCCTGCGCCCCGGCGAGCTCATCACCGGGGTGCGCATCCGTGTCCCCCACGGACCCCAGGAGTTCCTCAAGATCGGCCCCCGCAACGCCATGGTCATCGCCGTGGCCAACTGCGCCCTGGTGGCCGACCGGGACACGGCCACCGTGCGCTGCGCCCTGGGATCGGTCGGCCCCGTGCCCCTGCGCTGCGTCGACGCCGAGGCCTTCGTGGTCGACCACCTGGACTGGGACGCCGGCCGGGTCGACGACCCCCGCACGTACGAGACCTTCGGAGCCCTGTGCGCCGAGGCGTCCCGCCCCATCGACGACCACCGGTCCACGGCCGAGTACCGACGCCACGCCACCGGGGTGCTGGCCCGACGTGCCCTCATGCGGGCGTTCCGAGGAGGAGGGGCGTGACCACCGACGGGCCCATGGACCGAGCCACCGACGACGACACGGTCGACAGCGGCATCTACGAGCTGCGGGTCAACGGCGGGACCCGGGTGGTCGAGGGGGCGTGGCTGGGCGAGAGCCTGCTGAACGTGCTCCGTGATCGACTCGGCCTGTACGGGGCCAAGAACGCCTGTGAGCAGGGCGAGTGCGGGTCGTGCTCGGTCCTCGTCGACGGGCGGGTCGTGTGCTCGTGCCTGGAGCTGGCCGCGGCCTGCGTGGGCACCGATATCACCACCGTCGAGGGCCTCGACCCCACCGGGGCCCTGACCGACGTGCAGCGGGCCTTCGTCGAGGCCGGCGCCGTGCAGTGCGGCTTCTGCACCCCGGGACTGGTGGTGGCGGCCCACGAGCTGCTCGACCGCCGTCCCGACCCCTCCGAGCTCGAGATCCGCGAGTCGCTGGCCGGCAACCTGTGCCGCTGCACCGGCTACGGCCGCATCGTGGCTGCGGTCAGCGCCGCCGCCGCCGAGCGCCGGGCCGCCGCTGGAGGCCGGCCGTGACCACCACGACGACACCGACGACGCCCACCGGCACGACGGCGACGGGGATCACGACGACCACCACCCGGCCGCCGGCGGCGGGGATCGGCAGCGACGCCCGCCGGCCCGACGGCATCCCCAAGGTGCGGGGCGAGTTCGCCTTCTCGTCCGACCTGCACCGGCCACAGATGTTGTGGGGGCGCACCCTGCGCTCTCCCCTCCCCTACGCCCGCATCCGCTCCATCGACATCTCCGGGGCCCTGGCCCTGCCCGGTGTGGCCGCGGTCATCACCGCCGAGGACGTGCCCGGGCGGGCCACCTACGGTCTCATCAGCTCTGACCAGCCCGTCTTCGCCGCCGACGTGGTCCGCTTCGTGGGCGAGGCCGTGGCTGCGGTGGCGGCCGAGACGCCCGAGCTGGCCCGGCGGGCCGTGGCCGCCATCGAGGTCGACTACGAGCCCCTCGACCCCCTGACCGACCCCGAGGACTGCTTCACCCGCGACCCCATCCACCCCGACGGCAACATCGTGCGCTCGGTGCCCATCCGCTTCGGGGACCCCGAGGCCCGGGGCGACGTCGTCGTCGAGGGCACCTACGTCATCGGCATGCAGGACCAGGCCTTCATGGGCCCCGAATCGGGCTTGGCCGTGCCCGACACCGACGGCAGCGTCGACCTGTGGGTGTCGACCCAGTTCCTCCACGTCGACCGGGACCAGGTGGCGGCGTGCCTGGGCCTGCCCGAGGAGGACGTACGGGTCCACCTGGGTGGGGTGGGCGGGGCCTTCGGCGCCCGTGAGGACGTCAGCTTCCACGTGCACAGCTGCCTGCTGGCCCTGCGCACGGGGCGGCCGGTCAAGTTCGTCTACCAGCGCGACGAGTCGTTCTACGGCCACGTCCACCGCCATCCCGGCACCATCTGGATGCGCCACCACGCCACCGGCGACGGCCGCCTCGTCAACATCGAGGCCCGCATCGTGCTCGACGGCGGGGCCTACGCCTCGTCGTCCCTGGCCGTCATCGCCAACGCCGCCCGCTTCGCCCCCGGTCCCTACCGCATCGACAACGCCAAGATCGACGCCTGGGTGGTGCGCACCAACAACCCGCCGTGTGGGGCCATGCGGGGCTTCGGCGCCGTGCAGGCGTGCTTCGCCCACGAAGCGCAGATGGACCTGTTGGCCGCCGAGCTCGACATCGACCCCATCGAGCTGCGACTGCTCAACGCGGCCCGCACCGGGGACCGGATGATCACCGGCCAGGTGCTCGAGGGTCCCGTGCCCGTCGAGGAGTGCATCCGGGCCTGCGTCGCCCTGCCCATGCCGCCGGCGCGCGACGAGGACCGATTGGCGTGGCCGGGGGGTGCGGGACGCACCGCCGATGCCGCTGACCTGCGCCGGGGCGTGGGCTTCGCCGTGGGCTACAAGAACCTGATGTTCTCCGAGGGCGAGATGGACGACGCCCACGCCGCCTGCCGCCTCGAAGCCGGGGTGGCCTCGATCACCAGCGCCTGCGCCGAGGTGGGCCAGGGCTTCGTCACCATCGCCCAGCAGATCGCCCGCACCGTGTTGGGCACCCCCGACGTGGTCGTCGAGCCGGCGTCCACGGCCACCATCGGCACGGCGGGGTCGACGTCGGCGTCACGGCAGACGTGGATGTCGGGCGGTGCGGTGGAGAAGGCGTGCCGGGAGGTGGCCGAGGACGTGCGCGCGGCCTACGCCGCCGTGCTCGGCCTCGAGGCCGACCAGCTCGAGGTGGTCGACGGCCGCCTGCGCTCCGTGGCCGGGGCGACGGGGGCGGGGATGGGCGCGGCCATCGACGTGGCCGTGGCCGACGCCGTTCCCGGACGGCGCTTCGAGTCGAGCGTGCGCAACCGCCATGCCCCCACCTTCGCGCTCGACCGGTTCGGCCAGGGCGACTCCGACGTGGCCTGGGCCTTCGTGGCCCACCGGGCCGTGGTCGACGTCGACCCCGACCTGGGCCTGCTGCGGGTGGTGCAGATGGCCACGGCCCAGGACGTGGGCAGGGCCCTCAACCCGCTGCAGCTCATCGGCCAGATCGAGGGGGGCATCGCCCAGGGCGTGGGCCTGGCGGTGATGGAGGAGATCGTGATGGAGGACGGGCTGGTCAAGAACCCGTCGTTCACCGACTACCTCATCCCCACCATGCTGGACATGCCCGACGTGGAGATCGCCCTCATCGAGCAGCCCGACAGCCGGGGACCGTTCGGGGCCAAAGGCGTGGGCGAGCCCCCCACCCTGTCCTCGACCCCGGCCGTGGTCGCCGCCATCCGGGCCGCCACCGGCCTGGCCCTCGAACGGGTGCCCGTGCGCCCCCAGGACATCGCCCTCGCCCGCAAGGTCTGATGCGTTCGGTTGGCGGGCGGGCGGCCCGACGCTCAGGGCGACCGCAGGGCGTCGAGCTCAGCGGTGACGTCGGCCAGGGTGGTGGCGTCACCGCGGGCGTGGATGTCGGTGATGAGACCGTCGACGACGGTGAAGCGCAGCACGGCCACGAGGCGGCGGTGGGTGAAGGCGAGCACGGCGGGCTCGCCGTTGACGGGCTGGGACACGAGCGTGGCGCCGTGGCCGAAGTAACCCAACAGGCGGCGGGCCACGGTGGGCGCATCGGTGGCCACGGGCACGGGCACCCCGGGACCGAAGTCACCGTCACCGGACACGGCGGGGTCGAGCACGGCCATGAGCCCGGCCAGGTCACCCCGGGCGCAGGCGTCGATGAGGGCCTCGGTGACCTGGCGCTCCTCGGCCCGCCCCACACCGAAGCGGCGCACGTCGGCCGCGGCCACCACCCGCTGCCGGGAGGCTGCGGTGGCCGGGTCTGACGGCGTGATCTCCACGCTGGGCGTGCCCTTCGGCCGTCAGCCCGTGTCGGTCTACTCCCGGGGGGTGGGCCACATCGTGGGCGCCATGAGCGACCAGGGTGTCAAGCGCCCGGTGTGCGTGAGCTCGAGCACCGTGGCCCCCACCCCGAGCCCCGGGGCGGTCTGGTCTTCCGCAGGGTGGTGCAGCCGTACGTGGTCAACGTGTTGGGCCGCACCTTGCACGAGGACATGGCCCGCATGGAGGCCCTGGTGGCGGCCAGCGGCCTCGACTGGACGATCGTGCGTCCCTCGGGCCTGTTCTCGGCCGGGACCGTCACCGACCACAAGGTGGCCGAGGACAGCGTGGTCGGCCGCTTCACCGCCCGGGAGGACCTGGGCCCACTGCCTGCTGAAGCTGGCCACCGGGGATGGGTTCACCGACCGGGCCGTGGGCCTGGCCACGGTGGACGTCCAGCCCAGCCTGGTGCAGCTCATCTGGCGCGAGGGCATCAGGAAGAACGCCTGACCCCCACGCCCGTCGGTCGGTGCACGACGCCGCCCCGCGTCTACCGTGGGGAGCGAGGGGCCATCGCGGCACGAGGAGGACCGGCGTGGGTGACGAAGCCAGCGAACGGGAGGTCCTGACCTGGCCGCTGTTCGGCACGGCCATCCGGGAGCTCGCCGTGCAGGTGGCCGAGTCCGGCTACCAGCCCGACATCATCCTGGCCATCGCCCGGGGTGGGCTCATCCCCGCCGGAGCGTTGGGCTACGCCCTGTCGGTCAAGAACACGTTCGTGCTCAACGCCGAGTACTACACGGGCATCGACACCCGGCTCGACGTACCCGTGATCCTGCCCCCCTACCTCGACCTGGTCGGGGTGGAGGACAAGCAGTTCCTGGTGGTGGACGACGTAGCCGACACCGGCCACACCCTGGCCATGATCCACGACTACTGCGCCGGCAAGGTGGCCGAGGTGCGCACGGCCGTCGTCTACGAGAAGCCCCGCTCGGTCATCAAGTGTGACTACGTGTGGCGCCGCACCGACAAGTGGATCGAGTTCTGCTGGTCCCGCGAAGACCCGGTGGCCCTGCCCAAGGACGGCCGCCCGGTGGCCGCCGAGGCCTAGGCGCCGCCCTCCCCGGCGGGGTCCCCGCCCCGAGTTCTGGTCCCCGCCCTTGCACAGGGTCGGCCGGGTGGGCAAAGTTGACCTGCTCTGTCGTGATTGAGCCTCTGTCCCACCAGAGGCCCGGCTGGAACCAGGCGACCCCTCGCCACGGAGGTCCGAGTGACCACGTCCGTCCCCCTCGCTCCCCCGCAGGGCCGCCCCGGCCCCGCGTTCGACGAGGCGCTCGCGGCCATCGCCGGGCGCGCCGCCGAGCACGACCGCGAGGCTTCGTTCGCCTACGAGGCCTACGACCTGCTCCACGAGGTGGGGGTGCTGTCCCTCACCGTGCCCGCCGAGCTGGGTGGAGGCGGTGGCGGGCTGGCCGACGGTTGCCGCATCGTCGAGGCCCTGGGCCATGCCGATCCCGCGGTGGGGCTGCTGGTCAGCCAGCACCTCATCTACCACACCCTCCTGAGCCAGCCCGCCAACCCGTGGCCGGCCAGCGTGCGCCAGCGGATCCAACGGGCCTGCGTCGAGGGGGTGTCGCTGATCAACGCCACCCGGGTCGAACCCGAGCTGGGCACCCCGGCCCGGGGCGGGCTGCCGGCCACGGTGGCCGAGCGCCTCGGTGATGGGCAGGGCTGGCGCATCCGGGGCCGCAAGACGTACTGCACGGGCATCCCCGGCCTGTCGTGGATGGTGACGTTCGTGCGCACGGACGACCCCGAGCCCCTGGTGGGCAACGTGCTCATCCCCACGTCCACCCCGGGCTGGCGGGTCGAGCCCACCTGGGACCACCTGGGCATGCGGGCCACCCGCTCCGACGATGTCCTCTTCGAGGACGTGATCATCCCCGACGAGCTGGCCGTGGATCTGCGCCCCCCGGCCGAGACGGCGGCACCCGACCCCGTGCTCATGGCCTGGAACAACATGATGATCGCCGCCCTCTACACCGGGGTGGCCCGGTCGGCCCGGGACTGGCTCGTCGGCTACCTGAACGAGCGGGTGCCCACCAACCTGGGCGCGCCGTTGGCCAGCCTCCCCCGCTTCCAGGAGGCGGTCGGGCACATCGAGGCCAAGCTGCAGACCAACGCCTCCCTGGTGGCCACCGCCGCCGAGCAGGTCGACGGCGACCCGGCCGGCCCTGGCGCGGCGACGACGGCCCTGATCAAGCACACCACCACCACCAACGCCATCGACGCCGTGCTGTTGGCCACGTCCCTGGTGGGCAACCCCGGGCTCAGCCGGGCCAACGCCCTCGAACGTCACCTGCGTGACGTGCTGTGCAGCCGCATCCACACCCCCCAGGACGACATGATCCTCACCGCCGCCGGTCGCGGCGCCCTCCAGCAAGGAACCCGCCCGTGACCGTCGAGCTGATCGGGTGGATCTCACCCCGCGTCTCGTCCGAGATCATCCGCCCGCAGGGGCCGGTCTTCAGCAAGGACGTCATCGCCCACACCGCCCGGATCCACGAGGACGGCGGCTTCGACAAGGTGCTGGTGGGCTACTTCAGCAGCGCCCCCGACGGCTTCATGGTCGCGGCCCACGCCGGGGCGAAGACCGAGCGCCTGGGCTTCCTGCTGGCCCACCGCCCCGGCTTCGTGGCCCCCACCCTGGCCGCCCGCAAGCTGGCCACCCTCGACCAGCTCACCGATGGGCGCCTGTCGGTGCACATCATCAGCGGCGGCAGCGAAGCCGATCAGGCCAAGGACGGCGACCACACCGACCACTCGAGCCGCTACCAGCGCAGCGCCGAGTACGTCCGGGTCCTGCGCCAGACGTGGTCGAGCCCGAGGCCCTTCGACCACAAGGGCGACTTCTACCAGGTGGAAGGGGCCTACAGCGAGATCCGTTGCGTGGCCGGGGACGCCGGCATCCCCGTCTACGGCGGAGGCGGTTCCGACGCTGCGGTGGAGCTGCTGTCGCCCGGGCTCGACACCTTCATGCTGTGGGGCGAGCCCCTGGCCGACACGGCGGCGTTCATGGCCCGGGTGCGGGCGGCGGCGGCCCCGTCGGGTCGTGCCCCCACCTTCAGCGTGTCCACCCGCCCCATCCTCGGTCGTACCGATGCCGAGGCCTGGGACCGGGCCCGTGCCATCCTGGCCCAGATCGAGTCGACGCGGAAGGGACCCCCGCCCACGCCCCGGAACGCCGGCTCGCAGCGCCTGCTGGCGGCGGCGGCGGCGGGCGAGGTGTGGGACAGCTGCCTGTGGACCCCCCTCGCCGCGGCCACCGGGGCCCAGGGCAACTCCACCGCCCTGGTGGGCTCACCGGAGACGGTGGCCAGGGCCATGGCCGCCTACACCGAGATCGGTGTCGACAAGCTGCTCATCCGGGGCTACGACCCCCTGCCCGACGCCGAGGAGTACGGGCGTGAGCTCGTGCCCCGGGTGCGGGAACTGGTGGCCGAGCGGGAGCGGGGCCTGGCCCTCAGCACCCGCTGACCCGGGCCGGTCCCAGCTCGGCGGGGTGACCGCCGAGCTCAGGGGACGACCAAGGGCCTCAGCCAGGCGACGACAGCGTCGTGGACCTCGGGTGTCCAGTCGTGGCCGCCCTCGTGGGTGACCGTCTCCACGGTCGCCCCGGCCCTGGCGCACCACCGGGCCAGCAGGCGGCCGTGCATGGGGTCCACGGCCTCGTCACCCTCACCGTGCACGACGAGGACCGGAGCCAGCTGCGGCCCGTCGGGCCCCGGGGGGCCGGCCAGCTCGTCGGGTAGGAAACCGGCCACCAGGGCCAAGCCCCGGACCAGGGGGGACGGGCGGGTCCACGCCACCAGGGCGGCCATGGCCGCCCCCTGGGAGAAGCCGGCCACGACGGTGGGACGGCCGGCGCCCGCGGCTACCAGGGCGGCCACGGTGTCGAGGCTGGCCGGCGTGGCCACCGCCCCCACCTGCCACCAGGCGTGGCCATCACCGACCGCTTCGGGGCCCCGGGGCAACAGCACCTGTACGGGCACGGCCACGGCCAGGGCATCGGCCGCGCCGAGCATGGCCTCGGGCGAGCCACCGTGTCCGTGGAGCAGGACGACGCGCCAGGGCTGGTCGTCCCCACCCACCACGTGCCCGTCGGAGTCCATGGCAGCAGTCTCGCGTAGACCAGAATGGAGCCGTGACGACTCCAGGGACAGGCAGGCCCGCAGCGGGGAGCACGGGCCCGGCGCCGACGACACCCCTGGTCGTGGTGGGTGCCCACCTGGCCGGCCAGCCCCTGCACCACGAGCTCTCCGACCGGGGCGCCCGCCTGGTGGCCGAGACGACGACCTCGGCCGACTACCGCTTCTTCGCCCTGCGCACCCAACCCCCAAAGCCGGGACTCGTGCGGGTGGCGACGGACGGCGCCGCCATCGAGGTCGAGGTGTGGGCGCTGGGCCTGGCCGAGTTCGGCGACTTCGTGCGCAACGTCCCCCCGCCCCTGGCCATCGGCACCCTGCAGCTGGCTGACGGCAGCTGGGCTCCCGGGTTCGTGTGCGAGCCCATCGCCCTCGACGACGCCGCCGACATCACCCACCACGGCGGCTGGCGGGCCTTCCGCCAGGCGGCGACGTGACCATCGTCGTTCCCGAGCCCGCCTTCGACCCCGGGTCCATCGACGCCTTCCACTACACCGGCTTCGACGTTGCCCCCAGCGGGCGGGCCCGCTTCCACTACGCCCTGCGCAGCGCGGACGACGAGCACACCTTCACCGAGGAGCTGGACTTCTCCCGCCCTCTGCCCGAGGACCCAGCCCGGCGGGAAGCGGCGCTACGCCTCATCCGCGTGCTGTACCTGGTGGCCGGGGTCAGCTACTACAAGGCCGCCCTACCCGAGCGGGTCGTCATCCACGAGGGCGTGGCCCCCACCGGAGCCGAGTTGGCCTTCGTCGAGCGCACGTTCCGCTTCGGCCTGGCCGAACTGCTGTACCGCAACGGCCTGGACCTCGACCTCAGGTTGAGCTTCGAGGTGGCCGGTGGGGCGGTACCGGGCCGGGCGCCGGCGTCGGCCCTGCGTTCCGGGTCCGCGGGCCTGCGTCCCCTGGTCCCCGTGGGCGGGGGCAAGGACTCGGCCACCACCATCGAGCTGGTGCGGGCCGCGGGGGCCACTCCCCTGCTGTTCTCGCTCAACCTGTACGAGCCCATCCGCCGCACGGCCGAGGCCTCGGGCTGCCCCCTGGTGACCACCAGCCGCCGCATCGACCCCGCCCTCGTCGAGCTCAACCGCCAGGGTGCCATCAACGGCCACGTGCCCGTCACCGCCATCACCTCGCTGGCCGGGCTGGTCGAAGCCGTGCTCCACGACCGTGATGCGGTGATCTTCTCCAACGAGCGCTCGGCGTCGGTGCCCACGCTGTGGAGCCACGGTGTCGCCGTCAACCACCAGTACTCCAAGAGCCTGGACTTCGAGCGGGACCTGGCCACGGTGGTCCGGGACCTGGTCGGCGACGGGCTGGCGTACTTCTCCCTGCTCCGCCCCCTGTCCGAGCTGGCCATCCTGCAGATCTTCAGCCGCCTCGACCGCTACCACCCCGTGTTCACCAGCTGCAACCGGGCCTTCCGCCTCGACCCCACGACCCGGGCCACGACCTGGTGCGGGGCGTGCGACAAGTGCCGCTTCGTGGCCCTGGGCCTGGCCCCGTTCCTGGCCCCCGACCAGCTGCTGGCCATCTTCGGCCGGGCCGTGCTCGACGACGCCTCCCAACTCGACGGCTTCCGCGAGCTGCTGGGGTTGACCGGTGAGCGGCCCTTCGAGTGCGTGGGCACCATCGGGGAGTGCCAGGTGGCCCTGCACCTGGCCGCCGGCCGCGACGGCTACCGCGACACCGTCGTCGTCCGCACCCTGGCCCCACTGGTGCACGTCAGCGAAGCCGACGTGGCCGCCGTGCTGGCCCCGTCGCAGGACCACGCCGTCCCCCCGCCCTACCTGGCTGCCGTCCTTGCTGCTCTCCGCGTTCCGGTCTGAGCGCGTCGTCGTCTGGGGCGCCGGCCGTGAGGGCCGGGCCGCCGTCGACGTCCTGCGCCGCTACGACCCCGCCGAGCTCACCCTGGTCGACGAGTCCCCCGACGCCACCGGGCCCGAGGGGGTGCGCCTGGTCGTCGGCCCCCAGGCCCTGGCCGCGCTCCACGACGCCCACATCGTGGTCAAGTCGCCGGGCATCAGCCGCCACCGACCCGAGGTCGCCGCCCTGGAAGCGGCGGGCACCGTGGTGACGGGCAGCATGGCCCTGTGGCTGGAGGCCATGGCCGGCCGCACCGTCGTCGCCGTCACCGGCACCAAGGGCAAGAGCACCACCGCCGCTCTGCTCCACCGCATCCTCGAGGTGGCCGGGCGACCGTCGCTGCTGGCCGGCAACATCGGCGTGCCCGTGTTGTCCCTGCTGGGCACCCCGGCGTCGGACGCCCCCGACACCGTCCACGTGGTCGAGGTGTCGAGCTACCAGGCCGCCGACGTGGCGACCACGCCGGCGTTGGGCATCCTCACCTCGCTGTACCCCGAGCACCTGGACTGGCACGGCTCCCTCGACGCCTACGTGGCCGACAAGCTCAACCTGTTCGCCCACGGTTCCCCAGGCACGACCACCGTGCTCGTCGGCCCCAACATCAGTCCCGCCGCCGCCCGGTTGGCCACCCTGCCGGCCGACGTCACCATCCCCCACTGGCCCCTGGTCGGTGACGAAGGCCTGGTCCTGGGCCCGGACCACGTGCTGCAGGCGGCGGACGTCGGGCTGGTCGGCCGACACAACCTGGAGAACGCGGCCCTGGCCCTGGCCGCGGCCGAGGCCCTGGGGGTGGAGGTGCGCGACGATCCCGACCTGGTCCGCCGGGCCCTGGGGGGCTTCGTGGGCCTGGCCCACCGGCTGAGCACCGTAGGGACCACGACCCGGGACCTGACCTTCGTGGACGACACCCTGTCGACCGTGCCCGAGTCCACCCTGGCCGCGCTCGACGCCTTCGGGGACCGTCCGGTCACCGTGATCGTCGGCGGCCACGACCGGGGGGTCGACGTGGCCGGGCTCGCCGCCGGGTTGGCCCGCCGCCAGGGTTGGACGGGGGTCGCGTGCGTGCCCGACACCGGCATCGCCATCGCCCGTGCCCTCCAGGCGTTCGAGGCCGCCGTCGGCGCCGGGGGGTCGATGGTGGAGGTGGTGGAGGTGGAGAGCCTCGACGACGCCGTGGCCTGGGCTGTTGCCCGCACGCCTACCGACGGGGTGGTGCTGCTGTCGCCGGCGGCGCCCAGCTACAACCGCTACCGCAGCCACGAAGAGCTGTCCGCCCGCTTCGCCGACCTCCTGGCCCGCTACCAGGGCTGAGCGGTCGGCGGGCGGGCCGGCGTCACGGCCCCAGGCCGATGCGGCCCAGCTCCAGCTCACAGCACACGCTGGCCTCCACCCCGGTCAGGTCGGAGCGGTAGGCGAGCACGGTCTCGGGGCTGAACAGGGCCACGATGTACCCGTCACCGGCCATGGCCTCGGCCAGCTCGCCGTAGGTGGCGTCCCGGGTCGCCCCGTCCGGCTGGGCCAGGGCGGCCTCGAGCAGGCCCTGCTGGACGGGGTCGACCACGGGCGTTCCCCCGCCGACCCGGCGGCCCCAGGTGGAACCGTCGACCAGGCCGAAGCGGCGGACGTACTGGCTGGGATCGGGGTGGTCGGGCGTGGCGTAGCCCACGGTCAGGGGCACCCCGGGACCGTCGACCTGCGCGGCCCAGGTGGCGCCGTCGACGGGCGTGACCTCGAGCGTGATGCCCACGGCAGCCAGGTCCCGTTCCAGCCGGTCCATCAGCGTGGCCAGGTCGATCCCCCCCGAAGCCAACTCGGGGTAGGTGGCCTCGATGGTGAAGCCCGAGGCATGGCCCGACGCCGCCAGCAGGCGGCGGGCCTCGGCCACGTCGCGCCGGGGGCCGGCCACGGTGGCCCCACCCAGCATCCCGTCGGGCACGGGTGACCGCTGCACGTGTCCGGTGCCGTCGGTCAGGTCGTCGACCATGCCCTCGTAGTCGATGGCCAGGGCCATGGCCCGGCGCACATCGGGCGTCAGCTCGGTCCCGCTGCCGGGGGCCGAGGGGTCGAGCGCCAGGTAGACGAGATCGTCGGAAGCCACCCGGCGCACCACCAGGTCGCGTCGGGCCCGGTCGGCCTGGCCCGCCTGGGAGCCGTCCTCGGTGCGGGGGACCTCGACCCCGTCGACCTCGAGGTCGTCGCCCTCGAGGTCGCTGGCCTGGGCTTCGCTCAACTGCATGGCGATGTCGGCCTCCCCGTAGGCCAGACGGACACGGCGGCCGTCGGCGTCGGGCTCCTGGTCGAGGACGACGGAGGGGAACGGCGCGGCTGGGCCCCAGTAGCGCTCGTTGCGCAGCAGGCGCAGGACCCGGCCGGGCACGTGGTCGGCGAGGACGTAGGGACCACTGCCCGCCGAGCTGGCGCCGAACCAGGCCTCGCTGGCGCCCCCGGCCTCGGCCACGTCCCGGTTGACCACGCTCAGGTAGGGCGAGGTGACGATGGCGGGGAAGGCCGAGTTGGGCCCGTCGAAGGTGGCCACCACGGTGCCGACGTCGGGGGCGGCGACGTCCCGCAGCCCGGTGACCAGGGAAGCGGCCGGCCCGTCGAGGTCGGCCAGGCGCTGCCACGACCAGGCCACGTCGCCGGCCTCGACCGGCGAACCGTCGGCGAAGGTGGCGGCGGGATCGAGGTGGAAGGTGAACGTGGTCAGGCCGGCGTCGACCGACCACGACGTGGCCAGCCGGGGCTCCAGGGTGTGGCCGTCGACGCCCAGGCCGACGAGGGTCTCGTAGACGGCGGACAGGAAGATGGCGCAGGTGTCGCAACGGGAGCGCTGGGGATCGAGCGAGTCGATGTCCAGGTCACGGACGATGACCAGGGGGCGGCCGGCCACCGGCCCCGTCGTGGTCGACGTGGGCGGGACCCCGTAGCCGGCCGAGGAGGAGCACGCCGCGGCCACGAAGGCGAGGACGGACGCCGCGGCCACGGAGGCCAACATCCGCGGCAGCCGGCGTGGCCGAGGGCCGGCCGACGGTCGGGGGGCGCCCGCGCCGCCGCCGCGTTGTTCCTGTTGGTCCACCACGTCCCTTCCCGTCCGGCGGCGGCAGCCTAGGGGCCCGCCGACTCCCCTTCCCGGCGGCTCCCCGGGCAGCCGGGTCTGGGGGTGGCGTCCGGATCACGACCGGACCGGCGGACTGGGCTCATGCCACGCAGAACTCGTTGCCCTCGGGATCGACCATGGTCACCCAGGACTGGGGTCCGAGGTGGCCGTCGTAGAGCTTGGACGCACCCAGCGCCGTGAGCCGGGCCACCTCGGCGGCGCGGGCATCCTCGCCCACGTGCAGGTCGAGGTGCATGCGGTTCTTGGCCACCTTGGGCTCGGCCACCCTCTGCAGGAACAGGCGGGGCCGGATGCCGGCGGGGTCCTTGGCCGCGGCGGCGTCGCGCCACACGGTACGGCCGTCGTACTCCATGACGACGTCGGCGGTGGCGTGGCCCGCCTCGATCATCTTGGCGATGAGGTCGCCGTGGTCCTCGACCTCGTAGCCGAGCACGGCGGCCCAGAAGTCGGCCTGGGCGTGGGGGTCGGCGCAGTCGAACACGAACTGGAGGGGGATGCTCTGGATGGAGGTGCTCTGGTTGGAGGTGCTCACGGGGGCGACGCTACGGAGCATTGCGGACAGATCCTGTCCGCAACGCGATCGGTGTCACCCGTCGGCCTGCCCTACGGTCGCAGGGTGGATCTCCCGACGGCCTCCCCCGCCGCCCCTGCGCCGGCACCCGCCAACGAGGCCCCGGCGCGATCGAGGCCGTCCCGCCGTTCCCTCGTTGCCGTGGCCGCCATCGTCCTGTGGCTGGCCGTGAGCCTGGGGGTCACCTTCCGGTCATTCACCGACGAGGTCCGGGGCAGTGCCGCTCCGGCGAGCGTGGCCGACCGCTACGAGTACAGGTGCGGTCCCCCGTTCGGCGCGGCGTCGGTGGTGTTGCGCAACACCCCTCCGGCCTCCATCGGCCCGCCCTCCCGCGCCGCCTGCGTCGGTGCCCGCCACCAGCGCCGGGTCCTGGCTGGCGTCGACGTGCTGACCGGTGTGGCCGCCCTCGGCGCCGTGGCCGCCGTGGTCCGGGCCGGTCGACGCCATCGCTGAGGACAGCCGCCGCCTGGGTAGCCTGGCGCCATCAACGGCACCGATCCCGACGAGACCGCGGCACGCGCCAGCGAGTCGGCCATCGAGGCGGATGACCAACGTGCCTCCGAGGCAGCCGAGAACGACCGGGCCGACGGTTTCGCCGACGAGGCCGCCGACCACCGCCTCATGGCCAAAGGCCATCAAGCGGCCGCCCTGCGCCTCGAACAGGCCACGCGCCGGCTGTTGGATCAGGAGGAACGCGAGCGGGCCGACGTCGCCGAGGCCCTGGCCCAGCAGCTGTCCTCCAACGCCATCGAGGACGAGCTCGAGCGGGGCGACGCCGGCCGGTGACACCGCTGGGTCGTCGGCGGTCGATCCATCATTGGGCCGGGGCGGCACGATACCGTTCGTGCCGGCGAGGCCTGCTTCGTCGCCCATCGTCCAGACCCCCCAGCCGGAGCGGTCGACCGTGTCTGACACCAGCCGTCCCCCGACCTGCGAGGTCCGACTCGACCCCGCCGGTCGCCACCTCACCGTGGTGCTGGCCGGAGAGCTCGACATGAGCGGCACCGATCCCTTGACGCAGCTCGCGGCCACCGTCGACGGGCAGTTCGACCACGTGCTGCTCGACGTGTCCGGGCTGGAGTTCATCGACAGCAGTGGGCTCAACGCCTTCGTCGCCCTACGCAAGGCGGTTCCCCGCCTCAGCGTGCGCAACCCGCGACCGGCGGTGCGGCGAGCCGTCGATGTGACGGGCCTGAGCGAGTTCCTCGACGTCGTCGAGGGCTAGCCCGGACGGACCCCAGGTCGTCGAGCTAGGCGACGGCCAGTTCGAACCAGACCCGCTTGCCGATGTCGGGCTCGCGCTCGGCCCCCCACCGCGTGGACAGGCGATCGACGAGGAACATGCCCCGACCACCCTCGTCCTCGAGACCGGGGGCCTTGACCTCGGGCAGGGCGTGGTTGCGGTCCTGCACCTCGACCCGGAGCAGGTCGTCGTCGAGGGCCACGTAGACGGTGAACTCGGTGTCGGCGTGGCGCACGGCGTTGGTGGCCAGTTCGGTGACCAGCAGCGTGGCTACCTCGGCGGCGTCGACGGGGACGGCCTCGTCGAGCACGTCCTGGAACCAATGGCGCACCTCGGGGATGTGCACCACCGCCGGCAGGTACGTCGTCGGGGCGACGTGTCGCAGTCGTCCTCGAGGGGAAGCGCCTGGGTCGCCGAAGGTCATGTCGCGTCTGTACCCCGACGTCGCCACGGCGAGTCGTACACCCGGACCACGCTGTGCCGTCGTGAACTTGGCGACGCGCCTCGGCAAGCTTTCTACGCGGTCGGGCAACCACCTTCGGTAGTTTCTTCGACCCGGCTCCGCGCTGGCGAGCCCGCTCTGGGAGGTCAGGTGTCACTCACTCGAAGTTCATCCGGAACAAGAGGCCGCCGTCTCGGCGTCGCCATCTTGGTCCTGGTCGGCATGATGGGCGCCGTAGGAGCCGTCGGTGCTCAGACAGCCCAAGAGCCCACGCCCACACCGAGCAACGTCTTCGTTCCACTGACGCCCACGCGCATCCTTGACACGCGCACCGGTGTCGGCGGACATCTTGGCAAGTTGGGTGAGATGAACCTCACCGTTGCCGGCGTGGCCGGCGTGCCGTCGGACGCGACTGCGGTCGTCATGAACGTCACCGCGACCGAACCGACCGCCCCCACCTACGTCGCGCTGCAGCCCGCGGGCACAGCACCCCAAGGCGTCTCCAACGTCAACCTTCTCGCCGGGCAGACCGACGCGAACCTGGTGACCGTCGAGGTCGGTTCCAACGGTCAGGTGTGGATCTTCAACTCGGTCGGTAGCACACACGTCGTTGGCGACCTGTTCGGCTACTACATCCCGGGCGAGGCTGGCCCAGTCGGGCCTGAAGGCCCGCAAGGTCCCGTTGGCGATCCTGGCAACCAGGGCCTGCAGGGTGACCCGGGTGTGAACGGCGCCGGCGTGCTGAACGGCCAGGGCCCACCTGCGCTCGGTCTTGGCAATGACGGCGATTTCTACATCGACACCGGTACCTCGACCCTCTATGGCCCCAGGACATCGGGAAGCTGGCCCCCGGGCGCCGATCTGGTCGGCCCCACCGGACCTGCTGGAACTGCCGGTACCGACGGCGCGACCGGACCTGCCGGACCTGCCGGTACTGACGGCGCTACCGGACCTGCCGGACCTGCCGGACCTGCCGGACCTGCCGGACCTGCCGGTGCTACAGGCCCTGCCGGATCCACCGGTGCTGCCGGCCCTGCTGGTCCTACCGGCGCTGGAAGCATCCTGGCTGGTGCCACCCAGCGGACCGACCTCACCACCGTCCTCGGTGGCGTGCCCGGCCAGCAGGGTTACATCCCCGTCAGCGGGTTGATCGTCGACAGCCCAGAGAGCAATCAGGTGGGATCGACGTCGGCCCCCTTCTCCCACGTCGTGTCCCGAGCCGGAACGATCACCGCCATCGCCGGCTACAGCGAAACGCTCAATGCCCTCACCCTGGTGGGTTCCACGGTGACCCTCACCGGCCAGCTCTACCGGGCCCAAACGGGTGACGTCGCACCGACGCCGGTCCCAGGCGCTAGCTGCACCTTCGCGCCGGCGCTGACAGGCATCCTCGCCATCGGCTCATCCAGCACGTGCGCCACCACCGGGTTGTCGATCCCGGTCGTGACGGGCGATCGCCTGGTGTTCATCGGCATAGCTACCGTCACCGCCGGCCTGGACACCGCCACCTCGGTGGCGGTGACCATGTCGCTCAGCCTGACGATCGCCTAGCGAACAATCCGCCGATCAGGTGGTGGTGGGTCTCGAACCACAAGTTCGAGACCCACCATCAAACGGGCCAGCCGCACCGCCGTTCGTCGAGGGGCTGCGCCGGCGGGGCGGCGCCGAACCAGACGTTGTGGTCGAGGACAAGGGCGCACGGGCGACCCCCGTGCGCACCCCGGCCACGCCGAGGAGGTCGAGCCGTCCCCCTCCGGCCGCCTTGGGCACGCCGCCCACCCCGGCCACGAGGACGGGGGCCGGCGTGCTGCGGTGACCGGGGTGCCAGGCCCGCTCACGCTCGGGCAGGTACGTCCAGGCTGTTGAGGAGGTGGCGGACGCGGTGTTCGATCTCGTCGCGGATGGGGCGGACGGCTTCGACGTCCTGTCCGGCGGGGTCGTCGAGGGCCCAGTCCTCGTAGCGCTTGCCGGGGAAGATGGGGCAGGCGTCCCCGCAGCCCATGGTGATGACGACGTCGGCGGCCTGGACGATCTCGGTGGTCCAGGGCTTGGGGTACTCGTCGCAGATGTCGATGCCGACCTCGTCCATGGCGGCGATGGCGGAGGGGTTGACCTCGGCCCCGGGTTCGGACCCGCCGGACCAGGCCACGGCGCGGTCCCCGGCCAAGCGGTTGAACCACCCCAGGGCCATCTGGGACCGGCCGGCGTTGTGGACGCAGAGGAAGAGCACGGTGGGGAGCCCGTCGTTGGCCTTGCCCTCGACCCTGGCCAGGGCGCGCAGGCGTTGGCGGGCGAAGCGTTCGGCCAACAGGGGCACGAAGGTGAGGACCTTGGCATCGCCAGCGAACTGTTCGTAGCTGGTGGCCAGGAACTCTTCGATGGTGGGCCGGCCGAAGACGCCGTCGAACTCGGTGGCGAGGGCGGCGGCGGCGGTGCGCAGCAGGTGCTGCTGCTCGATGGTCATGTCGGCGAGGGTGGGCATGGGTGCTCCGGGGTTCAGTGGGGGTCGGGTTCGTGGGGGACGACGACGTCGTCGCCGTCGAGGTCGGGGTGCAGGAACCGGGCCAGGGCCACGGCGAGGGCGGCGCCGATGACCTGGGCGGCGATGAAGGCGGGGACCGAGGAGGGTCGGATGCCGGCGAAGGTGTCGGACAGGGTGCGGGCGATGGTGACGGCGGGGTTGGCGAACGAGGTGGAGGAGGTGAACCAGTAGGCGGTGGCGATGTAGGCGCCCACGGCGAAGGGGGCCATGTGGGCCCGGCCCGAGCGGACGACGCCGAGGATGACGAGGAGCAGCCCGGCGGTGGCGACCACTTCGCTCAGCCACAGGCCCCCGCTGGAGCGGGTGTGGGTGGACAGGGTGATGGGGTCGAGCTCGAACATGAGGTTGGCCACGACGGTGCCCAGGCAGCCGCCGACGATCTGGGCGGCGATGTAGGCCAGGGCGTCGGGGGTGGTGATGCCGCCGAGGACCCGGTCGGCCAGGGTGACGACGGGGTTGAAGTGGGCGCCGGAGACGGGCCCGAAGGCGAGGATGAGGGCGATGAGGCCGGCGCCGGTGGCGGTGGAGTTCTCCAGGAGCTGGAGGCCGGGGTCGGTGCTGAGCTGTTGGGCGTAGATGCCCGAGCCCACGACGACGGCGACGAGCAGGGCGGTGCCGACGCCTTCGGCGACGACCCGGCGGGCGAGGTCGTGGCGTTCGGCCTGCCCCGCTGACGCGGTGGGGGCGGGTTGGTGGTCGAGGGTGGCCATCAGGCCGCCTCGGGGAGGTCGACGAGGGCGGTGATCCGGTCGCGGAGTTCGGCCACGATGGCGTCGAAGGCGGCCGGTGTGCCCAGGGGGACGGGGTCGGGGATGGACCAGTGCAGCCAGGTGGGGTCGGGGTGGAGCTCTTCGTGGGCCCGGTCGCACACGGTGATGACGAGTGGGGGGCGGGGGCCGACCTGGTCGAGGACGTCGAGGTGGTGGGCCAGCAGGTTCGAGGGGAGCCCGACGAGGGCGAGGAGCTCGACCGGCGCCCGGTCCGATCGGCACAGCTCGTCGATGATGGCCAGGCGGGCGGGGTCGCCCAGCGCAGCGTGCCGTTCAGCCCGGGAAGCGATCGTGGGATCCACAGGTGCACCGTGTCACTCCATCCCGGCTGAGTCAACTCTAGCTGAGTGAACTCGCGTTGATGGTGGGTGAACGGCGGAGCACGGCGCCGGCGCCCGCAGCGGCGGCGAGGCTGCACCCGATGAGCCCGACAAACGCCGCGGTGTAGGAGCCGGTGCGGGCCACCACCAGGGTGGCGAGGAGCGGGGCCAGGGCCCGGGCGCAGGTGATGGGCGTGCCGCTGAGCCCGTTGAGGGCGCCGATGCGGGCGGTGCCGTACAGGTCGATGAACAGGGTGGCCCGCAAAAGGGTGGTGGTGCCCTGGCCGAAGCCGAGGAGGACCACGGCGAGCCACACGGTGCCCGAGGCGCCGCCCAGGAGGAGGACCACGATGCCCAGGGCGGGCACGGTGAACAGGGCGCCGACGAGGACGGGGCGGGGTAGGCGGCCGGCCAGGGAGCCGAAGGCCAGCCGGCCCGGCAGTTGCATGGCCCCCAGCGTCCCCCCGGCGAAGGCGGCGCGGCCCAGGGTCCAGCCGTGGTCGACGAGGAAGGCGATGAGGAGCACCCCGGTGGCCAGCGACGCCGTGGTGACCCCGACGAAGGCGGCGGTGAGGGCCCAGAAGCGGGGGTCGGACACCTCGGGCGGGCGGGACCGCTCTCGGGCAGCCGGTGGTGGGGCGGCCCGGTCGGTGGGCCCGAGGACGAGCAGGTGGATGGGGATGGTGACGGCGGCGAGGACGACGGCCAGCACGACCAGGGCGTGGCGCCAGCCGAGGTGGTCGGTGAGGGTGCCGGTGAGGGGCTGGAAGATGAAGCTGGCCAGCCCGGCCAGCAGGGTCACCGCGGTGATGGCCCGGCGGTGGTCGGGGGCGGTGCGCTTGGCCAGGACGGTGAAGGCGGGCTCGTAGAGGACGGCGGCCATGGCCAGCCCGATGGCCACCCACGCCCCGTAGTAGGCGAGCACCGCGCCGGCCTGGGACCAGGCCACCACCGCGGCCACCCCGAGCACGGAGCCCCCGGCGACGAGCGGTCGGGTGACCTCGGCGTCGAGGAGGCGCCCCACGAACGGCGCGGCCAGCCCGGAGATGACGATGGCGGTCGTGAACCCGCCGACGAGCACACCCCGGGACCAGCCCAGGTCGTCCTGCATGGGGACCAGGAGCACGGAGAAGGCGTAGTAGAGGACCCCCCACGACACCGTCTGGGTGACGGCCAGGCCGGCCACCAGGCCGCGGGTCCTCGACATCGGACCCCCAGGTCGGGCGGTGCTGACCGGCGAGCTCACCCCGGGAGGCGGGCGTCCATCCACGCCAGGATCAGGTCCTCGACCTCGGCGCGGTCCAGATCGCGCGGGACGGCGTGGTACCCGCCCTCGATCAGGTGCAGGGTCTTGTCGGTGCTGGCCGCCCGGTCGACCAGCTCGATGCTGCCGGCGGGGGCGGCCATCGTGTCAGCGGTCCCGTGCAGGACGACGAGGAAGCGGGCGGGGATGCCCTCGATGTCGGCGTGCAGGTCGTCGGCCAGGGCCACGGCCCGCATCTCGGGGTCCCGGGTGGAGGCGTCGAACCCGCCGCGGGGCATGGGGGAGACGATGGCGTCGGGGTGACCTGCGGCCACCTGGGCCGCCCTGGCGAACGCCTCGGGGGCCAGGACGGTCAGCGCCGCCCCGCTGGTGATGAGCCCGTCCGCGTCGAGGCGGCCCCGGGCAGCCAGGGCGACCGCGATGAGGGCACCCATGCTGTGGGCCAGCACGAAGAACGGGCGGCCCCCGTGGACCTGGCGGCGGGTCGCGACCCACGCCTCGGTGTCGTCGAGCAGATCGTCGAAGCGTTCGATCTGGAGCGGGACCCCGTGCATCCGCGGGGACGAGCCGTGGGAGCGTGGGTCGAACGCGTCGACCTCGACCCCGGCGGCGGTGACGGCGCGGGCGGTGTGGCCGCGGCCGCCGTGCTCCGCTCCCCCATGCAGGAGCCCGACGACGGCGCCAGGCTCGCCGTCAGGCGCCCAGGACCGTTCGTGCAGCCCGAACCCGTCCCGGGCGATGAACGTTCCCCCCCGGTCGATCACAGCCCGAACGTCAGCAGCAGCGGGCCGCCGACTCGGGGGCCGACCCGCAACACAGGGCATCCGCCCCCGAGGCCGGGTCGACGGTGCGCAGCTGGCCGGCCGGGTGCTCCACGTCACCGAGGACGGTGTAGATCTCCCAGGGCTCCCCGTCGGGGGCGTCGACCCACACCTTGTCCTGGAGGGCGAAGCAGCACGCCACCTCGTCCTCCACCGCGGTGGCCATGCCCTCGGCGGCCAGGCGGTTCGTCGTGGCCGCCACCACCTCGGAGCTCTCCACCTCGACGCCCAGGTGGTTGAGCGTGCCCGGCTCCCCACCACCCTCGATGAGGACCAGCTTGAGGGGCGGCTCGGCGATGGCGAAGTTGGCGTACCCGGGGCGACGCTTGGCCGGCTCGGCCTGGAACAGCTTCGAGTAGAACTCGATGGCCTTCTCCAGGTCAGAGACGTTCAGGGCGAGCTGGACTCGTGACATCGTGCTACCTCCAGATACATTGGCGGGGATCAATGCGTTGACTGTCGCGTACGGATCGACGCCTGTCAATACGTGTGTGGGAGGTACCCGATGACCCAGCCCCGGTCCACCATCGAGCTGACCGTCGAGCCGTGCTGCCCACCCCTGTCGCTCTCCCTCGCCCTCAGCGACGACCAGGCCGTCGACCTGGCCAAGGTGTTCGCCGCCCTGGCCGACCCCGTCCGCCTGCGCCTGCTCAGCCTGGTCGCCTCCCAGGACGAGGTCTGCTCCTGCGACCTCCAGGCCCCCCTGGGCAAGTCCCAGCCCACCATCAGCCACCACACCAAGGCCCTGGCCGAAGCCGGCCTCATCGTGGGCCACAAGCGCGGCAAGTGGATGTGGTGGCGCGTCGCCCCCGACCGCCTCGACGCCCTCCGAGACGTCCTGCGGTGAACCCCGCCGTGGCCGTGCGGCCCCTCACCGC
>JBBSLP010000034.1:0-59627 GCA_038255145.1 Acidimicrobiales bacterium
ACGATATCCACGGTCGGCCGACCACGACGCGCCATGCCAGGCTCCTCCCGTCAGGGGTTCTACCAGGCACAACGAGACCACGCCGCGAAAATTCCCGATCATCAAGATTTCTTCGGCGCTTCAGCCTTCCGGGACACTAGGTCGGGGTGCGGGCTCCGGGGTTGGGCTCGCGCCCGTAGTAGGCGCCGCCATAACCCGGGGCCACGGCGAAGGCGACCTGGGACAGCTCGTCGCGCACGGCCCGCCACCGGGCCACCAACCGGTCCTCGGCGTCGTAGTCGAAGGGGTCCTGCAGGATGCGCTCGGTGGTGCCACCCCGCGGCGGGGGGTGCTCGGCCAGCCAGCGGGCCGTGCGCCGCACGGCGTCGACGGCATCGACGAGGTCGGTGTGACCCAGCTCGGCCCGGATGGGCCCCGAGTCCACGACGCGGTGGCTGGAGGACCAGTGCCGCAACAGGGGTCGGGCGGGGGCCGCCACCTCGTTGGGCAGCCCGACGACCTCCCAGTGGTGGCCGAGCTCGTCGGCCACCACCTCGGCCACCTGGGCCAACGTCAGCGTGGTGGCGTCGGCCACGTCGTAGCTGCGGCCGGCGGCCTCCACAGGCCGGTCGATGGCGCCGAGCACGGCGTGGGCTGCGTTCTCGCCGTAGCACGCCGACTCGAGCGACAGGCCGCCGTCGGGCAGGACCAGCACCGGGCGCCGATCGAGGGCCCGGCGCACCAGGGGCCACTCCCGGGGCACGAGCTGGCGGGGCCCGTACAACAGGGGGTAGCGCAGGTGGGTGGCCGTGGGGTGGTGCCCGAACACCGCGGCTTCGGTCTCCACGATGCGGCGCACCTTGGTCAACGGCTCGTCCGCGGGGGCCAGGGGGGCACCGGCGGGGGTGGGCACGACCATGCCCACGGGGAACAGGTCGCGGGGGTCGACGTAGCCCAGGCGGGCGGCGATGCCACCGATGGTGATCAGTCGCCCGGTCCGGCCCACCAGGAGGGGGGCCAGGTCCCGCAACCGGCCGTACATGACCAGGGTGAGGTCGAAGACCTCGTCGCCCAGGGCCTGGGCGGTGTCGGTGGCCGAGAAGGGGTCGGTGTGGATGTGGCCCACCTCGGGCGGCACCTCATCGCTCTCGTGGCGACCGGTGTGCAGGATGGTCACCTCGTAGCCCCGGGCCAGCAGGCCGTTGACCACGGCGGGGCCCGTCGGCCCCGTCCCCCCGATCACCAAGGCGCGCATGGTCCCTCCCCCGGGTCGTGTCCTGCGGTGGCCGTCAGTAGGTCTGCAGCACGAGCTTGCAGCGGTCGAAGCGGCGCTTGGGCAGGTCACGGGCGGGCACCCACAGGAACAGCCGCCCCACGTTGCCCCACGACCACTCGAGCTCGTCGTCGCTGTCGAGCTGGGCCAGCAGGCGCCACTCCCCCGCCCGCAGCTTGGGCAGCGTCGGCCGCATGGGGCCCGAGACCAGGTCGGGCCAACCGAACATGCGGTGGCGGGGCACGCCGGCGGCCTCGATCAGGTCGTCGTGGGCCTTGCGCACCTTGTTGCCGTAGCGCTCGAGCAGGCCGACCACCTCGGGCTCGTCGGGGTGGGGCACCGACACCTGGACCACGGGCTCGAAGGCCACCGCCGCGTACTGCTGTGCACCGGAGGGGGTGTCACGCTCCTCGAAGACGTTGGCGTCGGCGTGCAGCACCCGGAAGGCGCCCTCGGGGCACAGCCCGACGGGCAGCTCGGGCCGCTCGACGTCGAAGAACAGGTCGAGGTAGCCCCGTCCCCGCAGGTCACCGGTGGGATCGACCTCACCCATGGAGGCGAGGTGCAACACCGCCAGCAACGACAGGGGGCGACCTTCGTCGACGGGCCAGGCGAAGTCCTCGGCCACCTTCGGGCGCCCGCCGAGGCGGCTGTCGTGGCCCATGCCCGGGCGACCGGGGCGGGTCTCGAGGGCGATGGTGGGCTCGGCCAGGGCCAGCAGCTCCTCCACCGCCTTCTTGGGCAGGTGCCGTCGCGCCACCTCACGGATCTCGTCCTCTCCGATCTGCGGCACGTCGACACTGTAGGGAACCCGTGGCGGCACCGGTGGGACGGGTGTCGGCGGGACGGGCCCGGGGACACCCGTGACCGACGTCGCCCGCATCACGGCAGGGCCCCGGGCCGACGTGGCAACCTTCGCCCCGAGGGCGTGCATCCTGCGCTCGGCAGCGATCCACGCTGCGGCGGGCTGCGCCAGCCCCGGAGAGGCAGCCAATGGCGCACAGCCCGCAGGTCCCCCGCCGTAGACGTCGCCGCGTCACCCCCACCCGGGTGGCCACGGTGACGATCGGTGCGCTGCTGTTGGCTGCCGCGGGATCGGCCCCGGTGGGCGCCCAGTCCACCACCACCACCACGACGGCGCCCACCACGACCACCACCGCGCCCACGACGACCACGACGGCGCCCACCACGACCACGACGGTGGCCACCACCACGACCACCGTGCCCGCACCCTCGACGTCGAACGGCACCCCCTGGGGCTGGATCATCGTCGTGGTCCTGGTGGTCCTGGCCATCGTGGCCCTGGTCGGGGTGCTGGTGTGGCTCCTGCTCGCCCGGCGCAAGGACGGGTGGTGGAAACAGGCGGCCGAGGCCTGCGACGAGGGCCGGGCCCTGCTGGGCAGCCTGCCCCCGGCCGGCTCGACCCCACAGCTCCACGAGTCCGCGGCGGTGCGCCAACGGGCCGAGCGCTTCGGCGGCGACCTGGCCGCGCTGAGCGAGGACCCGCCCAGCGACGGCGTCCGCAGCTCGGTCGAGGCGGCCCGGGCCGCCCTGGGCGGCTTCGTGGCCGCCCTGACCATGCAGGACGGTGTGCGCGACGGCGTGCCCCGGGCCACCGAGTCCCAGCTCGAGGAGGCCCGGTCCCTGGTCGAGGACCGGATCCAGGCGCTGACCGCCACGCTGGCCCAGCTCGAACGGGCGGTCTCCGCCCGCCGCTGAGCCGGGCCGACAGCGACGGCTCGGGCCTGTCCGTCATCGAGGGCGGACAGGCCCGGCACCGGTCAGCGTCCTCGGCCGCCGTTGCCGTCTGCGGTGGGGCTGACCGGTGGCCCGGCCGAATTGCGAGCCCGTGCTTGCTGCAGTCGGCGCCCGGCGCATTGCGCTGCGTCACCCGATCGCCTGAGATCGACCCCTGTTCCACCTTTCGCGAAGGGTGGTGAACCTGTCAGGTACACAATCCTTCGCGGAACCGACAGCGGTCTGTCGACAGGTCTCCTGTGGAAGATCGTGCACCGCAGCGGTAACCAAGGTCCAGGGAAACACCGATATGGGTCTGGCATCGGATCAGCCCGTGGTCAGCTGGTGCTCGGCTCCGGACGGGGAGATGGCTGCATCGGCACCGGTGTCGGCACCGGTGTCGGCATCGACATCCGTGCCGACATCAAGCCCACCGGCCTCCCAGCGGTTGCGCAGGGCCATGCCGCTGTCCCCCCGGTCGGCCCCCGTCGTGGGGGTGGCGACGCCCAGGATCTGGTGGACCTGGGTGCCACCCGAGGCGAACATGGCCGCGGCGCCGGCCATGTACAGGCGCCACACCCGGGCCCGGCCCTCGCTGGTCAGGGCCACGGCCTCGTCCCAGCCGGCGTCGAGGTTGGCCAGCCAGTGGCGCAGGGTCAGGTCGTAGTGCTCACGCAGCGACTCGAGGTGGCGGACCTCGAAGCCCAGCCGCTGCATGGCGCTGATCAGGGTGCCGACCTCGTGGAGCTCGCCGTCGGGGAACACGTAGCGGTTGAGGAAGCCCCGGGGCGCCATGGCCGCGCGCTCGGGCCGCAAGCGCCGGGGGGTCTTGGGCGGCCGGCTGATCTGGTGGCTGAGGAAGCGACCGCCGGGCCGGAGCAGGCCCCGCAGGCGGGTGACGTAGGCCTCGAGGTGGGCCACGCCGACGTGCTCGAACATGCCGATGGAGCTGACGGCGTCGAAGGGTCCGTCCGCCGTGTCGCGGTAGTCCTGGAAGCGGATCTCGACCCGGTCGGACAGGCCGGCGTCGGCCACCCGTCGGCGGGCCAGGGCCTCCTGCTGGCGGGAGATGGTGATGCCCACGGCGTGCACCCCGTGGTAGCGGGCGGCGTGCAGGACCATGCCCCCCCAACCGCAGCCCACGTCGAGCAGGCGCATGCCCTCGGTCAGGCCCAGCTTGCGGCTGATGAGCTCGTACTTGTTGGCCTGGGCCCGCTCCAGGGTGTCACCCGCCGATTCGAACACCGCGCACGAGTAGGTGAGCGAAGGGCCGAGCACGAGGCGGTAGAAGTCGTTGCCCACGTCGTAGTGGTGGCTGATGGCGGCTTCGTCCCTGCCCTTGGAGTGACGGCCCCGGTGGCGGCCGCCGACCGCCCTCTCCTCGGCGGGGATGGCCGGGGGGTGGGCCAGGGCGCTGCGCCCCACCAGGCGGGCCAGGGTGGCCAGCTGGCGGGGGCCCAGCTTCACGTCGGGCAGGCGCCGTTGCAGGTCGAGCACGGCGAACACGTCGCCCTCGACGTCGAGGGAACCCGACACGTAGGCCCGGGCGAAGCCGAGCTCGCCGGGGGCCCGCACGATGTGGCGCAGGGCGTCCTCGTCGCGAAGCACGATGGTGGCGGGGGCATCGGCGGGGCCGAAGGCGGTGCCGTCGTAGGCCTCGAAGCGGACGGGCAGGTCGGGGCCGAGGAGGGATTCGACGAGGGCCTGCAGAGGAGCCATGGGGGGCCTCCTGTTCTCGAGCGGCGCGGTGGTTGCGCGCACCACCACTGTCTCAGATGTGATGGCTCCGCGCCCGCGCGAAAGACGCGACCACGGGGGTGCCTGCAGGCACCCCCGTGGTCCGTCTACCTGCAGGTTCTAGGTATTGACCCGCTGTCAGGCCAGCACGGCCTCCACCGCCGGGGGGCGGGCCAGGTGGTGGCTGGTGGCCGCCTGGAAGGCGTGCCCCAGGTGCAACAGGGCGGCGTCGTCGTGGGGTCGACCGATCAGCTGCAGGCTGATGGGCAGGCCGTCGGCGAAGCCCGCGGGCACGCACAGCCCGGGCGAACCCGAGTAGTTGAAAGGGATGTGGTTGCGGGTGGCCGTGGCCAGCCAGTCGTGGTTGCCCTCGTCGCTGTCGGGGCTGAGGGCCGACAGCTCGGGGGGTGGGGCGGTGGACCCGGGCAGCACGAAGGCGGCGAAGCCGTCGATGGCCGTGGCCAGCTGTTCCTGGAAGATGGTGCGGTAGCGCAGGGCCCGCACGTAGTCGGTGGCGGCGATGAAGGGGGCGGCGGCCAACATGCCCGCCCCCATGGTGTCGCGCTCCTCGATGGTGGGCAGGTGGCGCTCGTGCAGCGACAGCATCTCGGGGTACATCGTCGTCCACGCCGCGGCCACGGCCGTCTCGATCTCGGGCAGCTCGACGTCCACGACCTCGATGCCCAGCGCGGCCAGCTCGGCCACGGCCACCTCGTAGGCCGCACCGACCGCAGGATCCATAGGCTCCTCGAAGAAGCCCCGCAGGCGGGCCACCCTGGTCCCGGCCACGGGAGCGCCCAGGGCGGCCACGTAGTCGGGCACGGGGCGGGTCGAGGCGTAGGCGTCGCGCTCGTCGTAACCGGCGATGACGCCCAACATCAGTGCGGCGTCCTCGACGCTGCGGGTCATGGGGCCGGCGTGGTCCAGGGTCCAGGACAGGCCCATGACGCCGTGGCGGGGCACCCGCCCGTAGGTGGCCTTGATGCCGGTGATGCCGCAGTAGGCGGCGGGGATGCGGATGGAGCCGCCGGTGTCGGTGCCGATGGCCAGGGGCACCTGGCCCGCAGCCACCGCCGCACCTGAACCCGAGGACGAGCCGCCGGTGGTCCGTTCGACGTCCCACGGGTTGCGCACGGGGCCGAAGGCCTGGTTGTAGGCCCCGCCACAGGCGAACTCGAAGGTGCCCAGCTTGGCCATGAGCAGGCCGCCGGCGTCGGCCAGCCGGGCGGCGTGGGCGGCCGTCTCGGTGGGCACGTTGTCGAGGTAGAGGCCCGACCCCCCGGTGGTGAGCACCCCGGCGGTGGCGATGATGTCCTTGAGCGCGTAGGGCACGCCTTCGAGGGCCCGAGCCGTACCCGCCTGCCACCGCTGGCCCGCGGCGGCCGCCCCGGCCAGGGCGTCGTCGGCAAGCAGCGTGATGATGGCGTTGAGGGCGGGCTCGGTGGCCTCGATGCGGGCCAGGCACGCCTGCACGGCCTCGGTGGGCGATGCCGCGCCGGAGGCGTAGAGCGACAGCAGCTCGGTGGCGGTGGCGTCGGCGAGGTCGGTGGGGACCTTGACGTCGGTCATCAGCGGGACCCGCCGTTCTCGATCCAGCGCAGGGCGGTGTCGGGCTCGAGCACGTCACCGAGGAAGGCCAGGGGGATGGCCCGCAGGGCGAGCAGGTCGGGCCGTTGGGAGGCGTGGGTGTCCGCGGCCTGGGCCAGGCGGGCGTCGCTCAGCTCCACACCCTGGTTGGCGGCCAGGACCCTGATGGTCTCGATGGTCGGTTCGGACACGGTCTCTGCTCCTCGGTGGGCTGTGGGGCTGGGGGGTGAGCGTCGGCGGAGGGATGAGCTGACGCGCCGGTCCGGGGACCCCGACGTGCGGGATCCCGGGACGGCGACAGCGTCAGTGGCTCTCGAGGGCGGCTTCGTCGACCGACACCAGGGACGGCGGGGGCAGGGTGCCCACCGCGGCCTCGACGACGGCGCCGACCCGGAAGGTCATCTCGTCGGCGAACTGGCGACCGACGATCTGGATCGACGTGGGCAGACCCTCGGGGTCGAGCCCGGTGGGCACGGCCAGGGAGGGGTGGCCGCTCAGGTTGGTCGGTGCCGTGTTGGCCACCATGGTCGTGCCCCGCTTGAGCAGGGCCTCGTCACCACCGGGGGTGTCGAGGAGCACGGGGGCCACGTGGGGGGTGGTCGGCATGACCAGCAGGTCCACCCCGACGAGGACCTCGTCGATCTGCGCGGCCAGGGCCCGACGCAGGTTCTGGGCCCGGGCGTAGATGGTGTTCTTGTAGTCGTCGTGCAGGTAGCGCCCGGCCAGCAGCCACACCTTGAGGAAGGGGGGGAACTCGTCGGCCTCGGTCCGTCGCACCAGGGCGAAGGCGTGCGAGCGGGCCTCGTCGACGGCCCCCATGTGGCCGTAGCCCAGGCCCTCGGACTGGGTCATGGCCCAACCCAGGGTGCACAGCAGCGGCAGCTCGATGGCCCAGGCGTCGGACCACAGGGGCACCGACACCCGCACGACCTCGGCCCCCGCCGCCTCGAGCGTGGCGCAGGCCCGCTCGAAGTCGGCCAGCACCGCGGCCTCGCACAGCCCGGGACGCACGGCCTCTTCGACCACGCCGATGCGCAGGCCGGCCACCCCGGCGTCCAGCGCGTCCACGCAGCGGGTGGCCGCGGGCTCGGCCCGCATCCACTGGGGATCGCGGTCGTCGTGACCCGACAGCACGTCCATGGCCCGGGCCGTCATCTCCACCGTGCGGGCGATGGGGCACACGTAGTCGATGCTGTGGTCCATGTAGGTCACCCCGAAGGAGGGGATGAGTCCGTGGGTGGCCTTGTGGCTGACCACGCCGCAGAACGAGGCGGGGATGCGGGCCGAGCCACCCTGGTCCACGCCCAGGGCCAGGTCGACGTGGCCCGACGCCACCGCGGAGCCCGACCCACCCGAGGAACCACCGGCCGAGCGGGTGCGGTCGTGGGGGTTGCGGGCGGGGGCGAAGAAGGCCGACTCCCCCGTGCCCGACGTGGAGAAGTCGTCGAGGTTGAGCTTGCCCACCAGCGACGCGCCGGCGTCGAGCAGGCGCTCGACGGTGGTGGCGTCGGTGGTCGGCGTGTACGGCGCCGTGCGGGACCCGTTGGTCAGCGGCACCCCGGCCACGGCCAGGTTGTCCTTGGCCCCGAAGCGCAGTCCGGCCAACGGCCCCTCGGTGGCCCCGTCCACCCGGCACAGGCGGACGAAGGCGTTGTAGGGGTCCTCGGCCGCGGTGGGACGTCGGCCGGGGTCGCGGTTGGTGTGGCGCAACGGCGGGGTGGGGGCATCGAGCTCGTCGAGGCGGTCCATCTGGCCGAAGATGCCGTCGAGGACCTCGGCGTAGGCCTCGGCCTCCGACGGGGTCAGCGACAGGTGCTCGAGGCGCCCGATCTCGACGAGCTGCTCGGGGGTGGGCCGGCGGATGAAGCCCCGCAGGCGCTGGCTGGTGGGGATGGGGATCTGCGCTGCCATGGTGTTCGCTCTCTCAGGCCAGGGCCGACGCCGCGAGGGGCGCCTCGGCCAGGTGGAAGTCGGTCAGCCGCTGGAAGGCGTCGCCGGCCTTGAACACGAGGCCGTCCTCGTAGGGGCGCCCGGCGATCTGCAGGCTGAGGGGCAGGCCCCCCTCGGTGAAGCCCATGGGGATGGCCATGGTGGGGTTGCCCACGGCGTTCCAGTACGGGGTCTTGATGATGTCGATGAAGTGCTCGACGCCGATGCCCTCGAGCACCGGGGCCCCGGCCAGCGAGGTGGGGGTGACGATGAGGTCGACGGTGGTGAACAGCTCGACGAGCAGGTCACGGCCGACGCGGCGGACCTTCTGCATCTGGGCGTAGTCGGGGGCCGTGCACAGGGCACCGGAGGCGACGAAGCTGCGCATGCCCAGCCCGTAGTCGGTCCAGCGGATCGCCATGTTGGCCTGGTGGAACGAGAAGGCCTCGACGCACATGGTGTAGAGGGTGGCGGTGGTCATCTCGTCGAAGTAGGGCAGGACGACCTCGACGACGGTGGCTCCGGCCTGGGCCAGGGTGGCCACGGCAGCCTCGTAGACGCCCTCGAGGGCGGGGTCACAGGCCGGCGAGTCCAGGTGGCTCTCGCGCACGACACCGATGGTGAGCCCGGTGAGGTCGCCGGTGAGGCCCGAGGTGTAGTCCCCGGCGGCGACGCCGGGGAGCATGGAGGGGTCGGACGGGTCGTACCCGGCCATGACCTCGAGCATGGCGGCGGCGTCGGCGGCCGAACGGGTCATGGGCCCGATGTGGTCCAGGGTCACCCCCAGGGGCAGGCAGCCGGCCTTGGGCACCAGGCCGTAGGTCTGCTTCATGCCGGTGATGCCGCAGAAGGCCGCGGGCATGCGCACGCTGCCCCCGGTGTCGGTGCCCAGGGCCCCGAGGAACATGCCCGCGGCCACCCCGGCACCCGAGCCCGAGCTGGAACCGCCCGGCCAGGTGTCGGGGTTCCACGGGTTGCGGGGGATGGGGAAGGGCTTGGTGGCGTCGGGCAGCCCGATGGCGTACTCCATCGTGGTCAGCTTCCCGGTGATGATGGCGCCCGCGGCCCGCAGGCGGGCCACCACGGGGGCGTCCTGGCCCAGGAACCACTGGGGGTCGTTGACCACCGAGTTGCCCGTGGTCGGCCCTTCCTGGCAGGCGATGATGTCCTTGATGCCCAGGGGGATCCCGTGCAACGGGCCCTTGTCGACCCCAGCTGCGAGCTCGGCGTCGGCGGCGGCGGCGGCGGCCAGGGCCGTCTCGTCGTAACGGGTGATGTAGGTGCCCAGCTGGGGATCGAGGCGGTCGGCCACCTCGTACAGCTTCTGGGTCAGCTCGACGCTGGTGAGCTCGCCGGCCCGCAGGGCGGCAGCGGCATCGGTGATGGTCAGGGGAACCTCGGCCATGAGGGCCTCTCTTCTCGTCTGGTCGTGGGGCGGGCTGGCTGGTCGGCGGTCGCGGTCGGCGGTCGGCAGGGGACGGACGAAGGAGGCGTCAGGCGGACACCGCCGTGGCCAGGGCCGGGACCTCGAGGTGGTGGTCGCCGAGATGCCGCAGAAGGCGGCGGGCATGCGCACGCTGCCCCCGGTGACGGTGCCCAGGGCCCCGAGGAACATGCCCGCGGCCACCCCGGAGCCGGAGCCGGAGCTGGAGCCCCCGGGCCAGGTGTCGACGTCCCACGGGTTGCGGGGTACGGGGAAGGGCTTGGACGCGTCCGGGAGCCCGCAGGCGTACTCCATGGTCGTCAACTTCCCGGTGATGACCGCGCCTGCGGCCCGCAACCGGCCCACCACGGGGGCGTCCTCACCGAGGAACCACTGGGGGTCGTTGACCACCGAGTTGCCCGTCGTGGGCCCCTCGGCGGTGGCGATGATGTCCTTGATGCCCAACGGGATCCCGTGCAGCGGACCCCGGTCCAGCCCCGACGCCAGCTCGGCGTCCGCTGTCGCCGCCGCGGCCAGGGCCGACTCGTCGTAACGGACGATGTAGGTGCCGAGGGTGGGGTCGAGCCGGTCGGCGACGGCGAAGCAGGCCGCGGTCAGCTCCACACTGGTCAGCTCACCGGCCCGCAGGGCGGCGGCGGCATCGGTGATGGTCAGGGGAACCTCGGCCATGTCGGCTTCCCTCGGTGCTTCGGCGTTGGGGACGGGTGGGGCCAGGGGCACCAGCAGGGTGCCGACGCGCTCAGGAGTGCACGGCGGCGGCCAGGGCCGGGACCTGCACGTGGCTGGTGACCTGCTGGAAGGCGTGCCCGGCCGACAGCACCACGCCGTCCTCGAAGTGGCGCCCGGCGATCTGCAGGCCCAGGGGCAGGCCCTCGGCGTTGAAGCCCATGGGCACGGACATGGCCGGGCTGCCCGTCGCGTTCCAGTACGGGGTGTGGCACTGGGCGATGGCCGTCTCCCAGTCCAGCTCGGAGAGCACGGGGGCCCCGGTTCCCGCGGTGGGCGACACCACCAGGTCCACGCTCTCGAAGAGGGGGACGAGCATGGCGGCGGCGATGCGGCGCACCTTCTGCATCTGGGCGTAGTCGGCCGCGGTGAACAGGGCGCCGGCACCGAGGACACCGCGGGTGTGGCGCCCGTAGTCGGTCCAGCGGTCGGTCAGCCAGTCCTTGTGGAAGGTGAAGGCCTCGACCTGGAAGCCGGCCATCGTCGCTGTGAACAGCTCGTCGTAGAGGGGCAGCTCCACCTCGACCACGGTGGCGCCGGCCTCGGCCAGGGCGGCCACGGCGGCCTCGAACACCGCGGCCAGGGCCGGGTCCTCGCCCCGCTTGCCCAGGGTGTGGGCCCGCTCCACCCCGATGCGCACCCCCCGCAGGTCCCCGGCCAGCTGGCCCACGTAGCCGGTGCCGGCCGCGCCGGCGGCCATGGAGGGGTCGCCGGCCTCGAACCCGGCCATGACGTCGAGCATGGCCGCGCAGTCCGCTGCGGTGCGGGCCATGGGCCCGATGTGGTCGTAGGTGACGCCCAGGGGCAGGCAACCCGACTTGGGCACCAGCCCATAGGTGGCCTTCAGGCCCGAGATGCCGCAATACGCCGCGGGCAGGCGGATGCTGCCGCCGGTGTCGGTGCCCAGGGCGCCGAAGAACATGCCCGAAGCCACGCCGGACCCCGCACCCGAGCTGGAACCGCCGGGCCAGGTGTCGGCGTTCCACGGGTTGCGGGGGGTGGGGAAGGGCTTGGAGGCGTCGGGCATGCCGCAGGCGTACTCACTGGTGCCCAACTTGCCGGTGATGATGGCGCCCGCGGCCCGCAGCCGGGCCACCACGGGGGCGTCGAGGCCCAGCATCCACTGGGGGTCGTTGACGACGGAGTTGGCCTGGGTGGGGCCCTCCAGGCAGGCGATGATGTCCTTGATGCCCAGGGGGATGCCGTGCAGCGGGCCCTTGTCGACGCCGGCGGCCCGCTCGGCGTCGGCCGCGGCGGCGGCGGCCAGGGCCGACTCCTGGTAGCGGGCGATGTAGGTGCCGAGGGCGGGGTCGAGCTCGTCGGCCACGGCGTAGCCCGCCTCGGTGAGCTCGACGCTGGTGACGTCACCGGCGCGCAGGGCGGCGGCGGCCTCGGTCAGGGTGGTGGGGATGTCGGGCACGGGGCGCTCTCCTGGTTCGGGTGCGGCGCCCGTGCCGCCGGTTCGGGCCGCGGGCGGGGCGATCGGCGGTGGTACGGGGACGGCCGTCTGGCGGCGGGGATCAGAGCGGGGGAAGGAGGGGGCACGCACGACCACCGGCCCACCCCAGGGGCGGGCCGGCGGTGGCGGCGAGTGCTACTCGGTGGGACGGAAGACGAGGATCCCGTCGGTCAGCGGGGTGTCGGGCACGGCGTAGAGGGCGTCGAGCTGGGCCCGGGTGGCGGGGTAGCCGGCGATGAACTCGGCCATCTCGTCCTCGGGGGGGCTGACCCCGGCCAGGGCGAACAGGGTGCGGACGGTCGTCTCGGTGTCCATGGGGTTGACCTCTCGTTGGATCGGGTTGCGGGTGCGATGGGCGTCGGGAGCCGGCGGCGGGCGCCGGGCACGGCGGGGCTCAGGCCGGCTGGTGGGTGACCAGGGACGGGACCTGGAGGTGGAAGTCGGTGAGGCGCTGGAAGGCGTCGCCGGCCCGCATGACGAGGCCGTCCTCGAGGACGCGGCCACCGATCTGCAGGGACAGGGGCAGCCCGCCGGCGGTGAAGCCCATGGGCACGGCCAGGGCCGGGGAGCCCACCGAGTCCCAGTAGGGGGTGAAGATGGCCCCCATCAGGGCCGACCAGTCGAGGACGTCGTGGCGGGTGGCGCCCACGGAGGTGGTGGGTGACACGATCAGGTCGACCTCGGTGAACACCTGGTCGAGGGCGGCCTTGCCGATGCGGCGCACCTTGAGGATCTGGGCGTAGTCGGCCGCGTTGAGCAGGGCCCCGGCGCCGATGACGGCCCGGGTGTAGCGGCCGTAGTCGGTCCAGCGCTCGGCCAGCCACTCCTTGTGGAAGACGAAGGCCTCGACGGGCCAGCACAGCATGGTGGCCGCGGCCACCTCCTGGTAGTAGGGGATCTCGACCTCGACGACGGTGGCGCCGGCCTCGGTCAGCACGGCCACGGCGGCCTCGAAGACCTCTTCCAGGGCCGGGTCGCGGTTCTCGCCGTACAGGTGGTTGGCCCGCTCGACGCCGACGGTCACGCCCTTCAGGTCACCGACGAGCTGGGACGAGTAGTCGCCGGCGGTGACGCCGGGGATCATGGAGGGGTCGGACGGGTCGAACCCGGCCATGACCTCGAGCATGGCCGCGCAGTCGGCCACCGAGCGGGCCATGGGACCGATGTGGTCCAGGGTGACGCCCAGGGGCAGGCAGCCCGACTTGGGCACCAGGCCGTAGGTCTGCATCATCCCCGAGATGCCGCAGAAGGCGGCGGGGAAGCGCACGCTGCCCCCGGTGTCGGTGCCCAGGGCGCCGAGGAACATGCCCGAGGCGACCCCCGCACCCGAGCCCGACGATGAGCCACCGGTCCAGCACTCGGTGTCCCACGGGTTGCGGGGCACCGGGTAGGGCTTGGACGCGTCGGGCAGCCCGCAGGCGTACTCCATGGTGGTGAGCTTCCCGGTCATGATGGCCCCGGCCGCCCGCAGGCGGGCCACCACGGGAGCGTCTTTGCCGGCGAACCAGTCGGGGTCGAAGACGACCGAGTTCCCGGTGGTCTGGCCTTCCTCGCAGGCGATGATGTCCTTGATGCCCAGGGGGATGCCGTGCAGCGGCCCCTTGTCGATGCCGGCGGCGCGCTCGGCGTCGGCCGCGGCCGCCGCGGCCAGGGCCGTCTCGTCGTAGCGGGTGATGTAGGTGCCGAGGGTGGGGTCGAGCCGGTCCGCCGCGGCGTAGCCGGCCTCGACGAGCTCGACGCTGGTGAGGTCACCGGCACGCAGGGCGGCGGCGGCGTCGGTGATGGTCAGGGGCACGTCGGCCATGAGGGCCTCCAGGTTGGGATGGATCGGGCGCGACGGGGTTCCGCCGCAGAGAGGGGAACGGGACCGGGACGAGGCGGAGAGGACACGGGGGAGGGGGTCAGACGCTGACCGCGCTGAGGAGGGGCGGCAGCCGGAGGTGGGCGTCGGTGCGGCGCTGGTAGGCATCCCCGGCCCGCAGGACGAGGCCGTCCTCGTAGGGGCGCCCGGCGATGTGCAGGCCCAGGGGCAGGCCGGCCACGGTCGAGCCCATGGGCACGGACAGGGCCGGGTAGCCGACGCCGTTCCAGTAGCCGCAGTGGAGGATGGAGGCGAAGCTGTCCCAGGTGAGGCCCTCGAGGGCGGGGGCCCCGGCGGTGGCCGTGGGGGTGACGACGAGGTCGACGCCGCGGTACAGCTGGGCCAGCTGGTCGCGGGCGACGCGGCGCACCTTGAGGGACTGGGCGTAGTCGGCCCCGGTGAGCAGGGCGCCCTGGCCGACGGTGTTGCGCAGGCCCTGCCCGTAGTCGGCCCAGCGCTCGGCCATCCCCACCCGGTGCACGCCGAAGGCCTCGGTCAGGGCACCGGTCATGCACGCCCACCCCATCACCTCGTAGAGGGGGAGCTCGACGTCGACCACGGTGGCCCCCGCCGCGGCCAGGGTGGCCACCGCAGCCTCGAACACCGCGGCCAGGACGGGGTCCTCACCGGGGCGACCCAGGTGGTTGACCCGGTCCACGCCGATGGTCAGGCCTTCGAGGTCCCCGGTCAGCTGGGCCGGGTAGTCGGCACCGACGACACCGGCGGGCACGGTGCTGTCCCCGGGCTCGTGGCCGGCCATGACCGCCAACATGGCCGCGCAGTCCGCTGCGGATCGGGCCATGGGTCCGATGTGGTCGAACGTCTCCCCCAGGGGCAGGCAGCCCGACTTGGGCACCAGCCCGTAGGTCTGCTTCATGCCCGAGATGCCGCAGAACGCCGCGGGCATGCGCACGCTGCCCCCGGTGTCGGTGCCCAGGGCCCCCAGGAACATGCCCGCGGCCACCCCGGAACCGGAACCCGAGCTCGAACCGCCGGGCCAGGTGTCGAGATCCCACGGGTTGTGGGGCACGGGGAAGGGCTTGGACGCATCGGGCAGCCCGACGGCGTACTCCATGGTCGTCAACTTGCCGGTCATGACGGCGCCTGCGGCCCGCAACCGGGCCACCACGGGGGCATCGCGCCCGGCGAACCACGACGGGTCGTCGACCACGGAGTTGGCCGTGGTCGGGCCTTCCAGGCAGGCGATGATGTCCTTGATCCCCAACGGGATCCCGTGCAGCGGACCCCGGTCCACCCCCGACGCCAGCTCGGCATCGGCCACGGCGAAGCCCGCCGCGGTCAGCTCCACGCTGGTCAGCTCACCGGCCCGCAGGGCGGCGGCGGCATCGGTGATGGTCAGGGGGCTGGCGGCGGGTTCGGCCACGTCAGGCCACCGGGCGCGTTGATGGAAGGGGATGTCGCAAAGCAGGTCTCCGGGGAGGGCGGTACGGGAGGGGTGACGGGCGGTGGTGGGGGCGTTCAGGCGGTCGCCGGGACCAGCACCGGGGGCAGGGCCAGGTGGAAGTCGGTGAGGCGCTGGAAGGCGTCCCCGGCCCGCATGACCAGGCCGTCGGTGTAGGGCAGACCCGAGAGCTGCAGGCCCAGGGGCATGCCGTCCCCGGTGAAGCCCATGGGCACGGACAGCGAGGGGAAGCCGACGGCGTTCCAGTAGGCCATGAACAGGGTGCCCCACAGGTCGCCGAAGTCGAGGCCGTCGTGGAGGGGGGCACCGGTCGAGGCCGTGGGGGTGGCGATGAGGTCGACGTGCTCGTAGACGGCGGTGACCTGGTCCCGCACGATGCGGCGGACCTTGAGGGCCTGGGCGTAGTCCGCCGCCGTGTAGAGGGCACCGGAGCCGACGTTGAAGCGGGTGGGGCGGCCGTAGTCGCTCCACCGCTCGATCATCCACGGACGGTGGAAGCCGAAGGCCTCGGTCATGGCCGCCATGAGGCAGGCGAAGGTGGTCTCGTGGTAGTAGGGCAGCTCGACCTCGACGACGGTGGCTCCGGCCTGGACCAGGGTGGCCACCGCGGCCTCGAAGATCCCGGGCATGGCCGGATCCTCACCCGGGGTGCCGATGTGGTCCTTGCGGGCCACGCCCACGGTGAGCCCGGTGAGATCGCCAGTGAGCTGGGAGGTGTAGTCCCCCGCCGTCACCCCCGGGAGCATGGAGGGGTCGGAGGCGTCGAACCCGGCCATGATCTCCAACATGGCGGCGCAGTCCGCCGCCGAACGGGTCATGGGCCCGATGTGGTCGAGGGTGACGCCGAGGGGCAGGCAGCCGGCCTTGGGCACCAGCCCGTAGGTCTGCTTCATGCCCGAGATGCCGCAGTAGGCCGCGGGCATGCGCACGCTGCCGCCGGTGTCGGTGCCCAGCGCCCCCAGGAACATCCCCGAGGACACGCCCGAGCCCGAGCCCGAGCTCGACCCGCCGGGCCAGGTGTCGGTGTTCCACGGGTTGCGGGGCACGGGGTAGGGCTTGGTGGCGTCGGGCAGCCCGCAGGCGTACTCCATGGTGGTCAGCTTGCCGGTGACGATGGCCCCCGCCGCCCGCAGCCGGGCCACCACGGGGGCATCCTCCCCGGCGTACCACTCGGGGTCGAAGACCACGGACTGGCCCGTGGTCTGGCCCTCCTGGCAGGCGATGATGTCCTTGATGCCCAGGGGGATGCCGTGGAGCGGGCCCTTGTCGACCCCGGCGGCGAGCTCGGCATCGGCCGCAGCCGCCGCGGCCAGGGCCGTCTCGTCGTAGCGGGTGATGTAGGTGCCCAGCTGGGCATCGAGGCGGTCGGCCACGGCGTAGCACGCCTCGGTCAACGCCACGCTGGTGAGCTCGCCGGAGCGCAGGGCGGCGGCGGCATCGGTGATGGTCAGGGGAACGTCGGGCACGGGATTGCTCCTCGGTGAGCAGGGCGGCGGGCGGGTTCGGGGTGAGGTGGCGGTCGGCAGTGCGCCACGGCAGCGGCGGGGGTGGTGGGGACCCGCCGCTCCCGTGGCGGTCGGACCGATCGGGGGAACCGATCGATCCGACCGCCGGGTTCTGTTCAGCCGAGGATCAGCTCAGCTGGGGATGGCGGGGATCACTCGCCGCCGACCGACACGCCGGTCAGGTCGACGAACCAGGACTTGGGCATCTCGAAGCCCTTGACGCTGGGGGCGGTGGCCCGGGGGTTCTTGTCGCTCACCACGAACAGCCACGGGGCGTCCTCGGTGATGATCTTGGCCGCTTCGGCGTAGATGTCGCCCCGGTCGGCCGACTCCTCGACGGTCTTGGCCTTGGCGAACAGGGCGTCGACCTCGGGGTTGCTGTACTGGGCGGCGTTGGTGGCCGAATCGGTCCCGTACCACGCCGTCCAGAAGCCCTCCTGCTGGTACGACAGGGAGATGTTGATGGCCTCGGCGTCGCCGGGGATCTTGCCCACGAAGTAGTCCGTCAGCATCGACGCCCACTCGATCGGCTCGAGCTGGACCTTGATGCCCACCTTGGCCAGGTCGGCCTGGAGGGACTCGTTCATGGGGATGGGCAGCATGTTCCCCGAGCCCGACGTGGGGAAGGAGAGGCGGAACGTGAAGCCGTTGGGGTAACCGGCTTCGGTCAGCAGCTGCTTCGCCTTGTCGGGGTCGTAGGTGTACATGTTGTTCTCTTCGCGGTAGGCGAAGTTGGCCTCCGACGCCGCCTGGGGCAGCGGGGAAGCCGTGCCCTGGAGGATGTCGTCGGAGAGGGCGTCACGGTCGATGGCGTAGTTGATGGCCTGACGGACCTTGACGTTGTCGAAGGGCGGCTTGGACACGTTCAGCACCCACGGCCACTCGTGGTCATAGGAGTTGAGGTGGACGACGAAGCCTTCGGACTCGAGTGCGGCCTTGTCGTCGGGCAGGGGCACCTCGATCCAGTTGACCTCACCGGAGCGCAGGGCGGCGACCCGGGCGGTGGGATCGGGGATGGGTCGGAGGATGACCTTGTCCAGCTTGGGGGCTCCCCGCCAGTACGCCTCGTTCTTGGCCAGGGTGAGGCGCTCGCCCCGGACCAGCTCGACGAACTCGAAGGGGCCGGTGCCCACGGGGGCGGTGCCGAAGGCGTCGTTGCCCAGCTTCTGCACGGCGGTGGGCGAGGCGAAGAACACCGTGGCCAGGTCGACGGGCAGGTACGACCACGGACCCTTGGTGTTGATCTGGATGGTCATGTCATCGACCTTGGAGAAGGTGTCGATGCCACTGATGGCCAGACCGGCCTGGGCGTTGAGGGCCTGGAAGAACTCGGGCGAGTCCTTCTTGATGTAGCGGTCGAGGTTGAAGATGGCCGCGTCGGCGTTCCAGGGGGTGCCGTCGTGGAAGGTCACCCCGGGACGGAGCTTGAACGTCCACTGGCTCAGGTCCGCGTTCGGCGTCCACGACTCGGCCAGGGCGGGCACGATCTGGGGGACCTCGTCGGGCTTGGACAGGTCGAAGCGGGTCAGCCCGTCGTAGAGCTGGTTGCCCACGAAGCGGATGCCCTCGTAGCCCTCGTTCTGCGAGAGGCCGGTGTCGAGCAGGGGGATGTTGGTGGCGGTCATGCCGATGATGAGGGTGCCTCCCCCACCACTGGCGGCTTCGCCACCGGTGCCGGTATCGGCTGATCCGCCGCCGCCGGAGCCGCAAGCGGCCACGACGAGGGCGAGGACGGCGGCGAGGGCCACCAAGGCGAGAGAACGGGGTCGCGTTCTTCCGGAACGGGGTCGCACGGCTGGGTTTCCTCCTGGAACGGATGATCAGGGGTGGGCAGGGATGTGTGGTGGTGACCGATGGGTGAGGTGCTCAGACGGGGACTGGTTCGGACACCCGCTCCTGGTTGACGCAAGCGACGAGGTGACGACCCTCGGAGATGACGAGAGGGGGTCGGGCCTCGGCGCAGCGCTCGAGGGCCACCGGGCAGCGCGTGCGGAACGCACACCCCGATGGCGGATCCACGGGGCTGGGGGGATCGCCGCTGAGGACGATCCGGGCCCGCCCGGAGTTGGGGGCCGCCGAGAGGAGGGCCTCGGCGTAGGGGTGGCGGGGGTCCTCCCACAGCTCCTTGGACGTGGCCTCCTCGACCACCCGGCCCAGGTACATGACCACGACCCGGTCCGAAAGGTGCTCGACGACGGACAGGTCGTGGGAGATGAACAGGTAGGCCACGCCCAGGTCCCGCTGCAGCCCGAAGAGCAGGTTCAGCACCTGGGCCTGGATGCTCTTGTCCAGGGCGGACACGGCCTCGTCGCACACGATGAGGTCGGGCTTGGTGACGAGGGCGCGGGCGATGGCCGCCCGCTGGAGCTGGCCGCCGGACAGCTCGTGGGGGAAGCGCTCGGCGTAGGCCGCGGGCATGCCCACGCGCTCGAGCGCTTCGAGCACCCGGGGGCCGCGCTCGGCCCGGGCCACGTGGTGGGCCCGCAGGTTGAAGTCGATGGACGAGCGGATGGATAGGCGGGGGTTGAACGACGTCTGGGGGTTCTGGGGCACCAGCTGGAGGCGGGCCCGCAACCGACGCATGGCCTTGCCCCGCAGGTTGGTGAGGTCGACGTCGTCGATGCGGATGGTGCCCGAGTCCGGCGCCAACAGCCGCAGGATCATCTTGGCCGTGGTCGACTTGCCGCAGCCCGACTCCCCCACCAGGCCCACGGTCTCGCCCCGGTGCACCTGCAGGGACACGCCGTCGACGGCCCGCACACCGTTGCCGAACGTCTTGACCAGGTCGTTGGCCACCAGCAGGGGGGCCTCGGGGATGACCCCGGGGTCGGTCGCGGTGGCGGTCTGGGTCAGGGTCATCGGTCGCCTCCGGGAGCGCTGTGGGCCAGGGTGACGGGAACGTCGGCCGCGGTGAGCAGGTGGCAGGCGGCCAGGCGGCCGGGGCCGGCGTCCACGAGCTCGGGGTCGACGTCGGGGCAGGGAGCGAAGCAGCTGGGGCAGCGGGGGTGGAAGGCGCAGCCCGGGGGCAGCTGGCCCGACACGGGGGGCTGTCCGGTGATGGAGCGCAGGTCGCCCCGGGCCACCTCGGGGGTGGGCATGGAGTCGAGCAGGGCCCGGGTGTAGGGGTGGCGGGGGTTGTCGAGCACCTCGGCGGCGGGGCCGTACTCGACGATGCGTCCGGCGTACATGACCCCGACGCGGTCCCCGACCTCCCGAGCCACGCCCACGTCGTGGGTGACGAGGAGCACGGCGGACTGCAGGCGCTTCACCAGGGACAGGAACAGGTCGAGGATCTGGGCCTGCACGGTGACGTCGAGGGCGGTGGTGGGCTCATCGGCGATGAGCACCTTGGGGTCGCAGCTGACGGCGATGGCGATGACGGCCCGCTGGCGCATGCCGCCCGACAGCTCGTGAGGGAAGCTGCGGAAGACCCGGGGAGGATCGGGGATGCCCACGATGTCGAGGAGCTCGAGGGCACGGGCCTTGGCCGCGGCCTTGTTGGGCACCGCCTTGTGCAGGCGCAGGACCTCGATCATCTGGGCCCCGATGCGGCGCAGGGGATCGAGCGCCGCGGTGGGGTCCTGGGGCACGAGGGCCACGTCGGCCCCCCGCACGGCGAGGATCTCGCTGCGGGACATGGTCAGCAGGTCCCGGCCCTCGAGCTCGGCCTTGCCGGTGATGGAGGCGTAGCCGCCGTAGAGGCGCATGACCGACTTGGCCGTGACCGACTTGCCCGAGCCCGACTCCCCCAGCAGCACGGTGATCTCACCGGGGCGCAGGTCGAGGTCGACACCGCGCACGGCGGCCACCTTGAGGCCCCGGGAGCTGAAGGTGGTGCGCAGGTCGGTGAGGCGCAGGGTGGGCACGTCGGTGGCCGCGGCGTCCGTGGGCCGCTCGGCCACCACGGTCCCTGAAGCGATGGAGCCGGACGACAGGCCCGATGAGACGTTCGTCGGGGTGCTCATGATCAGTGGGTCTCCGAGCGGACGTCGAGCAGGTCGCGCAGTCCGTCACCGAAGACGTTGAAGGCGACCGACACGATGAGGATGACGACGGCGGGGACGAGGGAGATGGCCGGGGCGCTGAAGGTGAACTGGCGCAGGTCGTTGACCATGAGCCCCCACTCGGCCTGCGGTGGGGCGACACCCAGGCCCAGGAAGCCGAGGCCGGCGGCGTAGACGATGGACAGGCCGACCAGGGCGGTGCAGTAGACGACGATGGCCGGCGCCGCGTTGGGCAACACGTGGCGTACGGCGATGGACCAGAAGCTGGCGCCCGAGACCCGGGCCGCCTCCATGAAGTCGGCCGAGCGGATGCGGGCCACCTCGGACTCGGCCAGCCGGGCGATCGGTGGGATGAGGATGACGGACAGGGCGATGATGGCGTTGGACGCTCCCGAGCCCAGGGCGGCGGCGATGGCGATGGCCAGCAGCACGGCGGGGAAGGCGTAGAAGACGTCGAGGGTGCGCATGACCCCGGTGTTGGTGCGCCGCCCGCCCAGGCCGGCCACCAGGCCCAACGTGGTGCCGATGAGACCGGCGACGAGCACGGGGACGAGGCCGGTCATGAGCGAGATGCGGGCCCCGAAGACGATGCGGGTGAACACGTCGCGGCCCTGGCCGTCGGTGCCCAGCAGGTGGTCGCCGCTGAAGAAGGGCAGGAGCCGCTGGCTGCGATCGCCGTCGAGGGGACCGTAGGGGGTGATGAGGGGGGCGAAGATGGCGGCCAGGAAGAACAGGGCGCACACGCCACCGGCGATCCTGGCCGGCCAGCCGAGCCGACGGCGGCTCACCTTGCGCTTGCGCTTCCGGGTCACCTTGGGGACGGGCTCGGCGCTGGGGGCGGACGGGTGGACGTCGACGGCGTCGTCCGGCTCGTCCAGCGTCGGGTGGAGGACGGTCATCTGCACACCTCGGTGGGGTCGGGGTGGGGGGCCGGGGGGTAGGCGGTCACGGTGGGGGGATGGGGGGTGCAGCGGAGCGGGGTCACCGGCGGATGCGGGGGTCGATGATGCCGTGGAGGGTGTCCACGATCAGGTTGACGACCACGAAGGCGAGGGCCGACAGCAGCACCCCGGCCTGGATGATGGGCAGGTCGCGCTGGGTGATGGACTGGTAGACGGCGAGCCCGAGCCCGGGCCAGCTGAACACCACCTCGACGAAGATCACCCCGCCGAGCAGGTAGCCCACCTGGAGGCCGGCGATGGTCAGCACCGAGGGGATGGTGTTGTGGAAGGCGTGCCAGCGCACCTTGCGCTCGGGGATGCCCCGGGCCCGTAGCGACTCGACGAAGTCGGCCGACATGGCGTCGAGCATCGAGGAGCGCACCATGCGGGCGATGATCCCCATGGGCACGAGGCCGGCGGCGATGGCGGGGAGCCACAGGTGGTGGAGCAGGTCCCCGAAGCCACCGTCGCCGGTGGGGTTCTGCATGCCTCCGGTGGGGAACCACCCCTGTCCCGCCGCCAGGTAGACGATGAGGATGAGGCCCACCGAGTACTGGGGGGCCGAGATGGCGAAGAGCGAGATGGCCGAGCTGAGCCCCGAGGTCAGCTTCCGTCGGGCGGTGGCCGCGATCATGCCCAGCGAGATGCCGCCGACGATGGCCAGGATGGCGGCGAAGCCCGACAACGTGAGGGTGTTGCGGAAGGCGTCCCAGACGTAGGGCAGAGCCGAGGTCTGCTTGGAGATGGACCGCCCCAGGTCACCCTGCAGGACCTTGCCCACCCACTTGACGTATTGGACTGGTATGGGCTGGTCCAGGCCGAGCTGCTTGGTCAGGGCGACGCGGGCTTCCGGGGAGCCGGTTGGACCCAGGAGGGAGGCGACCGGATCACCAGGAATGATGCGAATGGTGACGAAGATCACCATCGACACCCCGATGAGGGTGGGGATCGCCAATCCCAGTCGGCGGAGCATGAAGCGGATCACAGCTGTTCCTCACTGGGCTCGTTGCGGTAGGACGTCGTAGCTCGGGGCAGGGGGACGTGGAGCATGAGGCGATCACCGCGACAGCGGACGAAGCCGAACTCGATGGGGCGGCCGTTCTCGTCGGCCATGAAGCGGGTGAAGAGGATGAGCGGGGCCCCGGTGGACACGTCCAGCCAGGGGGCGACGCACTCGTCGGCCACCGTGGCCTCGATGCTCAGGGTCGAGGTGTGGAGCTGGCAGCCGATCTGCTCGAGCAGCTCGTACCAGTCCCCGGTGAAGTGGGCCTTGCGGATGGGATCCTCGAGCTCGGGGTGCAGGTAGCTCGTGGACAAGGAGAAGGGGAGGTCGTCGAAACCGACCCAGGCATCGACGAGCAGGCAGGGCTCGCCCACACCGAGCTGCAGGCGATCGGCGACCAGCGGGGGCGCCGGCACCAGCGCCATGTTGGGCAGCTCCCCCCGCATGCGCAGCTGACGGTTCGGATAGCCGTCGGCGACGCCGTGCAGCATGTCGAAGCGGTGCAGCACCTTGCGGGCCACGACGAACGTTCCGGCCCCCTGGAGACGCTCGATCATGCCCTCGTCGCGCAAGAGGGCCAGCGCTTCACGGACCACGTTGCGGGTGGCACCGAACTCCAACATGAGCTCGGTCTCGGACGGGAGGGCGCCACCACGATCACTGAAACGGTTCGACAGGACCATGACCCGGACCAGATCACGGACGTGACGTGTGGCATCAGACTTCTGCCTGGTTCGCCGTGCGAGGGTTCGGGCCACGACGAGGAGCGTTCCAGCGACCGTTTTCTTGACCGTATCGCCGTCGTAACGCCTCAGTTACGCCACGAACACGTCCCCGTGAACACGCCTCTAGCTGCGTGTATACGAGAGCGATTTGTCGGGCTCGCCGCACGTTGACCGCGTTTACGTGGCGAATCACAGTTCGAAACGGCCCATATCGTCCGAAGCTGACATCCAGATGAACGACAAGGCCCAAATCGGCGGCGCCTGTTTAGACCCATCACAGGCGTCATCCCTTGTACGCATACCGACATAGTGGGGGTGAAACCACTCAGCGTGATTCTTGGCGTGACCATCCGGGCGGCATGCCCTCCGCCAACAGCGGTAACGTCCGCGCCGTGAGCGACCTCGCCCGCAACGAGCGCGGCTACGTGTGCCTGTCCTTCGACTTCGACGGTCCGTCGCTGTGGTTGCAGCGGCGCATGACCACCCCCACCCCGGTGTCCCGGGGCGAGTTCGGTGCCGTGGCCGTGCCCCGCATCCTGCGCCTGCTCGAACGTCGGGGCCTCCCCGCCACCTTCTTCATCCCCGGGCACACCATCGAGACCTACCCCGACGAGTGCGCCATGGTGGTGGACGCCGGGTGCGACGTCGGGCTGCACGGCTACGCCCACGAGTACAACGTCGGTTTGCCCCTCGACACCGAGCGGGCCGCCCTGGTCCGCTCCATGGCCCTCATCGAGGACCTGTGCGGCACGGCGCCGACGGGCTACCGGGCGCCGTCGGGTGACCTGACGCCCCAGACCATCGAGCTGCTGGTCGAGCACGGGGTCACCTGGGACTCGTCACTGATGGGCCACGACTACAAGCCCTACCCCGTGCGGCTGGGCGACGAGCTCGACGAATCGGGACCAGCCCGGTGGGGGCCTGACACCCCCCTGGTCGAGCTGCCCTTCAGCTGGACCCTCGACGACTACGTGTACCTCGAGTTCGTGACCTTCCGGCGCATGTTGATGCCCGGGTTGCGCCGGCCGGAGGACATGTTCGCCAACTTCACCGGCGACGTGGCCTGGATGGTGCGCGAGGTGGGCCACGGCGTGTGCACCGTCGTCTTCCACCCCCAGGTCATCGGCCGGGGCCACCGCCTCCTGGCCCTCGAACGCTGGCTGGACGAGATCGCCGAGCTGGGCATCAGCTTCGTGCGCATGGGCGACGTGGCCGCGGCCCACCACGCCGGCTACGAGTTCGGCATCGAGCCCCGCCCCGACATGCTGGGCTGAGAGGTTGGCGACGGCCCGCCCGTCCTCACCGTCAGGCCTGCTCCTCGGGGCGTCGGTGCTCGTCGAGGCGCTCCGCAGGCCAGCGGCCCGAGTCCACGGCGTCGTAGGTCCAGTCGGGCTGCTTGTCGCGGTGGCGCTCGTCCCAGCGGGCCCCGCCCTCGTCGTCGACCTCGAGGAGCTCGGCCACCAGCGCCACCGGCGCGGGGTCCGAGCCGTGCAGGTGGGCGTCGAAGTCGGGGGTGAAGGCGTCGAGCAGGCTGCGCACGACCACCTCGTGCTGGGTGGCCAGCGAGCACCGAGCCCCGTTGGCCACGGTGTCGAGCCGGTGGCGGATGACGCCGAGGTCGTTGGGCTCGGCCTGCGACGCGGCCAGCCGGGACAGGCGCATGGAGATCTCGAGGCCGTCGGCCTTGCAGCCCGTGCACTGCCCGCAGGACTCGACGGCCAGGAAGCGTGAAACCCCGGCGGCCCAACCCACGGCGTCGGCCGTGTCGTCGAGGACGATGTAGCCCCCCGAACCCACCCCGGCGCCCACGGCGGCCATGGCCTCGTAGTCGAGCGAGGTGTCGAGGTCGTCACCCACCAGCACCCGGCCCGACACCCCCACGAGCACGGCGCGGATGGTGCGGCCCCGCCGGGGGCCGCCGCTGATGGCGTCGATGACGGCGCGCAGGGGGGTGCCCAGGCGCACCTCCCCCACCCCGGCGTGGTCGACGTCGCCGGTGATGGTGCAGACGATGGTGCCGGGCGAGCCCGGCGTGCCCAAGGATCGGAAGCGGTCGCTGCCCTCGGCCAGCACGTGGGTCACGTTGGCCATGGTCTCGACGTTGTTGACCAGGGCCGGCGGGGCCTCGGAGCGTCCCGCGGGCCCGGCCAGGTCGATGCGGGCCGACAGCCCGCTGGCCGCCTCGTCGATGGCCACCGCCCCCTCCTCGTAGACGTCGGTGGCGCCGCGCCGCCAGGGCGGGGCGATGCGGGGGAAGGGTGGGCGGCCCTCCAGCGCCTCGAGCAGGGCCGTCTCCTCGCCGTAGAGGTACTCGTCGGGGCCCTCGTGCACGGTGAGGTCGAGCCCCTCGGCCCACCCCGCGGCTGCGACCTCGGCCACCGCGGCCCGCATGCGGGCCACCTCGGGCCCGAAGGCGGCCTTGAGGGCCAGTACCACCTCGGTGGCCCCCACGACCGAGGCGGCGATGATCGCCCCCTCGATGACCTGGTAGGGGTCGGCGGCCACGATGGCGCGGTCCTTGTACGTGCCCGGCTCCCCCTCGGCGCCGTTGACGACCACCGTGGCCGCCACCGAGGGCGACAGGTTGGCCACCACGGCCCGCCACTTGCGGTGGGTGGGGAAGCCGGCGCCACCGCGCCCCCGCAGCCCCGACGCCTCGAGCTCGTCGAGCACACCGGCCGGGCCCAGCCGACGGGCGGCGTCGAGACCCCGCCCGCCACCGGCGTGGCGGTAGGCCTCGAGCGTGCGGTAGGGCTTGGCGGGGAGCACGCGGTGGACGAGCGTCATGCCGCAGTGTTACCCATCCGCCACCGCCACCTCACGCGGTGGGCGGCGCGGGCGGGGGCACGGTCGGGACGCTGGTCGTAGCGAGGGTGGGCCGGGGCCCGGGTACCATCCGCCCCGATGACCCTGCACCCTCCGAAGTGGTTCGTGGACGCCGTGGCCGACGTGCCCGAGGACCGCAGCGTGCGGGTCAAGGGCACCGACGTCCACTACCTGCGCTGGGGCGACCCGGCGCGGCCCGGTCTCGTGCTCGTGCACGGCGGGGCTGCCCACGCCCAGTGGTGGAGCTTCATCGCTCCCCTGTTGACCACCCAGTACCACGTGATCGCCGTCGACCTGTCGGGCCACGGCGACAGCGGCCGTCGCCCCGTCTACGCCTTCGAGACCTGGGCCGACGAGGTCATGGCCTGCGTGGCCGACGCCTCGATGACCGAGCGGCCCATCCTCGTGGGCCACTCCATGGGCGGCATCGTGACCATCGCCGCCGCCAGCCTCTACGGCGAGCAGCTGGCCGGGGCCGTGGTCGTCGACTCCCCCGTGTGGCGCCCCGACCCCGAGTCGGTCGAGGGTGAGCAGGGCACCATGTTCCGCAACCCCAAGACCTACGCCGAGCTCGACGAGGCCGTGGCCCACTTCCACCTCCAGCCGCCCCAGCCCACGGTCAACGACTTCATCGTCGACTTCGTGGCCCGCCGCTCCCTGCGCCACAGCGATGCCGGCTGGACGTGGAAGTTCGACCCCAAGGTCTTCCTGCGCCCCCACAACCTGGGCATCCACGACTACCTGGGCGCGGTCCGCTGCCGGATCGCCATGTTCAAGGGCCAGTACAGCGACCTGCTGACCCCCGACGTGCAGGACCAGATGGACGAGATGCTGGGTCGGAGCTCCCCCATCGTGGAGATCCCCGAGGCGTACCACCACGTGCCCCTGGACCAGCCCCTGGCCCTGGTGGCGGCCCTGCGGGCCATCCTCGCCGACTGGGAGCACTCGGTCCCCAAGCGGGCACCGCAGATGCTGGTCACCGTGCGCGACGACCCCGGGACCCACCGCTACGTGGCCACCGTGGATGGCGACGAGGCCGGCGGGGCCCACTACGTGGTCAAGGGCGACGTCGTCACCTTCACCCACACCGAGATCGACGCCGACCACGAGGGCAAGGGCGTGGGCGGCGAGCTGGCCCGCCACGCCCTCGACGACGCCCGGGCCCGGGGCCTGCAGGTGGTGGCCCGCTGCCCCTTCATCGCCGGCTGGATCCGCCGCCACCCCGACTACCGCGACCTGCTCGCGGGCTGAGCGCGGCTACGGACCGACCCGGCACAGGCCGTGCCGGCCTCAGCCGTGGCGGCGGCGCCAGCGGGCCGAGGCCACGGACGAGGGTACGTAACCGGCGTCGTCGAGGCTGAAGTTGGTGCCCGGGGGCACGATCTCGTCGATGCGGTCGAGTACGGCGCGGTCCAACGTGATCGACGCGGCGTCGAGCTGGCTGGTCAGCTGGTCCATGGTGCGGGGCCCGATGATGGCCGAGCTCACCGCCGGGTGCTCGAGGACGAAGGCGATGGCCAGGTGGGGAAGAGGCAGGCCCACCTCGTCGGCCAGGGCGCCGAGGGCGTCAGCGGCGTCGAGCTTGCGCTGGTTGGCGGGGATGGTCAGGTCGTAGCGGCGGGGCAGGCGCTCGGCCCGCTTGCTGGTCACGGCCTCGCCGCCCTTGCGCCACTTGCCCGACAGCCAACCGCCGGCCAGCGGGCTCCAGGGGATGACCCCCATGCCGTGGCGCTGGCAGGTGGGCAGCACGTCGAACTCGATCCCCCGCACCAGCAGGGAGTACGGCGGCTGTTCGGTGACGAAGCGCTCGCGGCCCCGCTTCTCGGCCACCCACTGGGCCTCGACGATCTCCGAGGTGGGGAAGGTCGACGAGCCGATCGCGCCCACCTTGCCCGACCGCACCAGGTCGCTCAGCGCCCCCAGGGTCTCGTCGATGTCGCAGGAAGGGTCGGGGCGGTGGATCTGGTAGAGGTCGATGTGATCGGTCTGCAGGCGGCGCAGGCTGTCCTCGCACGCCCGGGTGATCCAGCGGCGCGAGTTGCCGCCCCGGTTGGGGTCACGGCCCATCGACCCGTGGCACTTGGTGGCCAGGACCACGTCGTCGCGCCGGCCCAGGAGGGCCTTGCCGACGATCTCCTCGGACTCACCGGCCGAGTAGACGTCGGCGGTGTCGATGAAGTTGATGCCGGCATCGAGGGCGGCGTGGATGACCTCGATGCTGTCGTCGTGGTCGGGGTTGCCCCAGGCGCCGAACATCATGGCCCCCAGGCACAGCGGGCTGACCTTGACGCCGGTGCGTCCCAGCGTGCGGGTGTCCATGGTTGCGCTCCTCCGTTTGGTTTCACGAGCCGACCGACGCCGGCCCGGGCGGTCTCAGTCCAGGGGGCCGATGAGCAGGACGTCGACGTCGTCGCCGGGCCCGACGCCGGCGCCGTCGGCCAGGACGGCCAACCCGTTGGCCCCGGCGCTGGCCGCCAGCTGGTGCGATCCCTGGGCGCCGCTCGAGCGCACGTGGACCCGGCCATCGGCCCCGTAGGCGGCCCGCACCCGTTGCAGGTGGACCTTGCCGTCGCCGGCCCGACGGGCCAGGCCGTCGTCGGCCACCGCGGCCACCCTGGGGCGGCCGGGCCGGGCGTGGCCCATCATGGCCCGCAGGGCGGGGCGGGCCAGCAGCTCGAAGCTGACCAGGGAGGACACCGGGTTGCCGGGCAGGCCGAACACGGGCACGGTGCCGTGGGGGCCCTTCAGCAGGCCGAAGGCGAAGGGCTTGGCCGGCTTGATGGCGATCTGCATCCACGACATGTCGCCGAGCTCGTCGAGCAGGACCTTGACCAGGTCGTAGTCGCCCATGCTCACCCCGCCCGAGGTGACGAGGGCGTCGCAGTCGGTGACGCCCCGCTCGAGCGCCGCGGCCAGGGCGTCGCGCTCGTCGCGCACCAGGCCCAGGTCGACGGGGGTGGCGTTGGCCTCGGCCAGGAGCGCCAGCAGCATGTCCTTGTTGGACTCGCGGATCTGGCCCGGTTGCAGGGGGGAGCCGTCGTCGACCAACTCGTCGCCGGTGGACAGCACGCCGACCCGCAGGCGGGGGTGGACCGACACCTCGAGGTGCCCCAGGCTGGCCAGCACGCCGAGGTGGGCGGGGCCGAGCACCAGCCCGGCGGCCAGCACGAGGTCGCCGACGACCACGTCGTCACCGGCGGGGCGGATGGCCTCACCCGGCGTTGCCGCCCGGCTGATGGTGACCTGGCCGTCGCCCCAGGTGGTGTCCTCCACCATGACCACGGCGTCGGCCCCGGGGGGGATGGCGGCCCCGGTCATGATGCGGATGGCCTGGCCGGCGCCGATGGCCTGGGTGGGGGCCTGGCCGGCGGGCAGCTCCCCCACCACGTCGAGGGTGGCGGGCACGGTGGCCACGTCGGCGGCCTGCACGGCGTAGCCGTCGACCGAGCTGTTGTCGAAGGGGGGGATGGCATACGCGGCCACGACGTCGGTGGCCAGCACGCAGCCCAGGGCGACCTGCAGGGCCACGGTGCGGGGCGGAGCCAGGGCACAGCCGTCGAGCACCCGGCGCTGGGCCTCGTCGAGGGGGATCATGGCTGCGACCCTAGCCACGCCCGGTGGACCGACGGCTCGCCCGACGTATCTCCCGAAGGGCCCGTCAGCTGCCCCGTTGGATCCACTCCTGCAGGTGGGGGGCCTCGGCGCCGACGGTGGTGCTGTCGCCGTGGCCGGTGTGCACGATGGTCTCGGGCGGCAGGGTCAGCAGCCGGGCCCGGATGGACTCGATGATGGTGGGGAAGTCGCTGAAGCTGCGCCCGGTGGCGCCGGGACCGCCGCAGAACAGGGTGTCCCCGCTGAACAGCACGTCGCCCCCGTCCTGCTTCGCTCCTGGGGCGTGGAAGCAGCAGCAGCCCGGCGAGTGACCGGGCGTGTGCAGCACGCCGAGCTCGACTCCGCCGGCGACCAGGCGGTCACCTTCGGCCAGGGCCCGGTCGGGCTCGCGGTCGGGGTACACCGCCGCCCACAGCATGTGGTCGTCGGGGTGCAGCAGCACGGGGGCGTCGACGGCGTCCTGGAGGGCGGCCGCCGCGTTGATGTGGTCGTTGTGGCCGTGGGTGAGGGCGATGGCCACCACGCGGCGCCCGTTGATGGCCGCGGTGATGCGGGGGGCGTCGTGGGCGGCATCGATGACGAGGACCTCGCGGTCGTCGCCCACCAGCCACACGTTGTTGGTGACCTCCCACTCACCCCCGTCGAGGGCGAAGATCCCCTCGGTCGAGACCAGCTCGATCATGGGCCACCTCATTCCGAAGCTCGACAGCCGTTCCCGCCTGACGGCGCGGCTGCGGCCGGCGACGCTACCGCCCGGGGCCTGGGACCGCCCGACGCCGCCCCGCTACGCTCCACCGGTGACTCCTGACACCCTCGTGGACACCGTCTGCCCCAAGATCGCTTCCCTCGGCGCCGCCTTCTACTTCCTCCCCGGGACCGTGTCCCGGGGCAAGGAGCTGGGACTCGACGGCTTCCGCTTCTACTTCCTGGGCCGCGGCGGCGTGCTCGGCGACGTCGACGCCCGCGTCATCCAGAGCGCCTTCGGCTACTTCAACGGCCCCCTCGTCGACAAGATCTGGACGTCGGCCAAGGAGCGGTCCCAGGTCGGTCCCCGCGACGCCGCCCGTGAGTACCTCAAGTGCGCCCACGACCTGGCCCGCGACAAGCTCACGGGCCTGCCCGAGCTGGGTGCCTTCAACGAGGCCGCCGCCGCCGTCAACGCCGCCGCCGATCCCGCCGGCCTGGCCCTCTACGCCGGCATCTCGGCCGAGCCCGTGCCCGGCGACGCCCCCGCCGCGGCCTACCACCACATCATCCAGCACCGCGAGTTCCGGGGCAGCGCCCACCTCGTGGCGGTCATCGCCTCCGGCTTGACCGCGGAGATGGCCCACCGCATCAAGCGCCCCGCCGACCTGGCCACCTTCGGCTGGACCGAGGACGTGACCCCCACCGACGCCGACCGGGCCATGCTCGGCGCGGCCGAGGACCTGACCGACCAGCTCGTGCTGCCGGCCTACTCGGTACTCGACGAGGCCGGCCGTACCGCCCTGGTCGACGGCATCAACGCCATCGAGAAGGCCTTCGCCTGATCGGTTCCGGCCTGATCGGCTGACGCGACGGTGGCGGGCCCTTCAGGGCCCGCCACCTCGGTCAACGCTGTCGCTGGGTGGTCAGGACAGGGCGCCTTCGACGAGGGCGGCCACCTCGTCGGGTCGGTCCCACTCGGCCAGGTGGCCGGCACCGTCGACGATGTGGGTGCCGACGACGTTGGGCAGCAGACCGGCGAAGCGCTCCAGGTAGCTGACCGGGGCCAGCTCGTCCTGGGCCCCCCACACCAAGGTGACGGGGCAGGTCACACGGTGGATGCGGGTGTCGAGGCCGAACTCGGGGATGGGCCACACCAACGACGCCGCCGCGGTGCGGGCCAGGTAGCGGTCCACGTTGCGCTCGATGAGCACCTCGGGCGACTGGGTCATGTCGTCCTCGAAGAAGGCGGCGGTGCGGGCCGGATCTGCGGTCAGGATGCTGCGCTGGCGCTTCATGGTGGTGGCGAAGGGGTCGGCCACCGGGTCGGTGGGCTCCCACAGGCCGAGGGGGGCGATGAGCACGAGGCGCTCGAAGGCCTCGGGGCGCACCGCCGCCACCTCGAGGGCCAACATGGCCCCCGCCGAGGAGGCGACCATCGGCGCGCCGGCCAGGCCGGCCAGGTCGATGGCCTCGCTGGTGGCCACGATCCAGTCGTGCATGGAGCGCAGGTCTTCGCACGCGGGCGAGCCCGAGAAGCCGGGCAGGCCGGGGGCGATGACCCGGTGTCCTTCGCCGCTGGCCGCCAGCGACGTGAGGAACGGGTGCAGGCCGGGGTTGCCCAACAGGCCGTGCAGGTAGCCCACGGGGCTGCCCTGGCCGGTCTGGTGGACGACGAGGTGCTGGCCCCGGAAGTCGACTGCGCTCGCGTCGGCGGCGGTGTTGGCGGCGGTGTTGGCGGCGCTCATCGCAGACCGCCGGCCACCGAGCGCTGCGGGGCGGGCAGCGGCTTGGGCCACCACTTGTCCTCCCACTCGTTCTCGAACAGGTGCCGCACCTCGGGCAGGACCTTGGTGGCCATGAGCTCGGTGTTGCGCATGACGACGTCCTTGGCCATGTTGCCGAAGTGGCACAGGGCCATGATGTGGCCGACGTTGAGCGAGGTGGCCACCTCGGTGAGCTTCTCGGCCACCTGGCCGGGGTCACCGATGATGACGTAGCCCTTCTCGACCATGGACTCGAAGGTCATGCCCTCGCTGCCGCCGGCGGGGCCGGCCTTGGTCGACCCGCTGCGGGCGCCGGCGCGGGCGGCCCGCTCGGTGGCTTCCCGGGCCGCCCGCTCGACCATGCCCTCGACCCCGGCGCGCACGGTGTTGACGCTCTTGTAGCCGGGCGGGTCGGCGAACCCTGCGTACACATGCAGGCACCGGTTGAAGAAGTACTCGGCCGGTTCGCGGTACAGCTCCCAGGCCTCGGCCTCGGTGTCGGCCACGCCCACGAACTGGGCGAAGCCACCCATGAACGGGTTGGGCTCCTTGCCCAGCTCACGCACCTTGTCCCAGTAGCCCTGCATCGTGCGCATGCCGGCCTTGTAGCCGAAGTACGACAGGTAGGTGTAGACGAACTCGTTCTCGGCGCACCACGCCCAGGTGTCGACCGAGCCGCCCCCGGGGATCCAGATGGGGGGGTGGGGCTGCTGGACGGGTCGGGGCCAGCAGTTCACATAGCGCAGCTTGTTGTAGCGGCCGTTGAAGCTGAAGACCTCGTCGCTCTCCCACGCCTTGAGGATGAGGTCGACACCCTCGTGGTAGCGCTCGCGCAGCGTGGCCGGGTTCTGGCCGTAGGCGAAGATGGTGTCCATGGGCGAGCCCACGGGGAAGCCCGAGATGAGGCGACCACCGGACATGCAGTCGAGCATGGCCATCTCTTCCGCCACCCGGATGGGGGGGTTGTAGAGGGCCACGGAATCGCCCATGACCATGATCGCCGCGTCGGGGCACGACCGGGTCAGGGTGGAGGCGATGAGGTTGGGGCTGGGCATGAGGCCGTAGGCGTTCGAGTGGTGCTCGTTGACGCCGACGCCGTCGAAGCCCATGGCCCCGGCGTGCTCGAGCTCGTCGATGTAGTCGTTGTAGGCCCGATGGCCGACGGCGGGATCGAACAACTTGGGATCGATGTCCACCCACACGGACCGGTGCTGCTGCTGGAAGTCCTCCGGCAGCTCCGGGTACGGCATCAGGTGGAACCAGAGCGTCTTCATGGGCCTCCCCCAGGGGAACGCGGCTGCAACCGGCGTCATATCAGGACGTACGTCCCGGATCATAGGACGCGTGTCCCGAGGCGCGCTAGCGTCCTTGGCCATGGCCCGCGAATGGTCCCCCAACCAGGAGGCGAAGCGGCAGGCCATCGTGGCTGCGGCTGCCGAGGTGCTGCGCACCCGGGGGGTGGCGGCGTGCACGGCCCGGGCCATCGCCGAGGCCAGCCCACTCACCAAGTCGGCCGTGCACTACTACTTCGACGACACCGACGAGATCGTCGACGCCGCCTTCCGGCTGCTCATGGAGCAGTACCTGTCCCGCATCGAGAAGGCGGCGGCCGACGCCGACGGACCCACCGCGGCCTTGTGGGCGGCGGCCACGGCTTACGTGCGCTTCGGCGCCGACCGGCGCAGCACCCGCCGGGCTCCCATGCTGTGGTTCGAGTACCGGGTGGTGTCAGCCCGCCGGGGCGACAGCAGCACGGTCAACGAGCTCAGCGCTCAGGCCGAGGCGGTGTTCCTACGCCTCGTCGAGGGGACCGGCGTGGACCACGCTCGGGCCCGGGGCACGACGCTGTTCGCCGCCCTCGGTGGGTCGCTGGCGCGGGATCAGTTCCTCGACGACGATCCCCGCGAGCTCCTGGACCGCCTAGCCCTGACCCTGGGTCTGCCCCGCTGAGGCTCGGCGGTCCGTCCGGCCGCAGGTGCTCGTTCGCCGCCTGCGCTTGGCTCGCCTGGTCTCAGCCATTGCGGTCAAAGACCGGGTCCACGGTCCAGTTCGGCCGCCGTCGAGCGCACGAACCACCAGCTCAGGCAGGACCTACCCCTGTCGACCGACCCTTAGCTCAGATTCGACGTCGATTCGACGACGGGGGGTCGATCGCCCGGAGCGTGCTTTCGTGTCCGGCCGAGACCAGGTCGCTGACGATGGGTGCGGCGGGGCGCAACGGCCCCACGCGGCCGAGGGATGGACTCAGCTGGCCGCACCCACGGGGAGGGCCAGGTGGTCGGAGGGGCCATCGACGCCCGGGGGGCGGGACCACTTCAACGCAGCGAAGGCCAGGGCACCACCGGGGATGGGCAGCCAGTAGTGCACGATCCGGTAGGCGGCCACACCCAGGAAGGCGGCCCCGCTGGGCGCCCCGAAGGCGATGAGGGCCAGCGCCATGCTCGTCTCGACCACGCCGATGCCCCCCGGGGTGATGGGGATGGTGGCTACCACGTTGGCCACGCCGAAGGCCACCAGCGCGTGCACCGGCGACACCCCGGCTCCGAAGGCGACCAGGAAGACCCACAGCGACGCCGCGTCGGCCAGCCAGTTCACCGTGGTCCAGCCCGAACTGCGCAGCAGGGTGGACCGATCCTTGGCCAGCAGGTCCAGGCGGGTCCCGGCCGAGGACACCGCAGCCTCGGCCGCGGCCACGCTGCTGGGACGGCAGCGACCGGCGATGCGCCCCACCCAGCGGGCGGTGGCGTCGCGGCGGCGGATCAGGCCCCAGCCCGCGGTGACGATGATGGTCATGACGATGCTGCCGATGACCACAGCGGCGACGGTCAAGGGGACGAACCCGTCGACGGGGGCGATGAAGAGCGCCGAGCACCAGAGGAGGGCCTGGAGCACGATGGCCGAGCTCACGCCCTGCACGGTCATGGCGAAGGCGGCGTCGGCCCGGGGCACCCCCTCACGGCACAGCAGCCCGAAGGCGACGGCGCTACCGGCGGCCATGCCCAGGGGAGCCACCCGGTTGACGCCCAGGGCACTGAAGACGACGCCCAGGGCCCGGCCACGGCGGGGCCGCGACGAGCGGGGCAGGAGGGCCCGGGTGACCTCGGCGTAGGCGCCGATGGCGGCCAGGCCCAGGAGGGACCCCACGACCAGGGGGAAGATGGCGACCTGGTCCAACAGCCGCAGGACCGAGGCGGTGTCGCCCAGCCGGGGCCGCACCAGCCAGATGGCGGCGGCCGCCAGTGCCGCGACCTGTACCAACCGCAGCACGACACGGAAGCCACGCCGGCGCCCCGCTCCGGACGCTCGCGAAGTCAGTGACATACCTCCGCAAGGTTCCCACAACCAGAAGCGCGCAACCGGCCGCGGGCGATAAATGCCATCCCACCACGGCTGCCACGCTGTCACCCACGTCCCCCACCCACGTCCCCGGCGTAAGGTCACGGGCATGGACGTCGTCGCTGACGAGCAGGAGGGGTTGCCCAAGCGGGAGCAACGGACCTTGCGACGCCGACGGCAGATCATCGATGCCGCCACCTCCGTCATGGAGCGCGAAGGTTTCCACCGCACCTCGATGGCCGCGGTGGCCGAGGCGGCCGGCATCAGCGTCGGCCTCATCTACCAGTACGTCGAGGACAAGGAGGACCTGCTCCTCATCGTCCTCACCGACGTACTCGAGGACTTCCGCACCGGGCTTAGGGCCGCCACCGACGGCATCGAGGACCCCATCGAACGTCTGCGTGCCGTGTTCGCCGCCTACGTGGGGGTGCTCGACCGGCGCCGCAGCGCCCTCCTGCTGGCCTACCGGGAGACGGGCACCCTGCCCCCGGCGGGACGGCGCAAGGTCATGGACGCCGAACGGACCAAGCTGGCCCCCTTCCTGGCTGCCATCGACGATGCCGTGGCCCTGGGCCTGCTCGAGGTGGACGATCGCCGGCTGACCGCCTACCACCTCATCATGAGCGCCCACACCTGGGCCCTGAAGAACTGGTACCTACGTGACCTGGTCACGCTCGACCAGTACCAGCACCACCAGTTGGCCCTCGTCCTGCGCTCGTCGCTGACGCCCGACGCCCGGGTCCGCTACGCCCACCTGCTCTGACCAGCTCCGGGCCGGCGGCGCCGCGGCCACCCGGAACTCGGGTGACGACGGCGCGAGCCGCCGCCAAGGTCGGTTCCCACGGACGAGGACCACGACGGTCCCCCGCGACAGGGAGGGGTTGCCACATGCCTGCCAGCGCTGTGACCCTCCCGCCCCGCGCCTGAACGGACGACGGTAGAAGCCCCCGACCCGGGAGCGAGCGAATCCCGGGCCGACGTCGTCAAACCCGTCGGGGCCGGCCGAGCCGCGCCCCGGACCAGCTCGAGGTCCACCCATGTCATCGCCGACGTCATCGTCCACGTCATCGTCCACCAACCCCGACCGCAACCTGCTGGCGGCCAACGTCGACGTGGTCGTCCTCGTCTGCGGCCTCGACCGCCCCGTCAAGGAGGGCAGGATCAACCGGGTGGTCACCCTGGCGTGGGACGCCGGCGCCATCCCCGCCGTCGTGCTGGCCAAGGCCGACCTGCACCCCGACGCCGCCACCGTGGCCGAGACCGTCGAGGCGGCCAACCCCGGCGTCGACGTGCTCGTCACCTCGGCCTCCGGCGGTGAAGGCCTCGACGCCGTCGCCGACCTGGTCAGAGGACGGACCATCGTGCTCGTGGGCGAGTCCGGTGCCGGCAAGTCGACCCTGACCAACGCCCTGGCCGGGGTGGAGCTCACCGGCACCGGGGCCGTGCGCCGGGGTGACGCCAAGGGTCGCCACACCATCACCGCCCGCCAGCTGTTCGTGTTGCCGGGGGGCGGCGTGCTCATCGACACCCCCCGGTGTCCGCGCCGTGGGCCTGTGGACCGGTACCGACGCTGTCGACGCCGCCTTCGGCGAGGTGGACGAGGTGGCCACCCGGTGCCGGTTCACCGACTGCGGCCATGACGACGAGCCGGGGTGCGCGGTGGCCGAGGCGCGGGCCCGGGGCGAGCTCGACCCCGATCGCCTCGGGGCGTGGCGGGCGCTGCGCCGTGAGGCGGCGGCCCTCGAGCGGCGGGCCTCGCCTCAGGAGCAGCGACGGTGGGGCAAGCAGTTCGCCCGGCTCAGCAAGGACGCCCAGCGCCGCAAGGCCCGGGGCTGACGGGGCTACCGTCGCCGGCATGAGCGTCTACGACATCGACATCAACACCCTGGACGGTCAGCCCGCGTCCCTGGCCCAGCTCCAGGGCAAGGTGGCGCTGCTGGTCAACGTGGCCTCGCGCTGCGGGCTCACCCCCCAGTACACCGGGCTCGAGCACCTCCAGGAGCGCTATGCCGAGCGGGGCTTCACCGTGGCCGGCTTCCCCAGCAACCAGTTCATGGGCCAGGAGCCGGGCACGGCCGAGGAGATCGCCGAGTTCTGCTCGACCACGTATGGGGTCACCTTCCCCCTGTTCGAGAAGATCGACGTCAACGGCACCGACCGTCACCCCCTCTACGACGAGCTGACGGCGGCGCCCGACGCCGCGGGCACCGCCGGTGATGTGCAGTGGAACTTCGAGAAGTTCCTGCTGTCCCCCACCGGTGAGGTCGTGGCCCGCTTCCGACCCAAGACCGATCCCGAGTCCCCCGAGGTCATCGCCGCCATCGAGGCCCTCCTGCCCTGACCGTCCCGACCCTGCCCGCCCGTCGCCCGTCGCCCGTCGCCCGTAGGGGCGATGGCCGGGTCACAGGAGGGCGGCGATGAGCTCCAGCAGGGCCTCGTCCCCACCACGGGGTCCGACCAGGGCCAGGCCCACCGGTGCCCCACCATCGGCCGCGGCGGGGAGCACGGCCACGGGGCAGCCGGCCAAACCGGCGGCGGCACCGAGGCGCAGGTTGACGCCTCGGCGTCGCTCCTTGTCGTCGGCGGAGGCGTCGAGGGGTGGGGCCGGCCCCCCGGCGGCGGGCAGGGCCAGCATGGCGTCGTCACCCAGCAGCTCGTCGAGGCGGTCGGTCACGTGCTGGCGTATCTCCGACGCCAGGGCATCCGCAGGTTCGCCTGCCGCGTCGCGGGCGGCGGCGAAGCGGGCTCCGACCCCGGGCCCGAAACCGGGGTCTCCCTGCCCGATCCACTCCCCGTGGGCCAGCCACACCTCGGGGCGGGAGATGCTGAGGAACGCCGCTGCCCACACGTCGAGCCCGTCGGGGGCCAGGCGGATGTGCTCGACGGGGGCAAGCCGTTCGCCCACCCGACCGACCAGGGCCTCGAGGGTGGCGATGGTGGCGTCGTCGACCTCGCCCATGGCGTCCTCGGCCACGATGACCCGCCGGAAGCGCACGGGCAGGCGCGACCCGGGCTCAAGCAGCACCGAACCGACGGCGTGCAGCACGGCACCGTTGCGGGCCAGCCAGCCCACGGTGTCGAAGCTGGGAGCCAGGGGCACCAGGCCGTCGGTGGGGACACGACCATGGGTGGGGCGGAAGCCGAGCAGACCGCAGTAGGAGGCCGGCACCCGGATGGAGCCGGCGGTGTCCGAGCCCAGCCCCAGGTCCACCCGTCCCGCGGCGACGAGGGCGGCCGGCCCCGACGACGATCCCCCGGGCTCGCAGCCGGGAGCGGCGGGGTTGCGGGGGGTGCCGTCGTGCACGTTGGTGCCCGACAGGCTGTAGGCCAGCTCGTCGGTCACCGCCTTGCACTCGATGGTGGCGCCCGCCGCCAGCAGCCGGGCCACGGCGGTGGCGTCGACCTCGGGCACGGGGTGGGTGGCCCGCCAGTGGGGGTTGCCGGCGCCCGTGGGCACGCCGGCCAGGTCCATGTTGTCCTTGACGGCCACCGTCAGCCCGTCGAGGGGCCCCCCGGGAGCACCGTGGCGGGGCCCGGCGTCGAGGGGCAGATCGCCGTCGACCACCCGCCAGGTCGGCGGAGGCTGCTGGGGTTGCGGCGGGCCGGGCTCGAGGTCCATGGGGTCAGGGTGCCACCTGCCGTGGGGGCGGGGCTGGTCGCGCCCGTCGGGGGCCCGGGCGCCCCCGGGCGGTTCAGCTGGGCACGTGGGCCAGGAAGTAGGTGTTGGAGCGGTCGTCGCGCACCTCGTGCAGGGTCACGTCGGTGAACCCGGCCCGGGCCAGGCGTTCCTGGGCCAGTTGCGCCCCCCACACCGCGCCGAGGCCTTCGCCGCCGTAGGCCAGCGAGACGGTCATGCAGTGCATGGTGGAGATGGTGTACATCATCGGGGCCGAGGGCAGTTCGAGGTTGTCGTGCAGGTGGCTTGAGGCCTTGGGCTCGACGCACAGGTAGCTGCCGCCGGGGCGCAGGGCCTGGTGGATCCACGACAGGACGGTGTCGGGGTGGGCCTGGTCGTGGATGGCGTCGAACGTCGTGACCAGGTCGAAGCGGCCGGTCTCCTCGAGCTTCGCCGCGTCGCGCACGGCGAAGGTGACGTTGGTCAGGCCCTCCTCGGCGGCCTGGGCCGTGCCCGTGGCGATGGCCGCCTCGGACAGGTCGAAGCCGCTGAACCGGCTGGCGGGGAAGTTGCGGGCCAGCAGGTTGAGGGCCCGGCCGCTACCACAACCCACGTCGGCCACGTCTATGCCGGCCTCGAGGCGCGCGGCGCCACCGGGGAGCAGGGGGACGACCTGGGCCAGCATGGTGCGGTCGAGGCGCTGGCCCGAGGACTCGGCCATGAGCCGGTGGAACTTGGGGTAACGGTCGTAGGGCACGCCGCCGCCGTCGCGGAAGGCGTCGACGACCTCGTCCTCGACCTCGCCGAGCAGGGACACGTACTGGCAGAAGGTGGTCAGGTTGAGGGGGCCGGCGGCCCGGGTGAGCAGTCCGGCGTGCTCACGGGGCAGCACGTAGGTGTCGGCCTCGGGGTCGTGGTCGACGATGCCGCCGGTGACCATGGCCCCCAACCACTCGCGCACGTAGCGCTCGTGGAGGCCGGCGGCCTCGGCGACCTCGGTGCTGGTCGAGGGGGCCAGGCCGGCCATGGTGTCGAACAGGCCGGTCTTGTGGCCGATGGAGCACATGAGGGCCAGAGCGCCCCCGTTCATGACCCCCATCATCGTCTCCATGAAGGCCGAGGCCCGGGCCCGGTCCATCTTCGGCTTCGTCGCCGTCGTGTTGGTCGCCGTCGTGTCGGCGCGCTCGTCTACGGCCATGTGCCACCCCCAGGTTCGGCGGGAGCCTAGTTGGGCTGCCCTGTGGCCGCCCCACCTCCCGGTGACCGTCGCCACACAGGCGATAGGGTCCGGCCATGAGCGACACCGTCGAGCCGTTCCGCATCGCCGTCGGGGACGACGTCCTCGACGACCTCCGGTCACGCCTGGCCGGCACCCGCTGGCCCGAGGCCGAGACCGTGGACGACTGGAGCCAGGGCATCCCCCTGGCCTACGTCCAGGAGGTGTGCCGCTACTGGGCCGAGGAGTACGACTGGCGGGCCCGCGAGGCCGCCCTCAACCGCTTCACCCAGTACCGCACCACCCTCGACGGCCTGGGCATCCACCTCGTCCACGTGCGCTCCCCCCACGAGGACGCCCTGCCCCTGGTCATCACCCACGGCTGGCCCGGCTCCATCGTCGAGTTCCACAAGATCATCGAGCCCCTGACCGACCCCACGGCCCACGGTGGCGCGGCTGGCGACGCCTTCCACGTGGTGTGCCCGGCCCTGCCCGGCTACGGCTTCTCCGACAAGCCTTCCGCCACCGGCTGGTCGGTGGAGAAGATCGCCGGCCAGTGGGCCGTGCTCATGGCCCGGCTGGGTTACGACCGCTACGGCGCCCAGGGCGGCGACTGGGGTGGTGCGGTGACCACGGCCATCGGCCAGCAGGACGTCGAGCACTGCGTCGGCATCCACCTCAACATGCCCATCGCCCGCCCCGACCCCGCGACCATGGACTCGCTCACCGCCGAGGAGGAAGCGGGCCTGGCCGCCAGCCAGTACTACCGGAAGTGGGACTCGGGGTACTCGAAGCAGCAGTCCACCCGGCCCCAGACCCTGGGCTACGGGTTGGCCGACTCCCCGTCGGGCCAGGCCGCGTGGATCCTGGAGAAGTTCTGGGCGTGGACCGACTGCGACGGCCACCCCGAGAACGCCCTGACCAGGGACGAGATGCTCGACAACGTGATGCTCTACTGGGCCACCAACGCCGGGGCGTCCTCCGGTCGCCTGTACTGGGAGAGCTTCGGCCAGTTCCGTGACCCCCGGCCGGTGACGGTGCCCGCAGGGGTGGCGTCGTTCCCCCGGGAGATCTTCCGCCCGTCACGGCGCTGGGTGGAGCAGCGCTACACCGATCTGCGCCACTGGACCGACATGCCCAAGGGCGGCCACTTCGCTGCCTTCGAGCAGCCGGAACTGCTGGTGGACGACATCCGCGAGTTCTTCCGCAAGCTGCGCTGAACGCCTGGGGGGCTGCGGGCCCGGCGTTGCGCCGGGCCCGCTCCTCACGATCCCAGCAGGTCAGATGCCCTGCTTCCAGGTGTCGAGGTAGGTGATCTCGCTGACCGGGCGCCGGTAGGCGGGCTTGAAGTCGGTGCCCACGGTGTAGGCCACGGGCAGGAGCGCGGCCTGGGTGACGGTCTCGGGGATGCCCAGGAGCTCGCGGACCTCGGCCTCACGCTGCAGGTGGAGGGTGGTGTAACAGCTGCCCAGGCCCCGGCTGCGCAGGGCGAGCTGGAAGCTCCACATGGCGGGGATGATCGAGCCGTACAGGCCGGCTTCGTCCCAGCCCTTGGTGCCGGGACGGCCGAGGATGCAGGGGATGACGAGGACGGGGGCCCGGCCCATGTTGTCGGCCAGGAAGCTGGCCGAGTCATAGACCCGGCCGGTCTGGCTGCCGGCGTCGGCGTTGGCCGCGGCCTGCTTGAGGTAGGCGCCACCGGCGTCGCTGTACAGGCGGGCCAGCTCGTCCTTCTTGGCCTGGTCCCGGATGACCAGCCAGCGCCAACCCTGGGTGTTGGAGCCGGTGGGGGCCTGGGTGGCCAACTGCAGGCACTCGATGAGCACGTCGTCGGGCACGGGACGGTCGAAGTCCAACCGCTTGCGCACGGCGCGCGTCGTGCTGAGCAGGGCATCCACCTGGGCGAGATCGAACTCCATGGGCGGTCTGTCTAGCCGACGGCGCCGGTCGTCGGGTCGTGGGTCAGTAGCGGTGGATGACCTCGCGGGCCAGGCGCTCGGCGTACTGCTCGTGGCCGCCGATGGCGGGGAGGACGACGAGCTCGTCGACACCGGCGGCTTCGAGCCTGCGGATCTGCTCGATGCACTCGTCCGCCGTGCCCACGATGGTGGTGGCCCGCACCAGGTCGGGGGTGATGAGGGCCCGCTCCTCGTCGAGGAGGTAGGTGCAGTGGCCTTCGTGGATGCGCAGGTGGCGAATGTGCTCGGGGGTGCGCTCGATCATGGCGCTGTAGCGCTCCCACACGTCGAGCAGGTGCCGGGGTGGTTCGCGGTCGTACTGGCGCACGGTCTCGAAGAGGTAGTGCATGGAGGAGGCCACGAAGGGGCCGTGATCGGCCAGGACCCGCTCGGAGAGGATGTCCTCGCCAGGGTCGAGGATGATCACGTTGAGCAGGTTGACGAAGGGGAAGGGCTGGGGCAGGTCGCGACCGACATCCTTGGCCGCCCGTTCCACCGTCTCCCGGGAGCGGGCGATGCTGCGGGGCTCGACGGGCATGGAGATGAAGAGGCCGTCGCCGTGGACGCCGGCCAGGGCCTGGGCCTTGGGTCCGAAGCCGGAGACGATCATGGGGATGGGTTGGTCGAGCTCGACGAAGCCGCGGTCGGCCATGAGCAGGCGGGTGGGGGCGGTGACGCCGCGGAAGGTGTACTCGATCTCGTCGCCGTGCAGCAGGCCCCGGATGGCGGCCAGCTCCTCGCCGTAGCGGCGGATGGGCAGCGGCTTGATGTTCATGAAGCGGAAGGCACTGTTGCCCGACCCGATGCCGAGGACGAGGCGGCCGGGGGCCAGGGTGGCCACACTGGCGATGCTGTGGGCGATGACGGGGGCGGGGCGCAGGCCGGCCACGGCGACACCGGTGCCGAGCGTGATGCGACTGGTGCGCTCGGCGGCCATGGCCAGGTAGGCGTAACAGTCGCCCCAGATCATCTGGCTGTCGGGGACCCAGACGGAGTCGTAGCCCAGGTCCTCGCAGGTCTTGGCGAAGCCGACGTCGGTCAACTTGGTGGTGACGCACATCCCGAAGCGCACGACGCGGAACCTACCCGCGCCCACCGCCGCCGTGCCCCACTTCGCGCCCCTCCAAGGTCGCCCACCCACAATCCCCTACCCATGCCCGCAAACCCCCAGCTCAGCGCCCCATGAGTCCCTCGCGGGGGGTGTAGCTCAGATTCGACGTCGATTCTCAGCTAAGGACGCTGGCAGGAAGGGTGGGTTGGTGTTGGGGCAGGTAGAGGGCCGTTTTGGGCTCGACTGTCACACCTGGGGTGCAGAATGGGGCTCTGGTCGCTGCCGGCCGTCATCGGCGCTACAACCACCTCATTCCTGAGGGACACCCGCGCCATGGCTGAACTTCCTCCCACCCGGCAATACGGCAACCTGCACCCCGCGACCCGGGCCCGGCTGCACGCCCGTCACCAGGAGCTCTTCGACGAGGTACGGGCCAAGGACGCCGTCTTGGCAGCCGCGTCCAAGGAACGGCGCCTGCACCTGGCGGAGATGGCCGAGATCCACGACCAGCTGCACCCCAAGACGCTGTGGTGCCGGGGACGGAAACCGGCATCGGACCGGCTCACCGACCCCCTCCCCCCCTTGCCGCACGACCCGACCTGGCTGTGGGGGCGACGCCTTCGGGCCGTCTGCCTGCGACTCCTGCACCGGTGCGGGACCCTGCCGCTACGCCACCTGCACGCACTCCTACACCTGCACGGCTTCGGCGTGGCCGGAGGACACCCCGTCAAGACCTTGGCCGACGCCATGGGCCACGAGACCGCACACGGCACCACCGAACGCGTCGCCCGTGGCCAGTACCGCACCACCAGCGCCTACCGGCCACCGCCCCAACGGCAACCGTGGCTCACCGCCGTCATCCTGCCTGACCTCGACGAGCTCGACGCGGGCTGACGCCCGCTGCCCGCCGTCAGAGGGCGTCGGCCCGGAACCGGTCGAGGTGCACGTGCACCCCGGGCGACTCCAGGGTCTGCACGAAGAAGCCGACGTCGCCGTCAGAGTGGTTGGCGCTCATCGCGTAGGGCGCCGCCCCCACGACCTGGCCGTTCACCAGCAGCAACACGTTGTTACCCTGCGTCTCCACCACCAGCTCATCCGGCGCGTTGGGGTCGGTGATGCGCATCCCCGCCGGCAGCGGCCCGCTCTCCAACGTGCGGAAGGGCAACGTGTCGCGGTGCAGCAGCTCCCACACCCCTCGGCTGGGATCGATGGTGAAGGCGTAGAAGTTCTCCTCCCGCGCCCCCGACAACCCCATCTGGCTCCGGTCGAAGGGATGGGCCCGGAACACGATCCCGTACCGGTACGAGCCCGGCCCCTTGGAGCGCAGCGTGTACGCATCCAGCGTCAGCCGGGTGTTGACGTAGTCGACCCCCCGCAGCACCAACTGGGTCTGGCCCGGCGCCGTCAGGTCGACGTGGTACGAGGTCGGCCCGTGGTAACCCACCACGGTGCCCTTGGCCGACTGGTCGGCGTTGGGGGCCTTGGGCCAGCCGCTGCCGTCGTCGGTGAAGTCGTCGTCGAACAGGCCCCCGGCCGGCGTGGGCGCCGTGCTCGTCGTTGCCGACACCTGGTTGGCGTCGATCTCGATGTCCGAGCGGAACTGGTGGGCGGGCAGGGCGGGATCGACCACGTCGGCCGTACACCGGAACCCCGTCTCCGACAGCACCGAGCGGTTGGCAGGATCGACCGCCTCGCGGTCCAGGGCCCCGTTCTGCACCAGGCCGTCGCGCCCACCCCGGCGCACCACGTTCTGGCCCGTCACCGGTTCGAAGGGCTGCTCGACCCACTCCCACACGTTGCCCACCAGGTCGTCCACGCCCGTGGCCGTCGCTGCCCCGGGGATGGAGCCCACGGCATGGGTGCCGGTCAGGGGCAGCGGCACCGCCGCGGGGTCGGCCCCCCACGGGTAGAGACGACCGTCGAGGCCCCGAGCGGCGGCCTCCCACTCGGCCTCGATGGGCAGGCGCTTGCTCAACGCCGAGCAGTAGGCGTCGGCCCACTGCCAGCTGACCCCCGTCACCGGGTGGTCCTCGAGCCCGGCCGGCGCAGCCCGGCTGTCCCAACCCACGGGCCGCTGCACCCCTTCCACCTGCTGGAGGAAGGCGGCGTAGTCCGAACCCGTCACCTCTCGCCTGTCGATGAAGAACTCGGCCAGATCGGCGGTGCGCCCGGCCGTGCCGATGGGGTACAACCCGGCGGGGATGGCCACCATGTCCACGCCCGAGGCCAGCACCACGGGCAACGTCGGCGACGGCCCCTCCCGGCTGTCGTCGAGGCCTACGGCCACGGCTCCGCCCACGGTCGTGCTGTCGGCGGGCGTGGCCAACGAGTTGTCGTCCTCCCGGGTGACCAGCCAGAACAGCAGAGGGGCGAGGACGAGCACGGCGAGCACACCGATGGCCAGGGCCACGCCCCGACGACGGCCTGCACCGGCCGGCGCCGGCGGGGTGGGCTGGCGCGGCCCCGAGGCCCCCGGGGGCGGCGATCCCGACGGGGGCCCGCCGGGCGCCGCTGACGCCGCCGCGGCCGGGCCTGCGGCCTTGGCCGCCGCCGGGGCAGCCGACGCCACCGCGGCACCGGCCACCCCGGCACCGACCAGTGCGGCTCCAGCCAACCCCTCCGGACCAGGAGAGGGCGCCGGGGCGGCGACAGGGCCGGCCATGGGCCACCGGGCCGCGCCCCGGCACACCGCGTAGGTGGGATCGGACTTCTTGAGCGTGGCCTGGGGCACCTCGGCCGCCACCAGGGACGGCACCAGCTGCAGCCGGGACGAGCCCCCGAGCAGCAGCACCGTGCCCAGATCGGCCGGCGTCACCCCCGCCGATCGCACCGATCGCCGGAACGCACCCAGGGCCTCGAGCAGGGCAGGCCGCACCATGAGGTCGAACTCGGCCCGGCTCACCGGCACCGAGCTGTCGATGCCCGGCAGCAGCACGGGGACCTCGACCTCGTCCGTCGAGCTCAGCGCCTCCTTGGCGGCCACGCACTGCTGGCGCAGGCCACGGAAGGCGGCCTCGACGTGGGGGGCGACGTCGACGCCTTCGGGCAGGTCCACCCCCACCCGCTGGGTGACGTGGAACAACAGGGCCTCGTCGAACTCGTCGCCGCCGAGGTGCTCGACGCGCTCGGGGCGCCCGGCCAGCTCGTAGCCCCCGGGCACGACGCGCAGCACGGCGGCCTCGAAGGACCCGCCCAGGTCGAAGGTGCCCACCCAGGGCCCACCGGTGGTGGAGGAATCGGCCACACCAGGGCCGGGCACGCCCAGCACGTGGAACGCCGCGGCCTGCGGCTCGGTGACCAGCACCACCTGGGGGATGCCCGAGCGGCGCACGGCGTCGGACAGGCGGTCCAGCCGGGCCTGGCTCCAACCCGCGGGGTAGGTGACCACGGTGCGGGCCGGCGGCTCCCCCTCACGCTCGCTCACCCGACCCACGACCCAGGAGAGCAGGGCCGCGGTCAGGTCCTCGGGGGTGGAGACGACGTCGCCCAGCACCACCGGTCCCGGATCGCCGAAACGACGCTTGAGGCCGCGGACCAGGCGCCCGGGCTCGCTGGCGCCGGCCGACTCGGCCGCCTCGCCGAAGATGAGGACGCCGTCGGCCCGGGCGAAGACGACGGCGGGCACGGCGCCCGAGCGGCTGCCCAGGGTCACCACCTCGGTGGTGCCGTCACGGCCCACTGCGGCAGCCACCGAAGTGGTCCCCATGTCGATGCCCAGCTGGTAGGTCATGGCCTCTCCCCCCGCTCCCAGGCCCTTGCTCAGCCGGCCAGGTTGGCGACGCGGAGCAACTCGAAGTGCATGTGCTTCTCCACCGCTCCCGGCGCCAACTGCAGGATGAAGCCCACGCCGCCACCGGTCAGGCCGGGGATGGGCTGGCGGGGCAGGACCTGGGTGTTGCCGATCCAGAAGGTGTACTCGTCGCCCGACATGTCGATGCGCAGCCGGGCCGTGGCCGGGATGGCCTGCGTGCTGATGGCGATGATCGTCTCGCTGCCGTCGGCCTGGTGCACGTAGACCCGCCACTGGCTGGTCTCGGGGTTGACCTGGAAGGCCAGGTACGAGGTGGCCTTGCCCGGTGCGGCCGGGTCGGCGGCGGCCCGGGCCACCAGCCCGTACCAGAACTCGCCACCCTCACCCTCGGTCTCGAGTTGGCGGAACCGACGCACCTGGGTCTCGACCCGCACCGGCAGGGCGGCGGGGATCTGGGTGCCCTGCAGGGCGATGATGGGGTCGGTGGAACCGCCCCGGGCGTCGAGGTGGTACGACGCCGCGTTGCCCAGCTCGGCCGGCTCGGGGTGCCACCCGCTGTAGCCGTTGGTCGACGCGCCCCGGAGGAAGCCGATGTTGCCCGGGTCGGAGAAGTCGGTGGAGATGATCTCACCGGGCTGCAACGTGGAGTCGGGCAGTGCCGGCGCCTCCGCGGGCCGATCGAAGGTGTTGAAGTCGCCGAGAGGGCGGACCACGGCGTCGACGGACGCCGCGCAGCGGAAGCCGGCGGCCAACCGCGACCGGGCGGGGTCGATCCACAGCCGGGTGCCGTTGGTACCGCCGAAGCCGTCCTTGCCCGGGCTGCGCAGCATCACGTAGCCGGCCCGCTCGGGCTCCGTCGGCGGCGACACCCACTCCCAGGCGTTGCCGTACAGGTCGTGCACGCCGAACCCGCTCACGTTGGCGGCGAAGGCGGGATCTCCGATGGCGTAGGTACCGGAGCGGGGAAGCATGACCGCCCCCTCGCCACGGGCCACCTTGCCCCACGGGTAGGGCAGGTTCTCCGGCCCCCGGGCCGCGACCTCGAACTCGACCTCCGACGGCAGGCGCTTGCCCAGCGCCTGGCAGTAGGCGGCCGCCCATTCGAGGGACACCCCTTCGACGGGGTGCTGGTCGGTGACACCGGCGCCGGCGTCGGTGCCGTTCCAGCCGCTCGGCGGGTCGGCCTGGGCATCGACGACGAACTTGCGGTAGTCCCCCACCGACACCTCGTTGGTGTCGAGGTAGTAGGGCTCGAGGGTGACCTGGCGCTGGCGCAGCTCACCGAAGATGGGGTTCTCCTCACCGATGGAGTAGTCGCCCCCGGGGATGGCGGTCATGGCCGAGGCCGCGAAGGTGGCGGGGTCGGTCTCGGCCGCCAGCAGCGTGGTGCTCTCGGCGGGGACCCCGGTGTCTGCCGGCGAGGCTTCGTCGTCGTTGCCCCCACCCCGCAGGGTCAGGGCGCCGACGATGACCGCGGCCAGCACGACCACGGCCCCGCCCACCAGGGCCAGGCGACGACGCCCACCGCCGCCACCGTCGTGCAGGCGCACCGATTCGACCAGGTCGCCATCGCCACCGCGGCGCGAACCCCCAGCCGAGGACGGGACCGGAGGTGGTCCGCCAGCCGCGCCTCGTCCGGCACCCGGGGGCGGGGCACCCGGCGCCGGCCCACCCGGACCACCGGGCGCGACGGTCGGCGCCCCCGGAGCGGCGGCGCGGGCCACGGGGAGGGGAGGCAGGGGAGCGCCCGACGCCCCGACGGGCGGGGCCGGAGCGGCGCCGGCACCGGGGTGGGCGGGGATGGTCCCACCGATGGCCACCGGACCACTGCCCGGGCGGGCCCCGGGGCCCGATGCGCCGGGGCCGGCAGCTCGGGCCTGCTCACGACGGGCTGCGGCCTGCAGGGCGTTGCCCCGGGCCACGGCGAACACGGGATCGATGTCCGAGGTGACGGGGACGGCGAACTCGTGGCGCAGCATGTCGGCCACGAGGGGGATGCGCGACGAGCCCCCGACCAGGAGCACGGCGTCGAGGTCGGTGGGGGCGACGCCGGCCAGTTCGACGGCCTCGCGGGTGACCCGCAGGGTGGCCTCGACCTGGTCGCGGATCATGTCCTCGAACTCGCTGCGGGTCAGCCGCACCGTCTGGTCGATCCCGGGCAGGAGCACGGGGATGGCCGCCGAGGACTCGCTGCTCAGCAGCTCCTTGGCCTCGACCGCGGCCCGACGCAGGGCGTAGAGGGGGCGCAGGTAGGCGGGGTCCTCGTCGGCGCCCGGGGGCAGGGGCTGGCCCAGCGCCCGCATGGTGTGGCCCAACACGGCCTCGTCGAAGTCGACGCCGCCCAGGTGCTCGATGCCGGTCGAGTCGCCCATCAGCTCGAAGCCGTCGTTCGTCTTGCGCAGCACGGCGGCGTCGAAGGTGCCGCCGCCGAGGTCGTAGACGGCCAGGGTGGCCCCGGCCGGGACCCGGCGCTGCGACGCGTAGAACAGTGCCGCCGCCGCGGGCTCGGTGATGGTCGTGGCCCGCGACAGGTCGGCCAGGCGCAGGGCCTGTCCGAAAAGCTCCTGCTTGTAGGGGCCCCAGTTGGCGGGGTGGGAGGCGACGACGAACTCGGGCTCCTCGCCCTCGCGCTCGACGACCTGCTGGACGACCCAGCTCAACATCTTGGCGATGAGCATCTCGGCGGAGTAGGGCGAGCCCCGCACCAGCAGGGGGACGGGGTCACCCAGGCGGCGCTTGAAGTGCCGGGCTGCGGCCGACGGGTCGGTCAGCGCCTGGCGGGCGGCGGCGTCACCGACGACCAGCTGGAAGTCACGGGTGACGAAGAGGATGGACGGGACGCTGTCGGACAGCGAACCGAGGCCGACCACCTCGACAGCACTTTCCCGCACGATGGCGGCGGCCGTCGACGTCGTGCCGACATCGATCCCCAGGCAGTACCCCACCTTCGCTCCTCCCTGGCCCACACCTGTTGGGCGACGCACGTCATTCTTCCAGACTCAGGGGTCCGCCCACGTCGGGGAGAACCCCCATCCCCGCTGCCGCCCACCGGGGGATGCCGGCGCCGCCCTCAGTCTCGCTCCCGCGAGAACAGGATGCCTGATCGGACGAGCTCGTCCACGCGTTCGGCGTCATAGCCGGCCCAGGACCCCAGGGCATCGCCGTTGTGCTGGCCCAGGCCCGGGGCCAACAGGTCGGGCAGATCGTCCCAATCGGAGAACTTGAAGGGGAACCCGGGGATGGTGACCTCGCCGAGCACGGGGTCGGGGACGGTGCGCACCATCTCCCGTTCGAGGAAGTAGGGGTGGGTGAGGGCATCGCTGGGCTTGAGCACGGGGGCGCAGGGCACCCGGTTGGCCTCGAGCACCTCGAGCACCTCGGCGTCCGTGGCGAAGGTGGCCATCCACGCCTCGGTCTCGGCGATGAGCTCCTCGCGGTTTCGAACCCGCTCACGCATGGTGGCCGAGCGGGGGTCGGTGAGGAGGTCCTCGCGTCCCATGGCCCGGCAGAAGGCGGCCCACTGGCGGTCGAGGGCGAGGATGACGATCCACCCCTGGGGCCCCCGGAAGGCGCCCATGGGGAAGCCGATGCGGCTGTGGTGGCCGGAGCGCCACGGGTCGATGCGACCGTCGGTCATGGCCGCCAGCTGCACCGAGATCTCGTGGGAGTGGAACAGGCAGTCCACCATGGAGATGTCGATCCACTGGCCCCGGCCGGTGCGCTCCCGGTGGTAGAGGGCCAGGCCCAGGCCGGTCAGGGCGTGGACCCCGGCGCCGACGTCGCCGATGCTGGCCCCGGTCATCTGCGGGGGCCCGTCCTTCTCCCCCGTCATGTGCATGAGGCCGGAGAAGGCCTGGGCGATGGTGTCGAAACCCACCTTGTGGGAGTAGGCGCTCTCCTTGCGCCCGAAGGCGGAGATGGACGCCATGATCAGGCCGGGGTTGAGCTCGCGCAGCGAGGCGTAGTCCAGGCCCCGCTTCTCGAGCACGCCGGGGCCGTAGTTCTCCACCACGACATCGGCCTCGCGGGCCAGGTCACGGATGACGTCGAGGGACTCGGGGCGGGAGAAGTCCAGGCAGACGCTGCGCTTGCCCCGGTTCTGCTGTACGAAGTACACGCTGCGCCCGTCGCGCAGGTAGGGCAGGCCCCGGGTGGGGTCTCCGCCGGGAGACTGCTCGACCTTGACGATGTCGGCCCCGAGCTCGGCCATGAGCCGGGTCACCGTCGGTCCGGCCAGGTACTGGGTGAAGTCGAGGACCTTCACACCCTCGAGCATGCGGGGTAGGCCGCCTCGTTCCCCGATGGACTCGGCCCTGGCGTCGTCGGACATGGAGCCGGACAGTAGGCGCGGGGGGTGACCCCCGTCTCGCCACGGCCCAGCTGCGGCGCGCCGACGTCGGCCATCAGCCCGGCCCGTCAGCGGGCGCGCTCGTCGAGCACCCGCACCAGGGCTCGGGGAGCGATCACGCGGTAGGCCTCCTCGCACACCCGGGCCACCTCGTCCCAGTCCAGGCCGACGTCGAGGCGCAGGCCCAGCCAGCCCCGCCCCCCCACGTAGGGAGGTCGGAAGAAGCGGTCGGGCTCGGCCGCCACCAGCTCGTCCTGGGCACCGGGCGGGGCCGCGCACCACAGGTGGGGGAACTGGTCCTGGTGGTGGCCCTCGGCCATGAGGCTGACGAACGTCTTGCGACCCCGCACGAACCAGGTGGGGGCGCCGTGGCTGAGCCGCTCGGTCACCTCGGGCAGGGCCAGGCAGATGGCGGACAACCGCCCGTGCAGCACCATCGGATCAACAGGCCCGGGGCCGACATCGCGGCTCATGGGCCCGTGCTAGCACCCCCGAAGGCGGGTTCGTCGCGCCCGAGGGGGCCGGCGGGACGGGACCACGAGGCCTGGCGACCGCCGATGGTGCCCGGACAGCGCACCCGACGGGCCGGGCCCCAGGCCGTGTCCACGTCGACGAACACCTCGTCGGGCCAGGTGGGTGCGGGACGGTCGAGGTCCCCGGCCGGGCCCGCCACCAGGACGTTCGCCGTGCCGACCAGACTGGCCCGCACCGTGGCCGCCTCGCCGTCGCGCTGGCCGAGGGCCAGGGCCCGGCACACCCCGGCGGCCAGCAGGTAGCCGGTGCCGTGGTCGAGGGCCTGGGCGGGCAGGGGCCCGGGCTGGTCGGTCCCCTTGGCGGCACCGCCGGCAGCGGCGATGCCGCAGCTCATCTGCACCAGGCTGTCGAAGCCCCGCCGACCCTGCCACGGACCCTCCCAGCCGTAGGCATCGAGGCTGGCCACCACCAGGGCGGGGTTGATGGCCCGCAGCTCGTCCAGCCCCAGGCCCAGGCCCTCGAGGGCGCCGGGGCGGTAGCCGTGCACGAGCACGTCGGCCTCGGCCACGAGCTGGGCCATGCGGGCCCGCCCCCCGGCGCCCGACAGGTCGAGGGAGGCACAGCGCTTGCCCACGGTGGCGTCGGGGACGATGGCCCCCACCTCCTCGAAGCCGGGTGGGTCGAGGCGCAACACGTCCGCCCCCTGGGCGGCCAGGAAGCGGGTGCAGATGGGACCGGCGATGACCCGGGTCAGGTCCAGCACCCGCACGCCGTCGAGCGGCGGGGCACCGGCATCGAGGCCGCCCAGCACCCGCATCGTCGTCGACGGTCCCCCGTGCACGGCCACGGCGGGGGCGCCGGTGGCGATGCGCCCGTGTTCGTTGCCGGCCCACTCGGCCGCGGTGTTCATGGCCGCGGCACAGCCGCCTTCGGCCACCACGGCCGCCTCGAGGGCGGCGCCGTCGAGCTCGGCCACCGCCGCGGCCACCGCAGCACGGTCGGCGGGGACGCCCAGGACCTCGAGCACGGCCCGCAGGTGGTGGGCGTAGTTGGTGTGCAGGCGGATCCAGCGGTCCGCCGCCCGGTAGTCACCGGCCACGGGGTCCCACAGCGGGGGCAGCTCCCAGCCCCGGGGCTGGAGCAGGCGCTCGCTGAGGAACGCGGCCGACGCCGCCACCCGGTCGACGACCACCGGCGGCGCCGGTCTGCTGGTCCGCGCCGCGACCAACTCGGCCGCGGCCAGGTTGGCGGCGGCGATCGTGGCGGCGGCGAAGCCGGTGACGTCGTAGATCGACGGCAGGACCTGGGCGGCGCCCCGCAACTCGAGGCCGTCGAGGGCATCAGGGTCGCCGCCGAGCTGGGCCCAGAGCACCGCCGTGGTCCCGGTGGCATCGATGGTGGTCATGGGCGCCACTGTGCACGACCACTTCGCGGCCGTCAACGTTGATCAACGTTGCTGCCGGTGGACCCGTCGTCGATTCGACGTCGATTCGACGGCGATGCTGACGGCGATGCTGACGGCGATGCTGACGGCGATGCTGACGGCGATGCTGACGGCGATGCTGACGGCCGGGGCGCGACGTCGGCGGCACCGGGGCAGCCTGGACGCCGGGACCTTTCCGGAAGATCGTCCCGGCAAGCTGGCCTGCTGCGCAACTGCCCGATTCCTCGCCCCCGGGCGGGGCGACCCGGTAGGCGTCAGCTCGGTCGCGAGCCCATGGGCAACGGCGCCGTTCTTGGCGCGATCGCGCCCGCTCGACGGGCGAGGACGCATCGACAACCCGGGGCCCGGACCATGCCCGCTTGCCGACCGGGGACGACCGGTGACGGCCGACGGCCGACGGCGGACGGCCGACGGCCGACGGCGGACGGCCGAGCCGAACGCATGGGCATCCCGCCCCGGTAGGTGGATGCGTTCGGTCCGGCGGGGATCGGTCGACGCCGACGCCGACGCCGGCGCCGAGCCCGCCCGCAGGACGGGACGGACCGCGAGCGGCGGCTACGGGGCCAGCAGGGACTGGTAGGCCGCCCCGACCAGGGAGGCACCGCGGGTGTCGCCCAGGGTGCCCTCGCCCATGCGGTTCATCATGTAGGCCACGACCAGGCGGGCGTCGAGGTCGGCGACCACCAGGGATCCGCCCCAGCCGCCCCAGAAACAGGCCCGGGGGTTGGGGCTGATGGGCATGGCGTCGGAGTTCAACCCGTAGCCCATGCCGAAGCGCATGGGCACGCCCAGGACCAGGTCGTCACCGTCGGACTGGACGTCGAAGACGACGTCGCAGCCCTCGGGCGACAGCAGCCGCACCCCGCCCACCGTGCCCCCACAGGCCAGGGCGGCCTGGATGGCGGCCACCGACCGGGCGTTGCCGTGGCCGTTGGCCGCGGGGATCTCGGCCCGACGCCAGGGCTCGGTCCACGACAGCTCGGCCCGCAGCGGGGGGTTGCCCAGGGTGCGGGCGACCACGCTCTCGGGATCGATGTCGACCTCGAGGGGGGGCGGAGGGATGACGTTGGCCACCCGGGCATCGGCCGACGCCGGTAGACCGATGTGGAAGTCGGCACCCAGGGGCCCGGCCACCTCGTCGGCGAAGAAGGTGCCGATGGTGCGCCCGGTGATGCGCCGCACCACCTCACCGATCAGGTAGCCCTGGGTGATGGCGTGGTAGCCCGACGCCGTGCCCGGGGTCCAGAACGGCTTCTGCGCCGCCAGCCGCGACGTGCACAGCTCCCAGTCGAAGAAGTCGGCTTCGGCCATGGGCTCGGCCCAACCCGACAGGCCCGAGGTGTGCGACAGCAGCTGGCGCACCTCGATGGCCTCCTTGCCGTTGGCGGCGAACTCGGGCCAGTAGCGGGCCACCGGGGCGTACAGGTCGAGCTCACCCCGGTCGGCCAGCATCAACGAGACCAGGAACGTCATGGTCTTGGTCGTCGACCACACGTTGGTGATGGTGTCGCGCTGCCAGGGGGTGGTGCGGGCCTCGTCCACGAAGCCGCCCCACAGGTCGACCACGGGCTCACCGTCGACGAGCACGGCGACGGACGCGCCCACGTCACCGCCCTCGTCGAAGTTGGCGGCGAAGGCCGAGTGCACGGCCTGGTAGCGCTCGTCGCAGGTGCCCTGGATGTCGGTCATGGCCTACCCCCCCCGGTCCCGGCTCGCCACCGGCGAGGCCGACGACGGGGACGCTAGTCCCGGCCGCCGCGCAGGTCGTCGAGACGGCGTCGGTCCCGCTTGGTCGGTCGGCCCCCGGCCACGACCACGGGAGCGGCCGCGGCCAGCACGTCGTCGCGGGGCGGCGGTGGAGGGCTGTGGTCGACGAAGCAGGTCACGGCCACCGGCGGCCCCACCCGCTTCTCCAGCGGGCGTACGACCTCGTAGCGGAAGGTGCGATCACCCCGGCGGGCCTCGACCTGGTCACCGACGCCCACCTTCTGGGCGGGCTTGACCACGTTGCCACCCACCCGCACGTGGCCGGCGGTGCACGCCGCCGTGGCGTCCGTGCGGGTCTTGTACACCCGCACCGACCACAGCCACCGGTCGACCCGGACGCGCTCGGCCTCGGTCATCGACCGAGCTTCGCACACCGCGAATGTCCCCGCACCGGCACCGTCGGTGTCTTACCATCGGCGCGCCGCCGGTTCTGACCGGTTGATCGAACGTGCCCTTGCCCGCCGCCACGGAGAAGGACCTCCTCGACGCTGCGCACCACCCTGCGATCGCTGTGGGAGCACAAGCGACGCCTCATCTCCACCGTCGTCGCCGTCGTGCTCGGCGTGGCGTTCATGTCCGGCACCCTGGTGCTCGGCGACACCATCAACAGCTCCTTCGACGACCTCTTCGCCGACATCACCAAGAACGTCGACGCCGAGGTGCGGGGTGTCGAGCTCATCGACAGCGGCTTCGGCGCCATCCGCCAGCCCCTCGACGGCTCCCTGGTGGCCAAGGTGAGCGCGGTGGACGGCGTGGAGGCGGCCTCGGGCTACATCTCCAGCACCGGGGGCCGGGTCCTCGACAAGGAGGGCGAGCCCATCGGACCCGCCCAGGGACCCCCCACCCTGCTGCAGTCCTACGTGGCCGACGAGCCCCTCTCGGGCATCGAGATCACCGAGGGCCGCGGTCCCGAGCAGGACGACGAGCTCATCATGAACGCCAGGGCGGTCGAGGACGGCAAGTTCGCCGTCGGTGATCCCGCCGAGATCCTGTCCTCCGCGGGCCGCCGGTCCTTCACCCTGGTCGGGCAGTACACGATCGGGGGCAAGGACACCGCCGGCGGCACCATCACGGTGGACTTCATGCCCGAGGTGGCCCAGCGCATCGCCGGGCTCCCCGGCCAGTTCAACACCATCATCGCCCGCAGCGACGACAGCATCTCCCAGGACGAGCTCGTCAGCCGGATCGTGCCCGTGCTCCCCGAGGGCGCCCAGGTCGTCACCGGCAAGGAGGCCGCCGACGAAAGCGCCGACGCCGTCAGCGGTGGGCTCAGCATCATCACCCGGTTCTTCCTCATCTTCGGGGTGATCGCGCTCGCCGTGGGCGCGTTCATCATCTACAACACCTTCTCCATCCTCGTGGCCCAGCGGGGCAAGGAGCTGGCCCTGTTGCGGGCCATCGGCGCCAGCCGCAGCCAGGTGCTGGGCTCGGTCCTCATCGAGGCCGCCATCGTCGGGCTGTTCGCCTCGGTGATCGGCCTCGTCGTCGGCATCGGACTGGCCCTGCTGCTGCAGGCCCTGCTCGGTGCCATCGGCCTCGACCTGCCCGCCAGCCAGACGTCCATCGCCCCCACCACCATCGTCGTGTCCCTGGTGGCCGGCCTCTTCATCACCTTCTTCTCGGCCATCGTCCCCGCCCTGCGGGCCACCCGGGTGCCCCCCATCGCCGCCATGCGGGACATCGCCATCGACCGCTCGGGCACGTCCAAGGTCCGGGCCGGCATCGGCCTGCTGCTGGTGCTGCTGGCCGCGTTCTTCCTGTCACCGGCGTTCGGCGCCGACCCCACCAACGCCGACCTGCAGTCCGTCGGCCTGGGGGCGTTGCTGTCCCTCGTGGCCCTGATCGTGCTGGGGCCGCTCATCGCCCGGCCCCTGGCCCAGGGGTTGGGAGCGTTCCTGCCCCGCCTGAAGGGGCTGACGGGCACCCTGGCCAGGGAGAACGCCGCCCGCAACCCCAAGCGCACGTCGTCCACCGCCGCCGCGCTCATGATCGGTGTGGCCCTCGTGGCCTTCATCACCGTCTTCGCCTCCTCGGCCCGGGCGTCGATCGACTCGTCCATCAGCCGGGGCTTCAAGGGTGCCTTCGTCATCAGCTCCACGGCCTTCGACGTCGGCATCCCCGCGGCCTTCGCCACCGAGGTGGCCGACCTGCCCGAGGTGAACCAGGTGGCCAGCCTGCGCCAGGGTCCGGCCAACGTCACCCTGCCCAACGGCAAGCGCAGCAACACCTTCCTCGGGGCCACCGACCCCACCACCTACACCGAGCTCATCGACGTCAAGATGTCCCAGGGTCAGCTCTCGGCGCTGGCGCCGGGCAAGATCATCGTGGACCGCCAGGCGGCCAGGGACAACGACATCGCCATCGGCAACAGCATCGACGTGCTGTTCACCACGGGCAACCGGGTGAGCTTCGAGGTGGCCGCCATCAGCGACGAGCCCCAGTTGCTGGGCATCTACACCATCGACGTCGACGACTGGAACGCCAACGTCGTCAACCCCACCGACACCGTTGTCTTCGTGAGCACCCAGCCGGGCACCGACATCGCCGCCATGCACGACCAGCTCGACACCATCGCCGAGCCCTACCCGACGGTGCAGGTGCAGGACCGTGAGGAGTTCCTGGGCACCATCGCCGCCCAGCTCAACACGGTGCTCAACCTGTTCTACGGCCTGTTGGCCCTGTCGGTGGTCATCGCCATCATCGGCATCGGCAACACCCTGTCGCTGTCCATCCACGAACGCACCCGGGAGCTGGGCCTGCTGCGGGCCGTGGGCATGACCCGCCGCCAGGTGCGCTCCGCGGTGCGCTGGGAAGCGGTGCTCATCTCCCTGATCGGCACGTTCCTGGGCCTGGTGCTGGGCCTGGGGTTGAGCTACACGCTGATCAGGGCGTTCAAGAGCCAGGGCTTCACCGTCTTCGAGGTGCCCTACGTGTCGGTGGTGGTCATCGTCATCGTCTTCGCCGTGCTCGGCGTCGCCGCCAGCCTGTTGCCGTCCCGACGGGCCAGTCGCCTCGACGTGCTCAAGGCCATCGCCACCGACTGACAGGCCGGGTCAGGCCACCCGTCCCGCCTAACCCAGGGTGGGGCGGGTGGCGACGGTGTCCGACGTCGGGCACCACGAGGGGTCGACCTCGTGGCGGGTGACGTCGGTACCGCTGCCCGGCCCCTCGACCACCCCGCGCGCCACGGCCCGATAGACGGGGACGACGAGGTCGTGGCCGCACACCGGGCAGGGCAGGACCTCGGGTCCCCCGGTCCAGCGCTCGAAGCGCACCACGTCGAGCAGCAGCCGTGAGTCGCAGCGTTGGCAGCGGCGGGTCTCGCAGGCGTCCGAGGCACCCGACTCGGCCGGGGTCGGCGGCGCCAGGCTGGTGCGGCAGGGGTCGACCCGCAGCTCGGCCGCCGACGCCCCACCGCGGAACACGGTGACGGGGCCGTCCTGGGACACGACGAAGACGACCGAGGCGGGGTCGTCGAAGGAGTAGCGCCGGGCCGAGGTGTGCCGGGTCCCGCCCACGGGGCCGATGAGCTGGGCCGACTCCCCGGTGGACAGCAGGCCCACGCCGAAGTGCGACACCCGGCCGTGGGCACCCACGACCACGGCCCGGTCGAGCTGGGCGCAGGCGTTGAACAGGGCGGGGAAGTGCTCGTCACGGGCCACCGACAACGGCGGGGAGGGCTCGGAGGGTCGCAGGTCGAACCCGGGACGGGGACCGGGGTCGGCCTCGTCGAGCACCCACACCAGGGTGGCCCCCACGCGACCCGCGCTCAGCCAGTGCACGCACAGCTCGAGGAGGCCTTCGAGCACGGCGCTGTCGGCATCGGGCACCAGGCGGCGCACCAGGGGCACGTAGTGGGCGGCCAGGGGCTTGAACGTCCACCGCAGCGAGTCCCAGGTGACGATGCCCTGGGCCGACACCGCCCGCACCAGGCCCGACACCGTGCGTTGGATGACGAGGGCGCCCGAACCCCGCTGCAGATCGACCAGGGACGACTCGAACTCGAGGGACCGGTCGAAGAACACGACCTGGGACCGCTCGGCCCCGCTGCGCAACAGGAACGACGCCCGCCCGTCCACCAGCCGACGACCCATGGCCAGCTCGTCGGGGTGGAGGTCGACCACCTCGGGAGCCACCTTGGCCCCCGGCCAAAGCTCGGCATCCTCGTCGAGGACGAGGGCGCCGTAGCGCGGGGCACGGCCCTCGTGCACCTCGGGGTGCAGGGCCCGGTCCAGCTCCTCGAGCACGACGTCGCCCAAGGGGCCCTCGATGGGCAGGGGCACGCCTTCGTCGATCAGCTCCTCCCGCAGGCGACGCTGGCGACGCAGCACGGCGGAGGAGTCCACGGACACCGCCGGAGACCGCCGGGGGATGGCCACGTTCACACGAGCTCCACGGTCACACGAGCTCCACGGTCACACGAGCTCCACGGTCACACGAGCTCC
>JBBSLP010000035.1:0-59271 GCA_038255145.1 Acidimicrobiales bacterium
AGTGCGCTGCCCTTCTGGTCGGGCCCCACACCAAACTGATCTACGGCCTCAGGACCAAGAAGACGACGGCGTGACGGGCTCGCTCGCACCCATTTTCACGCACGCGTCACGGCTGCGCAGCAGCCACAGAAACTGATCTGAACCGCATGGCCCTCGAAGGCCTGCGCCGTGGTGACCAGGGGGTGGTGAGCGAGGTGATGGGGCGTTGCACGAACCACGCCCTGCGGGCCAGCAAGCGACGGTCCCGCCAGGTGGTCATGGACCCGGCCTCACTGGACTTCGAGATCGAACCCGGCATGGCCGACGTTGCCGACGGTGTCATCGCAAACGAGGCCCGCGACGCGGTGATGGAGGCGCTGGCCGAGCCCGACCCCGAGGAGCGGTCCCTCATCGAGCTGCTCTTCCGCCGCACCGAACGGGCATACGCCGAGATCGCCGCCATCACCGGCCGCCCCGTCGGCAGCCTCGGTCCCACCCGTCCACGCATCCTGGACAGGCTCGGGCCAGCAACGCGCTACGTGGCGTCTACGAGCGCTCAGCGGCCTGACGGATGGGCCCACACGTCATTCGGCGATGGCGGCGGCGACCTTGGGCACGATCTGCTCGATGGCGTACTCGGTGGCCAGGGTGGTGTTGAGCGAGTACGAGCTCGACAGCTTCCCGTCGATGAGGACGACCCGCCCGTCGGCCAGCCAGGGCCGTCACCACCAGGAGCAGGCCAGCCCAGCGGGGGACCGTCGTCGTGTGCACGGGAGAGCTCCTCGCGCTGCTCGGATGATGACTGTCACCTACCCCCGGCGTTCGGCTCACCAAACTCATCGAGGTAGGTGCGCCGAGGTACGAGGGAGCTCGGAAGGTACCGTCCTCCACGGAGAAGCCCTCGGCCGACAGCGAGCACCGCATCTCACTGCGCACGAACCCACCCGCAGGCACGGCCGACGCCGGGTCCGAGCACAGGACCTGGAGGGTGTACTCGATCGAGGCCGCTTCCACCGGATGGTCGGCGCGGAACACCATGGACGGTGGCATGAAATCGCCGGCGCACACCAGCCAGGGGATCGTCACCTGCTCGTCGACGTCGAGCGGCCGGATCCAACCGGCCACCCGGGCCACCTCGCTACCGCCGGACAGCACCATGCCCGGTTCCGCCCGCCAGTCGAATCGCTCGAGGTGCTGACCGGGATCGGGCACGGCGAAGCGGGGCAGTTCCTCAGGGTGCTGGGCGCCGAGCACATCATCAGCCGGCGGCGGCAGTTCGTCGAACTCGAGCCCGCCCCGACCGTGGGCGGCGATGGCCGAGGCCACCAGCACCGGCTTTCCCTGCTGGTGCACCGCCGCCCGGATGAACGTCATCGAGCGACCGACCTTCACCGGCTCCACGGTGATGACCACCTCGGCGGCGGTGGGCGGCCGCAGGAACTGGACCCCGACGCTGCGCAGCGCCCGGGCGGGTTCGTCGATGGAGAGCTCGATGGCCCGGGCCGTCACCGCAGCGACGTAGCCACCGTGGATCCCCACCATCGACCGCCATCCCGGCTCCAGCTCGGCCACGTAACGCCCGTCACCGGTGGGTCGTAGCCCGGTGTCGTCGAGGAACCTCACCATGGCGTCCACGGTGCTCTGGTCATCTTGCTGCCTCCCCTGGACACGGGCTTCGACGAAGCCGAGGTGCTGTGTGCCGCCCGCGACCGATTCTGGTCGGGTGGCTATGCGGCGACCAGCGTGGACGACCTCGTCGCCGCCACCGGGCTGGGCAAGGGCAGCCTGTACGGCGCCTTCGGCGACAAGCACCAGCTCTACCTGCGAGTCTTCGACGAGTACTGCTCCCGGGTGGTGCGCATCGCCCATCGGGCGTTGGATGGCGCCGACGCCGGCGCCTACCAGCGCCTGTGCACCTACGTCACCGACGTCGTCGAGTCCGCCGCCCGCGACACGGCCCGCCGCGGCTGCCTGCTGACCTCCTGGGTGGCCGCCGCCCAGCGCGAGGGGCAACTCGACGCCGCTGCCGACCCCCGCCAGCTGGCCACACTGCTCCACGCTGTCCAACGGGGAGCGGGGGCCCTGGCCAAGGCCGGCTGGGACCCGGCTGCGCTGCGGGGCCTGGCCGTCACCGCGCTGGCGAGCCTCCCCCGGTCCCCGGCCGTCTGAGCCACCGGCAACTCCGGCCCCGACCGTCGGGGCCGTACCATGCGCACCGGTCGAGAAACCCCGGAGGCCGCCGTGACGCTCACCCACCGCCTGGCCACCCGGGAGGACCTGCCCGCCCTGGCCCCGCTCATCGACGTCGCCATCGGCGAGCTCCAGAAGGGCTTCCTCGACGACGATCAGATCGGGGCCAGCCGGATGATCATGGGCCTCGACACCCAGCTCGTCGATGACGGCACCTACTTCGTGGTCGAGGCGGACGGCCAGCTGGCCGGCTGCGGCGGTTGGAGTCGACGGGCCACCCTGTACGGCGGGGACCACTCCCCCGGTCGCGACGCCGGCCTGCTCGACCCGGCCACGGACGCCGCCAAGGTGCGGGCCATGTACACCCACCCCGCCTTCGCCCGTCGAGGCGTGGGCCGGCTGATCCTCTCGGTGTGCGAGACCGCCGCCGCGGCCGAGGGCTTCCGCACCGTCGAGCTCATGGCCACCCTGTCGGGCCGGCCCCTCTACGAGTCCGTCGGCTTCCTGCCCCTCGAGGAGATCGAGGACGCCGGCGGCGGCACCCCGGTTCCCCTGATCAAGATGGGCAAAGCCATCACCGACCCCGCCGCCTGAGCAACCGCCCGGGACGAGCTCAGCAGGTCCCTGCCGGGGTCCGCCGCCCGCTACGACCGGGAGGACAACGGCCGACGTGGCCATGGCCGTCACCACCAGGACACCGAGCACGACGTCGATGCCCACCCAGGTCCCGGCAGCCAGGATGTGCACGGTGAGCACGGCCCGCCGCACCCCTCGCCCCAGGTGGAAGGCGGGTGTCGCCCCACCGGTGGTGGCGGCCAGCCGCCACTAGGGTCCGGCCATGGACCTCGAGCTGCTGGCCTGGGGGTTCGGTCTGGTCGAGGGGCCGAGGACCGACACCACCGGGACGCTGTACTTCTCCGACGCCACCAACGGGCGTGTCTACCGGCGCGGCGTGGACGGGACCATCGACGAGCTGCTCTCGGGCCGGCTGGTCGGCGGGCTCGCCCTGCACGCCGACGGTGGCCTGGTGCTGTCGGGACCCGACGTCTCGCACTGGCGCGACGGCGAGGTGCGGGTGCTGCTGCAGGACGACGCCATCGGGATGTGGAACGACCTGCAGCCCGACGCCGAGGGCCGCATCATCACCGGCAGCGTGCGCATGGACGTCTTCGACCCCAAGGCCACCGTGGTGCCCGGCGACGCCTACCGCATCGGGCTCGACGGTGTCGCCACCAGGCTCTACGACGGCATCGGCGTGTCCAACGGCATCGGCTTCTCCCCCGACGGCACCACGCTCTACCACGTCGATTCGCCCTCCAAGGGCGTCTGGGCCCACGACGTGGCCGCCGACGGGTCGGTGTCCGGCCGGCGCCACCTCGGTCGGGCCGCCTTCGAGCGGGGCATCCCCGACGGCATGTGCGTGGACGCCGAGGGTCACCTGTGGGTGGCCCACGTCGGCGGCCGTCGGGTGGCCAAGCTCGACCCGTTCGGCGAGCTGATCGATGAGGTCCCCGTGCCCGCCAAGGCCGTCACCAGCGTGGCCTTCGGCGGGCCCGACCACGACGAGCTCTACATCGTCACCGCCGACAACCTCGACGACCCCGCCCGGAGTGGCTCCATCTTCCGGGCCCACCCCGGCGTGGCCGGCGTACCCACCCCCCTGGCCCGCGTCTGACCTGGTGACCCCGGCGACGCGCCGCCGCCAATCGAAGGGAACACCCATGTCCACCTGGCTCATCACCGGCTGCTCCACCGGGCTCGGCCGCGCCCTGGCCACGGCCGCGCTGGACGCCGGCCACAACGTCGTCGTCACCGCCCGCGACGCCGATCGGGTGCGCGACATCGCCGACGCCCACCCCGACACCGCCTTGGCGTGTGCGCTCGACGTCACCGACCCGGCGCAGGTCGTCGCTATCGTCGCCGCCGGAGAGGAGCGCTTCGGCGCCATCGACGTCCTCGTCAACAACGCCGGCTACGGCTTCCGCGGCGCCATCGAGGAGGCCAGCGGCGAAGAGGTCGAGACGCTGTTCGCCACCAACGTGCACGGCCCCATCGCCATGATCAAGGCCGTCCTGCCCGGCATGCGGGCCCGCCGCTCGGGAGCGATCGTCAACGTCAGCTCGATCGGTGCCCGCATCGCCCACCAGGGGTCGGGTTACTACGCGGCCAGCAAGGCCGCGCTCGAGGGCGTCTCCAGTGCGCTGGCCAAGGAGGTGGCGCCGCTGGGCATCACCGTCACCGCCGTCGAACCCGGAGGGTTCCGGACCGATTTCGCCGGTCGTTCCCTCGTCGAGGCCAAGGCCATCATCGGGGACTACGACGAGACCGCCGGCAAGCGCCGCAAGGCGCATGACACCTCGCACGGCAACCAGAAGGGCGACCCCGCCAAGGCGGCCCGGGTCATCGTCGCCGCCGTCGAGGCGGAGTCCACCCCGACCTTCCTCCTCCTCGGCCCCGACGCCCTCAAGGCCTACGACGGGGTCACCGCCCGAGAGCGAACCGAGGTCGACGCCTGGCGGGACCAGTCTGCATCGACCGACTTCGACACCTGAGCGCTCAGCGGCAGCGATGGCGGGTGGTGCGGTGGATGGGGTCGGGGCCTCGGCGGGCGACGGTGGGAGCGGGCCGGGCTCGCCTCTAGATTCGACGGGATGTCAACACGCCTGGCCTCGCGCCTGTCCACCGTCGCCCTCACCCTCGTCCTCGCTGGCGGCCTGGTCGCCTGCGGCGGCGGTGACAGCGACGCCGCCCAGGACGCGGCGGCGAAGCTGGATGCCGCCACCGCGGGGGCCACGTCGGGCACCGACACCGATGACGCCCCCAACGGGGCGGACGACGACGCCACGTCGGCGCTGTCCATCCCCAGCGCCGGGGCGGGGGCCGAGGACATCAACGTCGACCCGTGCACGCTGTTGACCGAGGACGACGTGGCCACCGCGTTCAACGAGTCGAACCCGCAGTGGCCGGTGGCCGACTTCTCCACCACCACCGAGGACAGCCTCAGCTACATGCCCGACGGTGTCGCCTGCCAGATCCTGTGGGACGTGGAGAACGCGGCCGGCGGCAGCTTCGTGGTGCAGCTCATGCCCGCCGACGACGACAACTGGGAGCTGGCCAAGGGCATCATCGGGACGCCGAAGTCCCTCAACGGCATCGGCGACGAGGCCTTCGTCAACAGCGACAACACCTCGTGGGCCCGGGTGGGCGACCTGATCGTCGGCATCGTCAACACCAACACCTCGGCGTCCTCGACCGCCTTGCTGAAGCGGGCCGCGGCGAACCTCTAGCCGCGGCCGGCCCCCGTGCCGGGCGCTCCCGGCGCCCCCTGCACCGGCGGGCGTCTAGGGTCCGGCGCCGGAGGCCACCATGCGCATCGAGACGTTGCTCCCCCTCGGCAAGGTCGACCCCGGTCTGCGGGCGCCCGACGTCCCCTTCGCTGTAGAAGCTGTCGGGGGGCCGCTTCTCCCTGGGTCTGGGCACCCAGGTCAGGGGCCACATCGAGCGGCGCTACGGCATGGCCTGGTCGGCGCCGGCCCCATGGATCCGCGACTACATCCTCGCCCTGCGCGGGGTGTGGGACGCCTGGCAGCACGGCACCCGCCTCGACGTGGACACGCCCCACTACCGGCTCAACCTGATGGTCCCGCTGTTCGACGCCGGGCCTCAGGACCACCCCGACATCCCCATCCTGCTGGCGGCGGTGAACCCGTTCATGTGCGGGGTGGCCGGCGAGGTGGCCGACGGCATCCGTCCCCACCCCGTGTGCACGCCCTCCTACATCGACGAGGTCATGCTGCCCGCGGTGCGCCGGGGGGCAGCCCGCTCGGGCCGGTCACTCGAGGGCTTCACGGTGAACATGAAGCCCCTGGTGGCCACGGCCCCCGACGAGGAGCGCCTCGTGGCCAAGGTGCGCGACGCCCGGGCCCGCATCGCCTTCTACTGCTCCACCCCGGGCTACCGGGCCGCCTTCGACCACCTCGGGCTCGGTGAGCTGGCCGACGCCGCCAAGGTGCTGTCCCGGGAGCAGCGCTGGGAAGAGCTACCTGCCCTGATCAGCGACGACGTGCTCCACCAGTTCGTCACCGTGGGCACCTACGACACCATCGCCGCCCGCCTCCTCGACCGCTATGGCCCCGTGGTCACCCACTGCGAGTTCTCCGTGGCCGTGGGCGACGACGCCGACCGCCACGCCCTGGCCACCATGGTGGCCGCGCTCCAGGCCACCGGCGACGACGACGCCCGCGCCGCCATCACCGGCCGAACCAGCTGACCGTCAACGGGGTGGGGACTGCGGGGTTCCGCAGCTGAGCAGGAGGGTGACGAGCTCACGCTCCGAGGGGCTCATCTGTCCCTCGGCGAGGCAGAGCTGGCGCACCTTGCGGCTGTCCTCGACCCGGATCTCGTACTGGTAGCGGTCCATGCCCTGGGCTCGACCCCGGCCCGATCCGTTGGACCGCGCCGAGCCGTTCGAGCCGTTGGTGGCCTCGAGCAGCTCACGCAGGCGACCGGCCACCGGGGCCTGCAGGGTCGAGGCATCGACGTCCCTCGTCTCGGTCAACCCGGCGAAACCGCCGGAGCGGACGAGCTGCACCCGCAGATCACCAGCCATGGCCGTGATGCTACGTGGCCACGGTGATGCCGACCTGCCGCCAGGCGTCGGCCACGGCCCCGGCCACCTCGCCGTCGAAGCGCTCGGCGGCCACGGCGTGGGTCACCCGGGCGAAGGCCAGGAACCCGGCGGTGCGACGCAGCGACGGGCTGCGCAGCGCCTCGTACCAGATGACCCCGGCCCGCTCCCACGACGCCCCGCCCAGGTCGGTGGCCAACAGGTGGAAGGCCTTGTTGGGGATGCCCGAGTTGATGTGGACCCCGCCGTTGTCGGCCCGGGTGCGCACGAAGTCGTCCATGTGGGCGGGCTGGGGATCCTTGCCCAGCTTCTCGTCGTCGTAGGCCGTGCCCGGGGCGGCCATGGAGCGCAGGGCCATGCCGTCCACCGCCTCGGTGAACAGGCCCTGGCCCACCAGCCAATCGGCCTCGGCCGCGCTCTGGCCCCGGGCATGCTGCTTGACCATGGCCCCGAACACGTCGGCGACGGACTCGTTGAGGGCGCCGGGCTGGTCGCGGTAGTCGAGGCGGGCCTCGATCTCGATGATGCCGTGGGCCAGCTCGTGGGCGATGACGTCGACGGCAACGGTGAAGCGGTTGAAGGTGGCGCCGTCGCCGTCGCCGAACACCATGTTCTCGCCGTCCCAGAAGGCGTTGTCGTAGTCCCGGCCGAAGTGGACGTGGCCGACGAGGGCCATGCCGGCGTCGTCGATGGAGCTGCGTCCGAGGGCCTCGTCGAGGAACCGGTGGGTGGCGCCGAGCCCGTCGTAGGCCTCGTCCGCGGCGACGTCGCCACTGGCGTCGTCGCCCTCGTCCCGCACCACCGGCCCCCCGAGCTCCTCGCGGTGCTCGGCGTCGTGGATGGTGCGCCGCAGGGCCGTGGCCACCACCTGGCGCCGTCGTGTCCCCCGCCCGGCGGCCGGGGCCGTGGCCCGTCGGGCCCGCAGCGCCCGGACCGCTTCCGAGGTCTGCAGGGCCTGGGCCGCACCCTGGCGCTCGGCCGCATCGCCGTTGCGGACGAGGCGCTCGAGCAGGTACGGCGGCACGACCTGGCAGCAGCCGCCCCGTCCCACGTGCTGCCCCATGTCACCACCCCCGCTCACGCCGACCTGCCCGGCGGGGCACACCGTACCCAGCAGGTGTGACGGCGGAGCGGCTCCCGGTGCTGGTGGCCCACCGGGGCCATCTGGGAAGCTGCGGACCATGGCCCGGGCCGCAACGGTGACGACCGAGACCACCTCCGCACCGACATGAACGACCGCTTGGCCCGGCTGTGCTCCGACGAGCACCGCGCCTTCATCGCCATCCTCGTGTCGGTGGCCGTCCCCGTGTTCCTGCAGGGGATGGCCTACCTCGTGGTGCCCTCCATCGCCGGAGACAGGGCCACCCACGGTGTTCCTCACCCTGGTGGGGTGGAACACGTTCGCCGCCACCTACGTGCTCACGTCACGCACCTTCGCTGGTGTGGACAGCGACGAGTTCCGCCGCCGCATGGCCCAGCGCAGCACCCGGCGCCCCTGGGTGTGGCGGGTCCTGCTCCGGGGAGGGGACGGCCCGTCGTTCACCCTCGAGTCGACGGTCGTGGCCTTTGCCGTGGTGCTCGTCCTGCCCCACGTGCGGGGCATCGAGATCGACGACTGGCTGCTGGTCCCCCTGTCCACGACCATCCTGCTGAGCTGCTGGGGCCTCGGCGTGTACGCCTACGCCCTGCACTACGCCCAGCACGACCTCGCCACCCCCGCCCTGCAGTTCCCCGGTGATCGCACCTCGGCCTTCGCCGACCACCTCTACTTCTCCATCGCCGTGTCGACGACGTTCGGGACCACCGACATCGACATCATCAGCCCCGAGATGCGCCGGGTGGTGAACTTCCACACCGTGCTCACCTTCGTCTACAACTCGGTCATCGTGGCCCTGCTGGTGTCATTGCTGGTTCGCTGATCCCGACGCGGCGATGCGCACCGCTACGGTGCGCATCGCCCGGACCACGGGGGACGATCAGACGCGTGCGGCGCTGATGGTGCTGCGGAAGTGGGCATCAACCCATGGTCGTTGCCGTCGATCTGCATCGACAGGCTCCGACCGTCGGCACTGACGGCACCGGACAGGGTGGTCCCTTCAATCATGCTCGGCGTCCGGACCATGGGGATCTGAGGGATGTACCCGTTGAACCGATTGCCCTGCGATGCCAGCGAGATGTAGTTGAAGGTGACGTCGGCGCCCCCGTGCGTGCCGTACTGGAAGGCGGAGTGCATCTCCACGGCGCCGGGCGAGGCCAGCGTCCCCGGGTCGGTGGCCAGGTCGAGGTGGAACCGGTTGCTGCGAGCACGGCGACGGTGCCGACCAACCGGAGCCGTGGCGTGCCGGAAGCGTTGCGGGTGCTGAGACCGTTGCGGCTGCTGAAGACATGGAAGCCCCTCCTCGTGACACGTCCCGGCCCGTTTGCCGGACGACCAAGGGGAGGCCGCAGGTGCCCGGTTGGTTGCAGCCAACCGGTGACCGGGGCGACGCCGCCGTCAGAGCCGACTGAGGGACAACCCCTAGTGCCCCGTTTCGTGACGGTCGTCTCCCCCGATGCGCGCCCGCCGTGACGCCCGCAGCATCGAGGGCATGGAGACCTCGCCTGTTACCGCCATGGACGTCACCGTCGTCGTCGCCACCTTCGGCGAACGCCGCTGGGCCGACGTGGCCCTGGGCCGAGCCATCCCCTCGGCCCAGGCCCTGCGCGTGCCCGTGGTCCACGCCCACCGCCCCACCCGCCACGAGGCGCTCAACGCAGGACTGGCCGCGGTGCGCACCACCTGGGTGTGCCACCTCGAGGCCGACGACGAGCTCGAGCCCGGCTTCATGGCGGCCATGGCCGCGGGCACCGCCGACCTGCGGGCACCGTCGGTCCGCCAGACCCGGCGGGGGGCGGAGGGCGCCCACGCCCGCATGCCCAAGGTGCCGGGCCACGCCCACGCCTGTGACGGCGCCTGCCTCGAACAGGGCAACTGGTTGGCCCCGGGAACCGTGGCCCGTACCGCCCTGATCCGCCAGGTGGGCGGGTGGCGGGACTGGCCGGCGGAGGGTGACTGGGACGTGTGGCTGCGCTGCCACCTGGCCGGGGCCACGGTGCAAGCGGTCCCCGGCGCCGTGTACCGCGAGCGGTGCCGGGCCGGAGCCCGACGTCGTGCCGTCTCCCGCCTCGACCTGGTGGAAACCCGCTGGGCCATCCACCAGGCCTGCCTGCGCCCGGCGGCACCGGGGTCGCGGGCCTGCGCCTGACGACCCCCGTTCGCTGCCGGCGGTGGATGGCGGGTCCGCGTGGCTAGCGTCGGGCGGCCATGGACGACGGTGTGCGCGTGCTGCTCATCTCGGGGAGCCTGCGAGCGGGGTCGACCAACACCGCCGCCCTGCTCACGGCCCGAGCGGTGGCGCCTGACCGCGTCGATGCCCTGCTCTACGGGGACCTCGATCAGCTCCCCCACTTCAACCCCGACGACGACGTCGAGCCCCTGCACCCCGCCGTGGCCTCGTTGCGGGCCCTGCTGCGGGACAGCGACGCCGTGCTCGTGTCGACGCCCGAGTACGCCGGTGCCCTGCCGGGCTCGTTCAAGAACCTGCTCGACTGGACGGTGGGCGACGCCGGGGTGCACGGGCGGCCCACGGCGTGGATCAACGCGTCGTCCTCGCCCCTGGGGGCGACCGCCGCCCACGAATCGCTGCGGCGGGTGTTGACCTACACCGAGGCCGACCTGGTGGACGAGGCCTGCGTGGCCGTCCCCGTGCGTCGTGATGCCATCGGCCCCGACGGCGTGGTCACCGATCCCGCCACCCGGGCGGGCATCGCCGACGCCGTCGAGGCCCTGGTGGCGCGGGTCGACGAGCGTCGCCGCCGCTGACGAGCCTGGGGCCGGGCCGAGGGCTCAGCGACCGTTGAAGGTGGCCGGCCGCTTCTCGAGGAAGGCGGCCACGCTCTCGCGGTGGTCCTCGGTGCGCAGCAGGTCCCTTCCGGCCCCGGCGATGAACTCGCGGAGCTGCGCCCTCTGGCCGGTCATGGCCAGGCGCAATGCGTGCTTGGCCGCCTGGACGGCCAGGGGTGGGTTGGCCGCCAGTTGGCCGGCCAGCTCCCGGGCCGCGGCCTGCAGGTCCCCGTGGGCCACGACGCGCGACACCAGCCCCATGGAGCCGGCCCGGGCGGCGTCGATGGTCTCGCCCCCCATGAGCAGTTCGGCCGCAGCGGCGGCCCCCACGATGGCCGGCAGCAGCTCGAAGCTGTCGGCTCCGGCGATGATGGCCCGGCGCACGAACATCTCGGAGAAGCGGGCCCGCTCCGAGGCGATGCGGATGTCGGCCAGCAGCGCCAGCTCCATGCCGTAGCCGATGGCGGCGCCGTTCACCGCGGCGATGACCGGCTTGCGGCACCGGCGGATGGGGCCGCCAGGCAGCTCGAGCTCGCCCGAGGACAAGCGCCGGGACAGCTCGGCCGCCCCGCTGCCCAGCAACTTCTTGACGTTGTCCCCGGCGCAGAAGCCGGGATCGGTGCCGGTGAAGACCACGGCCCGCACCTCGACGTCCTCGTCGGCGCGGCGGAACGCTGCGCTGAGCTGGGCGTACCCGTCGTAGTCCAAGGCGTTGTACACCTCGGGATCGTCGAGGGTCACCGTGGCGATGCCCTCCTCCACCTCGTAGCGCACGGTCTGCACCGCGGTCTCGTCGGCCATGTCGTCCCCCTCAGGCTCGGTCCGGGCACCGTAGTCGGACACCGGCATCGCTCCGGCCGTTGGCCACTCTGAGCGTCGATGTAGGCCGGTAGCGTGGTCGTGCTTCCCGACCCTGTGCTGGGTCATCGACCAGGACGTGAACACCTGCGGGCCCACCGACCTCGACATCGGGGCCGGCCGGAGCCTGGTCAACACCACCGCCTACCCCGGCGGTCAGGCCCACCAGACGGTCCCCGCCGGCGAGGCCGTCGCCGTCTCCACCCCCGGCGGCCAACAGCTCTGGGCCTTCACCAGCACCAGCGAGGGGGTCAGCGCCCGCTGGCGGGCGCCGGCTGGGCTACTGCTGGTAGCGCTCGACGGTGTCGGCGTCGCGCACGCTGACCTCCTCGGGGTCCAAGCCCGCGCTTCGGCGGGCCCGCCGGCGACGGAGCAGGTCCCAGCACTGGTCCAGGGCCACCTCGATCTTCTGCAGCCGGTCGACCTTGTCGGGGTCGATCCCCTCGCCGCGGTGGGCCTCCTCGAGGGTGTGCTCCTCGCCGACGAGGTCGCTGATCCGCTGCAGGATCTCCTGGTCGTCCATGTCGACTCCTCTCGGCGCCGCCGGGGCGGGGCGCGGCCCGCATCCTGTGCCCGTCGCCGTCCGGCGTCAACGCCCGGGCCCGGTCAGCCGGGACGGAAGGGCGAGCCCTCGGCGGCGCAGGTCACGCACAGTCGGGCGCCGGGCAGGGCGGCCAGGCGCTCGGCGCCGATGGGACCGGCGCAGGACTCGCAGCGGCCGAAGTCCCCGGCGTCGAGGCGTTCGAGGGCGCGGTCGAGATCGACCAGGTTGCGCCGGGCCTGGTCGCGCAGGGCCGACACCTGGGCCCGTTCGAAGGCGATGGTGGCCCCCTCGGGATCATGCTCGTCGTCGGTGGAGGTGAGCTCGGACGAAGCCACGATGCCGTCGAAGTCCCGGGTCAGGCCCTCGATCTGCGCCACCGTGCGCTCGCGCTCGGCCGCGATGGCCGCCCGGGTGTCGCCATCGTCGTCACCGCCGCGGTCCACGGCCTCCAGCAAACACGATCTGTCAGCCGAACACGATCTGTCAGCCGAACACGATCTGTCAGCCGAACACGATCTGTCAGCCGAACACGATCTGGAGGTACACGACATCGAGCCAGCGATCGAACTTGCGCCCCACCTGGCGCAGCTGGCCCACCCGCTCGAAGCCCAGACCCTCGTGCAGGGCCAGGGAGGCGGTGTTGTCGGCATCGACCCGGGCCACCAGTGCGTGCCACCCCCCGGTGCGGGCGGCGTCGACCATGCGCAGGACCAGGGAGCGGCCCACCCCCCGGCCCCGCTGGTCGGCCCGGACGTGCACCGAGTGCTCGACGGTGTGGCGGTACCCGGGGAAAGGGTCGAAGGGGCCGAACGAGGCGAAGCCGACGACGTCGTCGTCCCTGGTGGCCACCTCGACCGGGAAGCCTGCGTCCTGCCGGGCCCGGGCCCAGACCATGCGGTCGTCGAGGCTCACGGGGTCGTCGCGGTAGATGGCGGTGGTGGTGGCGATGACCTCGTTGTAGATGGCCACCAGGGAGGCCAGGTCGTCGTCGGCCAGGGGCCGGATCACCAGGGGGCCGGAGGTGGATCCGTCGGGCGACATGGGCCCAGTGTGGCCGGTGACGGCCGGCGGCCTGCGGGTCAGGCCGACAGGCTGAGGTGGGCGGCGGCGGGCGTCACCAGCAGGCGCTCGGCGTCGTGGGGGGGCACCGGACGGGAGAAGTAGAAGCCCTGGCCGACGTCGCAGCCGAGCAGGCGCAGGAAGGCGACCTGCTCCCCGCCCTCGATGCCCTCGGCCACCACGGTCATGCCCGCGGCGTGGGCCATCTCGACGATGGAGCGGATCTGGATGCGGGCCCGGGCGTCGGAGCCCTCGGTGAGGCCGGAGATGAGCTTCCGGTCGATCTTGATCACGGTGTAGGGCAGCAGCTGGAGGTTGGCGTAGCTGGCGAACCCGGTGCCGAAGTCGTCGGCGGCCAGTTCGACGCCGAGATCGGTGACCGCCTCGAGCCGACCCCGGATCTCGGGGGAGTCAACGTCCACGTCGACGCTCTCGGTCAGCTCCACCACGAGAGCGCCCGGCGGCAGCTCGTGGCGTTCGAGGGTGGTGCGGATGAGGTCGACCAGGCCGACCTCGCGCAGGTGGCGGGGGGAGAGGTTGATGTTCATCATCAGGCTGTCGTCGGCGAAGTCGTGGCGCCACACGGCCAGCTGGCGGACGGCCTCGTCGAGCACCCACTCGGTGATGGGCACGATGAGGCCGCTCTCCTCGGCCAGGGGGATGAACGACGCCGGCGCCACCAGGCCCCGCGTGGGGTGCTGCCAGCGCACCAGGGCTTCGAAGCCCTTGACCCGACCGCTGCGCAACTCGACCAGGGGCTGGTAGTAGAGCATCAGCTCGCGCCGCTCGAGGACCTGGCTCAGGTCGTTCATCAGGTCGAGCTGCTCGGTCACCGACACGTGCATGGCGGGGTCGAACACGACCACCTGGGACTTGCCGTCCCGCTTGGCCGCGTACATGGCCGTGTCCGCGTTGCGCATCAGGTCGCCGAGGTCGGTGGTCTCGCCCTCGGCGAAGGCGATGCCGATGCTGGCGTCGATGCGCAGCTCGCGGCCCCGCAGCCGGAAGGGGACCTGCAGGGCAGCCCGGATGCGCTCCGCGGCGTCCACGGCGGTGGCCCGGTCGGCGCCGACCATGAGGATGGCGAACTCGTCGCCGCCCAGGCGGGCGCAGGTGTCCTCGGCCCTGGTGACGCAGCCCAGGCGGTCGGCCACCATGACCAGCAGCTCATCACCGGTGGCGTGGCCCAGGCTGTCGTTGACCACCTTGAAGTGGTCGAGGTCGATGAAGAGCACGGCCACCGCGGGCCCGGCCAGGTCGGCCCGGTGCAGCAGGGCCACCTCGAGGCGCTGGCGCAACAGAACGCGGTTGCCCAGCCCGCTCAGATCGTCGTAGAGGGCCTGGTGGGCCAGGTCGAGCTCGAGGTCCTTGCGCACGCTCACGTCGTGGGCGTTGAGCACGATGCCCTGCACGGCGTGGTGGGCGCGCAGGTCGCTGATGGTCATGTCCAGCGTGCGCCAGCCGCCGCTGCCGTCGAGCACCCGCACCTCGACCCGGGTGGGCGGCCCCTCCTCGGAGGACAGCGACGCCAGGGCGTGCTCGAAGGTGGCCCGGTCGTCGAGGTGCACGAAGGGCACGAGCTCGCGGTCGACCATGTCGTCGGGCTGGTGGCCGAGGACGCGCAGCACGGAGGGGCTCACGTAGCTGACGATGCGGTCGTCGTCGAGCACGGCCACGACATCGCTCGAGTGCTGCACCAGGGCCCGGAAGCGGGCTTCGCTGCGGGTCAGCCGCTCGTCGGCCGTCTTGCGCTCGTCGATGCCCCGCACCGTGACGACCAGGGTGCCGACGTTGGGATCGGTGCGCCGGTCGACGATCTGGGCCTCGCACCAGGTGCTGCCGTGCTCGACGTGCAGCACGCGCAGCTCGAGGGGGCCGGCCACGCCCGTGGCCCGGGCCTCGTCGACCAGGCCCAGGAGGGCGGCGTGGTCGGCCACCTCGACGAGCTCGTCGAGGTGGTGCCCGATGATGACGTCCTCGTTGACCCCGATGAGCTGCTCGCACGCCGGGGTGGCCCACACGACGGCCAGGTCGTCGTCGACCTGTACGACCAGGTCCACCGAACCCTCGACCAGGGCCCGGAAGCGTCGCTCGGTGCGCCGCCGCTGGGTCTCCGCCGTCAGCTCCACCCGTTCCACGGCCACCGCGACCTCACGGGCCAGTCGATCGCAGGCGGCCACGGTCTCGTTGCCCGGCTGGCGATCGGCGAGGATGGTGATGACGGCCCGCAGCTCACCTGACACGACCAGGGGGGACAGGGCCAACCATTGGGCCCACGCCGGGGTGGCTGCGGCCAGGTCGTCGCCCCGGGGCACCCAGCTGTGGCCGGCGAGCAGGTGGGCGGCGATGTCGGGCCGGGCGCACCAGCGGGCCATGGCGGGGTCGTCGACCTTGGCCATGCGGGCCTCGACCCGACCGGCCTCGGGGGCGAGCAGGGCGATGGCCGCGTAGGCCACGATGGCGTCGACCTCGTCCTCACCCGCGCCGAGCAGCTGCTGGGCGGTGATGCCCAGCACCCGGTCCTGGGCCGCGGCCCGCTCCCGGCTGCGGGACAAGCCTCCGACGCGCAGCATGACCAGGATGGTGACCAGCACCCAGGCGGCCACGACCACGGGGGCCTCGAGGTTGAGGTTGGCCCGGTCGTGCAGCAGCAGGGTGAGGGGGGCGATGAGCACGGCGATGGTCATCCACACCAGCCGCCGTCGGGACATGGTGGGCAGGGGCTCCGCCGCCGGCTCGGCGAAGGACCCCATCGACGGGTGGAGGCTGGCTGAGCCGAGCCCGATGAACGTGATGGTGGTCACCACGGCGGCCACCATCCGCTGCCAGCCGAGCGAACTGCCCCCCGGCGCCAGGCCGATGGAGGTCACCACGTCGGAGAGCACGGCCCCGACCGCGGTGAGGGCGAGGAGGTAGTACGACCTGGCTCGTACGCCGTCGCCGATGGCGAGGCGGGCGACGATCGTGGCGAGCGTCAGGGACAGCAGCGAGAAGGCGACGCTGATCCCGCGCTCGGTCACCGTCAACTGGTCGTTCCGCAGGTAGGGCACCATCAGGAAGACCCAGACGAGCACCCCGGCCCCACCTACGCCGACACAGGCGTCGATCAGGCTGGTCGGGTCCTTCCGGTAGGCGCGCACCGACGCGAACTTGTGGGCCGCGTAGATGGCACAGGCGTAGCCCAGGAGCTCGACGATGTCAGCGGGCGAGGGCGACGGTTCGCCCAGGCCGACGGCACGGAGGAGGTTTCCGGCCAGGAAAAGGCCGGTGCCGACCTGCATGGCGCGCCATGGATAGGGGTGCACGGGCTTCCAGCGCCGTATGCCGTACTCGACGGCACCCAGCGCGCCGACGATGACGAGGACGGCCACCACCTCGACCGATTCCGCGCCGAGGGGGATCGCCAGGGCCAGCAGGAACGCCGCCCCGATGAAGAAGATCCGCCACACCTTGTCCGCCACGGTCCCGTTATCGACGCGACCGAGGACCGGACCCGATAGCCCAGGTTGGGGAACGTGCGCCAGGGTCACCCCCCACCGCGACCCGAGGCTGCGGAGCTGGGCGGCCGTGCGGTCCCATTCCTGACCAGCGGGATGGTCGTCTCGTTTGGGGAAGGGGGCGACCTCGGACATCCCACACATGGAGTAATCACTCAGTCTCTTTCCGTGGGTGAACGACACCCGCCAGGGTAGGATCTCCCGCTGAGAGTGATCCTCGGCGGGATCCGAAGGCGGGCCAGTGCAGGGACAACGCGATGCCCCGTTCCAATCATGCTCCCACTGACCGCGCCCCTGGTCCCCCGGGTGCTGCAGGACCGGTTGCCGGCGCCATGGCCCCCCCGGCGTTTGGGGCTGCATTGGAGCGCCTCCTGGCGCCGTCCGCGGTTGGGGGCACGGTCGGCTTCTACGAGCGCGCCCGGTGCGGCTTCCGCACCGAGAGCACCACATCGTTCGTCCGCCGGGCTGGCGACGCGGCCCGGGGGCTGATCCACCAGGGCCTCGACGTGGGCCGACCGGTCCTGGTCGTGGCGTCCCGGCCCGAGGAGATGTGGCTCGGTTTCCTCGCCGCCATCCTGGCCGGGGCCGTGCCCGCCATCCATGCGCATCGGCCCGGCTTCGCCGAGGGCGATCAGGCGCGGATCCGGTTGGACGCCGCCCTGGCCACCCTCGGCCCGGGCGCAGGCACCATCGTGGCGACGGCCGAGGACGAGAGGTCCGCCACCGGGCGGACCTTCACCCTCGATCGACCCTCCCTAGGGCCCGACGACCTGGGCCGGAGGTTGGCCGCCGCCGCTCCCGAAGACCCGCTCTACGTCCAGTTCACCAGCGGGTCGACGACCGCTGCGGGTCGGGCCACCTTGATCTCACACGGGGCACTGAGCGCCAACGTCGAGGCGTTCCGACGCACCGCCCACATCACCGATCGCGACGTCTTCGTCACCTGGCTGCCGCTCTACCACGACTTCGGGTTGGTCGGCGCCGCGCTCACGAGCCTGGTCATGGGTGCCGACCTCCACCTGCTCAGCCCGTTCGACTTCCTCCGCGACCCCAGCGCTTGGCTCGGGGGCATCACGGACCTGGGCGGGACGGTCTCGGTCAGCCCCAACTTCGGGTTCGACCACGCCGCCCGCCGTCTCGCGGACCACGACCTCAGCCGGTTCGACCTGTCGACGTGGCGGGCGGCGATGTGTGGTGGCGAACCCATCGACGCCGCGACCATGCGGCGGTTCGCCGCCACGTTCGCCCCGTGCGGGTTCCGGCCCGAGGCGTTCACCCCCGGGTATGGCCTGGCGGAAGGGACGTGCCTGCTGGCCGGCGGTCCCCCCGGAGAGGTGCCCCAGCGACTCGTCGTCACCCAGGAGAGCGTCACCCGCCTGGCGCGCATCGAGATCGTGGACAGCGGCCCCGTGACCGATGAGCCGCCCGCCGATCCCGAACTGGCCGAGGTCGTCTCGGTCCGCTGGCCGTGCTTCAGCCACCTGCAGGTCGTCGATGGGGACGGCCGGCCGGTCGAGGAGGACCACTGCGGCGAGATCATCGCCGGAGGGCCGTCAGTGGCCTTGGGCTACCTGCGGCCCGAGGGCGGGCTCGAGCCCTTCGATCCCGGTCGGTTGCCGACCGGAGACATCGGGTTCTTCCACGACGGTCAGCTCTACGTCATCGAGCGCCTGAAGAACGTGATCATCCGCCATGGTCACAACCACTCGTGCCGGGCCCTCGAGGAACTGGTGGCCGAGGTGGGCCGGTTGGCCGCACCCCAGGTGACCGTGGTCGATTCAGACCTACGTGCTGGTCGAGGACGCGTCACCGCCATCGTCGAGCTGGACGCAGGGGCCCCGCCGAGAGCACTGGCCGATCGGCTGTGCCACGCTCTCGAGCACTTCGAGCCACCTGTCGAAGAGCTCGTGGTGGTCCGATCCGGCACCGTGCCCCGCACCACCAGCGGCAAGAAGCGACACGCCGAGGTACGGGCCCGCCTGGCGGCAGGCACCCTGAAGGTCGTGGCGCGGTTCGAACTGTGCTCCACGGAGCCCGGGGATACTGGTCTCCTCCGAGACGCCGGCGCCGACGACACCATCATCGACCTGGAAGAGCTCGCCACCGAGGACGTGATCCTGTCCGTCGTGGGCCGCCTCGCCGAGGAGCGGGGCTCGCTCGACCGACTCACACCGTCGGCGCACCTCGCCCACGACCTGCAGCTGGACTCGCTCGACCTGTTCGAGCTGGCAGTGGAGCTGGAGGAGGCACTCGGCATCGCGCTCGACGACGAGCAGCTGGGCGCCGCCACCACCGTCAGTGACCTGACACGCATCAGCACGGCCCTGCGCCGGCGCCGGGGGACGCCCGAGCTCACCCTGACCGAGACGCTCGAGCGGTTCTCCCGCCTGCCGTCGCTGCACGTCGTGGTCGAGGAGCAGCAGGGCCGGCGCGTCCGCGTCGGCAACCGCTGGCTGGTCGACTTCGCCTCGTGCAACTACCTGGGCCTCGACCTCGACGCCGACGTGATGGCCTCGGTAGCGCCGGCCATCGAGCGCTGGGGCACCCATCCCAGTTGGACCCGGGCCATCGCCTCGCCCGCGCCCTACCGCGACCTCGAAGCGGCGCTGGCCCGCCTCGTCGGCGCGCCGGACACGGTGGTGTTCCCCACCGTCACCCTGCTGCACTTCGGCGTGCTGCCCAAGCTGGCCGGTCCCCACGGCACCATCCTGCTCGACGCCGCCGCCCATCGGTCGCTCCAGGAGGCCGCGGGGCTGGCCCGGTCCCGAGGCACGGGGGTGCGCACGTGGCGGCACCAGGACCTGGGTGACCTCGAGCGGCTGCTGGACGCCGACCGCAGCCGTGGCCCCCGCATCATCGTCGTCGACGGCGTGTACTCCATGTCCGGCGACTGCCCCGACCTGGTCGCCCTGCTGGCCCTGGCCCGGCGCTACGACGCCCTGGTCTACGTGGACGACGCCCACGGCTTCGGGGTGCTCGGCGCCGGACCCACCACGGCACGCCGCTACGGCTCGGGCGGGGCCGGCGTGGCCGCCCACCAGGGCGTGGTCAGCGACCGGCTCGTGTACGTCGGGGGGATGTCCAAGGCCTTCTCGTCGCTGGGCGCCTTCGTGACCTGCTCGGCCCGCACCCCTCGCCAGGTGCTCGAGTCGGCCTCGACCCTGGTGTTCTCCGGCCCCATCCCCGTGGCCAGCCTGGCCACGGCCCTGGCCGGGCTGGTGGCCAACGAGCAACGGGGCGACGCCCGCCGCGACCGCCTGGCCCGCCTCACCACCCGGCTTTCCGACGGTCTCGACGACCTCGGCTTCGAGCTGCTGCCCAACGCCCACGGGTTCCCCATCGTCACCGCGGTGCTGGGCCGACCCGCGGCCGTGCACGACGCCTGCCTGTCCCTGTGGGACGACGGCGTCCTGCTCACACCGTCCTTCTTCCCCGCGGCCCCCCTGCATCGGGGCGGGGTGCGCTTCACCCTCACCGCGGCCAACGACGAGCACCAGGTCGACCAGGTGCTGCGGGCCATGGACCGCCTGGAGCGGACCTCGCCCGGCGTGGTGGAGCAGGACGTGGCCCGGGCCAGCTGAACCGGGCCGCGCCGGTCCCGGGCGGGTGGGCCCGAGGCGCGCTTCTCAGGCGGGGACGTCGAGGGGCAGGGTCAGGCAGCGCACACTGCCGCCCGACTTGTGGAACTCGCCCATGTCGACGGTCTCCACGGTGAGGCCGAAGCCCTCGAGGGCGTCGCGCACCCGAGGCGGGCACGTTGCGGTGAGGACCTTGTCACCGATCAGCACCGAGTTGCACACGAAGGTCAGCGCCTCGGCCTCGGTCAGTTGCACGGCGTCGGGCAGGGCGTCCAGGAGGCGATCGAGATCCTCGGGGGCGAAGGCACCGGGGAACAGCAGGGCCCTCCCCCGACCCCGGGGACCGAAGCAGGTATCGGTGTGGTAGAAGCGCTCGTCGACGAGCTGGGCGGCGATGACGTCGCGTCCGAGCAGGTCACCGAGGGCCAGCAGGGCGCGGCGGTCCGAGCGGAAGCCGTAGCCGCCCATCAGTCGCTCGTCGACGAGGAAGGCGTCCCCAGCCTCGAAGCGCACGTCGGCGGGGGCCGGTAGCTCGACCACCTCGAAGCCCAGGACCTCGAAGCGGGCCTTCCAGAAGGGCTCCTCGGGCTGGCGCTCGGGGTGGCGGAAGCGGCTGACGACGGCGGTGGAGCCGGCCACGAAGCCGGCGTTCATGGTGAAGGCCATGTCGGGCAGCCCGGGCTCATCGGCGCAGATCTCCACCGATGCCCCGGCCGCCTCGATGGTCCCCACCAGCTCCTTCCACTGCACGAGGGCGGCGGCCGCGTCCACGGTGGGCGTCATCCACGGGTTGATGTGGTAGCAGACGGTGAAGTGGCGGGGTTCGGTCATCAGGTACCGCGAACCCCAGCGCAGATCGCCGGGCCCAGCCTGGTCAGCAGCCACTCGCAACCCCTGTCGTCGTCGGACCTGCGCCCGAGGGGCGGCAGGAGGATTGTCCGACAACCCTACAGACCTACACTGCAGGTCCCGGCCATCCCGCCGGTGCGGGCGAGAAGTGGGGGCAGCGTGCTGACGGCCACGGGGGACTTCGCCATCGATCGCCGCTCGACCACCGACCAGGTGGCGGGGTCGTTGCGCCGCCAGCTCTTCGACGGCCACCTGACCCCGGGCACACCGTTGCGTGAGGTCGATCTGGCCACCGCCTTCGGCGTGTCCCGCAGCACGGTGCGCGAGGCCCTGCGCACCCTGGTGGCCGAGGGGCTGCTCACCCGGGCCCCCAACCGGGGGGTGGTGGTGCGCGTCGTCTCCCCCGTCGAGCTCGAGGACCTGCAGCGGGCCCGCCACGTGCTCGAGACGGGCGCGGTCAGCGCGGCTCGACCGGCCCAGTTGTCGGCCCTGTCCGATGCCCTGGCCAGCTACGAGGCCGCCGTGGGGACGGGCGCACCCGAGGCCGTGCACGCCGCCCACATCGCCTTCCACCAGGCCGTGGTGGGCCTGGCCGGCAGCGACCGCCTGTCCCGGCTCGGCGCCGCCCTGCTCAGCGATCTGCGCCTGGCCCTGGCCGCGGCCGACCGGGCCGCCGACGATGCCGCCCACCAGCTCGTCGAGCACCGCCACCTGCACGACCTCATCGCTGCGGGCGACACCGTCGCGGCGCTCGAGGAGCTGTCCCGCCATCTGCACCAGGACCACGCCGCGGCGCCGGGGATGCCACCGGGCTGACAGCCGCGCCCGCCCGCCGGCAGGTCCCGTCCGGGGTCAGCCGCCGCCGTCGACCCGGCGCATCCCCAGGGGCTCGACGTCGCGTTCGCCGTGGCTCTGACGGGTGTAGAGCCGCACCTCGGCCACCTGGCGCTCGATGTCCTCGTCGAAGGCCAGGGGACCGGGCCCCGCGCCCCGGACCAGGTCGTCGACCAGGCCGTTGGCCTGCTGGTCGATCAGGTGGCGCACCCGGCGGGCCCGCACCTGGGCAGCCCCCGCGTCGTCGGGGGCGGCATCGATCTCGGTTCCGGCTGCGTCGAGCACGGCGGCCATGCCCCAGGCGGCGGCATCCGCCGCGCCCAGGTGGGCCAGGCTGTGGGGGTCCCGTCGCCCCCACCCCGAGGCCACCCGGTCGAGCAGTCCCACGGCCCCGCCGGCCCAACACGCGGCCACGCCCACGCCGCCATGCCAGAACCCGGGCCGTTCCAGGTACCAACCGGGGCCGCCGAGCACGGCGGAGGTCGGCACCTCGACATCGAAGTGGACGGTGGCCGACCCGGTGCCGGCGAAGGCCCGGGCCTTCCACTCGCCCTCGTCGATGGCACCGAAGGCGTCCCGACCCAGCGACACCAGCAGCACGCCGTCCGGTGAGCGGGCCGTGACCAGAGCCCCGTCGACCAGGGCGGCGCCCGTGCAGTAGCGCTTGGCCCCCACCAACCGCAGTCCGGCCGACGTCGGTGTGGCCTCGACCGTGCTGCCCGGCCCTTCCGACGCCCACACCCCGTAGGTCCCCGCAGCGAGCTCGATGCCGGCGTCGGCGGCGATGGCCAGGGCGTCGGCGTGGGCTTCCACCAGGCGGCCCAGGGCCACGTCGCGCGCCGCGCAGGACCACAGGGCGGCGAAGCGCTCGGCGGTCCGGCCCCGACCCGGCGCCGCCAGGGCGATCGCAGCCGCACCCGCCTCCCTGAAGGCCGCGACCAGGTCCTGCCGACCGAGGGGTGCCGCGCTCATGCGCAGTCCACCAGGGCCTGGAGGTCGTCGGCGAAGCCCCCGGGGGCCCGGCCCACGAGGCGGTCGCTGGTCGTCACCACCAGGTGGGCCGCGGTGGCGATGGACCATCCCCCCTGGGCCAGCCGGTCGGCCAAGGCGTGGTCCTCGGACACGGCCAGGTGGGGCCAGCCCCCCACGGCCAGGTAGGCTTGGGCGTGGACGCCGAAGTTGGCCCCGTGCACGTGGGGGTGCTGGCCGTCGACCGTGGACAGGTACGAGTCCTCGAAGCGGCGGGCCAGGTCGTCGCCGGCCAGGGTGGTGGGGGCCAGTCGCACGATGCCCAGGGCCGCGGCCCAACCCTCGTCGGCCAGGGCCAACTGCAGGGAGAGCCAATCGGGCGGCACGGTGGTGTCGGCGTCGGTGTTGGCCAGCCAGCAGCGTTCGGGGTGTCGGGGGGCCAGCGTGGCCAGCGCCGCCGCCGCCCCCGCGGCCCGGGCCCGCCCCACCGAGCCCCAGTGGTCCTCGATCACCACGCCCCGACGGCCGAGCACGTCGCGGGCCCGGTCGGCGGTGGCGTCGGTGCAGCTGTCGCAGGCCACCACGACCACGGTGTCGGCGGCGTCGAGCCCAGCGGCGCCCACCACGTCGAGGGAGGCGAGGATCGATCGGAGGGTGTCACCGATGGAGGCCTCCTCGTCACGGGCGGGCACGACCACCGCCACCTCGCTGATCATCGCCAGTCCCACACGTCGAGTCGGAAGGCGGCCTCGACGTAGCTGGCTGTGGGGGCGGCACCGAACAGTTGGGCCAGCTGGCGGTGGACCTCGTCGCCGTGCTGCACCTGGTCGTCCGCCGTTCCCCGCCAGTGCCCGGCCAGGAACGTGCCGTCCCCGGCCAAGCTGCCGAGGGACCGACGTGCCACCTCGGCCAGTTCGTCGGCGCTGAGGTAGTAGCCCAGCTCGCACAACACGACCAGGTCGAAGCGGCCTTCGGGCCAGTCCCCGGGCACCATGCCCTGGTCGACATCGACCCCGGGCCACACGGCCAGGCGCTGACGGGCCCGGGCCACCGCGGTGGGGGCGGCGTCGCGGGCCACGACCGTGTCGCAGCGCGACGCGAGTCGGGCCGTCAGCTCACCGATGGAGCAGCCGGGTTCGAAGGCCCGCCGGTAGCGGGGTCGGGGCAGGGTGGCCACGGTGAGCTCGTAGCGACGCTGCTCGTAGGGGGAGGTGGTGAAGTCCCAGGGGTCGTCGTGGCTCTGGTAGGCAGCCTCGAAGCGATCCGCCGTGGGGTCGACGACGGCCCCTCCTCCCGGACCGGGCACCGCGTCGCTCATCGGGCCAGGACCTCGAAGGGTCGGCGGAACCGGGCCAACACGTGCTCGGGCAGGATGGGGTCGACACCGACGGGTGACCACTGGGAGCGGTACACGTCGACGGCGGCGGCCTTGGCGGCCACGGCGTCGGCATCGAGCTCGACGACGACGGCGGCGTCGAGGAAGTCGGCCCGGTCCGGTTCCTGCCAGTGCCAGGCCCAGATGGGCAGGAAGGCCACGTCCACCCCGCGGGCCGCGGCGGCACGCCGGGCGGCGTGGCCGGCGGCTTCGTGGTCGGGGTGGCCGTCGCCGGGCCACGGGGCCAGGACCAGGGTGGCCCCGGCGAACCACGGGACCAGACGATCGTCGAGGTCCCCGACACCGCTCAGGCCGCCGTCGGGCAGGCCCAGCCGTTCGATGGTGGCCGAGCCACCGGGCGCCAGCGCGGCGACGGCCCGGCGCTGCTCCTCGACCCGCACCTCGGCCAGGCCGGGGACGTCGGGGTAGGCGGCCTCGCCGTCGGTCAGGGCGATGACCGTGATCGTCCACCCCGCCCGTTCCAACAACGAGATCAGTCCACCCGCGGGCAGGGTCTCGTCGTCGGGGTGGGGGGAGACCAACACCAGGTGGCCGGCGCCGGGCGGCTCCCACCGGGGCAGATGTCGTCGCCGGACATCGTCGGCCCACGCCGCCTCGGAGGGACCCGGGCGCGCCAGATCTATCGCGGGAGCACCGTCCGGCCCCGCGCCGCCGGCCACAACACCGTCTCGCAGCACGGGCGGCACCTACCCGCCCCCGCCCGACCTGAACCGGATCCATCCCCCCCGCCTGTGCCCAGTCGAGCGCCGTCGCCGCGCGGGCCGCCGGCGGAGCCCGGCCGTCCCCCACCGGTACGGACCTACGATCGGGCCATGGCCGCACCGGGGAGCCACCGCGCCCACTTCCACCGCAACAGCGAGGCCGTGCGCCGCCTCGCCGCGCACCAGCCCGAGGTGCACGAGGCCTACTGGCGCACCCACGAGGCGGCCATGGCCCCCGGTGCCCTCGACCGGGCCACCAAGGAGCTGATCGGCCTGGCCCTGGTGGTGGCCATGCACTGCGAGGTGTGCACGACGATGCACGTGCGGGACTGCGTTCGGGCGGGCGCCAGCCGGGAACAGGTCTACGAGGCGCTGAACGTGGCCATCATGGAGGGCGACGGGCCCACCATGGTGCACGCCGGGTGGGCCGTGGAGGCGCTCGACGAGTACCTGGCCGGGCGCAGGGGTAGCCCCGACGCCGGGTCGGGCAGCTGAACGGAGGCCGTGGTGGCTGGTGCAGAGGGCGGGCTGATCGGGTGCCACGTGGTCGACAGCGCCGGTGAGCGCATCGGGCGCATCGCCGAGGCCATCTACGCCACCCCGGAGGCGGCCACGCCGCTGTACGTGCACATCGAGCTCGGGCTGCTGCACAGTCGCCACGTGCTCGTACCCACGGCGGCGGCCCGCACCGACGACGACGGTGACCTGGTCGTGCCCTACAGCCGGGATGCGGTGCGCAACTCCCCCCGGGTGTCGACGCCGTTGGAGCTGACCGCCGCGCTCGAAGCCGAGGTCGCCGCCTACTACACGAGCACCGCCGTCAGCTGACCTCGGCCGGGGCGTCGGAGCCTGCGCCCTCGGGTGGGGCGTCGTCGGAGCCGGCAGCCTCGATGGCCGCGAGGAGGAAGACCACCAGGGCCAGACCGACGAGTGCGCCCGTGATCCCACGCACGGCGCCGCCCACGAGCAGGCCCACCACGGACGACGCCGTGCCCACCTGCAGGAAGCGCTCGGCCAGCCGCGGGCGCACGACCACGTCGTCGACGATCTGGAGGACCACCACCAGCCCGGCCACCACCAGGGCCGTGGTCAGGTCGGACAAGCCGAAGGCCACGAGCAGGAGGGGTCCGGCACCGATGAGGATCCCCAGGGGAACGACGCTGCCCACGGCCACGGCGATGGCCAGGGGGGCGGGGGCGGGGACCCCGGCGATGCGGGCGGACAGGTAGACGACCGGCCCCGTGGTCAGGGCCCGGGCCACGCACACCAGCAGGTACGCCCGCCCGGCGCGCACGCTGCCCACCAGGGCGAGCCGGACCCGGCGGCGCCGCTCGTCGTCGCCGATCTGGCGCAGGCCGGCGCTGGCGTAGCGCGGCCCCCACGACAACAGGAAGATGAACAGCACCGTGCCCACCAGCACCCGACCGCCACGACGCGCCGCGTCCTCGGCCTGACCGGTGGCCACCTTGCGCAGGTTGCGCACGGCGTCGTCGACCCGTTCCTCGAGGCGCACCTCGCGGGCCAGGTCCCCGAAGCGGGACGACTCGCTGAGCTGCTTCGCCGCCCGGGGCGCCACCTGGTCCAGGCGGTCGAGCTCGTCGACGACGTCGCCCACCACCCCCCAACCGACGAGACCGGCCAGGGTGGCGCTGAGCGCGAGCACGGCCACGATGGCCAGGGGCCGGGCCATGTAGCGCGACAGCCAGGCCACGGGCCCCAGGGCCAGGGTGGCCAGCACGGCGACGACGAGGAAGAGGCTGAAGGTGCCGGCGGCCTTGTCGACGATGTTGCGCACCAGCACGGCCAGGGCCAGGGCCGCCAGCAGCAGCACGACCGACGTGGGCGCTACCGAGATCCGCAGACGCCCCCGGTCGGCACCGTCAGTGGCCACGGCCGTACAGTAGGCCCCGTGACCAGCACCGGGCCTGACGGTCCCCCCGGTCAGCCCCCGAGGTCCTCGCCCCGACCCGGCCGGTCCCTGGTCGTCGACCTCGATCCCCGCAGCCTGGCCGCCCTGGGCCTGGGGGTGATCGCCTTCTGGGAGCTGGTCAACCTGGCCCGCACGGCCAGCGGACCAGGGCCGAGGCCTGGCTCGATCGCCTACCCGCCCGCATCGACACGGGCACGGTGACGTCGGTGACCCGGGCCGCGGTGAACGGCGTGGCCACCCTGGGCACCGTCGCGCTGATGGCCATCGCCGTGCTGCTCGACGGCGAGGGCGTGGTGCGCCGGTTCCGGCGCCTGCTGCCCCAGGCCCACCGGCCCCGGGCCGACCACCTGGCCCGCACGGCCTACGACGTCATCACCCGCTACTTCGCCGGCTCCCTGCTGGTGGCCATCCTGGCCGGGCTGTACACCCTGGCCGTGGGCCTGGCCCTGGGCGTGCCCCTGGCGCCGCTGGCCGCGCTGTGGGTGACGTTGACCGACCTCATCCCCCAGGTCGGGGGCTTCCTGGGTGGGGCGCTGTTCACCGTGCTGGCCATGAGCCAGGGACTGGTCATCGGCCTGTCCGCCATGGTGCTGTTCATCCTGTGGCTGACGTTCGAGAACCACCTCATCCAGCCGTCGGTGGTGGGCCACGCCGTCGACCTGTCCCCCCCGGTCACCATCCTCGCCGTGCTCGTGGGCGGGGCCGCCGCCGGCGTGCCCGGCGCGTTGATCGCCACCCCCCTGGTGGGCACGCTCAAGGGCCTCTACCTCGAGTTCAGCGGCCAGGCCAAGCCTCACGACGCCGGCCCCGCCCGCCTCGGACTTCGTCAACGCCTGCGAGCCCGATGGCGACGCCTGGTGCACCGCCGCTGAGCGCGGTGTGGCCGGTAGCTCCCCCGGGCCGGCGTTCGACTGAACGCATCCATCTACGCCGCGGGTACGCCCGCGCGTCCGGTTCCCCGGTGGTGCGTGACCGCCCGGCTCAGAGGGCGCTGTCGGCAGGAATGGCGGGGCGGGGGGTCGGTTCCCAGGTGAGGCGGGGCATGTCCCGCCACAGGCGCTCGAGCTCGTAGAACTGGCGGGTCTCGTCGAGGAAGACGTGGACCACGAAGGCGCCGTAGTCGAGCAACACCCAAGAGGCGTCGTCGAGGCCCTCGACCCGGAGGGGGCGGCCGGCGCCGGCGTCGCGCAGCTTCTGCTGGACCTCGTCGACCACCGCTCTGACCTGGCGGTTGTTGGAGGCACTGGTGATCACGAAGAACTCGGTGATGGCCAGCACGTTGCCCACGTCGATGACGACGGTGTCCTGGCCGAGCTTGTCCTCGGCCGCCCGTGCCGCCACCCGGACCAGGTCCTCCACCGAGGGCACCGCGCCAGTCACCGGCGCACCACCCGCCGCACCGACAGCCTCCGAACCGACCATGGCGTCGCTCATCCGCCCGTCCCGGTACCGGTCAGGTCCTGTCCCATCACGATCGTCACATCCACTGGTTCCTGCTCCTTGACCTCGAGTACCACCTGATCCGTGCCCAGCACCGCTGCCAGCGCCACCGCATCGGCCTCGTGCGCCGGGTCGTGGTAGCGCACCACGGTCCGGGCGTAGTCGAAGCGGTCGGCGTTGCCGAAGAACGTGATCTCGCCGCCGGCGGGCACCAGCGTGGCCGCCGTGCCCAACGCTGCACCCTGGTCACCCGACCCGTTCAGCAGGCGGATGCGGATGCGGTCCCCCGGCACCCCTTCGGCAGGGAAGGGCACGATGTCGGCCAGGGTCCGGGCCAACTCGGCCTCGTCGGCCACGAAGTCCTCGGCGCCGGCGGTGGTGGCCGATGCCTCCACGGCGCCGGGGACGGTGCGCACGTCGATGGCCGGTCCGGCCAGCTTGCGCAGCATGAGGCCGATGCCGGCGTTGGCTTCCCCCGGCAGGGCGTCACCGGACCCGGGCTGGGCGGCCATGGCCGCCATCCACGCCTGCCAGAACAGCTGCTTGCGGTACAACCCGGCCTGGAGGTCCTCGCCCTCGACACCGAGTCTCAGGTAGGGGCCCACGCCCTCGGGTTCGAGCTCGAGGGGCCCGGCGGAGAACGCCACGGCGGTGACGCCATCGGCCGCCGTCCCCTCGAGGTCGTCGGTGTTGTCGAGGGAGATCACGCCGACCCCCTGCACCAGGGCGGCCCAACGGGCGTCATCGAGGGACACGACCGAGGCGATGCCGATGCGGAAGGAACGACGCACGGCGGCGACCACGCCGTCGGCCCCACCGGTGGCGAACACGTCGCTCAACGTCGTGGGGGCGGTGCCCGTGGGGTTGACCACCAGTCGGGGCGGCACCAGAAGCACCCCACCACCGCCGGCGTCGCCCGAGGCCAACAGCGTCACACCGGCCAGCGTGGCGTCGGGGGCCACCTGCACGACGAGCAGGGCCGCCGTCGGCGTCACCAGGGCCTCGTAGCCGGGGGCGGCGGGGTCGGTCACCGAGGAGGAGGCCACCGTGGTCCCCCCGTCGGACTCGAGCGCCCGGTTCAACCCGTAGACGGCCAGCAGGGGCACGAGGGCGAACAGGGTGATCAGGGAGGCGGCGAACACCGAGCGGCGCACGGACCGGCCCGGACCGGCGGGTTGGACGCGGGGCGGGACGGTCACCGATCGTGGCGGAGCACCCTGGCGAGGGGGGCGCCGCGGCGTGGCGGTGGTCATCCGGCGGGGCGATCCCCGCGGCGAGGGGCGCGCGTCATCGCCCGTCACGATAGAGCAGGCGCTGACCCATCAACAGGGCGACCCCGTCGGGCACGAGGAAGTCCACGGGCTCGCCGACGGCGGCGCGGCGGCGAAGATCGGTGCTGGACACGTCGAGGGCGGGGATGGCCACCCGCTCGAGCCGTCCGGCCCAGGGGACGGGCCGCTGGGGTCCGGGTCGGTCGACCACCACCAGGGTGGCCAGCTCGGGCAGGACCTCGGGCCGCCGCCACGTGTCGAGGCCAGCGGCGGCGTCGGCGCCGAGGATGAGGAACAGCTCCCGACCTGGGCTTTCGCTGCGCAGGTGCTCGAGGGTGGTGGCCGTGGACGACTCGCCTCCCAGGCGCAGCTCGACGTCGGAGGCCTCGAGCCCGGGATGGCCGTGGACGGCGGCGCGGACCATCTCGAGGCGCTCCGCCGCCGCCGTGATGGGGCGCGTTTCCACCTTCTGCCAGGAGATGTTGCTCACCACCAGCAGGACGCGATCCAGAGAAAGTGCGTGGGAAGCGTTAACCGCGGCCACCAGATGGCCGATATGTGGAGGGTCGAAGGTGCCACCGAGCACACCGAGGCGCTCCGAGCGGCCCATCCCCTCCAGCGTACCGGCTGAAACGGAACACCGATCGACCGGTCTTTCCGCACGACGGACCGCCACGACCTGTAATCAAGATTCGGGACGAGCGTTGGACACGTCGATATGAGCGATTCTGTCGGGCAGTACCTCAACGAGATCGGCACGGTTCCGCTCCTCACCGCTGACGAGGAACGCGAGCTGTCCAAGGTGATCGAAGCCGGCCAGAAGGCGGCGCGGAAGCTCGCCTGCGGGGAACGTTCCCGTGAGCTGCGCCACGCGGTGCACTCGGCCGAGATCGCCAAGGACCGCTTCATCCGCGCCAACCTCCGGCTCGTGGTGAGCGTGGCGCGCCGCTACCCCCTCCCCCCGAGCATGGAGCTGCTCGACCTGATCCAGGAGGGCAACCTGGGTCTCGAGCACGCCGTCGACAAGTTCGACTGGCGCAAGGGCTTCAAGTTCTCGACCTACGCCACCTTCTGGATCCGCCAGGCCATCGGCCGGGCGCTCGACCAGAAGGCCAGCCTGGTCCGCCTGCCCGGGGACCGTTCCGCATCGCTGCGGGCCGCCCTGCGCCAGGTCTCCGGTGATGGCGACGAGCTGGACGAGGAGCACGCCAGGCTGCACCGCCTGACCACCCCCACGTCCCTCGACCGCACCATCGGCGACGACGACTCCAACGAGCTGGTCGACCTGCTCCCCGACGCCAAGCCGGGGCCCGAGCAGGAGGTCATCGGGAAGGTCGAGGAAGGTCTGGTGACCTCGCTCCTCGACGTCCTCGACACCCGGGCCCGCTATGCCGTCGAGCAGCGCTTCGGCCTGGCCGACGGGCGCAAGCGCTCCTACCGCGAGGTGGGTGAAGAGCTGGGCGTGACCGCCGAGGCCGCCCGCCGCCTGGTGAAGCGGGCCGTGAACGCCGTTCGCGAGCAGGCCGCCCTCCTGGTGACCGACGCGGCCTGATCCCCGACGCGGCCTTTTCTCCCGACGTGCAGCCCCAAACCCGTGGGGTCGGGATCGACGCCGGGGGCAACCGCTTTGCCAAACGGTCCGCCGACAGGAAGTCTGTTGTGGTGGAGCGCACTGAGTGGACCCCCAGCTCTTGGCAGCAACGGCCGGCCGAGCAGCAACCCGAATGGCCGGACGCGCACCACGTCGAACAGGTCGGCAAGCAGCTCTCGACGCTGCCGCCCCTGGTCTTCGCCGGTGAGGCCCGCGAGCTGCGCCACCGCCTGGCCGAGGTGGCCGCGGGCCGTGCTTTCCTGCTCCAGGCCGGTGACTGCGCCGAGTCGTTCACCGAGTTCACCGCCGACCGCATCAGGGACAAGCTCAAGGTCATCCTGCAGATGGCCGTGGTGCTGACGTACGCGGGCGGGGTCCCCGTGGTCAAGGTCGGCCGCATCGCCGGCCAGTTCGGCAAGCCCCGCTCCTCCCCCGTCGAGACCATCGACGGCGTCACCCTGCCCTCCTTCCGGGGGCACAACGTCAACGACCACCACTTCTCGGTCGACGCCCGCACCCCCGACCCCGATCGGCTCGTGCAGGGCTACCACCAGTCCGCCGCCACCCTGAACCTGCTGCGGGCCTTCACCAAGGGCGGCTTCGCCGACCTGTCCCGGGTCCACGCCTGGAACCAGGAGTTCGTGGCCTCGTCCCACGAGGGCCAGCGCTACGAGGAGCTGGGCGAGGGCATCGAGCGGGCCCTGCGCTTCATGAAGGCCATCGGCATCCCGCTGGAGTCCGAGACCCACCTGCACACGGTCGACTTCTGGACCAGCCACGAGTCCCTGCTGCTGGGTTACGAAGAGGCCCTCACCCGTCGCGACTCCCTGACCGGGGACTGGTACGCGTGCTCGGCCCACCTGCTGTGGATCGGCGAGCGCACCCGCCAGCTCGATGGCGCCCACGTCGAGTTCCTCCGAGGGGTGAAGAACCCCATCGCCGTCAAGGTCGGCCCTACGGCCACCGTCGAGGACGTGATCGCCCTGTGCGAGCGCCTCGACCCCGACCGCGAGGCGGGCCGGTTGACCTTCATCAGCCGCATGGGGGCCACCAAGGTGGCCGAGGCCCTTCCCCCGCTGCTGCGGGCGGTCAAGGAAGACGGCCATCCCGTGGTGTGGGCCTGCGATCCCATGCACGGCAACACCTACACCGCCGACAGCGGGCACAAGACCCGCAACGTGGACGAGGTCGTCAGCGAGGTCGCCGGCTTCTTCACCGCCTGCCGCGCCAACGGGGTGTGGCCCGGGGGCCTGCACGTCGAGCTCACCGGTGACCCCGTCACCGAGTGCGTGGGCGGCTCCGACGCCGTCGTCGACAGCGACCTGCAGATCCGCTACGAGACGATCTGCGACCCCCGCCTCAACGCCCGCCAGTCCCTCGACCTGGCCTTCCTCGCCTCCGAGCTCATCGGCCACTGAGGCAAGCGCTGCTGCCACCGCACCGCGTACTCAGTCCGTGAGCAAGCTAGACTCATGATATGAGCAAGCGACTGCAGGTGGTCATGGACGACGACGAGTACAACACGTTCGAGCGCCGGGCCGCCGACCTCGGGATGACGTTGTCCCAGTGGGTGCGTCAGTCGTTGAAGGATGCCGACCGACGATGGTCCACTGGCGACGTAGCTGCGAAGCTCGCCGCCATCGACGCAGCGGCCTCTCATCCCGACCCCGCACCTGCGGTCGACATCGACCAGATGCTGGCCGAGATCGAGGCAGGCTACCTTCGCGGGTGATCTTCCTCGACTCGAACATCCCCATGTACCTCGTCGGCCGTGACCACCCCCACAAGGTCACGGCCCGCGCCACGGTGTCTCGGCTTGTTGTCGAGCGCCGACGGCTGGTCACGGATGCCGAGGTGTACCAGGAGATCCTGCACCGCTACGCCGCTACCGGACGGCGCGCGCTCATCCAGGTGACGTTCGACCTGGTGGACTCACTCGTGGACGAGGTGTTCGCGTTCGGGCACGCCGACCTGATCGCAGCCAAGGACGTGCTCGCCAACCACCCGGCGCTGTCGGCCCGGGACGCCCTTCACGTGGCCGCGATGCGACGGGAAGGCGTCAGTTCGATCCTGAGCTTCGACGCCGATTTCGACACCGTGTCCGGCATCCAGCGTTTCACCAGTCCCTGACGAGCCCTCGGCCCCACCGAGGCCCGCGCCCCAGGTGAGCTACTTGTTCGAGTAGCTGACGCCCAGGCCGGCGCGGGCGTCCTGCTGGATGCCGTACTGGGGGATGGGGTAGCGCAGGCCGTTGCGGGCCAGGGCCTCGAGGCCCCGGATCATCTTGGGCAGCCACTCGGGCGGGGTGGCCAGCAGCAGCTCGTCTTCGAGCACCCCGCCGTAGCGGCGCTCGGCGAAGCAGGGGATGGACACCGACGGCTCACGGAGCTTGAGGGCCCGGCCCCAGGAGTCGGCGCAGGACGACTCGCCCACGCACCCCCACTCGAAGTCCCGGTAGCCGGCCCACTGCAGCCCGTTGATCATGAGGATGGTCTGGGCCGGGGTGGCGTAGATCATGCAGATGTCGGGCGGGTCGAGACGCCCGGCGGTGAGCGGGGAGACGGCCACGGCCTCGTAGTCGCCGTAGGGCACGCAGTCCATGGCGTGCTGGTGGGCCGAGGAGTCCTCGATGGTCTCGAACCACACCCCGGCCATGCGGTCCCCCGACAGCCAGCGCTCGTCCTGGGGGTGCAGGCCGACGACGGCCCCGCACTGCGCCCCCACCAGGTCGTCCATGGTGATGCCCACGGTCCAGCCGATGCGGGCCGCCTGGGCCACCACCTGGTCCATGGTGTGCACGGCGCTGGGCCGACGGATCTTGGGGATGGCCTCCATCTCGGCCCTGGTGGTGAACAGCTTCATGCCGATGGGGGTCGTCCTCAGCCGCAGCAGGCGGTTGAGGTCCCCCACCAGCGTCGGCCAGTCGTACTGGCCGGCGGCCGAGCTGTTGGCGATGACCACGGAATGCTCGGTGGCTGACATCCCGCTCCCCCTGTCGCACCGGGCGCCCACACACGAGGCGCCCCGGGCCCGACCTTAGGCCGAGTGGCGCCGTGCCCGCCCGCCGATGTGTCTCGTCAGGGGGTGGCGGCGGGGGCGACCGCGGGCGGGGTCTCCGCGGGCAGGCCGGCCAGATGGGCGCTGTCGTTGTAACGCACCAACCGCCACCGGCCAGGCACGACGCCGACGTCGTGGTTGGCGGCGAACTCGGTGATGGACGTGTTGAGGGTCCACAGGTCGAAGGCGCCCCGGGTGGGCAGACCCAGCAACTGGCGCATGGCCACGTCGACCACCCCCCCGTGGCACGACACCAGCACGGTGCGGCCCAGGTTCAGCTGCACGACACGGTGCAGGGCGCTGCCGATGCGGAAGTGGAAGGCGGCCAGGGACTCGCCCCCGGGCAGGTAGGGCTCGTAGACGACCCCATCGACCGGTGGTGGACCCCAGGCGGCGATGATGTCGTCGAAGGTCATGCCATCGGCCTGGTCGCCGGGGCGGTGCTCCTCGAACTCGTCGTCGACCTCCAAGGGCAGGCCCACGGCTTCGTTGACGACGTCGGCCGTCTCCCGGGCCCGCTGGATGGGGGAGGTCAGGAAGTGGTCGATGTGGGCCTCGTGACCGGCGGCGAAGCGGTCCCGTAACCGGGCCGCCTGCTGGAAGCCCAGCGGGGACAGCCCGGCGCAGGTGCGGCCACCAGCCACCCGCCGCTCGGTGGTGGCCACGGACTCGCCGTGGCGCACCAGGAGCAGGCGGGTGGTGGCCCGTTCAGCGTGCTCTACCAAGAGGTCGGACCCGTCAGACGAGGTTGTCGACGAAGGCCTCGAGCTGGCGCAGGTTGCGGCACTCGTAGGTGCCGTTGCAGTACTGGCCGTACTCGCCGACGATCGAGTCGCCCGTGTCCCAGTAGGACCGGGGCTCGGGGTTCAGCCAGAAGACCGAGCGGGCCTTCTGGCGGATCGACTTGATGACCCAGGACTGGGCGGCGTGGTAGTTGTTCCGGGCGTCGCCGAGGATGATGACGGCGGTCTTGGGGCCGACCTCGTTGCCGTACTTCTCCCAGAACACCTCGAAGGCGTGCCCGTAGTCCGAGTGGCCGTCGACCCAGACCACGTCGGCCTCGGTGTTCACCCGGTGGATGGCGTCGACGATGTCGTCGGCCCCTTCGAAGAACCGGGTGACCTCGTCGAGACCGTCGATGAACACGAACGCCCGCACCTTCGAGAACTGGCTCGAGATGGCGTAGACGAGGTGCAGGGTGAACCGGGCGAAGGCGGCCACCGAACCCGAGATGTCGGCGATGACCATGATCTCGGGCTTGTGGGGCTTGGGGTTCTTGAACTTCGGCTCGGCGGGCACACCGCCGTAGGACAGGGAGTGGCGGATGGTGTTGCGGAAGTCCAGGGGACCCTTGCGACCGTGGCGGCGCTTGCGCTGCAGGCGGGCGGCCAACTTGCGGGTCAGCGGGTAGATGGCCCGACGCAGCTTGGCCATCTCCTCCCTGCTGGCGTGCATGAAGTCCACGTCCTCGGGCAGCGGCTTGCGCAGCGTCTTGGCCATGGCCTCGACACCACGGTCAGCCACCAGGCGACGCCGGATCTCGGCCTCGATCTCCTGGCGCAGCTTGTCGACGCGGTTCTCGTACTCGTCGTGCTCGAGGCGCTCCTCCAGCGGGGTGAGCTCACCACCCCGATCCTGGCGGGCCTGCTGCATCAGCTTCTCCATGACCGCGTCGAGGTCGAGGTTCCGCAGCGTCCGGTACAGGTAGTACGTGCCCCCCACGGGGCGGCCGGGCTCCATGCCCGCGAAGCGGCGGACCGCGTTGCGGGCCACCATGCGCATCAGCTCACGGTCGCCCGACATCAGCGCCTGGTAGAGCAGGGAGGCGATCTCCTCGGGGCTGAGGGGCGGTCCACCGCCGCCACCCATGCCCTTGCCCTCGCCCTCTTCACCGGGCTGGGACTCGCCGTCCTCGGACTGGTCCGAGTCCTGGCCGTCCTCGCCGTCCTTGTTGAGGGCGTACTCCGTGCCCCGCAACGAGAAGTAGATCTCGAAGACGGTCTCGAAGGCCTTCCAGTGGGACTGGTTCTTCACCATCGTGGCCGCCAGCGCGTACTTGAACGCGTCGCGGTCCTCGAGGGGGATGTGCTTGACCGCCTCCATGGCATCGAGGTTCTCGGTGAGGCTCACGGGGATGCCCGCGTTCCTCAACTCGATCACGAAGCCGTTGAAGAGCTCCAACATGGGTGACGGTTCGGCAACGGCCACCCCGCCCGTCGGTTCGTCGCTCACGATGACCCCCCTCGCTCGTCACCCACGTCGGTCATCGGTTCAGCTCTTCTTCCACTGCGAACCGCCGGAGGACAGCTCCTTGGCCGCCTTGGCGATGTCGGTCTGGTACTTGAGCAGGATGTTGAGGGTGTCGACGGTCTCGGCCTCGGTGATCTGGGCCACGCCCAGCAGCACCAGGGTGCGGGCCCAGTCGAGGGTCTCGGAGACGGACGGAGCCTTCTTCAGCTCCATCTGGCGGATGGTGCGCACGATGCGGGCCACCTGCTCGGCCAGGCTCTCGGTGATGCCGGGGACCTTGGTGAGCACGATCTGGCGCTCACGCTCCATGTCCGGGTAGTCGATGTGCAGGAAGAGGCAGCGACGCTTGAGGGCCTCGGACAGCTCACGGGTGTTGTTCGAGGTGAGGAACACCAGGGGGATCTGGGTGGCGGTGACCGTGCCCAGCTCGGGGATGGAGACCTGGTAGTCGGAGAGGATCTCGAGGAGCAGGGCCTCGGTCTCGATCTCGACGCGGTCGACCTCGTCGATGAGCAGCACCACGGGGTCCTCGGAGCGGATGGCCTCGAGGAGGGGGCGCTCGAGGAGGAAGTCCTCGGCGAAGATGTCGTCGGACACCTCGCTCCAGCCCCGGGCCCCACCGGCGGGATCGACCCGCTCGGCCTGGATGCGCAGGAGCTGCTTCTTGTAGTTCCACTCGTACAGGGCCTTGGCCTCGTCGAGGCCCTCGTAGCACTGCAGACGGATCAGTCGGGCACCGGTGGCCTCGGCCACGCTCTTGGCCAGCTGGGTCTTGCCGGTACCGGCGGGACCCTCGACGAGGATGGGCTTGCCCAGCCGATCAGCCAGGTACACGACTCCGGCGATGCCCTCGTCAGCGAGGTAATCAACCTTCTCGAGACCCTCGCGGACCTGGGGCACCGAATCGAAGCGAAAACTCATGGCACGGGAGCTTACGGTTGCGTCGAGGGGCAGGGGTAGTTGGATTGACAGGCGCGTCAACTTGACGCCCTCACCAGGGACTACGGCATCGGGCCTGCGGGCACGGTGCCGGGAGCGGAGGCAGCCGTCGACGACGAACCGGTGAGCGAATGGCCCTCGGACGGCTTCAGCACGGCCCGGGTGCTGCGATTGGCCGCGCTCTTCGGCCTCGTGACCGGCGCGCTCTGGGGCCTGCGCTTCGGCTGGCGGGGCGTGGCCCTGGGCGGCGTGGGCGCGGTCGCCGTGGTGGCCACGGCCATGGTGGCCAAGCGCTTCGGCTGGCGCGTCGCCCTGGTCGCCTTCACCCTCGTGATGTTCCTGACGCTCATGTTCGGCGCCTCCCGGGCCCTGGGCCCTTACGAACCCTGAGCCGCCAGGGGCCACCCCTTGCCCCTCTCGGATGGCGGCCGACTGGCCACCCGCTGTCGCGCCTCGACGGCGGCGGTGTCGTAGGCGCTGACCTGGGGAGGATCGTCGACCCAGATGGGCCGCCGCCGACCCGGGCCCCAGGGCCGCCTCGGGCCGGGCGTAGCCTGCGGCCCAGATGGCCCGCTCGTTGCTCGAAGATGCCGTGGACGAGTTCGTCGTCGAGGTGGGCGACGCCCTGCGTGACGTGGTGGCCCGTGTCGGGGGCAAGCCCACCAACGCCCAGCGCGACGCGGCCATCGACGCCTTCGCCCTGGTCACCGCGGTCATCGACTCGGACGGGCGATCCAGCGACGACCAGCTGTGGGACCTGATCCGGGCCTTCGCCGGCCGCCTGGACACCAGCCTGTCCGGCGCCACCCCCGCCGACGTGCGCGACGCCGGCCTGGTCACCGGGCGCCGGGCCTGGCTCGACAAGCCCTCGCCCCTGTTCGAGACGCTGGCCGCGGCCGACCGCCGCTACGGCACCACCTACGCCCGGACCTACTACCACCGCGCCGTTCGCCTGGCCCACGCCACCGCGGCGGTCGACCACATGACGTCCGAGCGCGAGCTGGCCGCCATCGAGGCGTGGCGGGGCCCCCTGCTGGCCGGTGTGCCCACCCCACCGGGCGAGGGCGGCGACACGGGCCGAGGTGCGCCGGTGGCCACCCCCGGCTCTCCGGTCGCGGCTGCGGCCGGGTCACCCGCGGCCACCGTCGAGCCCGAACCCCTGCCCCCGGCCCGGCCGGTGGAAGAGGTGCTGGCCGAGCTCGACGCTCTGGTGGGCCTGGACGGGGTCAAGGCCGAGGTCAAGCTGGTCACCAACCTGCTGGCCGTGCAGCAGATGCGCAAGGAGCGCGACCTGCCCGTCATGGACGGCAGCCGCCACCTGGTCTTCACCGGCAACCCGGGCACGGGCAAGACGACCGTGGCCCGCCTGCTGGCCGAGATCTACCGCTCGCTCGGCGTCGTCGACCGGGGCCAGCTGGTGGAGACCGACCGATCGGGCCTGGTGGCGGGCTTCGTGGGCCAGACGGCGCTGCGGGTGCGCGACGCCTTCGACCGGGCCGACCAGGGGGTGCTGCTCATCGACGAGGCCTACGCCCTGGCTCGTGGCGGGGCCAACGACTTCGGACGCGAGGCCATCGACACCCTGGTCAAGCTGGTCGAGGACCGTCGCGACCGTCTGGTGGTCATCGTGGCCGGCTACCCCGTGGAGATGGCCGAGTTCGTCGACACCAACCCGGGCCTGCGCTCGCGCTTCCCCAAGACCATCGCCTTCGCGGACTACAGCACCGACGAGCTCGTGCGCATCTTCACGAGCATGGGCGACAAGCTGCGCTACCGACCCACCCCCGAGGCCGAGGCTGCGGTGCGGACCCACCTCGAGGCCATCCCCCGCACCAAGGGCTTCGGCAATGCCCGGGTGGTGCGCAACCTGTTCGAGGCCACCGTGGCCCGCCACGCCAGCCGGGTCGTGGGGATGCCCAAGCCCACCGATGACGACCTGACCACGCTGTTGCCCGAGGACGTCCCTGCGCCGGAGACGCCCGCGACGCAGGGCTAGCGTCGTCGGCCATGGGCTCCGCTTCGGGCAGTGGCAAGGCTCCAGTGGTGCGGGCGGCACTCTCCCCCGTGGGCCTGGGCGTCGGGGCGGTATCGGCCATCATCGGGGGCCTGGTGCTCGGCTCCGTCGGCGGGGGCATCGCCGTCGGCGTGGTGCTGTACCTGATCATCGGCCTGGTGACCCTGCTGCGGGCCGGGGCGAGACCACGGACCGCGCTGCCGGGTGGAGCCAGCTCCACCCGGGGCATCGACCCCTTCACCCTGGGCGAGCCCTGGCGCTTCTTCGTGCGTGATGCCCTGCAGGCCCAGACCCGCTTCCGCCAGGTGGTGGCCAAGGCCCCCTCGGGTCCCATCCGGGAACGGCTGGCCGAGATCGGCCAGCGCCTCGACGAGGGCGTGGCCCAGGTGTGGGCCACGGCCCAGCAGGGCAACACCCTGCGCCAGGCCCGCAGCCGCATCGACGTGCCCGGCCTCGACCGGCGCCTGCAGGCCGCCGTAGCCGACGACGCCTCGGTCCGGGCCGCCGATCCCCTGGCCACGGACGACGTGGCCAGCCGCACGGCGGCATCGTTGCAGAGCCAGCTCGACTCGGCCGCCCGCATGGACGAGGTCACCGGACGTACCGAGAAGCGCCTGACCCTGCTCCAGGCCCAGCTGGACGAGTCGGTGACCCGGGCAGCCGAGTTGGCGGCGTCCACGGGTGACCTGGCCGCCCTGGGCTCGGTGGGCAGCGACATCGACCACCTGGTGGAAGAGATGGAGGCCCTGCGCCAGGCCCTCGAGGAGACCGGTCAGCTGCGCCCCGGCGCGGGCTGAGGGCGAGTCACCACGGACGTCCCCACCAGCGCTCCCCGGAGACACCCCGCAGGGGTCCGTTCCGGGACGGCGGCGGCCTAAGCTGCCCGGATGTTCAAGCTGGTGAAGCGCTGGTGGCTGTACGTGACCGCCAAGCTGACGGGCTCGTTCAACGAGCGAGCCGATCCCAAGGTGCAGTTGCAGCAGGCCATCATCGAGGCCCAGCAACAGCACCAGCGCCTGATCGAGCAGGCCGCCAACGTCATCGCCAACCAGAAGCAGAACGAGCTGCGACTGAACCGGCGCATGGACGACCTCGAGAAGCTCAACGGCCAGGCCCGCCAGGCCGTGATGATGGCCGACGACGCCGGCAAGCGGGGCGACGCCACCAAGCTCAACGAGTACACGCTGGCGGCCGAATCCATCGCCAACCGCCTCATCGCCGTGGAGAAGGAGGTCGAGGACCTCAAGCAGCTCTCCCTCGGTGCGGCCCAGGCGTCGGACCAGGCCAAGGCGGCCGTGCAGCAGAACTCCACCGTGCTCCAGCGCAAGCTGTCCGAGCAGCAGCAGCTGATGGGCCAGCTCGAGCAGGCCAAGATGCAGGAGCAGATGAACGTCGCCCTCAAGTCGCTCTCCACCACGGTGGGCGAGGACGTGCCCAGCCTGGACGAGGTGCGGGACAAGATCGAGTCCCGCTACGCCAAGGCCAAGGGCATGTCCGAGCTGCAGGGCTCCTCGGTCGAGTCCCGCATGCTCGAGATCGAGCAGGCCGCCCAGAACGTCGAGGCCGGCGCCCGCCTGGCCCAGATCCGGGCCCAGCTCGGCATCACCCCCGCAGCCGAGGCCGCCGAGGCCCCCCAGGTGGGCACGGGCAGCCCCGAAGCGCCACCCACCCCCGCACCCGGGGTCTGAGCGAGCCGCTCACCCGGCAGGAACTCGAGTCGGAGGGCCGGGGTCGCCCCCGGCCCTCGTCGCGCCTCAGGGCACGGTCTTCAAGGCACGAGGACGAGCTCGTCGCGGTGGATGACCTCGCCGGGCACCCCGGTGAGCACCTCGTTGCGCTTGCCCCGCACCGCCGCCACCTGGTCCGCCCCCATGCGCACCAGGCCCTTGGCGAACACCTCGCCATCGCCCGCCGCCACCTCGACGGCGTCGCCGGCGTCGAAGGCCCCGGTCACGTCGGTGACCCCGACGGCCAGGAGCGACGTACCCCGCTGCTCGAGCGCCCGCCGGGCACCGGCATCGACGACCAGGGTGCCGGTGGCGGGCACGGCGAAGGCGATCCACAGCTTGCGGGCCGACAGCCGCTGGGCCCGGGGCTGCACGATGGTGCCCACCCCCGCCCGTCCGACCATGGCGTCGGCCACCACGTCGTCGCGGTCCGAGGCGGCGATGACGGCCCGGACACCCGACCAGGCGGCGATCTTGGCCGCGGCCAGCTTGGAGGCCATGCCCCCGCTCCCCCGGGCCGATCCGGGTCGACCGGCCACGGCCTCGAGGGCCCGGTCGACCTCGAGGATCTCCTCGATGAGGGAGGCGTCGGCCCGCTGGCGGGGATCGGCGGTGAACAGGCCCGGGGTGTCGGTGAGCAGGACCAGCAGATCGGCCCGCACCAGGTGGGCGACCAGGGCGGCGATGCGGTCGTTGTCGCCGAAGCGGATCTCGGTGTCGGCCAGGGCGTCGTTCTCGTTGATGACCGGCAGCACCCCCAGCTCGAGCAGGCGCAGCAGGGTGGCCCGGGCGTGCAGGTACTGGGTGCGCTCGAAGAAGTCGAGGGGGGAGATGAGCACCTGGCCGGCGACCACGCCGTGGGGGGCCAGGGCCTCGTTGTAGACCTGCATGAGCCGGCTCTGGCCGACGGCGGAGAGGGCCTGGAGGGTCAGGCTGTCCCGGGGCCGCTCGGTGAGCCCCAGGGTGGGCAGGCCGGCCGCTACCGCCCCCGAGGTCACCAGGAGCACCTGGTGGCCCTGAGCCCGGGCTGCGGCCACCTCGGCGCACAGCTTGACCACGGCGGCGACCTCGATGTGACCGGCCTCGTCGGTGAGCGACGAGGTACCGATCTTGACCACCACCCGCACGGTCAGTCGTCCTCGGCGTAGTCGAGCTCGATGCGGCCGATGCGCACGCTGTCCCCGGTCTGGGCGCCGGCCTGGCGCAGGGCCTTGTTGACCCCCAGGCGCTGGAGGCGCTGGCGGGCGTAGTCGAGGGCTTCGATGTTGGTCATGTCCGACAGGGCCACGGCCCGCATGGCGGCGCGGCCCTGGACCTCCCAGGCGCCGTCGTCGGCCTTGACGATCTGGAAGCCCTCGGTCTCGGGGCGGTGGACGACGAAGGCCTCGGACACCGGTTCGGCCTTGCGGGCCTCGTCGACCATGCGCACCAGGTCGCCCACGAGCTGGGGGAGGCCCTGGCCGGTGATGGCCGAGACGCGCCGGCCGGTGAACTCGGGGTGGGGTGCTCCGATCACGCCTTCGAGGTCGGCGCGCGAGCCGATGACCAGGCGGGGGCGACGGGCCAGCTCGGGGTCGTAGCTGGCCAGCTCGTGGAGCAGGATGCGCTCCTGCTCCTCGGGCGAGGTCTCCTCGGCCATGGCCAGGTCGACCATGACCACGAGGGCCCGGGCCCGTTCGATGTGGCGCAGGAAGCGGTGGCCCAGGCCCTTGCCCTCGTGCGCCCCCTCGATGAGGCCGGGGATGTCGGCCACGACGAGCTCGAAGCCGTCGTCCATGCGCACCACGCCCAGGTTGGGCTCGAGCGTGGTGAAGGGGTAGTCGGCGATCTTGGGCTTGGCCGCGGAGATGCGGGAGATCAGCGTCGACTTGCCCACGTTGGGGTAGCCGACGAGGGCCACGTCGGCGGCCAGCTTGAGCTCGAGGTGGAGCCAGCGCTCCTCCCCCTCCTCGCCCTGCTCGCCGAAGCTCGGGGCCCGACGCCGGTTGGACAGGAAGGCGGCGTTGCCCTTGCCGCCGCGGCCACCGTGGGCGGCGATCCAGCGGTCACCGTGGTTGACCAGGTCGGCCAGCAGGGCGCCGTCCTGGTCCTTGATGACCGTGCCCTCGGGCACGGCCACCATGAGGTCCTCGCCGGCGTGGCCGTGCTGGCGCTTGCCCCGCCCGTGCACCCCGCTGGTGGCCCGGCGGTGGGGGTGGTCACGGAAGGCGAGCAACGAGGCCACGTTGCGATCGGCCACCAGCCACACGTGGCCGCCACCGCCTCCGTTGCCCCCATCGGGGCCTCCGAAGGGCACCATCGCCTCACGTCGGAAGGAGACGGCGCCGGCTCCACCGTCACCGCCCCGCACGTTCAGACCACACTCGTCGACGAACTGGGACACGCGTCATGGTACGACGCACGGGGGCCGCCAGCCGAACACCACGCCCGGGCGCTCCAACAGCGGGCGCATCCCTGCCACCGCGCCGGCGCGGTCACACGTCGTCGTTAGCGTGGCCGCCGTGGATGGATCAGCGCACGACACCGCGGTGACGACGACCCCCGGCGCCCCCCTCAGCGAACGGGCCCGGACGTGGGCGTCGACCATGGCCGGGCGGCGCGACGGGGCCCCCGTGCGCCTCGCCCACGCCGATTCGTCCGCCAACGTCGGCCCTGTGGCCCCCCTGGACCGGGCCGAGCGCGAAGCGCTCGAGGACCGTCTCCTTGCCCCCGGCGCCACCCGGTCCTGCGGCGCGGGGCGGCGGGGCACCGAGGAGGCGCCCGACCCCCTGCGCACCTGCTTCGAGCGGGACCGGGACCGCATCCTGCACGCCACCGCCTTCCGCCGCCTGGCCGGCAAGACCCAGGTCTTCGTGTTCCCCGACGACCACCAGCGCACGCGGATGACCCACGCCCTCGAGGTGGCCCAGGTGGCCACGTCCATCGCCCGGGCCCTGCGCCTGAACGAAGCGCTGACCGAGGCCATCGCCCTGGCCCACGACTGTGGCCACGGTCCCGGGGGCCATGCCTCCGAGGATGCCCTCGACCCCTACGTCGACGAGGGCTACGACCACGCCGTGTGGGGGGCCGACGTGGTCCTCACCCCTCTGAACCTGTGCGTCGAGACGCTCGACGGGGTGCGCAACCACTCGTGGTCCCGTCCCGCCCCCGCCACGCCCGAAGGCGAGGTGGTCAGCTGGGCCGACCGCATCGCCTACGTGTGCCACGACTTCGAGGACGCGGTGACCGCCGGCCTCGTCACCCCCCGACAGCTGCCCGACGTGGTCCTCGAGCGCTGCGGGTCCAGTCGTCGCCTGCAGCTGGCCGCCTTCATCGGCGGCATGGTCGACGCCACGGTGGCCACGGGGCGCATCGGCATGGTCGAACCCCTGGCCGAGGCCCTGGCCGCCTTCCGCCTCTTCGACTACGAGCACATCTACCTGCGCCCCCTGTCGGTCGACCAGGGACACCGGGTGGTCAACCTGCTGCGGGCCCTGGTCGAGCACTACGCCAGCCACCCCGACGACCTGGCGCTGCCGTCACGGCAGTGGAGCGAGGGTGCGTCGGCGGGCTCGCCGCAGGCCTACCGGGCTGCGGTCACCTACGTGGGGGGCATGACCGATCGCTTCGCCTGCGAGGAGGCGCTGCGCCGTCTCGACTTCCCCACCGCCGCCCTGCCCTCGGGCTTCGACGTGCGCCCGCTCAACTGACCCGGGGTGGGCCGCCCGACCCGATCCCGGACGCGCCACGAGCCGGCCCGGGGGTACCGGTCCGGCTCGTGCAGAGCTGCTGTTGGCTCAGGCGTCTGCGGTGGCGTCTTCGAGGACGGCGGGCGTGATGTTCACGACCTTGCGTCCCCGACGCATACCGAAGGACACGACCCCGTGCTCGAGAGCGAACAGGGTGTCGTCCCCACCACGACCGACGTTCTCACCGGGGTGGAAGCGGGTGCCCCGCTGCCGCACCAGGATCGAACCGGCGGTGACCGCCGTGCCCGCGTAGGCCTTCACGCCGAGCCGCTTGGACTGTGAATCGCGCCCGTTCCTGGTCGAACCGGCGCCCTTGGTCTTCGACATGTGGGTCTTCCTCCCCGACTACCGGGAGATACCGGTGATCTCGATCGTGTTGTAGCGCGCCCGGTGACCCCACCGCTTGCGCTGACGGGCCTTCGACTTGTAGGTGAACCCGGTGATCTTGGGGCCCTTCGTCTCACCGATGACGCGAGCCGTGACCTTCGCCGCCCCGAGATCCCCCGGGGTGGCCAGGACGGTCTCGCCATCGACGAGGAGCACCGGCGTGAACTCGAGGTCTTCGACACCACCCGTGAGGTCGATGTCGAGGACTTGGCCTTGCTCGACCCGGAACTGCCGGGACCCGGCCTTGATGACGGCGTACATAGCGGGTCGACTCTAGCGCCCCGAGGGGCCCCGGGGCCAGCACAGGCCCCCGGGCACCTCGGCGCATCCCGCCCGGAGGCGGGACGCCGACGTCAGAGCATGCGCTCGCCGACGAGGTCGTCGTCGAGGACGACGCCCCGGCCCTCGCACACGGCGCAGGTGTCGGACACGCTCTCGAGCAGGCCCTCACCGATGCGCTTGCGGGTCATCTCGACCAGGCCCAGCTCGGAGATGTCGAAGACCTGGGTGCGGGTCTTGTCCCGGCCCAGGGCGTTGCGGAACGTGCCGATGACCTCGTCGCGGTTGCGCTTGGACTCCATGTCCACGAAGTCGATGACGATGATGCCGCCCACGTCGCGCAGGCGCAGCTGGCGGGCGATCTCCTCGGCGGCCTCGAGGTTGTTGTGGAAGACGGTGTCCTCGAGGCTGCGAGAACCCACGTTCTTGCCCGTGTTCACGTCGATGACGGTGAGGGCCTCGGTGTGCTCGATGATGAGCGAACCGCCCGAGGGCAGCCACACCTTCTTGTCGGTGGCCCGGATGAGCTGCTCGGCCACGTGGTGGCGCTCGTAGAGCGACAGCGGCTCGGTGGCGGTGTCGAACATCTCGACCCGATCGGCCAGGGCCGGGGAGATGCTGCGGACGTAGTCACGCACCTCCTCGAAGAGCCTGGGGTCGTCGAGCACGATGCCCCGGTACTCGGTGTTGAACTCTTCGCGGATGACCCGCACGGCCAGGTCGGGCTCGCGGTAGAGCAGGGCCGGCGCCGTCGACTTCTTGGCCAGGGCCTCGATGGCGTTCCACTGGTCGGCCAGGCGCTGGACGTCGCGCTCGATCTCTTCCTCGGTGACGTTCTCGGCCGCGGTGCGCACGATGATCCCGTGCTGGGCCGGCTTCACCTGGTCGAGGATCTGGCGCAGGCGCTTGCGCTCGGGATCGGGCAGCCGCTTGGAGATGCCGTAGGTCGACGAGTTGGGGATCAGCACCACGAAGCGCCCGGGCAGGGACACCTCCTGGGTGAGCCGGGCCCCCTTGTGGGCGATGGGGTTCTTGGTGACCTGGCAGAGGATCGTCTGGCGGGGCCGCAGCATCTGCTCGATGCGGGGGTGGCTGCGCTCGTCGACGTCCTCCTTGTCGTAGTGGACGTCACCCCGGTAGAGCACGGCGTTCTTGGGCGTGCCGATGTCGACGAAGGCCGCCTCCATGCCCGGCAGCACGTTCTGGACCCGGCCCAGGTAGATGTTGCCGTGGATCTGGGTGACGTCGTCGGCCGGTCGGGACACGTAGTGCTCGACCAGGCTGCGCCCCTCGAGCACGGCGATGTGGGTGGCCTTGGGGCTGACGTGCACGGCCATCATGTAGCGGCCGACGGGGCGTCCCTTGCGCTCCTTGCCCCGACGGCGGCGCATGGCCTTGTCGTCGAGCTCGACGGGGTCGTAGTCGATGACCTGCTCGACGGGGGTGCCCGCCGGGGCCCGGCCGCTCGACTTCTTGGGCGTGGTCGCCCGGGTCGTGGTGGTGGTGGCGGCGGTGGCCGCTCGGCCCCGGGTACCCCGGCGTCGGCGGGGTCGGGCCCCGGTGCCGTCACCGTCGCCCCCGTCGGCCTCGGTCGCCGCTTCCGCAGCGGCCGCTTCGGGTGAGCCCGCCTCCGGTGCGGGCAGGGTGTCGCCGATCTTGGGCTTGCGGGGCGAGCGTGGGGACCTGGGCACCAGGGCCCGGGCCGCAGCTTCGGCCGACTTGGGTCGGCCTTCGATGGGGGGGTCGGGCAGGTCGGGGATGCGACCGGGCTCGATCACCCCGGCCTGGGGCGACTGCTCCTCACCGGAGTCGCCGTCACCGCCACCGGCGTCACGGCTGGCGCCGCTGCCACGGCCTCGGCCGCCGCGTCGGCGGCGTCGGCCCGTGCGGGCCGTGCCGTCAGCGCCTTCGGCGCCGCCGTTGGAGGCGTCCTCGGTCGCGCCGCGGCCCTCAGCGGCTCCGGTGGCGCCCGGGGGCGACTGGCCGGTGGGCCCGTCGGGGCCCGTGGATGTGTTCGCGCTCCTCGTGGATCCCTCCGCCGCCGCAGCGGGGAGGGGGGAGGCGGGGAGGGGGGAGCCCTCGTGGTCGGACATGGGAGAGGTTCCTTCTCATGAGGCACGCACCTCTGTGCGTGCCCACGGCGACGGCGGAGCGACCAGTGGTTCGCGTCGGCCGTCTTCGTGTGCAATCCATTGGTAGAGCCGGCGCACCCGGCCGTCCGGCCACGTCGTCCCCGGGTCGAGCACGGCCACGAGCTCGGACGGCCGCACGGTGCGCGGCTGGGTCCCCAGCTCGGCGACGATCGTGCTGCCCGCCTCGTCTCCTGGGGCCGTAGCCCATGGGTCCTCGGGGTGGACGGGGTGGACGGCGCCGGAGAGCGCCTGCAGGGAGCGGAGCTGGGGGCGCAGGTCGTCCGTCACGGAACGGCCCTTGCGCTCCCGGGTGACAGGGAGCTCGGACGCGGCCAGGGCGCGCTCCACAGCGCTGGCCGCGAGATCAGGGGGCAGCTCGGCGAAGGCGATCGACCAGCCACAGCTGGTGACCGACTCCTGGAGCGAAGGGGACCCGGGAACGACCGGGCCGATGGCGAGGACCTCGACGCCCACGGGCAGTGCGTCGCCCAGCTTGACGGCCAGCTCGTCGAGCGGGGCCAACTGGTCGACGCGATCCGGATCGATGTCGATGTCGAGGTACTCGGCCCAGCTCTCCGCCCCCGTAGCGAGGGCCAGGCCGAAGTGGAGACGGGGTCGGGGCACGAAGCCCACGCTGTAGGCCACGGGCACGTCGGTGCGCCGCAGGGCCCGCTCCCAGATGCGGGCCAGGTCACGGTGCGACAGGAACCGCACCTTGCCCACCTTGCTGAAGCGGACCCGGATCCTCATGTGAAGGTCCTCATCGGGGCCCGGCCGACACCGGTCGACCAGTGAGCAGGCGCACGGGGACCTCGCCACCGACGGCGATGTCCTGGCCCGTGCCCTGGCTGCCACCGGCGGGCGGGGTGGCCGACGCCACCCGGTGCTCGATGCCGTACCCGGTGCAGGCGCCGCAGTCGTAGCACGGCGTCCACCGGCAGTCGGGCAGGCCGACGGCCTCGAGGGCGTCGCGCCAGTCCTGCCACAGGAAGTCCTTGTGCAGCCCGGCCGACAGGTGCTCCCAGGGCAGCACCTCGTGCTCGGTGCGGTGCCGGTGCACGTACCAGTCGACCGACAGGCCCTCGGCGGCCATGGCCTCGAGCCAGCGGTCGAGGGCGAAGTGCTCGCTCCACTCCTGGAACGTGCCCCCCGCCCGCCACACCCGCTCGAGCACGGCGCCCAGGCGCCGGTCGCCGCGGGACAGCAGGCCCTCGACCAGGGTGGCCTTGGGGTCGTGCCACTTCAGGTCGACGCCACGCACCTTGCGGGTGGCGTCACGCAGCAGGTTGACCTTGCGCTGCAGCTCGGTGACGGTGTTCTGGCCGAACCACTGGAAGGGGGTGAAGGGCTTGGGCACGAAGCCGCCGATGGAGGCCGTCACCGACGCCCCCTGGTGGTAGCCCTGGCCGATCGACGCGCAGCGCCGGGCCAGCTCAGCGATGCCCAGGGTGTCCTCGTCGGTCTCCGTGGGCAGGCCGGTGAGGAAGTAGAGCTTGACCCGCTTCCAGCCCTGGCTGAAGGCGGCGTCGACCGCCCCGTACAGGTCTTCCTCGCGGATCAGCTTGTTGATGACCTGGCGCATGCGCCAGGTGCCGGCCTCGGGGGCGAAGGTCAACCCCGTGCGGCGGGCCTTCTGGATCTCGGTGGCGATGCCCACGGTGAAGGCGTCGACCCGCAGGCTGGGCAGGGACACCGACACCGGCGAGGTGCCACAGCCGCCGGGGTCGCCCACGATGTCGGCCACCACCCGCTCGATGCCCGAGAAGTCGGCGGTGGACAGCGAGGTGAGCGCCACCTCGTCGTAGCCGGTGCGCCTGATGCCCTCGGTGACCATCTTGCGCACCTGGTCGGCAGGCCGTTCGCGCACCGGGCGGGTGATCATGCCCGCCTGGCAGAAGCGGCAGCCCCGGGTACAGCCCCGGAAGACCTCGACGTTGAGGCGGTCGTGGACCACCTCGGTCAGCGGCACCAGCTGGTTCTTGGGGTACGGCCACTGGCCCAGGTCGGCCACGGTGCGCTTCTCGATGCGCTCGGGCACGTCGGGGTAGAGGGGGGTGACGGCGACGATGGCGGGGCCGTCGTAGGCCACGTCGTACAGCGAGGGCACGTAGACCCCGGGGACCTTGGCCAGCTCGCGCAGCACGCCCTGGCGGGAGCCCTCGGTCTTGCCCGATGCCTTCCAGCCCCGCAGCACGTCGGTCATCTCGCCGATGACCTCTTCACCGTCGCCGAGCACGAAGGCGTCGACGAAGTCGGCCAGGGGCTCGGGGTTGTAGGTGCAGTGCCCACCGGCGAAGACCAGGGGGTGCTCGGGGCGACGGTCAGCGGCCCGCACGGGCACGCCGGCCAGATCGATGCAGTTCAGCAGGTTGGTGAAGACGAGCTCGGCCGACAGGTTGAAGGCCATGACGTCGAACTCGCCGGCGGGGCGGTGGGTGTCGACGGAGAAGAGGGGGAGACCGGTGCGGCGCAGCTCGGCCTCGAGGTCGGTCCACGGGGCGTAGGACCGCTCGGCCGTGGCGTCGTCGCGCTCGTTGAGGATCTCGTAGAGGATCTGCAGGCCCTGGTTGGGCAGCCCGATCTCGTAGGTGTCGGGGTAGAGCAGCAGCCAGGCGACCAACGAGGGGTCGTGTGACGGTGTCTGAGCACCGTCTTCGCACCCGATGTAGCGGGCCGGCTTCTCGACTCGGGCGAGGACGGGCTCGAGCTGAGGCCAGATCGAGGTCATGTCACTAGGGAAGGGTAGTTGATCGCAGCACCAGTCGGGGCACCCGGGCTCCAGCAGGCTCCGTGGCCGCCTCCCCACCGACCGCATGGAAGGGGGTGGGCGTCAGCGGAAGCGACGCATGCGCACGTTGATGACCAGACCGATGGAAGCCCAGGTCGTGAGCATGGAGGACCCCCCGTAGGACACGAAGGGCAGGGGGATGCCGGTGATGGGCATGATGCCCATGGTCATGCCCACGTTCTGGAAGAGCTGGAAGGCCAACATGACGAGCACGCCCACGCAGATGAGGGCACCGAAGTCGTCGCGGGCCAACTGCGCCGAGCGCATGGTGCGCAACGCCACCACCCCGAAGAGCACGAGCAGGCCGGCCGAGCCCACGAAGCCCAGCTCCTCGCCCACGGCGGTGAAGATGAAGTCGGTCTGCTGCTCGGGCACGTAGCCGGCCTGGGTCTGGGGCCCCTTGCCGTAGCCCCAACCCCGCAACCCCCCCAGCGAGATGGCCGTCTGGGACTGGTCGGCGTTGTAGGCCGCAGCCCGGGCCGACGCCCCCTGGCCCCCGGTGATGAACACGGTCAGGCGGTCGCGCTGGTACCCCTCGAGGAAGCCCGAGTTGAGCACGGCCACCACGCCCAACAGCCCCACCAGGGCCAGGGCGCCCAGGTAGCGGGCCTTGACCCCCGAGGCGATGAGCAGGCCGGCGGTGACGGCCACGAACACCAGGGTGGTGCCCAGGTCGGGCTGCAACATGATGAGGGCCATGGGCACCCCGGCCAGGACCAGGGTGATGAGCAGGGGCCAGCCGTCGAGCCGGTTGCGCCGGCTGGCCAGGTAGGCGGCCAGCATGACGATGAGCACGATCTTGGCCGGCTCGGAGGGCTGGAGCTGGAAGGGCCCGAAGGCGTACCAGGCCTGGGCGCCCTTGACGTTGGTGCCCACGACGAGGACGCCGGCCAACAGGGCGAGGGTGACCACGTACATGGCCGGGGCGATCTCGCGCAGTCGCCGGTAGTCCACGAGGGCCGACACCGCGACCACGACCGCGCTCACGATGAGGAAGATGATCTCCCGGCCCAGGTAGGACGTGTCGGCGGCATCGCCGGTGCCCTTGGTGGTGGAGAACACCATGGCCGCGCCGAGGATGCTGAGGGCGGCCGCGGCGACGAGCAGGACCCAGTCGACGTTGCGGGCCGGGCTGGTGGGGTCGTCGTGGAGGGAGTCGATCCTCATCTCTCGAACCTCACGTGACCCGCTCCCGGCGGCGGCGCACCGGCCGGGACGAGGGTCGGCGGCGCCCCGAGGTGGTTGTGCCGCCCGCGGGGGTGACGGCGGCGGTGTCGGGGGAGCTGGCCGGCGCCGTCGGCGACGTGGGGACCGTGGTGGCCGTGGCCGGGGGGGCCGTGGTCTCCGACGTCGGCGCCACCGTGGTCGTGGGTGCGTCCACGGCGGAGGTGTCGGTGGTGTCCGGCTCCACCTGCTCCGTGTCGTCCGTGGCGCCCGATCCGCCGTCCTTGGACGAGTCGGCCGTGCCGCTGTCGGAGCTGCCCCCCGAGCCCCCGGCTGCGGTCGTCGAGGTGGTGGCTCCCGGCACCGTGGTCGTCACCGGGTCGGGGGTGACGAAGGGCTTGACCTCGGGCAGTTGCTCGAACACCCGCCGCACCAGGGGTACGGCGGCGTCGGCGCCGAAGCCCGATTCCTCGAGCACGGCCAGCACCACGTACTTCGGGTTCTCGGTGGGCCCGTAGGCCGCGAACAGGGCGGTGTCGGCCTTGCCCTCGACCTGGGCGGTACCGGTCTTGCCGGCGATGCGGAAGCGGTCGAGGGGGAAGCCGGTGAAGCCGTCGTAGGCGGTACCGCCACTCTCCCCCACCACCCCGGCCAGCCCGCCGCTGATGTCGGTGGCGATGGAGGGGGGCAGGTCGACCCGGGCCAGCTCACGGGGTTCGAAGGTGCGGGTGGGCTGGCCGGTGTCGTGGTCCAGCACGGCCTTGGCCACCGATGGAGCCAGGACCCGGCCCCCGTTGGCCAGGGTGGCGTACACGTTGGCCAGCTGCAGGGGGGTGACGGCCAGATCGCCCTGGCCGATGGCCAGGTTGACGTTGTCACCGGTGAACCAGTCGCCCACCGGGAAGGCCTCGGGGTTCTCGGCGTGGCGGGCCGCCTTGGTGGCGGGGTCGCTGACCAGCCCCGCGCTCTCCTCGGGCAGCTGGATGCCGGTGGGAGCACCGAGGCCGAAGGCCCGGGCCGCATCCTGCATGGGGGTGGGGCCCAGGGTGGTCTGGGCGTTCGAGAACTTCTCCCCCAGGCGGTAGAAGTAGGTGTCCGAGGACACGACCAGGGCCCGGTGCAGGTCGACCTTGCCGTAGGCGGTACGGCCGGCGTTCTGGAACTCACAGCCGGCGCCCTGGGCCTCGCACTCCTCGAGGACGTAGTAGCCCCGATCGTTGTACTCCTCGGCGGGATCCAACAGACCGGTGCGCAGGGCGGCGTAGGTGGTCACGGGCTTGAACGTCGACCCCGGGGCGTAGACGCTCTGGATGCCCCGGTTGAGCAGGGGGAAGTGGGCCGAGGCGTTGGTGAGCTCGGCGAAGCGGTAGGCGCCGATGCCACCCACGAACTCGGAGGGGTCGTAGGAGGGGTTGCTGGCCATGGCCAGGACCTCGCCGCTCGGGGCGTCGAGCACGATCACCGTTCCCGCCGGGGCGGTGACGTCGGGATCGGTCTCCTTGCGCTTGGGTCGCTCGCGCGCTTCCTGGAGCGCCTCTCCCAGCAGGCGCTCGGTCTGGCGCTGCAGCTCGAGGTCGATGGTGAGGACGAGGTCGTCGCCACTCTGGGGCTCGGCCACCGACGCCGTGCCCACCTCGACGTTGCGCAGGTCGACGAGGATGTTGCGCTCGCCGGGAACCCCCCGCAGGTCGTTCTCGAACATGTACTCGACACCGGCCTTGCCCATGTCGTCGCCGGGCTCGTAGTGCTTGGGGCTCGAGGCCCGGGCCGCGAGCTCGTCCTCGTTGACGGCGCCGACGTACCCGAGCAGGTGGGAGGCCACAGGCCCGTTGGGATAGGTGCGCAGCCACACCCGGGTGGCGTCCACGGAGGGGAACTCGAAGGGACGCTCGAGCAGCTGGACCTCGAGGTCCTGGCTCACGTCCTCGGCGATGGGCACGGGCTTGAAGGGGTCGTACTGGGGGTCGACGAGGCGGTCCTCGATGTCCTGCACCTTGATGGGCACGCCGGCCTCGTTGAGGACCCGTGAGAGCCGACCCAGCAGCCCCGCCTTGTCCTCGACGGTGGCGTACTTCTGGCGGTCGATGGTGACCACGATCGACTCGCGGCTGTCCACCAGCACCCGTTGACCGGTGCGGTCGAGGATGCGCCCCCGCTCGGCCTGGTAGCGCACCACCTCTTCGGTGGGCACGGGGCGCACCTCGTCGAGGGTGGTGGGCTGGAGCACCTGCAGGAAGTACAGGCGGGCGAAGAGGGCGGCGAACAACGACACGCAGACGATGCCGATGACGGCGACCCGCAGGGGGGGCGCATCGTCGGTCACGTCGCCGGCCGGCTCCCCCGGGCGCGGTCCTGGCCCCACCGGGTCGGGAGCAGGGAGTTGGCGTGCACGGCCCACCATTCCAGCACGCCGCCGGCGGGGACGGTGGGCGCCCCCGGTCGCTGGAGGGTCTCAGACACCCAACCGCTCGGGCACGGCCGGGCCCCACACCCACCCCAGCAGGCGCACCGCAGGGAGGGCCAGCACACCGTTGACCAAGGCCACCACCACGACGATGCGCAGGACGGGCGCGCCCAGGAGCCCGTCCTGGCCCAGCACCAGCCCCGCAGCCACGTAACCCAACACCCCCAGGGCGCTGGTGAGGACCACGCAGCCCACCCGCCACCAGCGGGGGTGGGTGGCCAGGGGCAGCTGGAAGGCGCCGGCACCGAAGGAGACGAGGGCGTAGACGAGAGCGGTCATGCCCAGAGGGGTCTGCAGGAACAGGTCGTAGCCCAGCCCGGCCACGAAGCCGGTGATGGCGCCCCGATCGGGCCCCGCCGCCACCCCCGCAGCGACCGAGGCCAACAGCACGATGTCGGGCGACACCCCGACGAAGTGCAGGGGGGCGACCAGGGCCACCTGGAGGAGGACGACCACGGCGATCACGGCCATCAGGCGGGCCGCACTGGTCAGCCGGGCCACCATCACCGCTGGGGGCCCGACAGCAGCACCGTCACGTAGGACAGGCTGGCGGGCTCGACGAACAGCTTGACCTCGACGTCGCGCAGCGGCTTCTCCCCCCCACCGGGGACCGTGGGTCGGGGGCCTTCGGTGGCGGGGCCCAGACCGGTGCTGGTGACCCGCCCCACGAGGATGTCGGGGGGGAAGAGGCTGGAGTCCAGGCCGCTGGTGACGAGGCCCGCACCGTCCTCGATGCCGGTGGCGGGATCGATCTCGCCCTGCAGGACCAGGTTCATGCCCGGCCCCTGGCCCCGGGCCAGGAACGTGGTCTGGGCGTTGCCCCCCACCAGGCGCACGCCCACGCCGAACCCGCGGGTGTCGGCCAGCTCGATCACCGACCGGGTGGGGAAGACCTGGGAGATGCGGCCGACGAGACCGGCGTCGGTCACCACGGTCAGGTTGTCGGCGATGCCGTCGTCGCTGCCCTTGTCGATGCGGATCGTGTTCTCGAAGTTCGACGGTGAGCCGGCCACCACCCGGGCCAGCACCTTCTGGATGCCCGCCGGGGTCTGGATGTTCTGCTGGGCCAGGATGGTGTCGAGCTGCTGACGGGCGTTGGCGTCGTCGACCTCGGTGGCCCGCAGGCGGTCGATCTCGGCCCGCAGGTCCTCGTTCTCGGACCGAAGCCGGTCGTAGTCGGTGATGCCGTCCCACACCCCCGTCACCGGCCCGGTCACGCCCGACGCCACACCGGAGACGGGCTCGACCACGTTGCGCAACGTCTGTTGCGCCGACTCCAGCGGCCCGAAGCCACGGAAGTCGAGCGTGATGAGGGTCACCGCCGTGGCGACCACGAGGGCGACGATGGTGCGGGAGCGCCCGCCCCGTGCCGATAGGGCCATGGAGGAGAGATCAGATCAGATCGGGGAGATCAAGGGGCCGCGGCCCGGTCAGCCCGGAGGGGTGGCCGAGAACAGCACGCTGCGCAGGGCCTCGAACTCTTCGAGGGACTGCCCTGATCCCAGGGCGACGCAGAACAACGGGTTGGCGGCGATGCAGATGGGCATGCCCGTCTCGTGGGCCAGGCGGCGGTCGAGCCCGTTCAGCAGGGCACCGCCGCCGGCCAGGGTGATGCCCTGCTCCATGATGTCCGCCGCCAGCTCGGGCGGGGTCTTGTCCAGGGTGACCTTGACGGCGTCGATGATGGACGACACCGGCTCGGCCAGGGCCTCACGGATCTCGCTGGTGGTGATGGTGATGGTCTTGGGCAGCCCGGTGATGAGGTCCCGACCCCGCACCTCGGCCTGTAGCTCCTCGCGCAGGGGCCAGGCACCGCCGAGGGCGATCTTGACCTCTTCCGCGGTGCGCTCGCCCAGGGCCAGGCTGTACTCCTTCTTGATGTGCTGGATGATGGCCTCGTCGAGCTCGTCGCCACCGACGCGCACCGATTCCGAGGCCACGATCCCACCCAGGGAGATGACGGCCACCTCGGTGGTCCCGCCGCCGATGTCCACGATCATGTTGCCGGCCGGCTCCTGCACGGGCAGGCCGGCGCCGATGGCCGCGGCCATGGGCTCCTCGATGATGTACGCCTTGCGGGCTCCGGCGTACTCGGCGGCCTCGATGACGGCCCGCTGCTCCACCCCGGTGATGCCCGAAGGCACGGCGATGACCATGCGCGGCTTGAGCCAGCGGCGGTGGTGCACCTTGTGGATGAAGTAGCGGAGCATCTTCTCGCAGATCTCGAAGTCGGCGATGACGCCGTCCTTCAAGGGCCGCACGGCCTGGATGTGGCTGGGGGTGCGGCCGATCATCTTCTTGGCCTCGTGGCCCACGGCCAGGGGGCGACCGGTGTTGACGTCGATGGCCACCACCGAGGGCTCGTCGAGGACGATGCCCAGACCGCGGACGTACACGAGCGTGTTCGCCGTGCCCAGGTCGACCGCCATGTCGCGGCCCATGATCATCGACAGCCTGTCAGCCATGCCTACCGCCTCTTCCGGCGTACTCGTGGGCGTGGGAGGTCCGCAGCCAGCGTAGGGGCCGATGACGGGGCCCACAAGACGCAGCCTGCGGCCCACGACCGCAGGTGGAGGCCGATCACGAGCCCTTCACGATCCCGGGAAGAAGATCCCGATCTCCCGCGCCGCGGATTCGGGGCCGTCGGAGCCGTGCACGAGGTTCTCGGTCAGGAGCAGGCCCAGGTCACCGCGGATGGTGCCGGGGGCGGCGTCGCGGGGGTTGGTGACGCCCATGAGGGTGCGCACGACCTTCCACGTGTCCTCGGGACCCTCGACGACGACGACGAAGGACGGCGAGCGGGTGATGAAGGCGATCAGATCGGCGTAGAAGGGCTTGCCGTCGTGCTCGGCGTAGTGCCGACCGGCGGTGGCCTCGTCGATGGTGCGCAGGGAGCCCGCGACCAGCCGGAGGCCCTTGCGCTCGAGGCGGCCGACGATCTCACCGACGAGGCCCCGCTCGACGGCATCGGGTTTGCAGATGACCAGGGTGCGATCCACGTCGGCGAACGATAGCGGGCCTGGAGCCTCCCCCGGGCCCGGGACGACCGTTCAGGAGCGGGTCAGGATGGCCCGCGCCGCTCCCACCAGGTACAGCGAGCCGGCGATGAAGATCAGATCGGTCTCGTGGGCCCCGTCGAGGGCCCGCTGCAGGCCCACCTCGATGGAGGGCGCCGCTTCGGCGTTCACCCCGGCGGCCCGGGCGATGGACGCCAGCTCGTCCGCGGGCATGGCCCGGGGCGACATGGGGGTGCAGCAGATGACCCGATCGAAGGTGGCGGCGTCGAAGCCATCGAGCATGGCCCGGGGGTCGCGGCCGGTGAGGGCCCCCACCACCAGGGTGCGCCGGCCGTCGACGGTGAACTCCTCGGCCAGCACGGCACCGGCGGCGGCGGCACCGTCGGGGTTGTGGGCCCCGTCGATGAGCACCAGGGGGTGGCGGCGCAGCACCTCGAAGCGGCCCGGCACCTTGACCTCGAGGAAGGCCTCGGTGGCCACCTCCTCCTCCACGGCGCGGCCGAAGAAGGCCTCGACGGCGGCCAGGGCCACGGCGGCGTTGTCGCCCTGGTGGCTGCCGTGGAGGGGCAGGAAGATCTCGGGCAGGATGTGCAGCGGGGTGCGCAGGGTGACCAGGCGGCCGCCCACGGCCAACAGGTTGCTGTCGCAGTCGAAGTCGGGGCCTCGGCGCCACACCTCGGCCGGCCCTTCGGCCAGGAAGGCATCCTGCAGCCGGGGCTCGGTCTCGCCCAGGATCAGGTGGCTCTTGGGGGTGATGATGCCGGCCTTCTCCGTGGCCACCTTGAGCCGCCAGTCGCCCTGCAGGTCGGTGTGGTCCTGACCGACGTTGGTCACCACCGCGACCTCGGCGTCGACCACGTTGGTGGCGTCGAAGCGGCCCAGGAGGCCCACCTCGATGACGGCCACGTCCACGGCCACGTCGGCGAAGAAGTGCAGGGCGGCGGCGGTCAGCGCTTCGAAGTGGGAGGGGGCCGCCTCGAGCAGGTCCTCGACGTTGGCCACGGCGCCGACGGACTCGGCGAAGTCCTCCTCGGAGATCTCCTCGTCGCTCCAACGGATGCGCTCGGTGTAGCGCTCGAGGTGGGGGCTCGTGTACGTGCCCACGGCCAAGCCGTGGGCCATGAGCAACCGGGTGATGATCCGGGCGGTGGAGCCCTTGCCGTTCGTCCCCGTGATGTGGATGACGGGGAAGTTCAGTTGGGGGTCACCGAGGGTGGCCACCAGCTGGCGCATGGGCTGGAGGGAAAGGCCCTCGATGCGCCCGGCGCGGGCGATGGCCTCGTAGTTGATGTGACGGTCGAGCCAAGCGAGCGCGGCCGTGTAGTCCATGGGACCCGTCCCGGTCAGGAAGCGGCGCGGCGGGGTCGGGGCTGGGACCGGGCGGCGTGGGGGCGGCGGACGACGGTCGGGTAGACCTTCTCCCGCACGTGGGCCTCGTCGATCTCGACGCTGACGGCATCCTTCTCCGACGGTAGGTCGTACATGACGCCGAGGAGGACCTCTTCGAAGATGGCCCGCAGCCCACGGGCGCCGGTCCCCCGCAGCAGGGCCTGGTCGGCCACGGCCGCCAGGGCGGCGTCGGTGAAGTTCAGCTCCACCTCGTCGAGCTCGAAGAAGCGCTGGAACTGCTTGACCAGAGCGTTCTTCGGCTCCACCAGGATCTGGATGAGCGACTCGCGATCCAGGCTCTGCACGGCGCCGATGACGGGGAGACGGCCGACGAACTCGGGGATGAGTCCGTACTTGAGCAGGTCCTCGGGGAGGATCTGGCCGAACAGCTCGTCGACGGACGAATCCTGGCTACGACGGAGCTTGGCCGAGAACCCGACCGAGTTCCGACCCAGGCGGCCCTCGACGATCTGCTCCAGGCCGGCGAAGGCGCCGCCGCAGATGAAGAGGATGTTCGTGGTGTCGATCTGGATGAACTCCTGGTGGGGGTGCTTGCGCCCCCCCTGGGGTGGCACCGATGCCGTGGTCCCCTCCAGGATCTTCAGCAGCGCCTGCTGGACGCCCTCGCCCGAGACGTCACGGGTGATCGACGGGTTCTCGCTCTTGCGGGCGATCTTGTCGATCTCGTCGATGTAGATGATCCCGGTCTCGGCCTTCTTGACGTCGTAGTCAGCGGCCTG
>JBBSLP010000036.1:0-56708 GCA_038255145.1 Acidimicrobiales bacterium
GGCTCCGCCGTCTCCATCGAGCCTGCCCCCGGTGCCACCGCCGTCGAGGCCCGCTCCGCCCCCCTCCCCATCACCGAAGGGGCCCTGCTGTCCAGCTGAGCGCCGGCCATGTAGCCCCGGCCCCGGAACCGGCTGGCCTAGCGTGCCCTGATGACCACCCGGTGGGAGTACAAGCTCCTCAGCCCGTTCCTCGAAGGCACGAAGGCCCCGGGTTTCGACCTGTGGGAGACCAGGCTCAACCAGGCCGGCGCCGAGGGGTGGGAGGCGGTGGGGGAGATCGTGCTCGTGCACAACCCCAGTGGTGGTGGCGCCGACCGCTATCCCCAGCTGCTGTTGAAGCGCCCTCTCGGCTGACCGGGTGGCCACCGTCGGCAGGAGGCACGCTGGCTAGGGTGCGGCCCATCGACGACAACAGCGACACCGTGAGCTGGAACCGCCTCTGCAACGTCGAGGACTTCGCCGACCCGGCCATCCAACGGGTGATGCGGGACGTCTTCCCCCACGAGATCGTGCGCTTCGGTGAGCGCTACCCCGAGGGCGTGGAGTACCGCAAGCATTGGGAGGTGGCCATGGCCGTCGGGTCGCTCGACGCCGCCGGCGTCCTGCACCGCGACGCCGACGTCCTCGGGGTCGGGGCCGGCAACGAGCCGACCATCTTCCACCTCACCAACCGCGTCGGCCGGGTCTTCGCCACCGACCTCTACCTGGCCAACGAGGGCTGGGAGGACTCGGCCAACGCCTCCATGCTCAGCCACCCCGAGCGCCACTGGCCCCCCTCCACCCCCTGGGAGCCCCGGCGCCTGGTCGTGCAGCACATGGACGCCCTCGACGTGCGCTACGAGGACGACACGTTCGACGCCGTGTTCTCGTCGAGCTCGATCGAGCACTTCGGCACCGCCGCGGACGTGCACCGGGCCCTGGCCGAGATCCACCGCGTGCTCAAGCCCGGTGGGGTGCTCTCCATCTCCACCGAGTTCCGCCTCGACGGCCCCGGCCCCGGCCTGCCCGGCGTCCTCATGTTCGACGACCACGACGTGCGCACCCTGTTCATCGACCCCTTCGACTGGCAGCCGGTGGGGCCCGTCGAGTTCCGGGCCAGCCCGGCGTCCCTGGCCACCGAGCAACGGCTGGTCGACCTGTCCGCCGAGGTCACCGCCCACGTCGACCAGCGCGGCTTCATCGAGTTCCACCAGCTCGACTGGGCCCGGTACCCCCACGTCGTGCTCCGCCACGAGGACCGCCTGTGGACGAGCATGCACCTGGCCCTGCGCAAGCCCACCGTCGAGGTCGCGGCGACCCCCTGGCGTGACCGACCGCCGCCCCGGGCCCGCGGCATCGCCGGGCGTGCCGCACGCTCGCGCCCGGGGCTGGCCGCCCGCCGGCTGGTCCGTTCCGCCCGCCGTCGCCGTGGACGCAGCTGAGCGCGGCGCCTCACCGCGCCCACCCCCCGGTCCGCTCTCGGCCCCCCACGTGGACGAGATAGTGTCCCCACACGCGTGGGGGGTTGAACGGTAGTTCAAGCGCAGCTCGCGGGATGTCGGTCCGGGGAGCGACCTCGGGGTCGCCCTCTCCCGATCGGTGCAGCTGACCACCCAGTACTGAGCCAAGTGAGCAGAGGAGCAACAACATGTCGTCGGTGAGCATCGACCCGGGTACCGGGCTGAAGATCTTCAACACCCGGGCCGCGAAGGCGAATGACAAGATCGTGGGCAAGGGTTACTCGGTCGTCGTGGACGAGGCCCTCAAGGTCTTCCCCGAGCCCCCGGCCGGCGCGGTCTTCAACGCCGAGGAGCAGGCCAAGTACCGCGAGTTCAAGGAGGCCCGCCGCGGCGCGGCCGACTACATGGCCATGGACGGCCCCTTCAGCAAGTACCTGGAGGACGTCTACTCGGCCGACCCCGTCGAGCGCGAGGCGCTCACCGACGAGTGTGACGTCCTCGTCGTCGGCGCCGGGTTCGCCGGCCTCCTGCTCTGGCACAAGCTCAGTGAGGCGGGCTTCATCGACGTCCGCTTCTGCGAGAAGGGCGGCGATGTCGGCGGCACCTGGTACTGGAACCGCTACCCGGGCATCGCCTGTGACGTCGAGTCCTACAGCTACTTCCCGCTGTTGGAGGAGATGGGCTACTTCCCCACGATGAAGTTCGCCTCGGGCTTCGAGATCCTCGAGTACTGCCAGCAGATGGCCGAGAAGTTCCGCTTCTACGACCACACCCTGTTCCACACCACCGTCGAGAAGACCGAGTGGGACGAGGAGAGCAAGCGCTGGACGGTCTACACCGACCGTGGCGATGCCATGCGGGCCAAGTTCGTCATCCTGGCCAACGGCATCCTCACCAGCCCCAAGCTGGCCCGCATCGAGGGCATGGAGACCTTCCAGGGCGACACCTTCCACACCTCACGCTGGAACTACAACGTGGACCTGGCCGGCAAGCGCGTCGGCATCATCGGCACCGGCGCCACCGCCGTGCAGGCCATCCCCGAGCTGGCCAAGGTGGTCGGCGACCTCTTCGTCTTCCAGCGCACCCCGTCCACCATCGACGTGCGCGACCAGCGGGCCACCACGCCCGAAGAGATCGAGCAGTGGTCCAACGAGCCCGGGTGGGCCAAGGCCCGGCGGGCCCGGTTCGCCAAGATCTCCGCCGGTCGCACCGCCATCAAGGCCAACGACGACTACATGGCCGGCCGGGTCAAGGACTTCAAGGAGCGCAAGCAGCACGAAGGCCGTCTCTCGCCCGAAGAGATGATCGCCAAGCAGCTCGACGCCAACTTCCGCATCATGGAGCAGATCCGGGCCCGGGTCGATGCCATCGTCGAGGATCCCAAGACGGCCGAGGCCCTCAAGCCGTACTACCCCTACGGCTGCAAGCGCCCCACCTTCCACGACGAGTACCTGCCGTCGTTCAACCGGCCAAACGTGCACCTGGTGGACACGGCGCCCTTGGGCGTGAGCCACATCAACGAGCGCGGCGTGGTCCATGACGGCGTCGAGTACCCCCTCGACGTGCTCATCTACGCGACCGGCTTCCAGTGGATGGCCACGTCGACGTTCAACATGATCGCCGGCCGTGAAGGGCGCACCCTGAGCCAGAAGTGGCAGACGGAGGGGACCAAGACGTTCCTCGGCCTGCACAGCCAGGGCTTCCCCAACCTGTTCATCGTCACCGGCCCCCAGGGCGGCGGCGGAAGCTTCAACTTCACCGACGCCATCGACAGCCACGGCGACTACATCGTGTGGATGCTCTCGACCATGCGCGAGCAGGGCGAGGACGTCGTCGACGTCAACAAGGACGCCGAGGACGCCTACGCCGAGCACTGCCGCCAGGCCGACATCAGCACCGCCCCGCTGCGGGACTGCATCTCGTACTACAACGGCCACGGCGACGCCGAGCCCGGCAGCCTGGCCTACTACGGCGGCGGCAAGTGGCAGAAGTACCGCATCGAGGCCCAGGAGACCCTGGCTCCCTACGTGTTCGGCACCACCGCCGGCGCCAACGCCTGACTCAGCCTTCACCTGCGGCCACCACCCGCGCCACCCGCCGAGATCGGACGGGGGTGCGGGTGGTGCCGCGCCGGGACGGACCGGGCCCGTCTCGAGGCGGGCTCAGCCGTAGACGAGCTGCTCGTTCCAGTCGCCGGGCCGGCCCTCGACGGTGAGGTCGAAGAGGTTCCACAGGGGCTCGAGGGAGTTCATGTGGCGGGGTCCTGGCCCTCGTCGGACGGGGCGAACAGCAGCTCCGAGCTCCACGAGTGCCGGATGGTCCCGTCGGCATCGCGATGGAACTGGTCGAGCAGGGCGGTGCACGACGGGCACGGCGTCTCCTCGAGGGGGAGCGCGGCCAGGGGGCCCGTTGCGGGCGCCGGACGGTCGTCGCCATGGTGGCGGGGGAACATGTAGTGGTAGATGGCCACGGACTCGACGTGGGCGCCGAACAGATCCGACAGCCGCAGGTCGGTGGGTCCGCCGTCAGGCCCTGCCCCCCTGAACAGGTAGTCCTCGGGCACGACACCGCCCGGCGGCAGCGCCCGGCGCGCCGCCGCCACCCGTTCGGTGGCCCGCCGCAGCTCGATCTCGTCCTCGAGCAGGCGATCACGGACAGCCCGGTAGGCCGCCGACTCGCCGGGGAACGTGAGACCCGATGTGAGACCCATGGGTGTCCTCCTCCGTGGTGGTCACCCAGGTAGACCCGCCGTCGGGCGGTACTCATCGCCGCCGGGGCCTGACGGCGGCCTGACGGCGGACCGCAGCTACCAGGCCCAGGCCTCGGGGGCGGGGCCGCCGTTGCCGATGGGCGGGAAGATCTCGTCGAGACGGGCCAGGGCGTCCGCATCGAGCACGACGCCGAGCGCCTCCACCGGCGCGTCGAGCTGTCCCACGGTGCGGGGCCCGATGATGGGGGCGGTCACCGCCGGTTGGGCCAGCAGCCAGGCCAGGGCCACGCTGGAGGGGTCTCGACCGAGGTCGGCACAGAACTTCTCCCACGCCTCGATGGCCGTGCGGTTCGCGTCGAGGTCCTTGCCCGCTCGACCCTCGGTGGACCGGGCCGCCGAGCCGGCGGCGATCTTGGCCAGGGCCCCACTCAGCAGGCCCGAGTGCAGGGGCGACCAGGGGATGATGCCGATGCCGTACCGCTGCGCCGCCGGCAGCACCTCGAGCTCGACGTGGCGGGTGAGCAGGTTGTAGATGCACTGCTCGGCCACCAGCCCGAGGAAGTTGCGCTTGTTGGCCGCTTCCTGGGCCTGGACCAGGTGCCAGCCGGCGAAGTTCGACGAGCCCACGTAGCGCACCTTGCCCTGGACGACCAGGGTCTCCATGGCCTGCCAGATCTCCTCCCACGGGGTGGACCGGGAGATGTGGTGCATCTGGTAGAGGTCGATCCAGTCGGTCTGCAGGCGACGCAGCGACGCCTCGCAGGCGCTGATGATGTGGCGGGCCGACAGGCCCTGTTCGTTGGGGCCGTCACCCATCTTCCCGTAGACCTTGGTGGCCAGCACCACCTGGTCCCGCCGGGTCCCGCCCTGGGCGAACCAGCGGCCGACGATCTGCTCGGTGACGCCCTCGCCCACCTTGCGGCCGTACACGTCGGCGGTGTCGAAGAAGTTGATGCCCTGGTCGAGGGCGGCGTCCATGATCACGTGGCTGTCGGGCTCGTCGGTCTGGGGACCGAAGTTCATGGTGCCCAGGCACAGACGACTCACGCGCAGGCCGGTCCGGCCGAGGTTCGTGTACTCCATGGCCGGAACCTACCGGCGGGCGTGACGGCCGGGAACCGGACGGCCACCCCGCGGCGTCTGATGATCATGGCCGCCCACCGGATCCGTCGTCCCCACCTGCTCTTGGCGGCGCTGGCCCTTTCGGGCCTGGCCGCCTGCAGCGCCGGCGGTGCCGCCGAGCCTGCGGCCACCACGGCCATGGGCGCAGGACCGACCTCGACGACGGCGCCGACGACGTCGGTGGCCACGCCTGAGGCGGTGGTGGCGGCCGACCGGGCGTTGGCCGTCCGGCTGTACCACCAGCTGGCGGCGGCGACCCCGGGGGAGGAGCTGTTCTTCTCGCCCTACAGCATCGCCGTCGCCCTCTCCATGGTCGAGGCCGGCGCCCGGGGCCAGACCGCGGCCCAGCTGCAGGCCCTCCTCGGCAGCAGCGGATCCGGCGACAGCTGGCACGACGCCCGGGCCGCCCTCGACGAGGTCGTGACCAGCCCGGCACCGGCGCCGGAGGGTTTCGAACCCCTGCGCCTGGCCGTGGCCAACGGCGCCTTCGGCCAGGCTGGCTTCCCCTTCGCCACCGACTACCTCGACCGCCTGTCCCGAAGCTACGGCGCCGGACTGCAGAGCGAGGACTTTTCGGCCGATGCCGATGCTGCGCGCCGGGCTATCAACGCCTGGGTCGGCGAGCGCACCGAAGGCCACATCGAGGACCTGTTGCCCGAGGGCAGCGTCACCGACCTGACCCGGCTGGTCCTGGCCAACGCCGTGTTCTTCACCGGCAACTGGCGAACGTCCTTCGACCCCGCCGCCACCGCCCCCGGCCCCTTCACCACGGACGGGGGTGAGCGCGTCGAGGTCCCGGTGATGCACGGCTCGATCCGCACCAGCTACGGCAAGGGCGATGGCTGGTCGGCGGTGCGCCTGCCCTACGTGGGCGGGTACTCGATGGTGGTGGTCGTGCCCGACGCCCCCCGCCTCGGCGACATCGAAGCCCGCCTGGCCCAGGTGCTCGACGAGGCCCGCGCCGTGGCCGACGACCACCAGGTCACCCTGTCCATGCCCCGGTTCGCCATGGCCACCACGGCCGACCTGGTGCCGGTGCTGGCCGGCCTCGGTGCGGCCGACGTCTTCCAGGCGGGCACCGCCGACCTGACGGGCATGGCCACGGGTCCCGACGCTGAACGGCTGTACGTCTCGGGGGCGTTCCACCAGGCCACGGTGGAGGTCGACGAGGAGGGCACCACGGCCACCGCGGCCACGGGGCTCGTGGTCAGCCTGACCTCCCTGCCCACCCCGGCCACCCTCGACATCGACCGCCCCTTCCTCGTCGCCGTGGAGCACGACGCCACCGGTGAGCTGCTCTTCCTCGGTCGGGTCCTCGACCCCCGCCCCTGAGTCGCCGGCGCCGACAACCGCTCCGGGCCGGCCGACCTACCCCTCGAAGGCCTCGTCGAACAGGTCGAGCATGGCCCGCCACGAACGCCGATCAGCGCGCTCGTGGTAGGCGATCCCCGGCACCCCGGCCCGGTCGGCTCCCACGTGGGTGAAGCTGTGCACGGCGCCGCCGTACAGTTCCATGCGCCAGTCGACCCCGCCGGCCCGCATCTCGGACTCGAAGGCCAGCCGCTGTTCCACGGGGATGATGGGGTCGTCCGCCCCCAGGCACATCAGCACCGTGCCCCTGATGTCGGCTGCGGCCTCGGGCCGGGTGGTGATCAGCCCGGCGTGGAAGCCGACGACGGCGGCGAGGTCGACGCCGCCCCGGGCCAGCTCCAGGGCCATGGTGCCGCCGAAGCAGTAGCCGATGGCGGCCACGCGTGACGCGTCGGCCCGGGGTTCGGCCAACAGCACGTCGAGGCCGGCCTGGCCCAGGGCCTGGGTGCGCCCGGGGTCGGCGAAGAGCTCGTCGAGGCGGGCCATCATGACGTCACGGTCGGTGAGCATCTGGCCCCCACCCTGGTAGTCGAGGGCGAAGGCGACGTAGCCACGCTCGACGGCGATGCGTCGGGCCCGGTCCTTCTGCACGGGGTCCAGCCCCGGCCCCTCGTGTCCGATCAGCACCGCCGGCCTGGACCCTGTTCCGTCGGGCACGGCCAGGGTCCCCACCATCTGCCGCCCGTCGACCTCGTACGTCACCTCGCGAATAGCAACCATCGGGTTGCACGTTACCCGAGCGACGGGGCGGCCGCTCAGCGCACGGCCACCGCTGCGGTCGTCGCCACCTGCAACGCCTGCACCCGACCATCACGGACGAGGATGGCCCGTCCCCTCGGGTTGGCCCGGCGCCCCCGTCGGGGCATGGCCACGCCGGCCAGATCGGCCTCGGCGGGACCGGGGTCGAGGAGGAGGAGGTGCCCGTCGGCCAGCACCGTGGCCAGGACCCCGCCGTAGGCCCGGGCCAGGGACGCCGTGCGGCCCGCCACCACCAGGCGCACGGTGCGGCCACCGTCGGCCGCTCCCACCAGGTCCTCCAACCGGCCCAGGTGGGCCTCGGACACGTGATCGGCGTCGTCGACGATGACGACGAGCGGCGAACGGACCGAGCCGTCGACGCAGGCGCCGTCCAGCTCGGCCAGCACACCGTCGGAGACGACGCGGCCGACGCGGTGTGCGTCAGAGCCCGGTCCGCCGTCGAAGCCGGCCAGCACGTGGACCTCGGCGTGGTCCGCCAGTCCCCGGGCCAGGGCGGCCAGCGCGGTCGTGCGCCCCGACCCCGGCGGTCCGGCGACGGCCAGGTGACCCCGACGCAGGTCGGCGGTGGCCACCACCAGCTCGACGCCGCTGTCGGTGGCCACGCCGACGCCGATGGGTGCCACCAGGGGCCCGTAGGCGGGCAACGACGACGCGTCGACGACGGCGGGGAAGGCCGGGACCCCCACCACCTCGGTCCCCGGGTGGCGGGCGCCCAGGTCCCGCCCGGCCCGGGTCACCGCTGCGCTCTGGGCCGCGGCCGACGACAGGGCGTCGACCACGGCCAGCTGGACCTGGCGGCCGTCGGGCAGCACGGCCCGACCGGGCTGGGCGGGCAGGGCGCGGATGGCCCGGGTGTCGAAGCCGATCCACCCGTAGTCCTCGAGCTCGTTGAGGCGCAGGGCGAACCGGGCGCAGGTCACCGAGGTGATGGGCAGGGGGAAGGCCGAGCGGCCGTCACCCGTCAGCACCAGGTGGACGCCGCAGGAACGTCCGTCGCTCATCAGCCGGGGTAGCCGGTCGAGCAGGGCGCCGAAGTCGACGTCCTCGAAGGCGGCCCGGAAGGCGGCGAAGCCGTCGAGCAGGACCACGATCCGGGCCAGGCGGGATCTTGGGGCCACGGCGCCGTTGTGTTCGTCGAGGTCGGCGGCGTTGACCGCGCCCAGGGCGAGCTGGCGCCGGGTCACCACCTGCTCGAGGTGGCGGAAGAGGCGCTCGACCCGCTCGGGGTCGTCGCCGCTCACCACGGTGGCGCAGTGGGGCAGGTCGGCCAGTGACCCCAGGCCCCGGCTGGCGTAGTCCACCACGTGCACCTGCACCTCGGCCGGGGACGCGTCCTGGGCCAGGGCCAGGGCCAGGGTGCGCAGGAGGGTGGTCTTGCCCGACCCCGGCGCCCCCCACACCAGCAGGGACCCGTCGGTGGCCGGGTCCCAACGCAGCGCCGTCTGCCGCTGCTCGTCGGGCAGGTCGACGAGGCCGATGGCCGCGCCTGCGCCGGTGCCGACAGGCAGCTCGTCACGGGTCAGGAGCGAGGGCAGGGGATCGAGCCACGGTCGACGCTGGGGGGCCAGTCCACCGGTTCCCGCCGCGGCCCGGCACGCAGCTACCACGACCTGGAGGTCGGTGGGCCCAGCGTCTTCGCGGGCCGAGGCTGACCCATCGGGCGACGGGCGTGTCCCTGCCCGCAGTCGCTCCACGGCCACGGGGCCGCAGACCCCGGGGCCCGGGCGGCGGGTGCCGGCGAAGGCCACCTGCAGCTCGGCCAGCTCTCCGTGACCGGTGCGGGCGAAGGCCCGGCCGGGTACCGACCGGGGAAGCGCGGCGGCGCCGGCCGAACCGATGACGTCGTCGCTGTCGGCGGCGTCGTTCATGCGCAGGGCGATGCGCAGGTTGGTGTTGGCCCGGATGTTGTCGTTGACGGCTCCGGCGGGGCGTTGGGTGGCCAGGACCAGGTGGATGCCCAGGCTGCGCCCCCGTTGGGCGATGTTGACCACGCCGTCGACGAACTCGGGGAGCTCGTTGACCAGGGTGGCGAACTCGTCGACCACGATGACGAGCGCCGGGGGTGCCGCGTCCGGGTTGCTGCGCTCCAGGTGGACCAGGTCCTTGGCCCCGTGGTGGGCCAGCAGGTGCTCCCGCCAGCGCAGCTCGGCCCCCAGGGAGACCAGGGCCCGGTGGGCCAGCTGCCCGTCGAGGTCGGTGACCATGCCCACGGTGTGGGGCAGGGCCAGGCAATCGCTGAAGGCGGCCCCACCCTTGTAGTCGATGAGGAGGAACGTGACCCGCGACGGCGGGTTCCACGCGGCCAGGCCGGCCACGAAGGCCTGTAGCAGCTCGCTCTTCCCCGATCCCGTGGTGCCCCCGACCAGCACGTGGGGCCCATCCCGGCGCAGGTCGACGACGAAGTCCCCCTCGGCCGTGCGCCCCAGGGGGACCTGCAGGCCGGTGCTGGTGGCCCAGCGCTCGAGCACGCTGGCACCGTCGGCCACGCCGACGGTGTCGAGGAGGGTGACGGTGCCCGGCAGACGGCGGGCGTCGCGCTGGGTGCCGTCGCGCAGGGAGGCGATCGACGCCGCGGCCCGCAGCGCCACCGCTTCGTCGACGACGTCGGGGACCACGGTCCGCACCCCGGCTCCACCGGGCCGGCTCAGCGTGCCGGCCCGGGGGTCGGTGACGTCGAGCACGACGGTGCAGGCGTTGGGCAACTGCCGACGCTCACGGGCCAGCCAGACGACGCTGGCCCCGCCGGGCGCGCCGCCGCGCAGGAGTGGCTCGAGGGCGGCAGCACCGACGACGTCGCCATCGATGACCACGACCACGGGTGCCGAGGTCCCGCTGAGCCGGCCCACCGCGGCCGCGGCCACGTTGTCACGTACCGCGGCCACCAGTCGTTCGACGAGCTCGTCGACCTCGGTCGGGGCTGCGGCTGCGGTGGCGGCTGCGTCTGTGGCTGCCGCCACCAGGGGGGCGTCGGCCGACGTGGTGTGGGGCAGGAAGTTCAGCCACGCCCCCCGTCCGGCGTCGGCCACGATGGCAGCCAGGCGCAGTTCGGAGGGGCTGTGCAGGGCTGCGGCCTGCAACAACAGGGCACGGGCCACGCCCATCGTCGTAGCCGGGTCGCCGCACACGCCCAGCACCGTGCCCGGCCCCAGGTCCACGGTCACGGGGGCGCCGTGGACCACGCCGGCAGGCGTGAGCACGGTGGCGGCCCACGCGGCCAGGTCGGGTTCGCCTCCGGGTTCGACCACCACCGGGGACAGGTGGTCGTCGCCCCACCCCACCCGCAGGTGGAGGAAGTCGGCGTCACCGGGTCGGCGCTCCCACAGCTCGGCCGAGCGGGTGGTCATGCGGTCGGCCACCTCGGCGGGGTCGGGTCGGGTGCTGCGCAGGGCCACGGCCCAGGCGTCGGCGGCGACCCTGGCCTCCCCGGCGCGCCGCAGGACCTGGTCGCGCCAGCGATCCACGGCGGCGGTGTGCTCCCCACGTTCGCCGCGTCGGTCCTCGACGGCCTGCCACAGGTAGGCGATGGGGGAGAGCAGGGCCAGCAGCAGCAGCGGGGGGCTGGCGAAGATGAGGGCAGCGGCGACCGAGGTGAGCAGGGGTGCGACCACGGCGGCGCGGGGCAGGCGCCGGGCCCGGACAGCTTCGGGCGGCGCGGGCAGCGAGACCAGGGTGGGTGCGGTGGCCAGGGACCGTCGGGGCGCCCGGTTCACCTCGTCCCCGTCGGCCCGGGCGGTGGTGACGGCCCCCTCCCGCCGCGACGGCAGCAGCCGCAGGGTGGTGTCGCCCACCTCGATGAGGGAGTCGGGGGCCACGGCCACGGGGTGGTCGGCCACCGCACCGTCGACCGATGACGGGTTGACCGGCTCGAGGTCGCACAGGGTGACCCCGCCGTCGTCGGCCACCTCGAGCACGGCGTGGGTCCGCGAGACCCCGGGATCGTCGAGGCGCACCTCGGCCTCGGGCCCCCGACCGATCACGTGGCTGCCGGGGCGCAGCTCCCACGTCGTCCCTGCGCCGCCGCCTCCCGACACGGCCAGCCGGGCGGCCACGACGCCAGGTCGGGGACGACGCCAACCCCGGGCACCGAGCACCACGACGTCGCCGTCGCGCAGTTCGGCCAGGTCGAGGTCGACCAGGGGGCGCACCGAGAGCCGATCGCACCACAGGGACCACCGGCCCGGCTCACGGCCGACCAGGGTGGCAAGTCCGTCGGCTGCGGCGTCCACAGGTCCATGACCATCGAAGGTGACGGCCACGGGCACCGGACGCGAGCCGTCGTCGAGGACGAGGTGGCGGCGCACCGGTCAGCGCCCGCTGGGAGGCGGCTGCAACCGCTCCGACGCCACCGACGACGTCTCACCGGTCACGGTGACCTTGACCTCGGCGGCCTTGATGTCCCCACCCACGGTGGTGGACACCGAGACCCCGTTGGTGGTGGTCGACACCACGCCGGCGTGGCGGTGCAGGATGGCGGTCACCGCCGACAGGTCCCAGTCGTGCCCTTCGACCAGGGGAGCCAGCTCGACGGCCAGGTCGGGACGTTCGCTCACGTCGATCACCCGCTTGGTGGTCCTCGTCCTGCCCGCACCCGTCGTGACCGACGCGGTGATGGCCCCCTCCTCACCATGGGTCACCTTGGCCGTCGCCGACTGGATCTCGGTGACCTCGATGGTGGTGATCTCGCCGTGCCGATCCCGGGTCACGGCGACGTTCACCCCCACCGAGCCCTCGGTCCCGGCTCGGGTCGTGGTGCCCAACAGCACCGAGCCCGTCGTCATCCAACCGTGCTCGGTGGTGACGGTCTTGTTCTTGTGATCCTCGGTGCGGACCCAGGGGAAGCTCGCGCCCACGGTCTTCTCGCTGTAGACGAGGTCGGCCTTGCCCTCACCCGACACCTCGACCTCGGTGGTGTCGAGGTCGGGCTTGGGCAGGCGGGCGATGACCTGGTCCAGCAGAGGGCCGATCCGGGGTTCGATCAGCTTCTGGTGCAGCAGGGCCTCGCGCAGCAGGATCTCCTTGACGTCCCCGCCGGGGGCCACGACGTAGCTGCGCCCGACCCGGCCGGTGAGCATGGCCGACAGCTGGGCGCTGGGGGTGGCGGGCACGCCCACATCGGGGGTGCCGACGGTGCCCCCGATGCCGGCACCGTCGGTGACGGTGATCAGGCGGGAGCCGTCCTCGTAGACGACCTCGGTGTAGCTGACCGCCACCCGACCGTCCACCGAGGCGAACCCGACCCCCAGGGACACGTCGACGGTTCCGGTGACCTTGCCCGTGGAGATGACGTTGCCGAAGCGGTCCGACAGGAAGCGGGCCGTGGCGCCGGCCAGGATGGCGTCGCGGTGCCACGGCGGCAGCTGGAGGAACGGCCGCTCGACGACGACCAGGCCGCGCTCGTAGCCGGCTACCCGGGCCCGTTCGAAGTCGAGCACGGTGACCACGTACTTCACCACGCTGGTGGCGTCGGCCACGCTGGTCCGGGCCCGGGCGTCGGCCATGGCCAGGCCGGCGGACAACCGGGCCAGGCGGTTGCCGATGGTGCGCAACTCGGCGGCGGTGGCGTCGAGCCCGTTGGCGTGGACGGCCATGCGGGCGAAGTCGATCTCGATGGTGGCGTCGCCCATCGGTCAGGCCTTCGCCGCGGCCGCGGCCCGGGCTGCGTCCTGGCGCATGAGGGCGGCCTGGCGCTGGCTGATCAGGGCCTCGTGCTCGCCGATCTGCTTGACCAGGGCGGTGGCCGCGGTGGCCAGCAGGTCGGTGGACGCCTGCACCTGACCGGTCAGGCCGGTGAGCTGGGCCCGGTGCACGGCGGCGACCGGGCCCGACCAACCCGCGGCCCGGGCCAGGTTGACGAGGCCGAAGCGGGCCCCGGAGAGGGCGGAGGCGAGCTCCCGCACCGTGGCCAGGTCGGCCCTCAGGCTGCTCGTCGTCGCCTGCAGGAGGGACACGTCGGACCACGTGTACGGGAGCACCTCCGGCATGTTCAGGCCACGCCCTTGAACGACTTCTCGTTCTGCTCGTAGTTCCCGGCCATCTTCTCGGCCGCCCCGCCGAGGGAGTCGAGTGCGGCTTCGAGGTTCTTCAGGGCCTTGACGTAGTGCTCGCGCCAGTCACGCTCGAACTTGTCGGCCGCTTCCGAGTGCCAACCGGCGGCGGCGATGGCCCGCTCGACGTTGGTCTTCACTGCGATGATCTGCTTGGCCTGCGTGTTGCACGCCTTGCCCAGGACCCGGAGCTTCTCCGGGGTGACCGTGATCGAGCCTGCCGCCATGCTGCTTCCCTTCGTCGACCCGCACCACTGCGGGTGACTGACGGTAGATCCGCGCCAGCCGGGACCAGAAGAGGACGAACGTCCCGATCCTGCCCGTCATCGACCCGGGAGCAGCGCAAGACCAACTGGTCTGAGCTGCCTGTCTGTTGGTCTCCTGGGGGCGGTGCCGGTCAGGCGCGCGCCGGGTTGCCGGGCGCAGGCTGGCCACAGTCGCCGCCACATCCAGTGGTCGACCACACCCCGATGACAACAGGGTCACCCGCACCGACGATCGCGCCCGGACGTGGTGTCTGGGCCCACACCGTGCTCTCGGCCGCGTGTTGGCCGGCCACGGTGAGGGGCCTGTAGGCCGGGGGCGCGCCCACGGCGCGCAGCAGTTGGGTGGCGTCCCACGCGGTGAGGTCCCGGAGGTCGGGGACCTCGACGAGCGCTGCAACCCACGCCGATCGTGTCGGGTCGTCGGTGGCCGACACCTCCCACACGACGTAGCTGTCGGCGGGGTCGAGGCGATCGCTGACCACCTCGGCGAAGGACGCCGTGCCCGCCACCCGGGCCACCACGGTCCCGGGCTGGACCACCGAGCCGCTGGCCAGCACGGTGCGGCGCACCTCGTAGGCCACGGGTACGGGGCCGCCCCCCGGTGCCCACCACACCCGCAGCTGCACCCGTGCCGGTTCGCCATCAGCCCGGCGGGCCACCACGATCGGGCTGCCGGCTCGCACCGTCGCGGGCGCGGCCGGCGGCGCGGGCGCCGTGGTGGGCGGGCTCGGGTTGGTGCCCTCCGCTGTGGTCGCCACACCACCCGGGGAGCCCTCGGTCGACGTTGAGGCGCCTCCTGTGGCCGCCGACGACCCGCCCGACGAGCCCGAGGCGTACGTGCTGCCGCCGGCGCTGTAGCCCCCCGAGCTGTAGCCGTTCGAGCCGTCGCTGGCGGGACCAGTGCTGCCGGCGCCGCCCGCACCCGTGACGTCGCCGCCGGCGGTGGCCGGGCTGGTGGGTGGCATCGGGGTGGTCGGGGGGGCGACGGTGGTGGGCGGGGTCGGGCCGCTCGTCGACGTCGCCGTGTCGGCGGGGGAGGTCGTGTCCGGCCCGGCCGACCGGAGACCGGGTGGGGCGTCGGCGGCTTCGGCGTCTGATCGGCCGACGCCGAAGGTCACGAGCACGGCGATGAGGGCCAGCGAAGCGAGGACGGCGGCGCCGGCGGCCAGCCGTTGCCGACCTCGAGGGCGGGCCGGCGGAACCTCGGGGGCCGGAGGCCGACGGGCGCGGCTGGCGGCGACGGCGATGGTCGAGGACGACAGCTCGGCCCCAACGTGCCCGGCATCGGTGCCGGTGACGGGTCCGCCGTACGGGGTCATCACGCCACCGGCGCCGGCGCCTGTCGGGGGAAGGGGCAGGGGAGCCAGGGGGCAGCCGAGCGTCGCGGCTGCGGCCTCGATGGCCACGACCAGTTCGGCGGCGGAGGGGTAGCGGTCAGCAGGCGCCTTGGCCAGGGCCCGTTCGACCACGACGGCCACGGCGTCGGGCACACCGACGAGCCGCAGATCGGGTGGCGGTCGGGTGGCCACCTGGGCGATCAGGGCCACCAGCGGCTGGCCGTCAGCCAACCGGAAGGGGGCCGCACCCGAGACCAGGTGGTGCAGCAGGGAGCCGACGCTGTAGATGTCGGACCGTTCGTCGGGCATGCCCCCGCCGATCACCTCGGGGGCGGCGTGGCTGAGCGTGGTGGTGACGGCGCGGGATGTGGTCTCCACCCCAGCCATGGTGGCGATGCCGAAGTCGACGAGGGTGGCATGCCCCTGGGCCGAGATCAACACGTTCTCGGCCTTCACGTCACGGTGCAGCACGCCCGCGGCATGGGCTGCGGTCAGTCCTCGGGCCACGTCCCGAGCCGCCCGCAGCGACCGGTCCACGCTCAGCGGGCCGTGGCGCAACGAGGCACCCACGCTGCCACCGGGCAGGTAGGCCATGACCAGGTACGGGTGGCCATCCCTGGTCACCCCGGCGTCGTGCACGGTGACCACGTGGTCTTCGTCGGAGAGCATGGCCAGGGCGTGGCACTCACGTTGGAAGCGGGCCATGCCGGTCTCGTCGAGCGACGCTCGCAGCACCTTGACCGCCACCGTGCGACCCAGGTCAGGTTGCACCCCCCGGTACACGGTCCCGAAACCACCCCGACCGATCTCCGTGAGCCCCTCGACGCCCGAGATGGTGACCATGCCGTCCTCCGCTGTCCCTGACGGTCCCTCGGACCTCACTCGGTGGCATGATGAAGAGCAGGTCAGCAGCGTGCTACCCATCGATCGGCCTGGTCTGGCCCCCCGAGGCGCCCCGCGTCGGCCTGCCGACGTCTGGAAGGTCACCCCGTCGAGGCCGGGCTCGCCACGGACAGGTCGATGACGACGGGCACCTTCGGCATCCTCATGAGGGGCTCGCTCCCGTCCGTCGCTGTGCGCAGTTCGACCTCGAGGGTGCCCTGGTCGCGGTGGGGGGCGGTAGAGGCGTTGGTCCTCGGGCACGGGGATGGCGAGCGGTGACGGGCGCTACGGTCCGGGGCCATGGAGCTGCACGCGACCCGCTACGAGATCGACGAGTTCGGTGTGGCCACCGTGTGGCTGCACCGCCCCGAGCGGGCCAACGCGTGGACGGGGCGGATGCACACCGAGCTGCGGTGGATCTTCGCCCAGCTCGAAGCCGATCCCGCTGTGCGGGTGGCCGTGGTGACAGGGTCGGGAAAGGCCTTCTCGGTGGGCGCGGACTCGGCCGGCCTCGAAGAGGGCGCGGCCCGGGGTACGTACGAGACGGGACTGCCCGACGACATGGCCACCCCCGGCTACGGCGTGAACCCCCAGTTCGACCACGACCTGACCTGGCAGTGGGGCATCCGCTTCCCCATCATCGCCGCTGTCAACGGCGCCATCGCCGGGGTGTCCCTGGTCATGGCCTGCTTCTGCGACATGCGCTTCGCCGCGACCGAGGCCAGGCTGACCACGGCGGCCCCCAAGCTGGGCCTGCCGGCCGAGTACGGCCTGTCCTGGGTCCTGCCCCGCCTGGTGGGCCTGACCGCGGCGGCCGACCTGCTCATGTCGGGCCGCACCATCACCTGCGCCGAGGCTCCGGCCGGGCTGTTCACCGCCGTGCACCCCGGGGACGAGCTCATGGACCACGTGGCCGACTACGCCCGGTGGATGGCCACCGCCGTGGGCCCCGAGGCCGTGGCCCAGACCAAGCGCCAGCTCTACGCCGATCAGCTCCGCTTCGAGGTGGGCGAATCGGTGGAGGAATCCAAGCGGCTCATCAACGACGCCATGGGCCGCAAGGAGTACGCCGAGGGTGTGGCCGCCTTCACCGAGCGCCGCCCACCCCGCTTCTAGCCGTCGAGGCCTGGTGGCGGCCCACTGTGGCGCGCGCGTGGACGGTTCCGAGCCGTCGGCTGCGGCCCTGCGCTGGGCGGCGCGTGACGCCCGGGCCCGCCAGACCACGTTGGTGGCCGTCATGGCCTGGGACCTGCTCGACCAGCACGCCGTCGACGGTTCGCCGACGTTCGACCCCCACTTCGACGACGAGGCCGCCACCGCCCACCTCGAACGCTTCCTCGACGCCGAGCTGGTCCCCGGTGATGCCGCCCCCATCGAGCGGGTGGTCCGCTGCGACATGCCCGCAGGCGCCCTGCTCGACGCGGCCGGGGACGACGACCTGCTCGTGGTGGGGTCACGAGGCCTGGGCGGCTTCATGGGGCTGTTGTTGGGATCGGTGAGCGAGCACGTCGTCACCCAGGCCCGGTGCCCCGTCCGCCCCGGCGCTGTCGGTGCCCGGGCGGCAACGATCAGGCGACCAGGGCGGCCACGGTGTCGGCGAAGCGGTCGACCGCGTCCCAGTCCGTGTACTCGTGGTCCCGGCTCGTGTCGTCGTCGCGACCGTCGTGGCGGGCGATGGACCGCATCATCGTTCGCTTGACGCGCCCGTAGCGGCTGTAGCGAAGGGCCCCCGCGAACAGGCCGACGGCGGCCGGTTGCAGTCCGGTGTCACGCGACAGCGCCTCGGCGAGCCCGGCGGCCACGGCGTCGTGCTCGTCGTCGTGGCTGGCCGAGGTCAGGCTGACCTGGAACAGCGCCGCCGGTCGCTGGGCCAGCTCGGGTCCGTTGATGCCGATGTAGCGGCGCAGCGCCCGGCTGTGCCGCCCGGCGTGGATGGAGTCGCCGAGCACGACGACGTCGTAGCCCACCGGAGCCGGCGCCATCTCGAGCTCGACCCCGTCGACGCTGAGCCCCCCAGCGCGCAACCGGTCGACGATCCGCTCCGCCACCTTGGCCGTCTGCCCCTCTTCGGAGTGGTACGCAACGAGCATCCTGGTCGCCATCTCCACCTCCACGCAGGCTCCGGGGGTCGAGCTTCCTCCTGTCCGGGACACGGTCCCAGGGCCGAAGGTCCCCATTGGCGAGCTCGCCCGTGCTGGACGGTCGCCCGGTCGGGATGGCGTCACGGCGTTGGGAAGACCTCGTCGCCCGTGGGTTCGGTGGCGGGCGTCGCGTTCAGGGTGTGGCGCAGCCGGGAGAGCTCCTGGTAGATGGCTCGGCGGGCCCGGTTCTGGTTGCCCAGGGGGCGGTGCTCGGGGAGGGCGTGCCAGGGGTTGAACGACAGGGCCTCGGCGAAGGCCAACTGTTCGTCGCTGTCGAAGCGCTGGGCGGGGATGTGCAGGCGGGCGACGGGGACGAAGCGGGACCGCCGCTCGGGCCAGCGCACCGAGGCGTCCTCGATGGGCATGCGATGGGGGTCGGTCTGCTCCTGCACGAGGAGGTCGAAGTCGACGGGGCCACCGGCCAGGCGCCGGACCATGGCCTGGCGCAGGTAGTCGTCGTGGGGCCGCCGAGGGGCCCGGGTGCGGGCCGGTGACCGTGGCCGCAGCGAGTACTGGATGGCCGTGCCCTCGCCCAACAGGTAGGGCACGCAGCTGTAGTAGCGGGCGTCGAGGGGGTCACCGTGGGTCTTGGACCACAGGCCCTGCATGATGCCATCGAGGATGTGGGACCGGGACGGACCCAGGAAGTACAGGACCGGGGTGCCGGCGCCGACGTTGCGTTGCAGCTGCAGGTTGGCGGCGATGTCGGGGGTGGTGAACGTGGGGGCGCTGATGCCGGTGAAGTCCTGCGTGTGGCGCTCGTCGTCGAGGAACTTCGGTCCGGGGACCCCCATGACCTTGACGCCGACGCTGAGCACGCCGTTGTCCTCCATGTCGGGCGGGGCCAGCGGTCCCGGGCCGCTGAAGCGCACCCAGGCCCGGTAGCTGGCGGGCTCGGCGAACAGGCCGCGCTGGTACCTCCCCGGGACCTGGCCGACGGTGAAGGTGGCCCGCACGGCGCCGTAGGTCTTGGTGTTGCCGGCCCGCAGCGCCGGGCCCTGGGGGTACGTGCGCCGGGTGAACCGGCTCATGTGGTCGATGATGGCGGCGATGAGCTCGTCCTCGTCGGCCAGGTGGCGTTCCTCGGCCAGGGCCAGGCCGTCGTCCTCGCGCCGGGCGTTGATCAGGGCCTGGACGGCGGCGGCCACGACCGGGCGCAGGGTGCGATCGAAGGCGGGCCGCACGTAGGGGTCGATGCGGCGCTGCCGGTGCAGCAGGGCCACGGCGACGTCGTTGACCAGGACCCCCACCCGGTGCCGCCTCGGCATCAGGAGCCGTCGGCGGTGAAGTCGAGGGCGAAGCGCAGGACCCGACGGCGGCCCCAGAAGACCTGGCCCAGGTACACGCCGGGGGAGACCTCACGGATCTCGTCACGGATCCAGTGGGCCACCCGCGACGTCCTGGAGTAGTCGAGGACGGTGCACGGCCGCTCGTCGATCCAGCTGTCCTCGGGGCGTACCTGGGCCCGGATGGCCTTGATCCCGAAGGGGGTGATCAGGTTGCGCAGTTCGCCGTTGGCCCGATCGACGACCTTGCCCTGCCAGAACAGCAGGTGGGCCAGCCGTGACGCCGCCGTGGCCGCCCCACCGCCCCAGCCGAACAGCACCGTGCCCCGCCCCCGGCCGTCCGGCGCCTGGCCCACGGGACTGGTGGTGAAGAGCTGGTCGAGCTCGGCGCCGCTCGTGGTGACGAGCTCCATCGTGCTGCTGGTCATGCTTCGGTCCTCCGACATCGCCACCGCCGCCCCCGCGACCGTGGGGACGAGATCTCACAGGGGTGGGCCGGCGCGTGGGCGAAGGGGGCGGTTGCCGGTGACGGGCGGCAGATCGGCGGGGATTTGCGGCGTAAGGGTGCCACGCGGTGTGCTCCCCGTGAGGCGCACGTCAGGGCCTCTCGGCTGTTGAGGAGGAGAAGGCTGTGAGAGCTGTCGTCTGCAAGGAGTTCGGACCGCCCGAGAACCTGGTCGTCGAGGAGGTCGACGAGCCGACGCCCGGGCCCGGTCAGGTCCTGGTCGACGTCAAGGCCGCCGCCGTCACCTTCCCCGACACCCTGATGCTCGAGGACAAGTACCAGTACAAGGCCAAGCCCCCCTACATCCCCGGTGGTGAGGTGGCCGGCGTGGTCGCCGCCCTCGGCGAGGGCGTGGAAGGTCTGAAGGTCGGCGATCGCATCGTGGGCGGGCTGGGCACGACCGGCGGTTTCGCCCCTCTGGCCGTGGTGCCCGCGGCGGGTGCCCGGGTCCTACCCGACAGCGTGGGGTTCGCCGAGTCGACCGGGCTCAACTACGCCTACGGGACCAGCCTGTACGGCCTGAAGTACCGCGGTGACCTCAAGCCGGGGGAGACCCTGCTGGTGCTGGGCGCCGGCGGCAACGTGGGCCTGTCCGCCGTCGAGCTGGGCAAGCTCATGGGGGCCCGGGTCATCGCCGCGGCGTCCAGTGAGGAGAAGCTCGACCTGTGCCGTGACCGGGGCGCGGACGAGACCATCAACTACGCCACGGAGAACCTCAAGGACCGGGCCAAGGAACTGACCGGGGGCAAGGGCATCGACGTCGTCTACGACTGCGTCGGTGGTGACTACGCCGAGGCCGCGCTGCGGGCCATGGGCTGGGAAGGCCGCTTCCTGGTCATCGGCTTCACCGCGGGCATCCCCCGTGTGCCCCTGAACCTGACCCTGCTGAAGAGCTGCCAGATCGTGGGCGTGTTCTACGGCGCCATGGCCGCCCGGGACCCCGAGAAGCGCGACGCCATCGTCGAAGAGCTGATCGAGCTCACCGCTTCGGGCAAGCTCAACCCCCACGTCTCCGGCCGCTACTCGCTCGACGAGGCCCCCCTGGCCCTGCGCGCCCTCATGGACCGCAAGGCCCTGGGCAAGGTCGTCATCGAGCCCTGACCCGCGGGTCCCCGCCCGCCAACGGCGGGTGGGGACCGCCGGTGCTCGAGCGTTGATCCGACGACCCGCCCCGGTCGACCGGCCAGAGGTGACCATCGGTCCGATAGCGAGGTCTGGTGAGTTCAGCCGTGGGCCCGACCTCGGCCTCTACCGGCAGGTGTTGGAGCGGCAATTCGTAGAGTGCAGCATCGACCACCGTCACGGTGGTGAATCCTTCACTGTTGGATGTGAGACCGGGTGACGTGCACCTGCGTGGCGGCTGGACCACCGTGTCCACTGCCCGGGGCCGGCGGTCAGGCCTGGTTGAGGGCCAGTTCGGTGGCGCGCTCGCCGGCGATGCGGGTGTGCCACATGAGCCGGGGCTGGGTCAGGTCGAAGGGGGTGGCCTGGTGCAACAGACGGCGGTTGTCCCACACGACGGCGTCGCCCACGGTCCACTGGTGGTGGTGCACCCGGGGCGGCTGGCACGCCTCGTCGATGAGGCGGTCGAGCAGGGTGGTCGACTCGTCGACGTCCATGCCCGGGATGTCGTGGGCGTGGCGGCCGATCAGCAGGTTGGGTCGGCCGGTGTCGGGGTGGACCTTCACCAACGGTCGCAGCGGGGCCTCGCCCTCGGTGAACACCAGGCCCTCGTAGTTGCCCTCGGCCGCCTTCGACGGCAGGTACCCGGCCCGCTGCTGGCTGTACAGCAGGGAGTGGTACGCCGTCAGTCCACCGACCAGGGCCCGGGTCTCGTCGTCGAGGGCGTCGTAGGCGGCCGCCATGTCGGCCCAGCCCGTGTCCCCACCGTCGGCGGGCACGATCTCGGCCGTGAACACCGCCCCCTTGGCCTGGATGGCCTTGAAGGTGCTGTCGTGGTGCCAGCCCTCGTTGCCCCGGATCGACTTGATGCGGTCCTCGGCCGGGTCGGTGTGGAGGTTCCCGTCCTTGTCCAGGTTGGAGATGGGGATGGACGTGAACTCCAGTGCGCCGAAGCGGCGGGCGAAGTCGTCCTGCTCGGTCCGGGTCAGGAACTGGCCGGGGAAGATGAGCAGGGCGCGGTCCAACACGCCTCGTGCAGGACCAGCCAGGTGGCATCGTCCAACGCCCGCAGGTCGATCCCCCGGACGTAGGCGCCGAAGGTGGCGTCGACCAGCTCCAGTTCGAACATGTCAGCGGTGGTTGTCGGCCGACTCGGTCTCGCGCTCACCGGCGATGCGGGTGTGCCACATGCGCCGAGGCTGGGTGAGGTCGAACGGTGTGGCCCGGTGCATCAGGCGACGGTTGTCCCAGATCACGGCGTCGCCCACCTCCCACTGGTGGTGGTACAACCGCTGAGGGTCCTGGCAGGCCGCTTCGTTCAGGCGGTCGATCAGGGCCTCGGACTCGGCCGGATCCATGCCCACGATGTTGTGGGCGTGGCGGCCGATGTTCAGGTTGGGCCGACCGGTGTCGGGATGGACCTTGACCAGGGGACGCAGCGGCGTCTCCTCGTCGTGGTAGCCGTACTGGTCGTAGCCGCCCTTGTCGTTCGTCTTGGACGGCAGGTACCCGGCCCGACCCTGGCTGTAGTACAGCGAGTGGTAGGCGGAGAGGTCGGCGATCAGCGTGCGGGTCTCGTCGTCGAGGGCGTCGTAGGCGGCCCGCATGTCGGCCCAGCCCGTTGCTGCGCCCTCGGTGGGCACGATCTCGGCGGTGAACACGGCGCCCTTGGCCTGGACGGGCATGTAGGTGCTGTCGTGGTGCCAGCCCTCGTTGCCCCGGATCGACTTGACCTGGTCGTCGTCCGACGCGCTGTGGACGTTGCCGTCCTTGTCCAGGTTGGAGATGGCCGCAGCCTTGAACTCGAGGTCACCGAAGCGCGCCGCGAAGTCGTCCTGCTCCTCCCGGGTCAGGAACTGGCCCGGGAAGATCAGCAGCCCGTACTCGAGCCACGCCGCGTGCAGGGCCCCGAAGGTGGCCTCGTCGAGGTCACGCAGGTCGACCCCGCGCACCGTCGCCCCGAACGTCGCGTCGAGCCGCTCCACATCCAACGTCGTTTCCCCCATGCCCGCGAGCGTAAGACCAGTGGGCGGTTCCGAACAAGCAGGGCCGTCGGACGGAATGCCGTCAGGCCAACTCGCGGGCGAAGACGTCGAGTTGGCCGTCGAGCCCGGTGGGATGGAGCAGGGACACCCGGCCCGGTGCGGGCACGGTGAAGGTCGCCCCGGAGAAGGTGACGGTCTGGGGGTCGAGGCGGCCCTTGGCGGTGTAGAGCACGGCGGGGAACGCTGGCTGGCCGGGGTCGATGGATGGTGAGCACGGTGTCCTCCTTGTGCGGTTGGGTCGGATCAGGATCAGGATCAGGGGGCAGGGCCGCCGGTCGCCAGAAGCACGCCACCTGCCACCAGGGTCGTGTCTTCACGTAGACCCCGCCGCCGTTGCCCTGGTCACCGGCGGTGCCGGACTGGGTGTTGCCCTCGATGGAGGTCACCCCGTCGTCGTCGTAGGACACGAGGATGCCGACGTGGTCGCCCACCCACCACCGACCGACCCACGCCCGCTCGGGGGGAGGGGGTGTCAACCAGCGGGTGCGGTCAGACCAGGGCGTCGCGCAGCACCGGGGGGGTGGGGTCGAAGCCGACGATCCCTTCCACCAGCTCGGCGATGCTGAGGAGCTCGTAGTCGGCGAAGGCGTCGGCCACGAGCTGGAAGCCGATGGGGGTGCCTTCGGCCGTGGTGCCCACGGGCAGGGTGATGGCGGGATGGCCCGACTGGTTGAAGGGCTGGGTGTTGCGGACCATGATGATCGTCGTCTCCGGCCCGGCCACGTCGGCGATGCGCACGGCGGGCACGGGCAGGGTGGGCATGGCCAGCACGTCCACGTCGGCCATGGCGGCGTTGATGGCCTCGATGATGAGGCGCCGCACCCGCAGGGCCCGGATGTAGTCCTGGGCCAGGACGTACTGGCCGGCCATGAGGCGGGCACGCAGGGTGAGTACAGCTCGGGGCTGGCGGCCAGGTAGGGGGCGTGGAACAGGTAGGCCTCGGCGGTGAGGGCCACCCGCATGGCCACCACCAGGGCGGTCAGGTCGCACTCGACGGGCACCAGCGTGGCCCCCGCCGCGACCATGGAGTCGAGCACCGAGCGGCACGTTGCCTCGACCTCGGGGTCGAGGCCGGCCCAGAAGAAGGCCTCGGGCACGCCCACCCGCAGGCCGGACAGGTCGGCCAGGGGGCCGGCGGGCGGGGCCACCTTGGGCGAGGAGTGCACGTCACGGGGGTCGTAGCCGGGCCATGACCTCGAGCATGGCCCCGCAGTCGGCCACGTTCAGCGTGTGGGGCCCGATGTGGTCGACGCCGGCGTCGGTGCGCAGGGACGCGAACCCGACGCGCAGGGCCACCGCGGCGGCCGATCTCGTCCGGGAAGCCTGCCTGAAGGTCGCCAGGCGTGTCTGTCCGAAGTGGACGCATCCACCTACGCCATCGGTACGCCCCTGCGTTCGGTTCGCCGAACAGGCGGGTCCGTCCGCCACGCGAACGCATGCACCCGTCTGGGGAGACGGGCCCATGCGTTCAGTTCCGTCGCCGCAGGCCGATGGGGCACACCCTGCGATCTTCTCGGCACCGGCCGCGGGTTGGCGAAGCGGCCGACATGTCCTCGAGCGATGGACCGCGGGCCGATCCGCAGGGGCCGCCGCTGGCGGAAGGCCGGCGGAACGGGCGCCCGATGGTGCCGCCGGCCACATCAGGGGCGGCCGCGTCGGTCGGCCACGGCGCGTAACGGGGCCGACACCGCCCTGACCTCGGCCGGTAACCGCATTGGCGGATCGTCTGAAGACGACGCGCGTCCCGCCGGACGCCGTCACGTGCCGAGCGAACGCCCGACGCGAGGCAAGACGAAGGAGCTGGCCATGTACACCATCCCCGACCCCGAAGAGGTCATGGCGCTCGCCGCCGACATCGGCCTGACGCTCAGCTCGGACGAGGTCGATCTCTACCAGGCCGAGCTGGCCAAGCAGATGGTGACCCTGGACGAGTTCGTCCAGGCCCGTCTCCCCGTCGACATGCCCCCCATGGTCTCCCCGTCCCGGGCCCCCGGCTACCGCCCCTCCGCCGAGGAGGACCCCCTCAACGCCTGGACCTGGCGCTGCCACATCGAAGGCGCGGCCGAGGGTCTGCTGGCGGGCAAGACCGTCAGCTACAAGGACCACACCGCCGTGGCCGCTGGCGAGGTCGACATCTTCTTCGGTGGCGATCAGGGCGGTTCCATCCGCCTCCCTGCGGCGTGGTCGGGCAACGTGGGCCTCAAGCCCACGTTCGGCCTCATCAGCCACTTCGGCGTCGGCTTCGGCTCGGACCAGAGCATCGACTACGTCGGCCCCACCCGTACGGTGGATGACTGCGCCGCCGCCCTGCAGGTCACCGTCGGCGACGACGGCTTCGACCCGCGCCAGGGACGCGACGTGCCCCTGATCCTCGACGTGCTCACCACCCTGGGCCAGGGGGTGACCGGCCTCAAGATCGGCATCCTCGACGAAGGCTTCGCCGGCGCCGACCCCGACGTCGTCGACGTGCTCACCGCGGCGCTCGACGTGCTGGCAGCCGCGGGCGCCGAGATCGTCAAGATCCCCGCCAGGTGGCGTTCCAGTCGAGGCCGACCACGGGGGCCAGGGCCGACAGCTCACCGAGGATGTCCTGGACCGGCGAGGGCATGCCCACGATCAGGTCGGGGTGGGCGGCCACCACGGTCGCTCCACACCCAGGGCCGACAGGTTGTCGAGGTCGGCGAAGTCGCCCAGTGCGACCACCCGCTCGGGCGGGGCGGGGATGGTGGCCGTGCCGAAGAGGTTCTCGACGCGGCGAGGGAAGGCCGCCTCGGCCGCGGTGGGACCGACGGCGCTGGTCGTCGACGCCGCCGTGGTCGTCGGTCGCGGTGGGGTGGACGAGGGTCAGGCGGTCAGGCGTTCGGGCGGGGTGCCCGGCCCGAGGTCGTGGCGGCACGAGGTGGCGTAGTCGAGGGGGCGCAGGCCGGTCGAGCGGCGGAAGGCGGCGCTGAAGGCGCTGACCGATCGGTAGCCCACCCGTCGGGCCACGGCGGCCACGGGAACCCCGTCGGCCAGGTGGGGGAGGGACAGCGCCAGGCGGCCGTGGGCCCGCCACGCCGCGAAGCTCACGCCTGTCTCGGCGGCGAAGACCCGACTGAGGGTGCGGGCGCTGGCCCCCAGCTCGTGACCCCACGCCTCGAGGCTGCGACCGTCGGCTGGCACCTGCAGCAGGGCCCGGGCCCGCGCCCGTCCCCGGGGGTCCGTCGGTAGCGGCAGGGCGCCGATCGACGCACCCACCGGCTCCGACAGGTCGTGGAGGACAGCCTCGGCCCGTCCCCGGGCGGGGGCCGACAGCTCGGCCCGCTCCAGGTAGCGGAGGGTGTGCACCAGCATGGGGGTCACCGGCGCGACGTCGATGGTCCAGGCGCAGCTGCTGATGTCCTCGGCCCCGCCGACCAGACCGTCACGAGCCGGGTGGAGGCAGACCCTGGCGCACGCCGAACGACTCACGGAAGGGGAGCTTCACCGGCACCTCCCGCTGCGGGGGAAGCAGCGCCTCTGATCAGCGGGCCAGGGCCAGCACCTCGAACACGCCGTCGTAGGCGGCCACGGGGTCGGCGGGGTCGGCCCGGCGCAGGTTGAGGCAGATGACCTCGTCGACCAGTCCCTCGTACGCTCCCAGCCGGGCCGCGCAGGCCGCGGGGGTGCCGGTGATGGTCAGACGGTCGACGATCTCGTCGTCGATGTGGGTCATGGCCTCGCGCACCCGACCCTGGGGTACGAGCTCGGCGGCGGCGTCAGCGGCGGCGGCGAAGCCCTGGGCCCGCAGCAGGAAGTCGTAGTAGGGGTGGGGCACGGGGTGGAACAGCCGGCAGATGGCGTGGCGGGTGGTGGCCCGGGCCCGTTCCTCGTCCTGGTCCACGCTCACCATGGTGGCCATGGGGAACCGCAGCTGGTCGGGGTCGCGGCCGCCGGCCTCGGCCGCGGCCCGGGCCTGGGGGCGGATGACGGCGTCCAGGTGCTCGGGCGAGACGAGCACACCGACACCGACCCCGTCGGCCAGCGACGCCGCCAGCTCGATCATCTTGGGGCCCGCCGCGGCCACCACCACGGGGAGGGCGGGACGGACCGGGTCGCGTCCCGCCCGCCACCGGGTGCGGTGCACCTCACCGGAGAGCTCGACCAGTTCACCGGCCCGGGCCCCGACCATGGCCGTCACCATGGGCACGTACTCGCGCATCTTGGCCAGGGGTCGTGACGAGTCGAGCCCGTGGGACCAGTCGTTGATGTGGCGGTTGCCGGTGCCCAGCCCCAGGGTGAACCGGCCCCCGCTGAGCTCGTCGAGGTCGAGTGCGCTCACCGCGGTGAGCCACGGCGTGCGGGCGTAGGCGTTGACCACGTAGCTCCCCAGGCCGATCCGCTCCGTGGCCGCGGCCATGGCTGCCAGCGGTGCGAACGCCTCCCGCCCGCCCTCGATGGCGTAGACGGTGTCCAGGCCGGCCGCCTCCGACGCCGTGGCCAGGGCGACGGCGTCGGACAGCGGCCCGGCCAGGTCCAACAGGAGCGCATGCTTCACGGCGGGGGTCCTCCAGGTGACGGCGGTCGCCGGACCCTAGGTCGTCAGCCCGCACCCGTCGGCGCGCTACTCGTCGGCGAAGGCCTCGCGCAGCTTGGCCTCTTCCTCGGTCGACAGGTTGGTGGAGAGCAGCTCGGCGGTGGAGCCCTCGAAGGCCTGGTGGACCTTGTCGATCACCTCGTCGCTGGTCATGACGAACAGCGCCGAGGTGCCGGGGGTGATCTTGTCCCGCACCGAGCGGATGAAGTCGTCGTCGATGCCCACGTCGGTCAGCGAGCCGGCCAGCGCGCCCGATGCCGCACCGATGGCCAGGCCCAGCAGGGGCATGAAGAAGAGGAGACCGAAGAGCAGCCCCCAGAACGAGCCACCGAGGACACCGGAGGCCACGGTGTCGTTCAGCTGGCGGGTCCTGGGGCGCTTCTTGCCCGTCGGCCAGCTGACGATGGCGCCGTCGTGGATCTTGATGACCGCCTGCTTGGAGAGGCCCTCGAGCGTGGTGATGGCCTGCTCGGCCCCCTCAGCGGTATCGAACTTCCACACGGTCAGCGTGGCCATCGGCCCTCCGTCCTTCGCGAGGCTCCGCACGGGTCCGTCGGGCCAGCCTCGGGCGCCGAAGCTGGCCCTCCGGCCGCTCGGTCGTCGAGGGTCCGGCGGGGGTTCGGCAGGGGTACCGCGTCGCCGCGCTCGGCGGAGCTCACAGGCCGCCATCAGGACCTGGGCCCGTCCGGCCAGCCCGGCGGACACGACGCAACGTCCGTGTGGTGCATCCCACGGGGGCCTTTCACCACCACACGCCGCCGGCGGTCAGGGGTTCAGGGCCGTCGACGGGGGAGTTGGTCACCCGCCGGCGTGCCCCGGCGGCTTCGCGCTTCGGTGCGAGGTGTTGTCCAGCACCCGCTGGGCGGGGAGCTGGCGGGAGACGACGTCCTGGGCCACGTCGGCCAGGCGCAGGTTGTGGTCACGGGCGTACCGGCGCAACACGACGAAGGCCTCGTCCATGTCCAGGTCGCCCCGCTGGGCCAACACGCCCTTGGCCTGCTCGACGACCACCCGGCTGGTCAACGCCCCCTGCAGCTGCTCGGCGATGGCGACCCTGTCGGCTGCGGCGCTGCTGTGCACGATGGCCACGCTGCCCACGTGGGCCAGGGCCTGGGCCAGGCTCAGGTCCCTCGCCGTCAGCAGGACGCCGGGCTCCCGTCCGAACAGGCCCAACGCCCCCAGCACGTTGTCCTGCAACCGCATGGGCACCGCATGGACCGAGGCGAACCCGGCCGCCAGGGCCCGTTCGACGAACTCGGGCCAGCGCGCCGCTTCCGCACCCAGGTCGGCCACCACCACCGGGGTGCCGCTGCGGTAGCACTCGAGGCAGGGACCCTGGTCGCGTTGGAGCTGGAACAGTTCCAGGCTCCTGGTCGCCTCGGAGGACGCCGCCACCACGTGCAGGACGCGACGACGATCGGCCAGCAACACCCCGGCCTCGGCGATGTCGAGCAGCCGGGCACAATCGGTAGCCAATCCGCTCAGGAGGTCGACCACGTCGAAGTGCTCGACCAGGCTGTTGGCCAGGGACACGAACGCCTCGGTGACCTGGTGCTCGCGATCGTTGTTCATGGCGCCGAGCCCGCCTCTCCCGATGGCCGCCAGGCACCGTCGTGGTCCAACGTCAGCCGCCGTTCGACGATCTTCCACGCCACCTCGCTGGCCGTCTGGCCCATGGCGAAGGCGTGGGCCCGCAGGCGCACCAGGGCCTCGGTGGGCCCCACGTCGAGGTGCTCCATGAGCATGCCTGTGGCCTGGTACACCTCGACCCGCTCCAACGATGCCAGCTCGGCCCAGGCGGTGCTGCCGTCGCCCACCCCAGCCCAGTCCACGTCAGCCGTCATCAGGTTCAGCAGGGGCAGAGCCGCCAACTCGGCCGCCAACAGCCCGGCGCTCAGGTCGCCGGGCGACATCGGGCCCGGCGCCCGGCGGAACAGGTCGAGCACGCCGATGTGGTTGGTGGCCACCGCCGAGGGCAGGGCGAAGACGGCGCGCACACCCTCCTGGAGCATGGCGGCGGCGAAGGCGGGCCACCGCACCTCGGTCTCGACCTCGATGTCGGGCACGAGCACGGGGCGACCTGCGCTCACCGCGTCCATGCACGGCCCTTCGCCGTAGGTGAACTGGAACTCGTCGAGGCGGCGGCTGAGCTCGCCGCTGGAGCCGAAGGTGCCCTGGGAGGCACCGTCGTGCATGAAGGAGATGGCGGCGCCATCCACGTGCAGCAGATCGACGCAGGCCACGCACAGCCCGTTGGCGGCGGCGACCCCGGAACCGGCATCGGTCATGGCTGCTTCGAGCTCCGCCCGCAGGTGCTCGTCACCGGTCAACGGCCTCGTCCCCCTGGGCCACGCGCCTCGGCTGACGACGTTAGCAGCCGGTCCTCGGCGCGCCTGCCCGTCGTGTCGGAGACCTCGGCCATCAGGCCGCGGCAGGGGCATCGGGGAGGGAGGCCTCCGAGGACGCGTCGTCCACCGCGGCGCCGGCCCCACCGGGATCGCCGTGCTCGGGGAGGCGGGGCGGGCGTGTCCGCCCTCGCTCCAGCAGGGCGGCGATGGCCGCGGCCGGCATGGGGCGGGCGTAGAAGTAGCCCTGGGCCCACTGGCAGCCCACGGCGCTGACCTCCTCGGCCTGGCTCGAGGTCTCCACCCCCTCGGCGATGACGCTGAGGCCCAGGACGTGGGCCAGGTTGGTCACCGCGGCGAGAACAGGCCCGCCCAGTGGCACCCGGTCGACGTCGGCCACGAAGCTCTGGTCGATCTTGACGATGTGCACGGGGAGCCGCCGCAGGTAGCTCAACGACGAGTAGCCCGTCCCGAAGTCGTCCAGCGCCAGGCGGATGCCCAACCCCCGCAGTCGGGCCAGGACGGCGGCGGCCCGGTCGAGGTCCTCGACGAACACGTCCTCGGTCATCTCGAGGACGAGGGCCCCGGGGTCCATGGCCGTGACGTCGAGGACGGCCTCGACCAGGGACGGGAAGTCCTGGGCCATCAGCTGGCGGGCCGAGACGTTGACGGCGAGGTCGATGGGTACCGCGGGATGGGAACGGAGCCACCGGCCCCGGTCGCGGCAGGCCCGCTCGAGGACCCAGGCACCGACCTCGTCGATGAGCGTGCTCTGCTCGGCCACCCCGATCATGGACATGGCGGGCACGGCCCCCCGGGTGGGGTGGGTCCAGCGCAGCAGCGCTTCCACGCCGGTCAGGAACCCGTCCCCGGTGGTCACGATGGGCTGGTAGGCGACGTCGAGCTCGTCGCGGGCGAAGGCGCGGCGCAGGTCACCTTCGAAGTCGTGGCCGTCGGCGGCGTGTACCGCCTCGCGCAGGTCGATGACGTGGTGGCCGCCACCGCGGCGCTTGGCCCGGTACATGGCCCGGTCGGCCTGGGCCACCAGCTCCTCGGAGATGGAGTCCCCGGGACCGGCGAAGGCGATGCCCACGCTGGCCGAGGCCGACAGCTCCAGGCCGGCCACGATGAAGGGGCGGGCGAAGGCCTCGTCGATGCGGCGGGCCAGGAGCACGACGTCGTCGGGGCTGGCCAGGTCCTCGCACAGGAACACGAACTCGTCCCCCGACACCCGGGCCATGGTGTCCCCTGGTCGCACCAGAGCCGACAGCCGTCGGGCCACGGCCAGGAGCAGGGCATCGCCGACCTGGTGCCCGTGGGTGTCGTTCACCTTCTTGAAGCGGTCCAGGTCGGCGAAGAGGATGGCCGCGGTGGCGTGGGAGCGGAGGGACCGTTGGGCCACGTGCTCCAGGCGCTGCTGGAGCATGAGCCGGTTCGGCAACCCGGTCAGAGGATCGTGCAGGGCGCTGTGGTAGAAGTGGTCCGAGGTGGCCCGGGCGTCGTCGCGGGCCTGGGCGTTGAGCAGGTACGCCGCCGCCACGTCGGCCAGCGTCTGGGCCGTGGCCAGGTCGGCGGCACTGAGGGGGCCGGGCGTCCCGCGGTAGAGGTCGAGCGCCCCCAGGCAACCGTCGCCGTGGCGCAAGGGGAAGGCGAAGACCGCCGCCAGCCCGGCGGTCAGCGCCGAGGGGGCGAAGCGGGGGAAGCTCGCCGTCTGGTGCAGGTCGGGTACCGAGACGGCCTCACCCGTGATGAAGGCAGCCAGGCACGGACCCTGGCCGATGTCGCTCTGCAGCCGCTCGAAGCGCAGTGCGTCCGAGTTGGAGGCTGCGACGTAGCGGGGCGCGGTGCCCTCGGAGATGAGGGTGACACCGGCGGCGGTGACGGGCAGGATGTCGACGATCCGCTCGACGAGGTGGTCGAGTATGCCCTGGATGGGGAAGTCCGTCACCAGGGTGCGGGCGAACTCGCTCAGCACCGCCGAGAGCTTGTCCTCGTGGACCACGGCCATCACCGCCCAGATGTAGTGAGGCAAGCCCGCGCGTTGTCTGGACGGGCACGTCGAAGACGTCTACTGGCCAGCCTAGCCATCGTTGTCTGCCATCATCGCCGCCGGCTATGACCGCAACGCAAGCGTGCACGGCGCCATTTCTGATCCATCACCATGGCGCGTGGCGGAACGCGGTGGGGACGTCGCTCGGCGGCAGGGGACGGGCGAAGAGGTAGCCCTGGGCCTGGTCACAGCCGAGCTCTCGCAGCCGGGCCAGCTGGCCCGGGGTCTCGACGCCCTCGGCGATGGACCGCAACCCGAGGTTGGCGGCCAGGTCCACCACGGCGGCCACGATGCGGTCGTCCTCGGGCTGGGCCTCGAGACCCTGCACGAAGGACTGGTCGATCTTCACGAAGGTCAGGGGCAGCCGGCGCAGGTGGGTCAACGAGGCGTACCCGGTGCCGAAGTCGTCCAGGCCGATCTGCACCCCCAGGTCACGGATGCGGCCCAGCTGGTCGAGGATGTCGAGGCGCAGGTCGATGATGGCCGTCTCGGTCAGTTCGAGGTGCAGGTGCGTCGGGTCGAAGCCCGTCCGCACCAGCACGTCCCGCACCACCCTGGTCAGGTCGCCGGGCTCGAACTGGCGGGACGACAGGTTCACGGCCACGGTCAGGGGTCCGTTCGAGTTCCACGCACGGGCCTCCTGGCAGGCCATGCCCAGCACCTGGGCGCCCAGGGGCACGACCAGGCCCGTGTCCTCGGCCACGGCGATGAAGGCGGCGGGGGTCAGGACCGAGCCGTCCCGCTCGGCGATGCGGGCCAGGGCCTCGAAGCCGGCGACGTGGCCCGTGGCCAGCTCGATCACGGGCTGGTAGTGCACGATCACCCGTCGCTCGTCGAGGGCGCTCTGCAGCATCTGCTGGGCCACCGAGCGCTGCTGCACCTGCTTCCCCAGGGCCACGTCGAAGACCTCGGCCCGGCCGCCGCCCAGCGATTTCGCTTGGTACATGGCCGTGTCGGCCTCGTTGAGCAGGGTCTCGGCCGAGCCCCGGCCGGCCACGGAGACGGCCACGCCGATGCTGGCCGTGACCCGGTCGCCGTCCTCACGTCGGGGGGGCCGGCGGCTGAGCTCGTTGACCAGGCGGGTGGCGATGTCCACGGCATGGAGGTGGTTGTCGACCTCTGGCGCGAGCACGATGAACTCGTCACCCCCGATGCGGGCCACGGTGTCCATGGGTCGGAGCACGCCCACCAGCTGGGCCGCCACCCGGCGCAGCACGGCGTCGCCGGCGGCGTGGCCCTGGGTGTCGTTGACGTGCTTGAAGCGGTCGAGGTCGACGAAGAGCACTGCGGTGCAGCGCCCTGAGCGGCGGGCATGGGAAAGGGCCTGATCGATGCGGTCGACGAGCAGGGCCCGGTTGGGCAGGCCGGTGAGCGCGTCATGGGTTGCCTGCATGGTCAGGGCGGCCTGGGCGTCCTGCAGGTCGGCCATTCGTTCGGCCTGGGCCTGGCTGAGCTCGGCGATCTCGAGGTCCTGGGCCCGCTGGGCGGTGAGGTCGGTGAAGGTCAGGCACGTCAACAGGTCACCGTCGACGTCGAGGGGGGAGGTGCCCACGAGCACGGGCACGGCCCGGCCGTCTCCGCCCACCAGGTCGAGCTCGACGGTGCCCCCCTGTCCGCCCGGGCCATGGAGTTGCTCGAGGCCGAGGGCGTGGCCGCCGACCAGGAAACGGGCCAACGGCGAACCCACGATGGTCTCGCGGGGCAGCGACAGGAGCTCGGCCAGCCGGCGATTGGCGTAGAGGACCAGACCCGTGGACGACAGGGTGGCGGCACCGTCGCGCATGTTCTCCACGAACATGCGATAGGGCCGGTCGGCCGTGGACAGGGTGAACACCCGCCGCACGGCACCACCGTCGGACACCACGAAGGCGTCGATCTCGCCGGCGCCGATGGCCCGGAGGGTGTCCTCGGCCTCGGTCATGCGGGTGGGGGCCGCCGTCGTGGTCGCCTCGGCCTCTGCGGCGTCGGCGGGCGCGATGATCTCGACGAGCGTCCTGTCCGCCCATTGGGCCACTCCTGGCGAGCGCTCCAGGATCGGCTTCATCCGTCGTCGGGTGGTTCGGCTCATGGGATGCCTATCGGGGCCCTTCACGGACATCGGTGGCCGGGGGCCTTGGGACGACAGCTGCCGCAGGGAGGTCGAGGGCGACCAGCACGCGGGCGGTGTCGGACAGATCGCCGACCAGCTTGCGCATGGGCCGGGGTAGGTTCTTGACCAGGGTGGGGACGGCGAGGAGCCAGCCACCGTCGATGTTGGGCTCCTCGTGCACGTCGACGACGGACAGGTCGTAGCGGCCGGCCAGGTGCAGCTCGCACAGGCGCCGGGCGTTGGCGATGGCCCGACCGGACAATCCAGACGCGCCGCTTACGAAGAGGGTGAGGTCGTAGAACGGCTCGGGACCGACGGCGGCCGCGGCGAGTGCGTCTTCGAAGCGCTTGAGCGTCCCATCATCGGGTCTGGTCATGGCTAGGTCTCGGGCTGGACCCGGAGACCGACCAGGACCCGCTCCGTGTCGGACAGATCACCGATGATCTTGCGTAGCGGGGCCGGCAGTCGGCGCACCAGGGTGGGGATGGCCAGCACGTCGTCGCTGCGGGCCAGCGACGGGTGCTCGACGAGGTCGATGATCTCGATCTCGTAGCGACCGGCCAGGTGCGCCTCGCACATGGCCTTCAGGTTGGCGAACGCCCGCAACGACCTGGGCGATTGCCCGGCGACGTAGAGTCGCAGGTGCCAGAACTCGTCCTCGTCCTCGTCCTCGTCCTCGTGCACGCTGCCGTTGCTCCTGCGCATCTCATCGTGGCCGAGCACTAGCCAACACCGTGGTGATCGCGGGGCCGGGGGAAGTCCTTGGCCCCATCCGTGTCGGCCCGACGCAGCCGGCCCTGCTCGGCCCGCTGGCCGGCCCGGTCCTGGACCCCGTCCGAGCCGTGGCTCAGCAACCGCTCGACGAAGTCGGCCTCGTCCTCGAACTCGCGCCACAGCGTCGCCGTCTGGGCCTCGACCGACTCGCGGCGCCGCTCGAGGGCCACCCGGCGCTGCTCGAGGTCCTCCAGTCGGGCCGACCCGTCGGTGCGCTCCTTGGCCTCCTGGGCCTGTCGGGCCGAGCCGGTGAGCACCCCCTGGGGACCTACGTACACGTCGGCCAGTTCGATGCCCTGGCCGGTGAGCAGGAACTCCCGGATCTGGTTCGAGTGGGCCATGCCCCGGGACTTGCGCACGTAGAGCACCCGGTTGTGCTCGCCGTTGCCCTCCATGGACTTCAGCAGGAGCCAGGTGTCCACCAGTGAGGCGATCTGATGGTCGGCGTGATCGGGCACGGCGTCGGAGTTGAGGCTGGTGAACAGTGCGGTGACGCCCTTGGCCTTGAGGAAGTCGACCTGGCGGGTGACGAGGGCGGACACGTCCTCCCCGGTGCCGATGTCCAGCAGGTCCGACACCGGGTCCATGACCACGGCGGCGGGGTCGAACTCGCCCACGAACTTCTGCATGTCGAAGAGGTGGGCCTCGAGGCCCAACAGGTTGGGTCGGAAGCACCGGAAGTGGAGGAGGTCGGCATCGATCCAGCGCTGGAGGTTGATGCCGACGGAGGACATGTTGCGCACGATCTCGGCCTCGGACTCCTCGAAGGCGAAGTACATGGCCCGCTCGCCCCGGGCGCACGTGGCGTCGCAGAACTGGGCGGCCAGTGTCGACTTGCCCGTCCCTGCGCTGCCGCTGACCAGCACGGTGCTGCCCCGGTAGAAGCCACCGTCGCCGAGCATGGCGTCGAGGCGACCGACCCCGGTGGACACCCGCTCCGTGGACACACCGTGGCGCAGGCCGAGGGAGGTGATGGGGAGCACCGACACCCCGGTCTCACCGATGAGGAAGGGGTACTCGTTCGTCCCGTGCAGGGTGCCCCGGTACTTGAGGATGCGCAGCCGACGGGTCGAGGTCTGCTCGGTCACGCGGTGATCGAGGACGATCACGCAGTCCGAGACGTACTCCTCGATGCCGTGGCGGGTCAGGGTGCCGTCGCCCCGCTCGCCGGTGATGATGGCGGTGATCCCCCGCGCCTTGAGCCACAGGAACAGCCGGCGCAGCTCGGCCCGGATCACGGCGGTGTTGGCGAACGCCCCGAACAGGGTCTCGATGGTGTCGATGACCACCCGCTTGGCACCCACCTGGTCGATGGCCGCGCCCAAGCGGAGGAACAGCCCTTCGAGGTCCCAGTCACCGGTCTCCTCGACCTCGGCGCCGACCATGTTGACGTGGTCGATCACCAGATGGCCGTCGGCCTCGAGCTGGGTCAGGTCGAAGCCCAGGGAGGCCACGTTGGCGGTGAGGTCCTCGGCCGACTCCTCGAAGGCGAGGAAGACGCCGGGTTCGTCGAACTGGGTGATGCCCCGGACGATGAACTCCATGGCCAGCAGCGTCTTGCCACACCCGGCGGGGCCGCACACCAGGGTGGGCCGCCCGTGGGGCAGGCCCCCGCCGGTGACCTCGTCCAGCCCGCTGATGCCCGTGGGCGTCTTGGGCAGCTCCTTGAGGGCGGTTCCTCCGCCGGGCGCGCCGGTTCGATGAGCTTCGATCCCGGTCTTGGTCGTCAACAGCTCGTACCTCTCGTCCAGGAGGCGTCGAGCCAGTTTCGGTGAAGGCGTGGGCCGACCGGCCCCAGACATCCCGACCAGGCGTCTCTCGAAGTGTCGAAGCCGGACGAGTGCCGGCCGCTCAAGCGATGATGTTATCACATAGCGGTTGAAGCATCACTCATTGTGGGGAGTTTACGGACGCTGTGTTGAAGGACGGAGGCGCCCTCAGCGTGGCGCAATGACGGCGATGCCGAGCAGGCGCGCCGCCGCGCTGAACCTCTCGTCATAGACCACCAGGCCATCGAGCTCGTCGCCGAGATCGAGGGCGGCTGCGAGGTGGACGGCGTCGAGGCTCCGCAGGGACCCGGGACCCAGCTCGGCAGCCCGCTCGAACGTCGCCGTCGGCAAGGACAGCAGCGTCACCCCGTCGAGCACCTCGCGGGCTCTCGTCATCTGCTCGGGGGCGGCTCGTCGGGTCGCTCGCAGCAGTTCGGTGCGCAACAGGTCACTGGAGACCACCTCGTCCCCATCGTGGTCCGCCAGCCACGCCATCAAGGCCGTCGACTCGAGCTCCATCACGACGAGCTTCACCGCGGCGGAGGTGTCGAGATAGTACGCCATCAGTAGCGTTCGTCGTCCCGCATCTCCTCCAGGACCTGGGTGAGCGTCGGGCTGGGGCCAACCGGTGCTGGAGGAGGCGGACAGAGCTCGCTGAGGGCGCGCTTCCGCCGCCGGGCTCGGCCCGTGGCCAGCAGCCCTTCGAGCCTGGTGCTGGGAAGCGGGCCCAGCTGGGCCACCGGGCGGCCGCGATCGGTGATGGTCACGACCTCGCCAGCAGCCGCTTCGGCGACGACGGCAGACGCGTTCTGCTTGAGGGCCCGCACGCCGACCTGCTTCATGTGCTACAGCGTAGACCATGGCGGCCGGGGATCGACGACCACCTTGCCGGCCGTCGTCCCCGTCATGCTGGTCAGCTGGCGGCGAGGGCGTCGAGGATCTGGTCGGCCGAGTCGGCCAGCACGGGTACGGCTTCGGCGATGGTCTCGTGGCGGGGGTTGGCCGAGTCACCCTGGAGCCAGCGGTGGTGGAGCTGGGCCACGACCACCGCCGTCTTCCACTGGGCAAAGGCCTCATACCACCCGGCCTGGCTGCAGTCGAAGCCGGTGCGGGTGGCGTAGCGCTCGATCACCTCGGCCCGGGTGGGCAGGCCGAAGGTGCGCATGGTGTCCTCGCGGCCGCGCCACGCTCCCGGGGGGTCAGAAGGGTCGGGCCAGTAGTTCAACAGGGTGCCCAGGTCGACGAGGGGGTCACCGACGGTGGTCATGTCCCAGTCGAAGATGGAGGTGGCCCGGTCGGGCTCGCCCACGGCGAACTGGCAGTTGTCCAGCTTGGGGTCGTTGTGCACCAGGGCGGTGACCGTCGACGTGGGCAGGGTCTCGGCCAGACGGACGGCCACCGAGTCCATCACCGGGAGGGGGTTGTCGTCCTTGACCCGCGACCACCGGTCCGACCAGCCCTTGACCTGGCGGGCCACGAAGCCCTCGGGCTTGCCCAGGTCGGCCAGGTCGACGGCGGCGGGGTCGAGCAGGGCCAGGTCGGCGAAGGCGTCGATGACGGCGAAGCCCAGGCGGCGGCCCACCTCGGGCAGGTCGGCCAGGGAGGGGGGGATCTCGTCGCGGATGACCTCGCCCTGGCGCCGCTCCATGAGGAAGAAGTCGGCCCCCAGCACCGAGTGGTCCTGGCAGAAGGCGTAGGCCCGCGGCGCCCGGTCGAAGTCCCGCCACAGCCGCGACAGCACCTTGTACTCGCGGCCCATGTCGTGGGCGCCGGGGGCGATGGTGCCGAAGGGCGGTCGTCGCAGCACCAGCTCGGCCCCGCCCACCCGGACCAGGTAGGTCAGGTTGGCGCTGCCCCCGGGGAACTGCAGCACCTCGATGTCACCGTCGAGCTCGGGCAGTTCCCGGCGCATGAAGCCCCGGAGCCGGTCGACGTCGAGCTCGTCGCCGGTGCGTACCTCTTCCGCCTCGTCAGCCATGGCCCGGACCCTAATCGGGCACGGCCGCGGGGTCCGGAGGGGTCCGTGGCCGTGCCCGATTGGTGGGGGCGACGGGGGAGGGGAGTCTTTCCTAGGCTGCGCTCGTCCGGACGGGCCGGGCACGCTGCTGCAGGGGGAACGCATGGACGTCGCCGGGTTGATCGATCCCGAGATCGCCGAGGCGCTGGCCGCGCTGCCGGCCTTCGTGGCCCTCGACGACGAGGTGCTGCCCAAGGTGCGCCGCCAGCGCGACACCCTGAGCGCGACGTTGGCGGCCCAGTGCTCCGACGCCGTGGTCCGCACCGAGCACGTCGTGCCCGGTGCCCCGGGGGACCCCGATGTGGTGCTGCGGGTGCACCGCCCCGCGGGCGGTGGGGGACAGGGGCCGGACGGCCCCCTGCCCTGCCTGTACTGGATGCACGGTGGCGGATACGTCATCGGCACCGCCCTCGGTGACGACCCCCGCTTGGACCGCTGGTGCCCCATGTTCGGCTGCGTCGGCGTGTCCGTCGAGTACCGCCTGGCCCCCGAGACGGCCTACCCGGGGCCTCTCGACGATGCCTACGCCGGGTTGCGCTGGGTGGCCGACCACGCCGACGAGCTGGGCATCGACCCCACCCGCCTCGGCATCGGCGGGGCCAGTGCCGGCGCCGGGCTGGCCGCGGGCCTGGCGCTGTTGGCCCGCGATCGTGCCGAGGTGCCCCTGGCCTTCCAGCTGCTCATCTACCCCATGCTCGACGACCGCATCGCCGGCACATCGACCACGTGGGAGGTCCCGGTGTGGGCGCCGACCTCCAACCGCTACGGCTGGGGTGCCTACCTGGGCGACCTCTTCGGCGGTGAGCCCCCGGCATACGCGGCCGCGGCCCGGGCCACCGACCTGTCCGGCCTGCCCCCGGCCTTCATCTCGGTGGGGACGCTGGACGGCTTCCTGGACGAGGACGTCGACTACGCCCTGCGCCTCAACCACGCCGGCGTGCCCACTGAACTGCACGTGTACCCCGGGGCACCGCACGGTTTCGACCTCTTCGCCCCGGGGACGGCCCTGGCCAGGCGGGCCACGGCCGAGCTCGAGACCTGGCTGGCCGCTGCCCTGGCCGGGGACCGGGCCAAGGTGGCCACCCCCACCAGCTGAGACGCCCGGGGGGTGCCGATGTCGCCGCCGTGTGGCGGACATCGGCGGCCGGCTCGGAGATCAAGTTCCCTCGTACGGTGACCGATGAGTGGTCGACGAGGGAGACCCGATGTCTGCTGCACACCTGCTGGACGTAGCGCCACCCGACGCCGCGCTGCTGGACGCCATCCCTGACGCCACCGCCGTCGTCGACGGCGCGGGCGCGATCGTGGCCGTCAACCGAGCCTGGCGCATGTTCACCGTGGACAACGGGGGCGATCCTGCTCGCACGAGCGTCGGGACGAACTACCTCGACGTCTGCGCACGTTCGGCTGCTGACGGCTGCGCCGATGCCGTCGCCGTCACCGCCGGCCTTCGTGCCGTCATGGATGGCCACACGGTCGAGTCCGACCTCGAGTACCCGTGCCCCTCGCCCGAGGTGGGCCGGTGGTTCGTGCTGCGCGTCACCCCCATCGACGGGCCCGAGCGCCGCATGCTCATCTCCCACGTCAACATCAGCCGCCGCAAGCTGGCCGAACAGGACATGGAACGCCGGGCCACGCTCGACCCGCTGACCGGGCTGGGCAACCGCTCGCTGTTCAGCCAGCGCCTCGCCTCGGCGTTGACGCCCCGCCCCCATCGGCCGGCGGAGGCCGACGTGGGGTTGCTCTACCTCGACCTCGACGGGTTCAAGCCGGTCAACGACACCTACGGTCACGCGGCGGGGGATGAGGTACTGCGGGTGGCTGCCGCTCGGATGACCCAGGTGGTCCGGCCCCAGGACACCCTGGCCCGCATGGGAGGGGACGAGTTCGCGGTCGTCGCCCCCCGCATCACCGCCCGGGGCCTGGTCGGCCTGGAGGCCAGGATCAGCGAAGCCCTGTCCCACCCGTACCTCATCCACGGCGGCCACGTCGACGTCGGCGCCAGTGTGGGTGCGCACCTCGCCAGGTCCGGCGACGACCTCGACGAGGTCGTCGCCCGAGCCGACGAAGCCATGTACAGGGTCAAGGCTACCCGCGTCGGTCGGGGCTGATCCCCGACCGGCCGCTCGCCGAGCCGGCTCAGTGGGCGGGGACGAAGGTGTCCTCGGTGTCCGCGCCGGCCTGCCCGGACCTGGGGCGGTGCAGGGTGGCGGCGGCGTCGACGTCGCGGATGAGGACGAAGGCGCACACGGCCCCGATGGCCACCAGCACCGTCGCCGCGGCGAAGCCGGCGTGGAAGCCGTCGAGCATGGCCGAGGAGACCTCGGCCGGGCCGTCTGCGCTGGACATGAACGAGTTGGTGGTGCTGACCCACACCGTGGCCAGGGTGGCCACGCCCAGGGCCGCGGCGACCTGGCGCTGGGTGGTGTGGATGGCCGAGGCCCGCCCCGTGTCGGTGGGGGCGATGTTGGCGTACGTGGCCGCCTGCAGGGGCACGAACGAGAAGGCCATGAAGAGGCCCCGCAGGAACATGATCCCCCGGATGGACCACAGGCTGGTGTGCAGGTCGACGAACACGAAGGCCAGGCTGACGATGGCCACCCCGGTGAGCCCGAAGGTCATCAGTCGACGGGGTCCGATGCGGTGGTAGAGCCGGCCCACCAGCTGGCTCGAGATCATGACGCCCACGGCCTGGGGGAAGGTGGTCAGACCGGACTCGAAGGCGCTGAGTCCCCGGAAGGTCTGCAGGAACAGGGGGAGCAGGAACAGGGCGCCGGCGAAGCTGCCGTAGGTCAGCGACATGATGAAGTTGGCGTTGCGGAACATCCGGTCCCGGTACAGGCGCAGGGCGAGCATGGGGTGGGGCACCCGCAGTTCGACGAGGACCAGGGCGGTGAACATGGCCAGGCCGACCACGGCACTGCCCCACACCAGGGGGGACGTCCAGCCTCGTTCCGGCCCTTCGGACAGGGCGAACAGCACCAGGGCCAGCCCCGCCCCCGACAAGACGAACCCGGGTAGGTCGAAGGCCCCGGCGGTCTCCTCCTTGTGCTCCTTGAGCAGGAGGAAGCCGATGAGCAGGCCGAGGACGCCCATGGGCAGGTTCACGTAGAAGATCCACCGCCACGACACCGAGGTGACCAGGTAGCCACCGATGATGGGGCCGACGGCAGGGGCGAGGACGGTGGGGATGATGAGGATGGTCGAGGCCTTGGCCCGCTCGACGGGAGGGAAGGCCCGGAACAACATGGCCGTGCCCACCGGGGTGAGCATGCCCCCACCCACCCCCTGCAGCACCCGGAAGGCGATGAGCTCGTTGAGGCTGGTGGCCAGCCCGCACAGGGCCGACGCCGTGGTGAACACGAACAGGGCGAACAGGAACGTCTTCTTCGTCCCGAAGCGGTCACCGACCCAGCCCGAGGCGGGGATGAAGACGGCCAGGGACAGCAGGTAACCGAGGATCACCCACTCGATGGACGCCTCGCCGGTGTTGAACTCCTTGGCCAGCGTGGGCAGGGCCACGTTGACGATGGTCGTGTCCATGATGTCCATGAACAGCCCGACCACGAAGATCGACGCCACGACCCACTTGTAGGGGATGTTGCGCAGCGCGTTCACGAACGGCCCCACCTCGCACTCGGCCCGCCGACGGCAGGCGACCTAGTAACGCTACGACCGGGTTTCGTATCAGGACAAGGCAGCGGCGGCGATCCTGGCAGTGACAGGCGTAACGTCCGACCTCTGATGTCGACCGAGCGGAGCTGAACGGGTGGAGCTGATCGAGGTACCTGTGGGCCTGGCCGGGGTGGCCGTCACCGCCACCACCGTGGGTGACGTTCTCGGCGACGAGGGCTTCTTCCACTACCGGGGCCGTCCGGTGCCCGACCTGGCCCGAACGTCGACCTTCGAGGAGGTGGCCGCCCTGGTCCTCGACGCCAGCGGCGCCTCCGCCCTGGGTGACCGCAGCCTGCCCCCCGCCCTCGGTCCCCTGGTCGGGCCCTTGGGCCTGCGCAGCGGGCTGAGCGCCCTGGGTGAGGTGCTGGGCCTGCGTCCCCTGGTCGACATCAGCCGCGACGAGCGCCGGGCCGATGCCGTGCGCCTCATCTCGGCCATGCCCACCCTGGTGGCGTCCATCCACCACGGCCGCCTGCTCGAGCCCCGGCCCGGACTGGGCCACGTGGCCGGATACCTGGAGATGCTCACCGGTGTCGAGGCCCCGCCCGAGGTGGTGCGGGCGCTGGAGACCTACCTGATCCTCACCATCGACCACGGCTTCAACTCGTCGACCTTCGCGGCGCGGGTCATCGCCTCGACGGGGGCCGACCTGGCCGGGTGCGTCGTCGGTGGCTTCGCCGCCCTCAGCGGGCCCCGTCACGGCGCCGTCCAGACAAGGGTGCTGGACATGTTCGACGCCATCGGCACCCCCGACGCCGCCGAGGCGTGGATGCGGTCCGAGATCGCCTCGGGCCACCGCCTGATGGGCTTCGGCCACTCGGTGTACCGGGCGCCCGACCCCCGGGGGGCGGTGCTGGCCGAGGTGCTCGAGGCCATCGACCCCGAGCGTCATGCCCTGGTCAGCGAGGTCGAGCGCGCCGGTCTGCGCCTGCTGGCCGGGCGCCGCCTGGTGGCCAACGTCGACCTGTGGTCCTCGGTCCTGCTCGAGGCGTGCGGCGTGCCCCGCACCCTGTTCACCGCCACCTTCGCCATGAGCCGCATCGTCGGCTGGTGCGCCCACGCCCTCGAGCAGTGCGCCGAGCCCAAGGTCATCCGCCCTTCGGCGTACTACGTCGGCCCCATGCCCTCGTGAGCCCGAGGTTTTGGTGGGGCCCGGAGCCGGGAACGTTGTGACCCATGGCGCATGAACCCGGTACCGACGACCCCACCGAGGCCCCCGGGCCGACCGAGGAGCGGGATCACGACAACGAGGTGACCGCACCCGATCCCGACGCCGTGCCCGATCCCGAGGACGGCCCCCCGCCCGAGGGCTACGGCGGTCCGGCCGAATAGCGGGGCGCGCCGTCGGCGGGGGGGTGCAGGGCGACCGGCGCCGTCTACGGTGCGGGTGGCCCACGCCGACCCGCCGGCGTGCCACGAACCGCCAGGAGGCACGCCGGTGCACTTCGACCCCGCCGACCACCCCGGCCTGCGTCCCCCGGCTTCAGGCGCGCCCTCTATGGCGCCCTCGTCGTGCCCCGACCCATCGGCTGGATCTCGACCGTGTCCGTCGAGGGGGTCGTCAACCTGGCCCCCTTCAGCTTCGCCAACCTGGTGGCCAGCGACCCGTTGTGCTTCATGTACTGCGCCAACGGCGACCACCACGAGGGCGGTCTCAAGGACTCCCTGGTCAACGCCAGGGACACGGGTGAGTTCGTCTTCAACCTGTGCACCTGGGACCTGCGCGAGCACATGAACGCCACCTCGGCGTCCCCCATCTGCCTGGAGTGCCAGGTCGTGGAGATCGTGTCGCTGCCGTCCTCGGAGACGCTGACCAACAACATGGTCATCGGTCGGGTGGTGCAGGTCCACGTGGCCGAGGACGCCGTGGTCGACGGCATGATCGATGCCGCCCGCCTCAAGCCCCTCGGGCGGCTCGGCTACCAGGACTACAGCGTGGTCGACGCCAGCTTCTCGATGGTTCGTCCGGCATGAGCCCGGCCCCGGCGCCCAAGCGGATGGTGCTCAACGCCTTCTCGATGAACTGCGTGTCCCACATCCAGCAGGGCCTGTGGGTGCGCGACGACACCCGCCAGCGCGAGTACCACACCCTCGAGCCCTGGTTGGAGCTGGCCCGGATCCTCGAGGCCGGCTGCTTCGACACCCTCTTCCTGGCCGACGTCGTCGGGCTCTACGACACCTACGGCGGGGGACCGGAGACGTCGATCCGCGAGGGCATGCAGGTGCCCGTCAACGACCCCATGCTGCTCATCCCGGCCATGGCGACGGTCACCGAGCACCTGGGCTTCGCCTTCACCAGTTCCACCCTGCAGACCCACCCCTTCACCTTCGCCCGCCAGGTGTCCACGCTCGACCACCTGACCCGGGGCCGGGCCGCGTGGAACATCGTGACGTCGTACCTGCCCAACGCCGCCGCCAGCCTGGGCTTGGGCGACCTGCCCTCCCACGACGGGCGCTACGACCAGGCCGACGAGTACCTCGAGGTCACCGGCAAGTTGTGGGAGGGGAGCTGGGAGGACGACGCCGTGGTCGTCGACCGGGCCCGGGGGGTGTACGCCGATCCGGACAAGGTCCACCCCATCGACCACGATGGCACCCACTACCGGGTGGCCGGCCCCCATCTGTCCGAGCCGTCGACCCAGCGCACCCCGGTGCTGTTCCAGGCCGGCTCCTCCGAGCGGGGCCGGGAGTTCGCCGCCCGCCACGCCGAGGGCGTCTTCGTCAACACCAGCCGCCGGGCCCTGGCCGAGGGCCGGGGACCCGTGCACGACATCCGGGCCCGGGCCGAGGCCCATGGCCGCAAGCCCGAGGACATCCGCTTCTTCCAGGGCCTGGCCCCCGTCGTCGGCGGCACCGAGGCCGAGGCCAGGGCCAAGGAGGCCGAGTACCGGGCCCAGCTCAGCACCGAGGCCGCCCTGGCCCACCTCAGCGGCAGCATCGGCGTGGACCTGGGCTCCATCGACCCCGACCGGCCCCTGGAGGAGTTCGACAGCCAGGCCATGCAGGGACCCGTGCGGGGCCTGCTCGAGGGCAGGCCTCCGGGTACCCGCACCTTCCGGGACCTGGCCCGGGCCAACATGGCCGGCCAGTTCCTGGTGGGCACGCCCGAGCAGATCGCCGACACCCTGCAGTCGTGGACCGAAGCGGGCGTGGACGGCTTCAACCTCGTCTACTCGGTCACCCCGGGCACCTTCGTCGACTTCATCGACGGGGTCGTGCCCGTGCTGCAGGAGCGGGGCCTGGTCCAGCGGGACTACGCGCCGGGCCCGCTTCGCCAGAAGCTGTTCGGCTGGCCCCGGCTGCCCGACCGCCACCCCGACGCCGTCTGGCGCCGCTGAGCGGTCGGCTCAGCGGCCGGCGGGCGAGGGCAGGGTGGTTCCGGGTCCCGTCGTCACCCCCACGTAGGGCCCCGGCGTGCCCGTCACCACCAGGGTGGCGGCGTGGCGGGCCAGGGCGGCGAGGAAGAGGGTGATGCCCACCATCTCCAGCCACTCCTCGGTGGTGGCCACGACCTCGTAGACGTGGTCGACCACGCCGGGCTCGGGGGCCAACGCCCCGCTCAGCACCTCGAACCCGAGGGCGCCGCCCACGTACACGGCGCCGGCCACCACGAACCGCAGGGCCGTGGCCGGCTCGAGGGCCCGGAGCAGGGGCACGAAGGCGAGGGCGGCGAGCACGGCGAACAGGGCGCCGGGGATGACCCAGGCGTACAGCAGGGGTCCGGACGTGTCCAGGGACTCCTGCAACGGGTCGATGGCCTTCTCGTGCAGGGAGACGGCCTCGTCGAGGGAGAGGAAGGTGAAGACCAGGGCCAGCGCCACCCACGAGCGGCTGAGCGGGAGGCGATCCCGGCGCGAGATCCACAGCAGGGCGGCGGCGCATCCCAGCAGGGTGCTGCTCGACAGCCAGGCGGCGATGCTGCCCTCGGCGCCGATGTCGAGCTCGGGCACGTAGTACCCGCCCCGCCGGGCCAGGGGCAGCAGGCTGGCCGCGGCCAGCACGGTGGCGACGAGCATCCCCCAGACGAGGATCGGTCTACTCGGCAGGGGCCAGATGGGGCCCGGTCCACGCATCGGGCGAAGATAGGGGGCGCGCCTCACGGGCGTGCGCGCATCAGGTTGTGGGTGGATGCCGAAGGCATGTCACCGTCCGTTCACCCCACCTCCACCTTGCCGAGGCGGATCAGCCCAGGCTCTCGGCCCGCCAGCGATCGGGGGTCAGGGTGACCACGACCTCGTCGGGGGTGGGGAACTGATCGGCGTACTGGGCCCCGGCGGCTTCGCCCAGGTAGCGGCTGGCCATGGACCGGATGGCCTCGTGGGTGGCGTCGCCCAGCAGTTCGACGGTCACGGGACCCTCGGCCGTCACGTAGCGGTACGGACGGTCCTCGGCCTGGATGCAGATGGCCGCCCGGCCCTCGGCCCGGAGCCGCCTGGCCTTCAGCGACGAGCCCCCCATGCAGATGCGGAAGCCGACACCGGGCTCGTACTGGTACCAGATGGGCGCCTGCAGGGGGCCGGCCCCGTCGCGGCCGATGGCCAGCACCCCGACCCGCCTCTCGGCCAGGAACCCGTCACGCTCGGCATCGCTCATCGCCCCCATATGTGCTCACCCTAGAGGCGGTGGCCGAGGGGCCGCCGGGTCACCGTGTCGCGTTCATGCCCTGTCACGCGCCCTCAGGTGACGCGGCCGGGGGACGGGTCGTAGCCGTCGTGGTCACCCGATGCCACCAGGTCGCGCAGCCGGTCGAGGCCGTCCCACAGCTCGACGGCACTGGTCGACAGCGGGGCGGGGCCCAGGCGGACCAGGTCGGGACCGCGGAAGTCGGGCACCACCCCCCGGTCGACCAGGGCCTGGCAGATGGGCCACGCCGCGACGTGGCCCAGGGACACGTGGCCACCCCGCCGGGCGGCGTCCCGGGGTGAGCCCAGGGTGAAGCCCAGCGCGGCCAGGTGGGCGTCGTAGAAGGCGACCACCAGCTCGGTGAGGGTGCGGGACTTGGCGGCCAGGGCGGCGGGGCCGGCTTCGGCGGCCAGGCGGATGCCCTCGTCCGCGGCGGCGAGGCCGAGGATGGACGGGGTGCCCACGGCGAAGCGCTCGATGCCGGCCACGGGGTCGTAGGCCGGGCCCATGGCGAACTGGTCCTGCTGGCCGAACCAGCCCCAGATGGGCTGGCGCAATTCGCGGTGCAGGTGGGGGGCCACGTAGAGGAACGCCGGTGCTCCCGGACCGCCGCACAGGTACTTGTAGGTGCAGCCGACGGCCAGCTCGCAGCCGCGCTCCTCCAGGTCCACCTCGACAGCTCCGGCGGCGTGGCTCAGGTCCCACACCACCAGGGCACCGACCCGGGACGCGGCCTCGTTGACGGCCACCACGTCGGTCACCGCCGCCGAGCGGTAGTCGACGTGGGACAGGCTGACCACGGCCACGTCATCGCCCGACCGGCCGCCCCGCGGTCCGCCCAGGACGTCATCGAGGGCGTCGAGGTCGGGGCCGGCGATGGGGTCGGTGGGGATGAGGCGGAGCTCGAGGTCCCGGGCCGCGGCGATGCCCTCGAGCACGTAGCGGTCGGTGGGGAAGTTCCCCTCGTCGGTCACCAGCAGACGGCGCCCGGGGCGGGCGTCGACGGCTGCGCTGACCAGCTTGAACAGGTTGACCGTGGTCGAATCGGCCACCAGGGTGCTGCCCTCGGACGCGCCGAGCACGCCGGTGGCCAGCCGGTCACCCGCCTGGCGGGGCAGGTCGACCCAGTGGGACCACGAGCGGATGAGGTCACGGCCCCACTCGTCGCTGACGACCCGGGCCAGGCGCTCGACGGTGGCCCGGGGCAGTCGTCCCAGGGAGTTGCCGTCGAGGTAGCACAGCCTGTCCTCCTGGTCGGAGAAGCGGTCCCGCAGGGGGGCCAGGGGGTCAGCGGCGTCCAGGGCGGCGGCGTGCCCGCGGGTCGGTCCGTCGTGTCCGGGTGCCGGGGCCATCGAGGGACCGTAGTCGGCGGATGCCCCCCCATCTCGCTGGCCGGGAGCGGCCCGGGCGGTCAGGCTGGACACCATGGCGACGCACATCTTCCGGGTGACCGTGCGCGGTCGCTTCGACGGGCTCACCGACGAGGTCCGTTCCCAGCTGTCGGCCCGGGCCGACGAGCACGACGGGCTCACCGCCCGCTTCGACGCCACCGGCACCCTCGTCTACGACAAGGCCATCGACGCCGCCTTCGGAGGGGCCCGGGCCCGTGCCGTGGCCCTGCTCGACAGCCTCGGCGCCGGCTACCGCGACCTGAAGGTCGATGGCACCGACATGGCCGACGTCTGGCGTTGACGGGCGGCCTCCCTGCCCGGGGCGCCGGTCTCCGAGGGGACGGTGACCGCAAAAGGTTGAGATGACCGCTAAATGATGCCCGTTGACGCGCCGACACCTGGGGCATGACGGACATCGACGCGGCGGCGGCGCTCGGTCGGCTGCGAGCCCTGCTGGCCAAGGACGCCGAGTTCCCCGTACTGACGGAAGCGGCCCGCCAGCGCACGCTGGGCGCCGAACAGGTGCTGACCACGGTGGTCGAGGGGGTCGACTGGCCCACGTGGGCCAAACCCGGCCGGGCCGGCGCGGGCAACTGGGAGCGCAAGGTGACCCAGGACACGGTGGACACCATCGTGCGCCTGTCCGGCGAGGGCCTCTCGGCCACCCGGGTGGCGGCCCGGCTCAACGACGTGGGCATCTCCGCCCCCGCCGGGGGCCAGTGGGGTTCGACCACCATCGCCTACATCCTGCGGGCCGAGCGACGCCGCACCGGCAGTGACGTGGCCGAACCCGCCCCCACCCGGAGCTGACCGGGCAGGGAGCGGTTCGGCCCGAGGTCCCCCCAGAAGCTGGTGGGCTCAGTGCCGGGTGATCAATGCCGGGTGTTCAGTGGTCGGGATCCGCCTCGGGCTGGATGAGGCGGAGCACGGCGGCCGAGCGGCCGGGCATGTCCAGCGCCGTGGCGTTGTCGAAGGCGTCCACCGGGGGCGACAGCTCGGGAGCCGTGGCCAGCTCCAGCTTCCACAGGCCGGCCCAGCGCTCGTGGACCTCCCAGTGGATGGTGTCGTCGTGGGCGTTGAACAGGAGCAGGAACGAATCGTCCACGACGGGCCGGCCCCGCATGTCCTTGCCGTTGATGGCATCGCCGTTGAGGTACATGCCGATGGAGCGGGCGTACCCCGTGTCCCAGTCCTCGTCGCTCATCTCGGTGCCATCGGGCTTGAACCAGCCGATGTCGACCGTGCCCCGGATGGGCTGGCCGTGGAACCAGCGGCGCCGGCGGAAGATGGGGTGATCACGACGTAGGGCGATGGCCTTGCGGGTGAAGGCCAAGAGGTCCTCGTCGACGGTCTCCCAGTCGTACCAGGAGATCTCGTTGTCCTGGCAATAGGCGTTGTTGTTGCCGCCCTGGGTGCGGCCGAGCTCGTCGCCGCCCAGCAACATGGGCACGCCCTGGGACAGGAGCGTGGTCAACAGCAGGTTGCGCTGCTGGCGGGCCCGGAGGGCGGCGATGTCGGGGTCCTCGGTGGGACCTTCCTCGCCGCAGTTCCACGACCGGTTGTGGCTCTCGCCGTCGGCTCCGCCCTCGCCGTTGGCATCGTTGTGCTTCTCGTTGAAGGCCACCAGGTCAGCCAGGGTGAAGCCGTCGTGCGCCGTCACGAAGTTCACGCTGGCCACGGGCCGGCGGGTGTCGGACTGGTACAGGTCCGAGCTGCCGGTCAGGCGGGAGGCGAACTCGGACAGCGTCGAGGGCTCGCCCCGCCAGTAGTCGCGCACGGTGTCGCGGTACTTGCCGTTCCACTCCGACCACAGCGGCGGGAAGTTGCCCACCTGGTAGCCGCCCTCGCCCACGTCCCAGGGCTCGGCGATGAGCTTGACCTGGCTGATGGTGGGGTCCTGCTGGATGAGCTCGAAGAAGGCCGAGAGCCGGTCGACCTCGTGGAACTGGCGGGCCAGTGAGGCGGCGAGGTCGAAGCGGAACCCGTCCACGTGCATCTCGGTGACCCAGTAGCGCAGCGAGTCCATGATCAGCTGCAGGCTGTGGGGATGGCCCACGTGGAGGCTGTTCCCCGTGCCCGTGGTGTCGTAGTAGAAGCTGGGATCCTCGGGGACCAAGCGATAGTAGGCCTGGTTGTCGATGCCTTTGAACGACAACATGGGCCCCATGTGGTTGCCCTCGGCGGTGTGGTTGTAGACCACGTCGAGGATCACCTCGATGTTCGCTTCGTGCATGGCCTTCACCAGGGACTTGAACTCCTGGACCTGCTCACCCAGCTGTCCCCGGGCCGCGTAGCCGTTGTGGGGGGCGAAGAAGCCGATGGAGTTGTAACCCCAGTAGTTGCGCAGGCCCCGCTCCACCAGGTGGGAGTCGTGCACGAACTGGTGCACGGGCAGCAGCTCGAGGGCGGTCACGCCCAGGGACACCAGGTGCTCCACCGCGGCGGGGTGGGCCATGCCCGCATAGGTGCCCCGCAGGGCCTCGGGGATCTCGGGGTGGTTGGCGGTGAAGCCCTTGACGTGGGCCTCGTAGATCACCGACTCGTGAAGCGGCGTGTCGGGGGTGCGGTCGTTGCCCCAGTCGAAGAAGGGGTTGTGGACCACGGCCTTGAACACGTGGGGGGCGCTGTCGTCGTCGTTGCGGGTGTCCTCGTCGCCGAACTGGTAGGTGAAGCAGGCCGGGTTCCAGTCCATCTCACCCTCGACGGCCTTGGCGTAGGGGTCGAGCAGCAGCTTGGAGGGGTTGCAGCGCTTGCCCTGCTCGGGCGCCCACGGCCCGTGCACCCGGTAGCCGTAGCGCTGGCCGGGGCCGACCTCGGGCAGGTAGACGTGCCAGCAGAAGGCGTCGACCTCCTCGACCGGCACCTTGGTCTCCTTGCCCTCGTCGTCGAACAGGCACAGTTCGACGGCTTCGGCCACCTCGGAGAACAGCGAGAAGTTGGTACCGGCGCCGTCGTAGTTGGCGCCGAGCGGGTACGAGCGGCCGGGCCAGATCTCGGGCAGGTCGGTCATCGGGTGGAGCTCCGTTGGGGGTCGGTTGTTTCGATTTCGGGGGGTTGGACGGTCGAGGGAGGGGCGACCGCGGCCCGCAGCACCCGGGCCACCTCGGCCGCCAACGGGCTGGTCTCGAGGTCGTCGAGGGTGGCAGGCAGGGCCAGGCACCAGTTGGCCCGCTGGCCGTCGGCGCCGGGGAGGTTGGGCCGTTCGGCGACGGCCAGGGCGTCGTCGAGCGTGGCGCTGAGCAGGGTGCACGGCGAGCGGCCCAGGACGCGGTGGGCGGCGAGGACGGCCTGCTCGTCGGTGGTGTGCTCGGCGGCCTCGGCCGACAGGCCGGCCCGGTCGGCCAGGCGTTGGCGGATCTCGATGGTGCCGGCCTCGTTGGGCTGCAGGCCGAGCTCGTGCTGGGTGGCCAGGTCACTGCCGTCCCACAGGCCGGCCACGGTGGGCAGGTCATGGGTGGTCACCGCGGCCATGGCCTCGACCGGCCAGTCCTCGGGCTCGTCGGGCTCGAACCACAGCAGGCGGTAGGACAGCAGGGCCCGCTCCCGGAGAGCGGCGCGGGCGCTGGCCTCCACCGTGCCCAGGTCCTCGCCCACGACGACAGCTCCGGCCCGGTGGCTCTCCAGGGCGACGATGTCGAGCAGGTCATCACCGGGGTAGCGCACGAAGGCACCCTGGCCGGGGTCCTGGCCCGCCGGCACCCACCACAGGCGGAACAGGCCCATCACGTGGTCGATGCGCAGACCCCCGCCGGGGCTGACCGTGGCCCGCAGGGCGTCGACGAAGGGCTGGTAGCCGGCGTGGCGCAGCTTCCAGGGGATGAAGGGGGGCAGGCCCCAGTCCTGGCCCCGGGTGTTGAACTCGTCGGGCGGCGCCCCCACGCTGACGCCGTCGGCGAACAGGTCCTGCCACGCCCAGGCGTCGGCGCCGTCGGGGTCGACCCCGATGGGCAGGTCGACCATGAGGGGGACGGTGGCGCCGGCCGCGGCGAGCTGCACGTCGAGGAGCCACTGCAGCCAGGCGTGGAAGGCGATGCGCTCGGCGTGCTCACCGGCGAAGGCGGCCACCGCCGGGTCGTGGGGAGCGCGCAACGCCGCCGGCCACGAGCGCCACGAGCCGCCGTGCGCTTCGGCCAGCACCGACCACGTGGCGAACTGCTCCAGGGCCCCACCCCGGTCCCGGCGCCAGGTGGCGAAGGCGGCGGCCTCCGGGGCCCGGTCGGCCCAGTGGCCGCCGTCCCAGATCAGGGCCAGGGCGGCCAGCTTCAGCCGCCACACGGCGTCGCGGTCGATGCGGGGGTCGCCGTCGAGGGCCCGTCCCGCGGTGGCCAGGGCATCGAGCTCACCGCCCGCACCGAGCAGGGCCGCGGCTCCGGGCACGTCCTCGACGTGCAGGTAGATGGGGTTGCGGAAGCGGCGACTGGTGGGGGAGTAGGGGCTGGGCTGCTGGGGCAGGGTGGGCGCCGTGGCGTGGATGGGGTTGATGAGGACGAACCCCGCCCCCAGCTCGTCGGTCGACCACCGTCCCAGGCGGGCCAGGTCGGCCAGGTCGCCCATGCCCCAGCTGTCCCGGGACCGGGTGGCGTAGAGCTGGGCCGCCCACCCCCAGGCCCGCCAACCCTCGGGCAGGTGGCAACGACCAGGGCTGACGATCAGACGGCGCTCGGCGTCCCCGGTCCGCAGCGTGTGGTAGCCCAAGGGCAGGTCGGCGGGCAGGTTGCCGTCGATGGACACCTCGCCGCCGTCCTCGAGCACCACGGTGCCCCGGCCCATGCCGGTGGCCCCGGGCCGGCGGACGAGGACGGGGGCGTCGGTTGGCGCCTCGCCGATCAGCGCACGGAAGGCGTCGATGGTGGCCTCGGGCACGTGGACCTGGTCGCCGCCCGCGTTCTCGTAGGCGGCGTCGATGCCCCAGCGGTCGGTGGGGGGCGCGGTGTCGCTCACGAGCCACTCCCGGCACTGGCACCCGCAGGGGCGAAGACGGCCACGGGGAACACGGCCAGCAGGTCGCGCAGGTCCTGTCGTCCGCCGTCGACGTGGCGGTCGCTGAGCACGTCTCGCCATCGCCCGGACGGCAGGTCGACCACGGTCGAGCGCCAGCCCCCGTCGAGGCCCCCCACCAGGCGGGGGGTGACCACGGCCAGGCCGTCACGGCGGAAGGCGACCACGTGGCGGTCGGCGGGTCCGGTCACCTCGAGGGGCTCGTAGGTGTCCCCGGTGTAGGCCGCGGGCCGTAGGCGACGGTCGGCCAGGAGGCGGCGGATCATCCACAGCTTGGTGCCGCCCGCCTCGCCGTGGCGGCCGGCGTCCACGGCGTCGAGGCCGGCCACCTCGGCCAGGACCCGGCGGCGCTGCTGGTAGTCCACGGGGCGGCGGTTGTCGGGGTCGACGAGGCTGAGGTCCCACAGCTCGGTGCCCTGGTACAGGTCGGCCACGCCGGGGGTGGTCAGCAGCAGGGCCGTCTGGGTGAGGGCGTTGGCCCGCCCCCGGCTGGTGATGCGGGCCTCGTCGAGGAAGGACTCCAGGTCGGCGATGAAGCCGTGGTCACCGAGGATGGCGTCGATGAAGGCCACCAGGGCCTCGTCATAGACGGGGTCGGGGTCGATCCACGACGTGTGCAGCTTGGCCTCGCGGCTGGCCTTCTCCATGAAGGCCACCAGGCGGTCCCGGCTCAGCGGCCAGGCCCCCACCAGGGTCTGGTACAGCAGGTACTCGGTGTTGCGCTCGGGCAGGCCGTCGCGCTTGTGGACCTCGTTGCGCTCGGCCCAGGCCGTCACCCGGTCGGCCCACAGCGCCGGGATCTCGGACAGCACGTGGATGCGGGCCCGCACGTCGGCGCTGCGCTTGGTGTCGTGCGTCGACAGGGTCAGCAGGGCGTCGGGCCAGTCCCGGGCCACCTTGGCCGTCTCGGTGTGGAAGTCGTCCAGCGAGCGACCGAAGACACCGGGGTCCCCACCCACCTCGTTCAGGGAGATGAGCCGGTGGTAGCGGTAGAAGGCGGTGTCCTCGACACCCTTGGCCATGACGGCCGAGCTGACCTGTTGGAAGCGCAGGGCCAGCTCGGGCACCTTTTCGCCGCTCTCCTCGAGGGTCAGCACCCGGCCCAGCAGGTCGAGCAGCTCACCGTCGAGATCGGGCCGGCGCTCAGCCGCGGCGGCGAGGGCGGCATCGATGCGCCCACGGTCGGCAGCCGCCACGGGACGGGAGGGGTGCACGTAGGTGCGATAGATGTCGAAGGCGGCCAACACCTCGCACATGACCTCGCGCAGCTCGCGGCGGGTGTGGTCGCGGTGGCGGCGGCGCTGGTCGGTCAGCGAGCGCAGCAGGCGGGTGAGCCGGTCGACCTCGGCGGCGAGCTCGTCCCGCATGACCTGGAGCTTGGACGTGTGCACCACGTCCTCGAAGGCGGCCAGTTCACCGGTGAAGGCGGCATAGGCCCCGGTCATGGCGGCCTCGCCCTCGGCATCGACGAGCAGGTTGCCCATGCGGGTGACGAAGTCGTAGCCCGACGTGCCCTCCACCGGCCAGGGGCGGGGCAACTCCTCGCCGGGCTCGAGGATCTTCTCCACCACCGTGTAGGCGCCACCCGAGTCGTGGCGCAGGCGATCGAGGTACCCCTGCGGGTCCTGGAGGCCGTCGACGTGGTCGACCCGCAGGCCGTCGATGGTCCCCGCCGCCACCAGGCCCAGGACGAGGCGGTGGGTGTCGGCGAAGACCTCGTCGCGCTCGACCCGCAACCCCACCAGGGTCTCGATGGAGAAGAAGCGGCGGTAGTCGAGCTCTTCGCTGGCCGTGCGCCACGAGGCCAGCCGGTAGTTCTGCCGGGCCAGCAGGGCGTCGAGGCGGTCGGGATCGGCGCTGACCGCAGCCAGCTCGGCGTCGACGGCGTCGGCCACGTCGGCCTCGTCGCGGCACAGGTCGGCCAGTCGTTCGCGCCACAGCTCCTTGTCGCGGTGGCGATCGGCCACGGCCCGACGGTCGGTGCGCTCGGCGTGGGGCAGGTCGCCCAGGCCCTTGGCGATCTCGGCCAGCTCGGTGGAGCCGGTGATGTCGGCGGCGGCGCCGACGATGCCGTCCAGGGTCCGGGGGGAGACGGGCAGCTCGTGGTCGAAGTAGCGCAGGACGACCGAGCCGTCGTCGCGCTCGAGCACCAGGTCGCCGTCTTCGAGGACGCGGCCGTAGTGATCGCCGAGGACGGGGGCGAGCACGGTGTGGTCGTGCTTGTCCTCGGACCCCTCCCAGTCGATGTCGAAGTAGGCGGCGTAGGTGCTCGACGGTCCGTTCTCGAGCACGTCCCACCACCAGCGGCTGGCCCGGCCCCCGGACGAGGCCATGTGGTTGGGCACGATGTCGAGCACCTGGCCAAGACCGTGCTCGTCGAGCGCCGCGCCCAGCCGGGCGTAGCCGGCCCGACCTCCGAGCTCGTCGTTGAGCTTCTCGTGGTCGACGACGTCGTAGCCGTGGGTGCTGCCCGCCGCGGCCTGGAGGAACGGCGAGCAGTACAGGTGGCTCACACCGAGGTCGGCCAGATAGGGGACGATCCCGGCGGCGTCGTCGAAGCCGAAGCCCTGGTGGAGCTGGATGCGGTAGGTGGCACGGCGGAGCACCAGGCAGGCGTACCCCGCTGGGGGCCGGTGAACCGCATCGGAGGCGGTGATCGGAGGTCAACCTGTGCTGGGGCGAAGATCGCGACGCGGCGATCAAGACCGCCCATCGCATCTGGGCCAACGCCGGGGTACCGGGCCAGCTGTCCCAGGACCTGCCCACCTTCACCCACTTCGAGCAGGCCAGCCAGCTGGTCACCGAGGACATGATCGCCGACTCCGTGCCCTGCGGCCCCGATCCCGAGCCCGTGCTCGAGCAGATCAAGGCCCTGACCGACGCCGGCTTCGACCACATCCACATCCACCAGGTCGGTGACGACCAGGAGGGCTTCTTCGACTTCTGGACCAGGGAGCTCGTCCCCCGGTTGTGAGTTCCCCGTCGTGATCCCCGGTCGTGACGGCCGGGCATCAGAGCCTGCGGCCCGCCCACTCGATGGGCGGGCCCTGGCCGCGCCGCTACGTGCCGGTGCCCGCTACGCGCCGGTGCCGGCTCCTGTAGGAGCCGGCACCGTCAGACCTCGATGTAGGGCAGGTGCCCGGGTGTGGCGTCAGTAGGGAGCGACGGGCGGCGGCGGGGCTGACGTCGACCCCGTGGCGCCGTAGGGATCCGACGTACCCGACGTGCCCGGGCTCGCCTGTGCCTGGACGTCCTCCTTGGCCTGCACCCCGGCTTCCTTGACGTCCTGGCCGGCGGACCTGGCCACCTCGGTCACCTGACCGGCGGCCTCGGTGGCCGACGCCTTCAGCTCCTGGGCGGCGTCGGCACCCACCTCCTTGACCTCGGAGGCGA
>JBBSLP010000037.1:0-56258 GCA_038255145.1 Acidimicrobiales bacterium
GGCACCCAGGCGGCGGCGTCGTCGAGGCGGGCCGAGGCCCAGCCGAAGTTGGCGTAGCGGGGCGAGCGGTGCCCGGCCATGGCATCGAGGGTGTTCACGGCCCGGTGGGCCAGCACGCCGGGGGCACCGGCCACCGCCGCCCACAGCGCCGGGGCGACCACGGCGTCGACGCAGTTCTCGGCCACCGACTCGACCACGGCCCGGGCCATCTCGGCCTCGTCGAGGTCGCGGGGGTCACGGCCCACCAGCGAGGGCAGCAGGCGGCGGGCCTCCTCGACGTCCCCGGCGTCGAGGGCGTCGCCGATCACCCGGGCCGTGCGCTCGAGCATGCGCCCCGCCGTGGCCAGCCACGCCGCCGCAGCCACGGCCACGGCCGCCCCGGGGCGACCACCCAGCCGACGCCCCACCGCGGCGAGGGTGAGGCCGGCGCCCACCCCGACCCCGACACCGAACGCGGCATGGCCGACGCCGGCGGTGCGGCTGTCGCGGTACCAGCGCCCCTCCGTCCGTTCCACCAGCTGGCCGAAGAGCGCCACGGGGTGGGGCACGCCCGGAGGCGGTTCGCCCACGGCCCGATCGAAAACGATGCCCGCGGCCGCAGCCAGCGGCTTGGCGACGAAGGTCACCTAGGTGTAAGGGTCCGGTGAGAACGACAGCAGATAGGTGCTCCCACCACGTCGTTCATGGTGGCGCACGGTAGCGTCCCGGCCAGTGGAGCCTCCCGAGGGCCTGAGGTGCCTTGCAAACGCAGGTGCTGGTCGGTCATCATTTCGTCACATGACGCCGATCACCAGCCGGCGAACGGCGCCGAACGGTCCCGCTCGCCGCCACCGGCCGAGGCGCTGGCTCGCCCTCGGCATCGTGCTCGCTGCGCTGTCCCCCGTGGCTGTGGGCGCTCAGACCGTCGACAGCGTCGAGGCCGAGGCCGTCCGCATCGAGAACGAGCTGGCCGACACCCGCGAGCGACTGATCGAGCTGGCCGAGGAGTACAACCAGGCCTCCGACGGCGCGGCCAGGGCCCAGGCCGAGGTCGACCGGGCCAACGGTCAACTCGAGGCGACCCGGGCCGAGTACGAGAAGCGCCGCGGCGCCATGTCCACCTTCGCCGTCGACGCCTACGTCAGCGGGGGTGACATGGGCAAGGTCGACGGCCTGCTCACCACCGACGTGAGCGGTGTGGGCCAGCGCCAGGGCTACCTGAACGCAGCCAACGGCAACCACCAGGACCTCGTCGACCAGCTGGCCGCCGCCCAGGAGGACCTCGACCTCCAGCTGGGGCGGGTCAAGGAAGCCCAGGGCGAGGCCGATGCCCTCCAGGCCAAGGTGGCCGAGGCCCGCACCGAGGCCGAGGCCCTGGCCGCCCACCAGCAGGACGTGCTCGGCGAGGTGCAGGGCCGTCTGGCCGAGCTCGTCGCCGCCGAGCAGGCCCGCCAGGCCGCCGAAGAGGCATCCCGGGCCCAGGAGGCGGCACGCGCCGCCGAGGCGAACCGGACCGCCTCCGCGGCGGTATCGGCCAGCCAGACCCGCTCCCCGGCCGTCGTCGAGGCGGCCCAGGAGATGGCGGTGGCCTCCACCCCCGCCACCAAGGCCCCGGCCCCGGCCTCGGCCCCGGTGATCAGCGCCCCCCGCAGCAACGCCCAGGTGGCGGTGGACGCCGCCCTCAGCCAGATCGGCGTGCCCTACGTCTTCGGCGGGGCCAGCCCCGACTACGGCTTCGACTGCTCGGGCCTGATGATGTGGGCCTGGGGCCAGGCCGGCGTGGACATCCCCCGTCCAGCCGACTACCAGCGCGACGCCATCCAGCCCATCGGCCTGGAGGACCTCCAGCCCGGGGACATCGTGTTCTACGGCGAGCCCGTCTCCCACGACGCCATGTACATCGGCAATGGCCAGATCGTGAACGCCCCGTACACCGGCGAGTACGTCCGGGTGCAGGACATGTTCTACTCGTCCAAGCCCATGACCTACGGCCGGGTCAACTGAGCCCACGCATCGGCCCGCCCGGCTGAAGCGCACGCCTGCCCGAGGGCGGTCCGACCGTGAGGCGGACCGCCCTCCTGCGTCCCCGGGCTCAGGCCCGCTGGATGGCGAAGCTCAGGCCGTGGCCGTCGATGCGGCCCACGTGGACCTGGGGATGGTCGGCGTACTCGACACGCTCGGCCAGCACGGCCTCCGCCACCGTGGGCTGGTGGAGGCGCACGGCCTCGGCCAGCTCGTCGGCGACGTGCAGGGTGAGGGCGATCCGATCGGTGACGGCCAGCCCTTCTTCCTTACGAGCCTGCTGGACCAGGCGCACCAGGTCGCGGGCCTGGCCTTCGAGGCGGAGCTCGTCGGTGACCTCGACGTCGAGGTTGACCACGGTGTCGTTGCCCCGCAGAGCAGCGGTGGCCTCACCGGGGCGGGCCAACAGGGCCAGCTCGAACTCCCCAGCCACCAGCACGTGGCCGGCGACGGTCACGGTGCCATCGTCGTGCAGCTCCCAGGCTCCGTCGGCGGCCGCCTTGCGCACCTTCTGGAAGTCGCCGCCCAGCTTGGGACCCAGGACCCGACCGTTGGGCTGCACCCGGAAGGTGGCGATGCCCTCGACCTCGTCGGCCACCTCGACCGACTTCACGTTGAGCTCCTCGGCGATGAGGTCGGCGAAGGGGGCCACGGCCTGGGCCCAGTGGCCGGCCACGGTGAGCCGGGCCAGGGGCAGGCGCACCCGTAGCCCGGCCGCCTCGCGGAGCGACAGCGCGGCCGAGCACACCTCGCGCACCTTGTCCATGGCCGCCACCAGGTCGGGAGCGGCGGGGAGGGCGTCGGCCTCGGGCCAGTCGGCCAGGTGGACCGACTCCTCGCCGGTCAGGCCCCGGTACACGTCCTCGGCCACGTAGGGCAGCAGGGGGGCCACCACCCGGGTGACGGTGTGCAGCACCGTGTAGAGGGTGTCGTAGGCGGCCTGCTTGTCGTCGCTGAGCGTGCCCGCCACGGCCGAGCCCGGGGCCCAGAAGCGGTCGCGGGACCGGCGCACGTACCAGTTGGTGAGGGCGTCGAGGTAGGCGGTGACCTCGGCGCAGGCCAGGGCCAGCTCGTACCCGTCCAAGGCCGCGGTGACCCGCTCGACGAGCTGGCGGGTCTTGGCCAGGATGTAGCGGTCGAGCAGCTGGGTGCTGTCGCCGCGGAACCTGGCCTGGTAGCCATCGACGTTGGCGTACAGGGCGAAGAAGTGCCAGGTGTTCCAGATGGGGTTGAGCACCATGCGCACGGTGTCCTGGAAGCTCGACCCCTCGCGGTCGATGCGCAGGTCACCACCACGGAGGATGGGGCTGGCCATGAGGAACCAGCGCAGCGCGTCCGAGCCGATGGACTCGAACACCTCTTCGGGGTCGGGGTAGTTGCGCAGGCGCTTGGACTGTTTGCGCCCCTCCTCGTCCAACACGATGCCGTGGCAGATGCAGTTCTTGAACGCGGCCCGGTCGAACAGGGCCGTGGACAACACGTGCATCGTGTAGAACCAGCCCCGCGTCTGGGGCATGTACTCGACGATGAAGTCCGCCGTGTGCGCCTCGACCCACTCCTTGTTCTCGAAGGGGTAGTGCGACTGGGCGAAGGGCATGGCGCCCGACTCGAACCAGCAGTCGAGCACCTCGGGCACGCGCCGCATCATCGACTTCCCCGTGGGGTCGTCGGGGTTGGGGCGGACGAGGTCGTCGACGAAGGGGCGGTGCAGGTCGGTGACGGGCACGCCGAAGGCGGCTTCGAGCTCGGCGATGGAGCCGTAGACCTCGATGCGGGGGTAGGCGGGGTCGTCGGAGCGCCACACGGGGATGGGTGAGCCCCAGAAGCGGTTGCGGGAGATGGACCAGTCCCGCGCCCCTTCGAGCCAACGCCCGAAGGCCCCGTCCTTGACGTGGTCGGGTATCCAGTTGATGCCCTGGTTCAGCTCGACCATGCGGTCGCGGAACGCGGTGACCTCGACGTACCACGAGGACAGGGCCTTGTAGATGATGGGCGTGTCCGTGCGCCAGCAGTGGGGGTAGTTGTGGGTGTAGGTGTCGTGACGGACCAGGAGCCCACGGTCACGCAGCCAGCGGATGACGTCGGGGTTGGCGTCGAAGACGTTGCGCCCGGCGAAGTCGGGCACCTCGTCGGTGTAGCGGCCCTCGTCGTCGACGGGGACCACCAGCTCGATGCCGTTGGCGTCGGACACCCGCTGGTCGTCCTCGCCGAAGCCGGGGGCGATGTGCACCGTACCCGTGCCCTCGGCCACCTCGACGAAGTCCCCGGCCAGCACCCGGAAGCTGTTCTCGTTGTCGGCGAAGTAGGGGAACAGCGGGGTGTACGTGCGTTCGACCAGCTCAGCGCCCTTGAGGGTGCCGTGGCGGACGGCGCGGGCCAGCTGGGGCTCGTAGCGCTCGAGGGTGGCCTCGCCGATGACGTAGTACGTCCCTGGCGAACCTGTGCCCCCAGGGCCGCCCGGCGTCGAGCCTGCGGGGTCGTCCTCGGCGGGCTCGTACATGACCGCGTAGTCGAGGTCGGCCCCCACGGCCAGGGCCAGGTTCGACGGCAGGGTCCACGGCGTGGTCGTCCACACCAGGATCTTCATGGGACCGGGATCCCCGGGCCGGGGGTCGAGGGTGAAGGCGACGGTGATGGCCGGGTCCTGGCGGGGCCGGGTGGCGTCGTCGAGGCGGATCTCGAAGTTGGAGAGCGGCGTCTCCGCTCCCCACGAGTAGGGCATGACCCGGAAGGCCTCGTAGACGAGGCCCTTGTCCCACAGCTGTTTGAACGCCCACATGACGCTCTCCATGTAGGAGATGTCCATGGTCTTGTAGTCGTTCTCGAAGTCGACCCACCGCGCCATGCGGGTGACGTAGTCTTCCCATTCCTGCGTGTAGCGCAGGACCGAGGTACGGCAGTACTCGTTGAAGCGGTCGATGCCGTACTCGAGGATGGCCTTGCGACCGGCGACGCCCAGTTCCTTCTCCGCCGCCATCTCCGCGGGCAGGCCGTGGCAGTCCCAGCCGAAGCGCCGGTCGACCCGCTGGCCCTTCATGGTGCGGTAGCGGGGCAGGACGTCCTTGACGTAGCCGGTGAGGAGGTGGCCGTAGTGGGGCAGGCCGTTGGCGAAGGGGGGACCGTCGAAGAAGACGAACTCGTCCTCGGCGGGGCGGGCGGCGACGGAGGCCTCGAAGGTACCCCGCTCCTGCCAACGCTCGAGCACCCGGCGCTCGATGGCCGGGTAGTCGGCCCGCACGGGCACGTTCGGGTAGGGGCGGGTGGAGGCGTCGGAGGCTGGCGGAGCAGCCGGTTCGTCGCGCCGGGAGTCGCTCATGGTCGACCACTCGTCATCGGTCGCTGATGGGGCCGCGACAGCCTAGTGCGACCCCCTCCAGCGGCTCGGATGGGTTCCGGTGGGGGCGCTGGCTGGCAATGTGTCAACTGTCTCCCATAAGATGAACCCTCGTTCGATCTAGCGGGGGTACCACGTAGATGGCAGTGAGAGCTTCGACGCGCCGCGGCGCGCTCGTGATGGCCCTGGCCCTGGCGGCGGCGGGTGTCGTGGCCTGTGGCGGCGGTGGCGAGGACGATGCCGCCTCGAGCGCCACCGTCGACCAGGACGTCAAGAACAGGGTCGAGGACCAGCTGGCCGGGTCGACGGGGACCACGGTCGAGGTCGCCGACGAGCCCACCTCCATGGAGGACTGGGAGGCCCTGTGGGCCGACCAGCGCCAGGCCATCGTGGACCGCATCAAGGAGAACGGCTGGGGCACCTCGGCCGACGGCAAGTCCATCACCGGGCCCGAGGGCTACAAGGTCGACCTGGCCGCCTGCCCCGCCGAGTGGAGCGAGACCGAAGGCCTGACCGACACCAGCATCAAGTTCGGTTGGCCGGCCCCGCTCTCCGGCCCCCAGGCCGACTTCGGCGCCCTCCCCAAGGGGGCCAAGGCCGTGCTCGACCACTACTCCGCCGCGGGTGCCTTCAAGGATTCGGCCGGCAAGACCCGCAGCTTCGACGTCATCATCCGTGACGACGCCTACGACACCGCCCGCACCATCCCCCTCACCGACGAGATGCTCGACTCGGACCGGGTCTTCGCCCTGGCCACGATGATCTCCCCTGGTGGCCTCAAGACCTACGACAAGGTCAACCAGCGCTGCGTGCCCCAGTACATCACCACCGGGCACCCGGCCTGGGGCGATCCGGTCAGCCACCCGTGGACCACGGGGATCATCCTGTCCTATGCGACAGAGGCCATCCTCTGGGGCTCCTTCATCGAACAGCACCTCGACGAATGGGGCGGCAAGGCCAAGGTCGCGGCCCTGGTCATGTCCAACGACTTCGGCAAGGCCTACATCAACTCGCTGAAGGCCTTCATCGAGCAGTCGCCCCGCAAGGCCGACATCACCCTGGTCACCGAGGGCCTCGAGCCGGCGGCGCCCACCATCAAGGACCAGATGACGACGCTGGCCTCCCAGAGCCCCGACGTCTACATCGCCATGGTGACGGGCACCTCGTGCACCCAGTCCATCACCGAGTCGGCCGAGAACGGCATGTCCGACAACATCAAGGCCGCCTTCCTGCCTTCGGTGTGCAAGGCGTCCTCGTTCATCGGCAAGGACAAGGTCGGCGGTGACGGCGCGGTGTCCGACGGCTGGTGGATCGTCGGCGGTGGCACCAAGGACTTCAACGCCGCCGCGCTGGCCAACGACCCCTACATCGCCTGGGGCCGTGACGTCATCAAGGAAGCCGGCTTCGACTACGCCACGTCGGGCAACTACGGCTGGGGCGTAGGCATGGGCTGGCAGCTGGCCCAGATCTTCATGATCGCCGGCGATCTGCCCGGTGGTCTGACCCGGGCCAACCTGAACATCGCCACGCGCACCATCGACATGACCAGCCCGGCCCTGATCTCGGGCGTCAAGTACAACATGGACGGCAACGCCGACGCCTACCTCATCGAGGGCTCGGACATCGCCCAGTGGAGCACGGCCGAGCAGCAGTGGAAGGTCGACTCGGTGGTCGAGCTGTCCGGGGCGTCCAAGAACTGCGCTTGGAACGCGGCCAACGGCGCCTGCGCCTGACCTGTGCCTGATGGGCACGGCCTGACCGGGACCAACCGGACCTGACGTGAACCGAGCGCCCCGGCCCTCCGGCCGGGGCGCTCACGCGTTCAACGACGGTTCACACGGCGCCTCGGCCTGCGGCCAGGTCGGTCGACCAGACTGGTGCCGTGCGCGTCGACTGCAACTTCTACGGCTCGGTCCCCATGGCGGACGCCGGCGCAGGTGCGCCCCGCCCGGTGGATCGCCGCTACGGCAACGCTGACGTCCTGGCCGCCTACGCCAACCTCGAGCACTGGGCCACCACCATGGATGGCCTGGGCTACGACACCATGTGGCTCACCGAGCACCACTTCCAGTACGAGGGCTACGAGGTCACCCCCAACCTGGTGCAGTTCGGCCAGCACCTGGCCAGCCGCACCGGGCGCCTGCGCTTCGGCCAGATGTTCAACGTGGTCCCCCAGTGGCACCCCCTGCGCCTGGCCGAGGACGTGGCCCTGGCCCAGATCCTCACCGGGGACCGCATGGTCTTCGGCGTGGGCCGGGGCACCGTGCCCCGTGAGGCGCAGACCTTCGGGGCCATGGTGGCCTCGGGCGACAACGAGATGTCCCGCGAGGCCGATCGGGTCAACCGGGAGATCTTCGAGGAGTCCATGGAGGTCATCAAGGCGGCGTGGTGGAACGAGCGCTTCTCCTACACGGGCAAGCACTTCGTCTTCCCACCGGCGGGCATCCCCGACCGGGGCAGCTTCGTGGCCGACCTGACCCTCATCCCCAAGCCCGTCGCCCCCATCCCCATCTACCAGCCCGTGGGTTCGCCCGACACCCTCGAGTACGCCCCCCGGGCCCGCCACCTGGGGGTGATCCCCGCGGCCCCGCCCCACCTGGTCAAGCCCAAGTGGGACCGCTTCGCCGAGGCCGCGGCCGAGGGGGGCTGGGAGCTGGGCCCCGGCCAGGGACGCTGCCTGGCGGTGAACTGCCACGTGGGCCGGACCACGGCCGAGGCCCGGGCGTCGGGCCGAGGCCCCCACGACGAATGGGTCAAGTTCCTCTCCCAGTACGGCCGGTTCAAGAGCTACGCCACCGCCGACGGCAGCCCCACCCCGTTCGACTTCCGGCCCTCGGTCGAGGATTCCATCGACCAGCGGGTGATGATGATCGGCTCGGTGGAAGAGGTCGTCGACGCCCTGGGCCAGTGGCGCGAGCTGCTCGACCTTGCCCACGTGGTGCTGTTCTTCGACATGCCCGGGCTGACCACGTCCCAGATGGACGACCAACTGGCCCTCTTCGCCACCGAGGTCGCCCCCCGCCTGGGCATCCGCATGGACGGCCCCCGCACCTACCCCGGCGCCGACGGCGCCCACATCCCCGACGTCCCCGTGGGCTGAGCCCGACCGCTCCCCGCGACCTGCTCTGGTGTCACCCACGAGCGACGGCGGAACTACCGTTCCCCTCACCACCTCCGGGGGGCCCCGGAGCGCGGTCAAAGGGGAGCAGCATGCTGGAGAGCGATGTCGGTGCCGATCTCATCGACAAGCTGGGCTACACCGCCGCCGAGCTGGGCTTCGACCCATCGGAGCTGAAGGCCCGGTACCTGGCCGAGCGGGACAAGCGCCTGCGCGACGACGCCAACGAGCAGTACGTCGAGGTCAAGGCCGAGTTCTCCCGCTACATCGAGGACCCCTACATCGAGACCGACGGCAGCCGTGACCCCGTCTTCGACGAGGTGCAGGTCACCGTGGTCGGCGGCGGCTTCGGCGGCCTGCTCATGGGGGCCCGCCTGCGCGAGGCCGGCTACGACAGCATCCGCCTCGTCGAGAAGGCCGGCGACGTCGGCGGCACCTGGTACTGGAACCGCTACCCCGGGGCCATGTGCGACGTGGAGTCCTACGTCTACCTCCCGCTGCTGGAGGAGACCGGTCGCATGCCGACGACGAAGTACCCCTTCGCCCCCGAGATCTTCGAGCACTCCAAGGCCATCGCCCGCCACTTCGACCTCTACCGCGACGCCCTCTTCCAGACCGGCATCACCGAGCTGCGCTGGGACGAAGACGCCAAGCGCTGGATCGTCGCCACCGACCGCGGTGACCAGTTCCGCACCCAGTTCATCGCCATGGCCAACGGCCCCCTCAACCGGCCCAAGCTGCCCGGCATCCCCGGCATCAACGAGTTCAAGGGCTACACGTTCCACACCAGTCGGTGGGACTACGAGTACACCGGCGGCGACTCCACCGGGAACCTCGAGAACCTGAAGGACAAGGTCGTCGGCATCATCGGCACCGGGGCCACCGCCGTGCAGTGCATCCCCCACCTCGGCGCATCGGCCAAGCAGCTGTTCGTCTTCCAACGCACCCCGTCCTCCGTCGACGTGCGCAACAACCGGCCCACCGATCCCGAATGGGTGGCGTCACTGAAGCCGGGCTGGCAGCAGGAGCGGATGAACAACTTCAACAACGTCGTCAGCGGCGGCGATGTCGAAGAGGACATGGTCAAGGACGGTTGGACCGACATCTTCCGCAACCTGACCGGGTCGGTGGCCAAGCAGGCGGGCAAGAAGCTCGGTCGCCGCCTCAGCCCCCAGGAGCGCGGCGAGCTCATGGAGCTGGCCGACTACCAGAAGATGAACCAGGTCCGGGCCCGTGTGGACGAGACCGTGAGGGACGCGGCGACGGCGGAGAAGCTGAAGCCCTGGTACCGCCAGTTCTGCAAGCGACCCTGCTTCCACGACGAGTACCTGGAGACCTTCAACCGCCCCAACGTGACCCTGGTGGACACCGACGGGCAGGGCGTGCAGCAACTGACCGAGAACGGCGTGGTCGTCGACGGCAAGGAGTACGAGGTCGACTGCCTGGTGTTCGCCACCGGCTTCGAGGTCGGCACCGGCTACACCCGTCGGGCCGGCTACGACATCATCGGCCGTGACGGGATGACCCTGTCGGAGAAGTGGTCCGAGGGCCTTCGCACCCTGCACGGCCTGCAGACCAACGGCTTCCCCAACTGCTTCTTCCTCGGCTTCACCCAGACGGCGGTGACCGTCAGCGTGCCCATGGCCCTCAACGAGCAGGCCAAGCACGTCACCTACATGATGACCCAGGCCCGCGACGCCGGGGCCGAGACGGTGGAGAACACCGTCGAGGCCGAGGACGCCTGGGTGGCCGAGATCCGTCGGGCCGCGACCCTGGGCCGACGCTTCTACGCCGAGTGCACTCCCGGCTACTACAACGGCGAGGGCAAGCTCGGGAACCCCATCGGCTTCTTCGCCGGCACCTACGTCGAGGGCCCCCTGCGCTTCATCAAGCTGTTGGAGGACTGGCGGGCGGACGGCGAGCTCGAGGGCGTCGAACTGCGCTGAGCTCGTCTCGCTGATCTGGTGACCGGCCCGGGGTGGTGTCCCCGGGCCGGTTCGCGTGGTTGGCAGGATGCTTGCGAGTGGTGGCAACGGACGCCTCGTCGTCATCGACGCCGGCCGGCACAGTGCGCTCATGAGCGCAACCGCCACCACCGCCCCCTCGTCCCGGATCACCACCATCCCCGCGGCGGCGCCGGCCGTCGCCATCGCCCACTTGGCCGCTCTGCTGGCCGTGGAGACCGACTGCTCGGACGTGCACGACGCCTTGGCCCGAGGGGTCAGCGACGTGGTCGTGCTCGATGTGCGCGGCCCCGAGGCCTTCGCCGCCGGCCACCTGCCCGGGGCCGTGCACCTGCCCTACAAGTCCATCGACGCCGACGCGCTGGCCGCCTGGCCCGAGGGCACCACCTTCGTGACCTACTGCGCCGGTCCCCACTGCAACGCGGCTGACCAGGCCGGCCTGCGGGTGGCGCAGGCCGGCCGGCCGGTCAAGAAGATGCTGGGCGGCATCAGCGGCTGGCTCGACGAGGGCTTCGCCCTCGAGGGGGCTGGCGAAGCGCCGGGCGACGTCACCGGCGCTGTCGCCTGCTGATCAGGCGCTCGAGGACTGGCGTACGCCCAGGGCATCCTGGAGCTGCGCCGTGTCGGCGTACTGCTGGAAGCTGGCGATGCGCCCGTCACCGCCGAGCCGCCACACGTGCCGGGCCTGCACATCGATGGGCTGGCCCGTGGCGTTGGCCACGCCGCTGTAGCGCACCTCGACGAGGACGGTGTCGCCGGCGTCGTGGAACTCTCGGGGGCTCACGGTGAAGCCGTCGAACTCGGTGGCCAGGCGCATGAAGACGTTGTCGAGCACCGCCTGGGGCCCGACGAAGGCGGCGCCATCGGCCAGGGAGTAGGGGTTGCCCTCGGCCTCCCGCCACTCGATGTCCTCGGCCATGGCCCCCAGCACGGTGGGGACGTCACCCTTGGCGAAGGCGTCGTAGAGGTCACGGATGCGCGGCGCATGGCTCATGGCGCACACCCTTTCGTTACGACGAATCGTACGCAGCCCTCGCCGTTGGTGACAAGGGTCACGTCGTGCGCGGGCAGGCCGGCGGATCACGCCAACGGACCAGCTAGCCGACGTTGGCCACGAAACCCTCGACCAGCTCGGCGAAGACGCCGGGCTGCTCGACGGGGACCAGGTGGACGGAGTCGGTGACGACGGCCCGCTGCACACCCAGGACCTGGGCGGACATGGCGTCGAAGGTGGCCTCGTCGAGTACCGGGGACTGCTCGGCCCGCACCAGCAGGGTGGGCACGGCCAACACCCGCCAGGCATCCCAATGGTCTTCGTCCCGGAAGGGCCAGCGGGTCTGGAAGTAGGGGTCGTGCTTTCGTACCAGACGGCCCTCACCCCCGGGACGGGTGCCGAAGGCGGCCATGGCCTCGATCATGGCGTCGGGAGCGTGGGGGTTGGCCTGGCGCTCCCACGCCCGCACGGCGGCGTGGTCGGGGAAGTCGTAGGGGCGGACGGGCGCGGCGTCGGCCGCCGCCGTGGTCGACGGGGGCACGTCGACGACGGTCAGGGACCGCACCCAGGTGGGGAAGGCGGCGGCCAGGCGCAGGGCCACCAAGCCGCCCCACGACAGGCCCACCAGGTTGACCGGGCCGAACTGCTCGGTCTCGAGCACGGCCAACAGGTCCTCGGCCAGGTCGTTCGTGGCGTAGGCGTGATCGACCGACCATTGGCTGTCACCGTGGCCCCGCTGGTCGAGGGCCACCACCCGGGCCCGGCCGGCCAGAGCCTCGGCCACGCCGGCCCAAGCCCAGGCATGTCCCGTCACCCCGTGCAGGCAGACGAGCACCGGCAGTCCGGGGTCGGGCGGTCCGAAGTCGAGCAGGTGCAGGCGCAGGTCACGGGCCTGGACGAAGCGATGGGTCAGGGACATGCAGTTCTGGTTCCCGTCGTGGGGTGGCTGGGGCGTACGCCGAAGGGCGGCTCTGGGGGTCAGTGCCCCTTGGCGGGCTGGTTGAAGCGCGGGGTGCGCTTCTCCCGGAAGGCGGCCCCCCCTTCGCGGGCATCGGGCAGGTGGTCGGTGATGGCCGTCTTGGCGGCGATCTCGTCGCAGGCCTGGGTGAAGGACAGCTCGGCCGCGTTGTAGATGGAGCGCTTGAGCAGGCGCATGGCCGCCTGGGGCCCGTTGGCCAGCTCGGTGGCCAGGGCCACGGCCCGGTCGGGCAGCTCGTCGGGGCTGCACACCTCGTGCACCAGGCCCAGCTCCAGGGCTTCTTCCGCGCTGACGATGCGCTTGCGCATGATGAAGTCCATGGCCTTGGCCACGCCCAGGTGCTGGACCAGGAGCCACTGGCCACCCTCGTCGGGCAGCAGGCCGAAGCGCAGGGTGGCCGAACCCAGCTTGGCGTCGGTCGAGGCGATGCGGAAGTCGCAGGCCAGGGCGAGTGAGAGCCCGGTCTGGATGGCGAAGCCGTTCACCGCGGCGATGGTCAGCTTGTCGAGGTCGCGAATGGAACGGTTGACAGCCTGGGAGATGTGGCGCAGGGCGTCGTAGGTGCCCATGGCGTCGCCGTGGCCACCGGGCGACACCGGCACCTTGGTGGGGGCGTTGGCGGGGTCGCCGTAGCCGCCCATGTCATCGCCGGCCACGAAGGACCGTCCCGACCCGGTGAAGACGACGACCCGCACGGCATCGTCGAGCTGGGCCTGGAGCAGCAGCTCCACCAGGTCCCGCTTCATGCCCACGTTCATGGCGTTCATGCGCTCGGGCCGGTCGAAGGTGACGAGGGCGATGCCCGGGTCGTGCAGCTCGGCGTTGAACCCCTGGTAGGTACCCGTGTCCATGATGATCTTCCCCCCCTGTACCCCTCCATGGGGCCGAGCGGGACCTTACCGGCGGTCGGCGGCGCGCACCCGTGGACCGAGGTCGTGCCCACCACCGGGCCGACGCAACGCCCTACCTTGCGGGGGATGGTGGCGACGACCCACGTGGTGGTGATGGGCCTGATGGCCTCGGGCAAGTCGAGCGTGGGCCGCACCCTGGCCGCACACCTGCACCGGCCCTTCCTCGACAACGACGAGCTGCTCGAAGCCCGCTACGGGGCCCAGGCCGCGGCCATCCAGGCCGCCGATGGCCAGGACGAGCTCCACCACCGAGAGGCGCTGGTCGTGCTCGACGCCCTGGCCCAGCCGGACCCGTCGGTCATCACCGCGGCGGCCTCGGTCGTCGAGGACGCCGAGGTGCGTAGCGCCCTGCTGCCCCACGACGTGGTGTGGCTCGACGCCCCCTGGCAGGTCCTGGCCCGCCGGGTGGCCGTGGGCGACGCCCACCGCCCCGGCCGTGGCCAGGGCCTGGCCGAGCTCCTCCGCCAGCAGCAGTTGGTGCGGGCCCCGCTGTTCCGCGAGGTGGCCGACATCACCGTGGACACGTCGGCGGCCACCCCCGGGGAGGTGGCCACCGACGTGCTCGGTCAGCTCCGGTGATGGAGGCCGAGGCGGCTCAGCCGCAGGTGGCGGTGGCCTGGTTCCAGGCGCAGTTGGCCGTCTGCCCATTGAGGTTGATGACGGCTCCTTCGGGGACCCAGCTCTGCTTGTCGATGGAGAACCGACCGAACTCGGAGGCCTCGCTCATGTAGGCGTCGGCGTTGCCGTCCATGGTCAGTCGCACCCCGTCGAGGTACAGCGGGTTCACGTAGTCGATGTGGCGCATGGCCGTCACCAGGTTGGTCCGGTTGAGGCCACCGGGGAGGGCGGCGGCGATGCGCAGCAGCTCCACGTAGGTGAGGCCGAAGTTGACCCCGGTACCGAGGTTCGACGAGGACTGGGAATCGAGCCCTTGGTCGGCCAGCACCTTTCGTGCCCACTTGACCGCCGGCCGGTCCTGCACGGTCAGGTCGTTGATGTCGATCACGCCACCGCCCGCGATCAGCCAGTCCTTGACCGCGTCACCAGCCTTGTCCCGGCCCACGAAGCTGAGCGCTCGGCACACCGAGGGCATCCACAGCTGCTTGGCCGTCGTGTTCAGCCCGATGTTGGCGGCGTCGGTCGCGGCCTGGGTGCAGGCGACACCCGTCGACATGACGATGAACACGTCGGGGTTCTTGGCGGACAGGTTCGTCATCTCGTTGGTGACGGTGGCCGCCGAGGGTTCGATGTACTCGACCTCCAGGGAGATGTCGTGATCGCTCTGGGCCATGAACGCCTTCATGCCGCCCACGTAGGCCTTGCCGAAGTCGTTGTTCATGGCCAGACCGGCCACCGTCACCCCGGGCGGCAGGGTCCGCTCGATGTAGGAGCCCCACAGGATGGCCTCCGTGTTGTACCCGAGCAGGATCGACGTGGTCCACGGGTGGTTCACCGGATCGCCCCAGGCCGGGTGGCCGGTGACGCTGAGCGGTTGCGGGACGCAGCGCTGGTTGAGCTTGTCGTACACCCGCATGGTGTTGGCCGAACCCTGCGTGGTGACGGCGAACACCTTCTCGCTGTCGATGAGCTCGTCGACGAGGGGGATGGTCCGGGCCGGGTCGTACCCATCGTCGCGGGCCACGCCCACGATCTTGCGGGTCTTGCCCTCCAAGTCCTCGATGCCGCCGAACTTGTCGTTCACGTAGGCGAAGACGGCCTCGAAGCCCCGGCCGATGTTGCCGCCGTCGGCCACGGTGCCCGAGTAGGGGAAGGCCCAGCCCACCTTGATCTCGGTATCCGTCAGGCCTTCGGTGTTGCTCCACCCCGCCGGGCACGCGGCGATGTCGATGGTGAACCCATCCGCACCCAGGACGGTCTTGCCGTCGGGCTGGAGACCGAAGCCTTCAGACTCGATGCGCTGGACGACGGTCTCACGCTGGGCCGACCACTGGGCCTCGAGCTCGTCGATGCTGCGGGCCGCCGCGGTCGTGACCGACGAGCCGGCGGTGGTGGCCGAACCACCCGACTGCTTGTCCACAGCCGACCTCACGTTCGAGTCGACGGTGGCGGTGGCGCCTTCGTCGCTGCTGGAGCCGCAGGCGGCGGCCAGCACCCCCACGACGAGCAGCCCCGGTAGGACGCGCGTGACCCTCATGTGTTCTCCCCCATCCCTCCCGATCCCCCGACCGGAATGGCGCTGAAGGCCAACTCGCCATTCAGGTCAGGCTTGCATCGGCCCAGGTGACAGGGCTGTCATCGGGTCAGCGGCCACGCTGCGGACGACAGGATCAGGCGGGCCAGATCAGCTGGCCGAGGACTCGACGCCCGTGCCGATGGGGCAGGACACGCCGGTGCCACCCATGCCGCAGTAGCCGTTCGGCACCTTGGCCAGGTACTGCTGGTGGTGGTCCTCGGCGTAGTAGAAGGTCGGCAGCACGCCGATCTCGGTGGTGATCTCGCCGTAGCGCTTGGCCGACAGGGCGGCCTGGAAGCGGTCCTTGCTGGCCAGGGTGGCGGGGAGCTGGCCCTCGCTCACGAACGCGGCCGAGCGGTACTGGGTGCCCCTGTCGTTGCCCTGGCGCATGCCCTGGGTGGGATCGTGGTTCTCCCAGAACACGGCCAGTAGCTGATCGAAGCTGACCACGGCGGGATCGAAGACCACCAGGACCACCTCGGTGTGCCCGGTGCGGCCCGAGCACACCTCCTCGTAGGACGGGTTCGGGGTGTGACCGCCGGCGTAGCCGACGGCCGTGGTCCACACCCCGGGGGTCTGCCAGAACTTGCGCTCGGCCCCCCAGAAGCAGCCCATGCCGAAGACGGCGGTCTGGAAGCCCTCGGGGAAGGGCGGGGTGAGGGGGTGGCCGTTGACGAAGTGGGCGGCGGGCACCCGCACCGGGGTGTCCCGGCCGGGCAGGGCCTCGTCGGGGGTGGGAAGGGTGGACTTGGAGCGTGAGAACAGCATCAGCACCTCCCGTGCAGTGCCCTCCACGGTAGCGATCAACCACCCCTTGACGAGCCCCATCAGTACAGCTGGGAGGTGCCTTCGACAGCCTGGCCGTCGCGGGCCCGGCCCAGGTCACGGCGCATGCCAGCCACCAGGGCACCGAAGTCCGACGAGGCGGTGAGCATCTGGAAGCCCTGGGCCACGCGGGTGGGGGTGATGGCGGCGTCGGCATGGGCCCCCGCGGCGATCCCCCGCTGGCGGCAGCCGGCCACCACGGCGGTGATGGCGTCGACGAACACCCCGGGGTTGTCCACCCCCGGCGGTAGGCCGTAGGTGATGGACAGGTCGGCGGGACCCACGTAGACGGCGTCGATGCCCTCGACGTCGAGGATGGCGTCGAGGCCGGCGATGGCCGCACTGGTCTCGATCATGGGGATGCAGGCGATCTCGTCGTTGGCCCGGGAGAAGTAGTCGGGCCCGGCGTAGAGCGAGGCCCGCAGGGGGCCGTAGGACCGGGCGCCCACGGGGGCGTAGCGGCAGGCGGCCACGGCGGCGCGGGCCTCGGCCTCGGTGTTGACCATGGGGATGATGACGCCCATGGCCCCGGCGTCGAGCACCCGACCGATGATGCCGGGCTCGTTCCACGGCACCCGCACGATGGGGGTCGAGGCCGACGGTGAGATGGCCTGGAGCATGGCCACGCACTGGCGGAAGTCGGCCAGGCCGTGCTGCATGTCCACGCAGACGTAGTCGAAGCCGGCCTGGCCCACGGCCTCGGCCACCACGGTGTCGGGGATGGACAGCCACGCCCCGTACGTCGGCTCGCCCGCCCGCCACTTGGCCTTCAGCGCGTTCTCTCGCATCCTCGATGACCCCCATGGTGACCAGACCGGTTTCGGCCGCCGGAGCGTAGTGTTGCCCGACATGACGGGCTGGCTCGACCGGGTGCGGGGGCTGCTCGGGTCCGGCGCGGCGGGGACGGATGCGCGGACAGGCCGGGGCGGCCGGGTGACGGGGGATCCGCCGTCGGGCAACGGGGCGTCGTCGTTCCACCTGTTCTGGGACCTGCCCGGTGAGTTCGCCGCCGTGAGCGCCACCCTCGAGGTGAGCCTGCCTCCCACGGCGCGCCGCTTGTACTTCTGGGCCCTCCAGGCCTCCTTCGTCGAGGCCGGCCGCCAGGGCGGGGCTGGCCACCTGGGCCTGCAGTGGCACCCGCAGTACCCCGGGTCGACGGCGGTGAACTGGGGTGGCTACCGGGCCGGCGGCGGCGAGCTCGACGGCTCGCGCTCGCTCCTGGCCGGCACGTTGGGCAACGTCAACACCCGCGACTACCCCTGGGTGGCCGGGCGGCGCTACCGGTTGAGCATCGCTCCGGCCCCGCCCGAGCTCCAGCCCGGGGGCGGGCTGACGGCGTGGCGAGGCTCGGTGACCGATCTGGCCACGGGCTCCGTCGCCGCCGTGCGCGACCTGTTGGCTGCGGGCTCCCGCCTGACCAGCCCCATGGTGTGGTCCGAGGTCTTCGCCCGCTGCGACCACCCCACCGTCGAGGTGCGCTGGTCCGACCTCGAAGCCCTGACGTCCGGGGGCGAGATCGTCCGCCCGGCCAGCGTGGGCATCAACTACCAGAACCACGCCGACGGCGGTTGCGCCAACACCAGCACCGCCGTGGTCGACGGCGTCGCCATCCAGCGCACCAACGTGGCCCGCGACCACGCCCAGGGCGTCCACCTCCCCCTGCCCTGACGGTCGGCGCCGGGCTTGTGCGCCGACGCCGGCTCAGCCGGGGATCAGGCGCTCGGCCAGCAGTTCGTAGCTGCGGACCCGTGCCTGGTGGTCCCACACGATGGTGACCACCATCATCTCGTCGGCCCCGTAACGGTCGGCCATGGCCACCACCTCGGCGGTGGCCCGGTCGACCCCGCCCACGATGGGCGCCACCCTGCCCACGTCGAGGGCCAGGCGGCGCAGGGCGGTCGACCGCCAGGCTTCGACCTCGGCGGGTGAGGGGATGGTCCCGCCCAGGCCGCGAGACCGCCACATGCGGACGGAGCTGGCCAGAGCCTCGGCCTCGTCGTCGGTGTCGGCACAGATCACCGCCGCCGCCACCAGCACCTGGGGCTCGGGCCACCGGGCCGAGGGCCGGTACTGCTCCCGGTAAGCGGCCACGATGGGCCCGCCGTCACCCTGGGCGATGAAGTGGGCCCAGGCCAGGGGCAGACCGAAGTGGGCGGCGTAGGACGCCGAGTCCACCGACGATGCCAGCACCCACACCTGGGGCGAGCCCGCCACCGTGGGCGTGGCCTTGATGCCCACGAGCGGCGAGTCCCCGGGAAGGGCGTCGTCGAGCAGCCACACCAGGTCCTGGAGCTGGTTGGGGTAGTACTCGACGGCCAGCATGCGCCCGCCGCGGGCCAGGGCCGCCGCCGTCCGCTGGTCCGAACCCGGCGCCCGCCCCACGCCCAGATCGACCCGACCCGGGTGCAGGGCCTCGAGCACCTTGAACGTCTCGGCCACCTTGAGGGGGGCGTAGTGGCTGAGCATCACCCCACCCGAACCGACCCGTAGCGTGTCCGTGGCCGAGAGCAGGTGGCCGATGAGCACCTCGGGGGCCGAGCCCGCCAGGCCCTCGGTGCCGTGGTGCTCGGCCACCCAGTAGCGGTGGTAGCCCAACCGCTCGGCGGCCCGGGCCAGGTCCACGCTGTTGCCCAGGGCCTGGGCCGCGGTGGATCCCGAAGGGATGGGTGACTGGTCGAGCACGCTCAGCCTGGGCATGGCCCCCCATCCTCCCCGACCACCTCCACCGCCGTGCAGTCAGACGCGCAGCGGGGTTGCCGGACGCCCCGTCACCAGGCCCAGAGCGGCGAGCAGGCGGTCCGGCGCCAGGGCGGGGGCGAAGCGCAGGCCCTGGACCCGGGGGCATCCCAGCTCGACCAGCACGGCCTCCTGCTCGACTGTCTCCACCCCGGTGGCCACCACGCCCGAGCCCAGCCGGTCGGCCAGGGTCAAGAGCGTCTCGACCACGGCCCGGTGGCGGGCGCTGGTGGCGATGGGACCGATGAAGCTCTGGTCGATCTTGACCACATCGAAGGACAGCTCGGCCAGCAGGGACAGCGACGACGATCCCGCGCCCACGTCGTCGAGGACGATCCTCGTGCCCATGGCCCGCAGGGTGCCGAGCACGTCACGGGCCGCGGCGCCGGCGCTGAGCACGGCCGATTCGGTGACCTCGACGGACAGCATGGAGGCCGGGCAGGCGGCCTCGTCGAGCACCCGGCCCACCCGGTCGATGACCGAGCGACGGGCCAGCTGGGCCGGAGGCAGGTTGATGCCGACGGTCAGGTCGCGCCGGGTGGGAGCCAGGCGGGCCAACAGGCGGGTGGTGGCCACGAAGGCGGCCTCGGTGACGGCGTCGAGCTGGCCGGCCTCGGCGGCCAGGCCCACGAACTCGCTGGCCGTGAGCAGGCCGCGCCGGGGGTGGGCCCAACGGGCCAGGGCCTCGGCCCCCACGATGCACCCGGGGCCGAGCTCGATCTCGGGCTGGAACCAGGCGAACACCTCGCCCCGCGCCAGACCATCGGCCAGCTCACCCTCGTCGTCCACCTTGCGACGCAGGTCGGCCCGCAGGTGCTCGTCGAACAACTCGACGCGGTCCCGACCGGCCTGCTTGGCCCGGTACAGGGCCGCGTCGGCGTGACGTAGCAGGTCATCGGCTGTGTCCGCCCTCCCCGCCACGGCCAGACCGGCGCTGATGGACGCCGGCACCCGGCGGCCCTCGATGGCGTAGGTGCCGCGGGCCGCGGTCCGCACCCGCTCGGCCCGCACCAGGGCATCGACCGGTGAGCGCACGTCCCGCAGCAGGGCGGTGAGCTCGTCGCCGCCGTGACGGGCCAGCACGTCGCCGTCGTCGAGGGCGCCCCGGGCCCGCTCGGCCAGGTCGCACAGCAGCACGTCACCAGCCACGTGTCCCAACGAATCGTTGAGCACCTTGAACCGATCGACGTCGAGGAACAGCACCGCCACCTGGCCGGGGGAGGCCTCGAGGGCGCCGTCGAGCTCGGCCAGGAAGCGGGCCCGGTTGACCAGGCCGGTCAGGGGGTCGTGGGTGGCCCGGTGCTCGAGGGAACCGTTGGCCTGTTCGAGCTCGGTGTTGGCCCCGCTCAGCTCGTCGGCCAGGCGGGCGTTGTCGTCGGCCAGCCGGTGGGCCCCGACCACGACCCCGTTGGCCGTGCGGTGCAGGCCCAGGGCCAGCACGGCCATGAACACCGCGCCTGCCGCCACCAGGTGCTCGAACCGGCCACCTCCGAGATAGGCAGCGAAGACGATGGTGCACAGCGGCACGTGGAAGGCCAGGAAGCAGCGGGTGCTGGCCGCGTTGACGATCTGGTTGTTGGCCGTCGAGGCCACCAGGAAGCACAGGACGAGCATGGCCACATCGCGGTGGGCCGCCCCGTGGGGGGCGATGAGCACCACCGCGGCCCAGGCGCTGGACATGGCCGCCGTGGTGGCCACCATGGTGGCTTCGGCCAGGGGGGTGGGCCCACCCCGGCTGCGCACCCGACCCCAGCGCCACGATGCCGCCGTGTCGAGCGCGGCTGTCACCGTGACGACCGCACCCCAGAGCACGACGCGACCGTGGTCGACCACCGGCCACAGCAACACGGCCAGCAGGGCCACCGAGACGGGCACGGACGCGGCCATGCCCATGGCCACCCGGGTGCGGGCGTCGAGGCAACCGAGGCGGACGGCCTGTCCGGCCCCAGCGACGCTCATCTCCTCTCCATCGGCTGTTACGCCCTCGGCATTGAGCGCGGATGGCCGCAGCGGAGCCGCGGTCGCCGTCGGCGGCGCACCGGATGACGAGGGGACGACGACAGCGCCCGACGACGCCACCTGGGCGGCGGCCGACCCTAGGCTCCGGGGCCTTGGACGTCGCGACCGCATCGCTCTTCTTCGCCCTGCTGTCCCTGGTGGCGTTGGCCGGTGGCCTGGCCGGCTGGATCAGCCTGGCCTTCCGTTCGGGCCCGGTGGCCCGGCTGCGGACCGACATCGCCCCCATCGCCCTGCCCCTGGCCTTCGTCGTGGCCTTGGTGGCGACCGTGGGCAGCCTCTACTACTCCGAGGTGGCCCACTTCACCCCGTGCCGCCTGTGCTGGTACCAGCGCATCGCCATGTACCCGCTGTCGGTCATCCTCGGCATCGCCACCTTCCGCCGCGACCTCGCCGTGCGCCGCTACGTGCTGCCCCTGGCCCTGGTCGGGCTGGCCGTGTCGGTGTACCACTTCCAGCTCCAGCTGTTCCCCGACCAGGCCACGGCCTGCGACATCGAAGCCCCGTGCACGACCAAGGAGGTCGAGGAGCTGGGCTTCGTGACCATCCCCTTCATGGCCGGTGCCGGCTTCGTGGCCATCTCCGGGCTGCTGGCCGCGGCCCGACCCCTCTCCGAGGAGGACGACTGATGTCGACCAAACCCCCCCGTCCCGGTCAACCCGTCGGTCCGGGGGCGGCCCGACCGTCCTCGTCGTCCAAGGTGGTGTGGATCGTCGTCATCGCCGTCCTGGCCGCCGTGCTCGCCGCCGTGGTGATCGCCGTGGTGGCCGCAGGCGGGGGTGACGATGACGGCGGTTCCACGGGCACCACCTCGGCCTCGGGCGCCGGGCCCATCGTCAACGGCACCGTGCGGGTCGAGGGCACCGACCTGCCCCAATCCGACGACCTCACCAAGGACGACCCCGCCGTCGGCCAGGCCTTCCCCACCATCGTGGGCCAGGACGTGCTCACCGGGGAGCCCCTCGAGATCAACCCCGGCGACGGCAAGGCCAAGGTCATCATCGGCATCGCCCACTGGTGCCCCCACTGCCAGCGCGAGGTGCCCGAGATCCAGAAGTGGCTGGACGACAACGGCATGCCCGAGGGCGTCGAGCTCTACGCCATCTCCACCGCGGTGGCCAAGGACCGGGGCAACTGGCCGCCAGCGACGTGGCTGGCCAAGGAGGGCTGGCAGGTCCCCACCATGGCCGACTCCATCGACAACGACGCCGCCGCCGCCGCCGGGGTCAGCGCCTTCCCCTACTTCGTGGCCGTGGACAGTAACGGCGAGGTCGTGCAGCGGGGTTCGGGCGAGCTGTCCATGGACGCCTTCGCCGCCCTCATCGCCAAGGCCCGGGGCTGAGCCTCTTTCACAGCCTCCCGGGTTGTCCCCCGGCCGCTGTCATCGAGTTGACTGTCGTGTCATGAACGGTCGGGGCGCAGTGGGCAGGGTGTCATGAGCGGCACCGAGGCGGTGCCGGCGGCCACCACGGTGCTGCTGCGCGACAGCAGCCAGGGCGTGGAGACGCTCATGCTGCGCCGCAACAGCAAGCTGGCCTTCGCCGGCGGCATGTGGGTGTTCCCCGGCGGCCGGGTCGACCCCGGCGACACCGACCCCGACCACCCCGACGACGAGCAGATCACCGCCCGACGGGCCGCGGTGCGCGAGGCCCAGGAGGAGTCGGGCCTGATCCTCGAGCCCGACGACCTGGTGGTGCTGTCACGCTGGTGCCCCCCGCCCGAGGCCCCCCGCCGCTTCAACACCTGGTTCTTCGTCAGCGCCGCCCCGGCCATCCACGACGTGGAGATCGACGGCGGCGAGATCCACGACCACCAGTGGATCCGGCCCAGCGACGCCATCCGCCTGCGCCAGGCCGGCGAGATCGACATCATCCCCCCCACATGGATCACCCTGCAGCAACTGGCGGTCCACGCCAACGTGGAGGACGCCCTGGCCGCGGTGGGTGCGGCCGAGCCCAAGCTGTTCACCACCAAGCTGATCAAGATGGCCGACGGCACCGCGGTGACGGTGTGGGACCCCGACGCCGCCTACGACACCGGCGACCTCGACCTCCCCGGACCCCGCAACCGCCTGGTCATGGCGACCGACGCCTGGCGGTGGGAGGTCGACGACGTCCTCGAGGTCACCGGGTCCTGACCAGGGACCCCGACCCTGGTCATCGCCACCGGGGCTGAGCGGGGGCTAACCGCCCAGGGCCGTGCACGCGTCGGTGAGCTGCTGCATGGCCGACGTGAGGTCCCCGGTGCCGTTGGCCGCGTCCAGGGCCCGGCGGGCGGCCACGGCCACGGCCGGCGTGGCGCTCGTCGCCGCCTGCTCGTCGACCTCCTGCAGCTGGGCCGTCAAGCCCGATGCGCTGAGGTTGCCGGCCGAGCCGTCGTCGAGGATGCCGCGCAGGCGACCGCACGCGGCCTGCGCCGGCCCGTCGAGCCCGGCCACGGCCACCGGCCCATCCGACGATGACGGCCACGCCAGCGTGAGGCCGATGCCGATCACGGCCATCGCGGCCACAGCGGCGACGATGATGACCACGCGCCGGTTGGTCGTCGCCGGGGCCGCGGCCACCACCGCCGGAACCGCCTTGGTCGCCGACGGGGCCTGGGCGCGGGCCCGGGGAACCGGGGTCGGACCCGTTCGGGCCGCGGCGGGACGGGCCGTGGCCGGTCGCGACGGCCCCGGGCGGGGGGGCTCGCTGTGGCGCCGCTGCACCGCGGGCGGGGGCACGGACGCCGCGGGCGACGCCGGCTTGGCCGAGGGCACCGGCTTGGCCGAAGGCACCGGCCGCGTGGCTTTCGGTGTCGATGGGGGGGCAGGCACGACAGCCGAGGGGTGCGGTGTCGCCGGCGGTGCTCCCGGGGGACGTTGGTCCGTGGTCGGACGGGCCGCCTTGGGCGCCTGCACGTCCGGGCGGGACGGTCGGGTCTGGTCGTCGGCCCCCTTCGGCCGCGACGTGACGCGCTCGCCGGGGTGCGGTCGGGCGGGACGTTTGCCCACCGAGGTGCGCCCCGTCCACGCCTTGCCGTCCCAGTAGCGGACCTGACCCTGTCGGGTCGGGTCCTCGTACCAGCCCGCCGCTGGGGTCAAGGTGTCGCCCATCCTCGCCATCCGCTCGTCAGCTCCGCCGTGGAGGGTGCTCCTTCACGGAGCCCACATCCATCGGCAGTAGGCGGGGCTTCGTCACCTTCGCAACCCAAATGACACAAGCGAACCTCGTCGAACCACCGTGCTGCGACCGGGCCGCCCCGTCAACCGGTGATGTCGTCGAGGGTGGCCACCTCGGCGAGCAGGCGGGCCGCGGCCTGCACCAGGGGCACGGCCAGCAGGGCCCCGGTCCCCTCCCCCAGCCGTAGACCCAGGTCGAGCAGGGGATCGAGGCCGAGGGCGTCGAGGACGGCGAACCCACCCGGCTCCACGGGCCGGTGCGCGGCCACCCAGTAACCGGCGGCATCGGGCACCACCCTGGCCGCGGCCACGGCTGCGGCCAGGGTGATGACGCCGTCGAGGATCACGGGGACCCGGGCTGCCGCCGCTCCCACCAGCACCCCGGCCAGCGCGGCGATCTCGAAACCTCCCACCTCGGCCAGCACCGCGGCCCCGTCGGCCCCCGGCGCCAACCGGGCCACCGCGGCGGCGACCACGGCCGCCTTGTGGGCCAGGCCCTCGGGAGGCGCCCCGGCCCCGGTGCCCGTCACCTCGGAGGCGGGCCGCCCGGTCAGCGCGGCGATCACCGCCGCGGCCGCGGTGGTGTTGCCGATGCCCATCTCCCCCACCACCACCAGGCGGTAGCCCCCCGCCACCAGCTCGGCCACCAGCTGAGCACCGGCGTCGAGGGCCTGGACCAGCTGATCAGCCGTCATGGCCGGGCCCAAGGACAGGTCGGCCGTGCCCCGTGCGACCTTGCGCGACCGGAAGCCGCACGTGCCCGGCGAGGGCCCGACCTCGACCAGGTCGTCGAGGAGATCGGCGACCCCGACGTCGAGCACGACCACGTCCACCCGGCTCTGGCGGGCCAGGGCCGAGGAGGACGCCCGCCCCGACACGATGGTGCGGACCATGGCCCCCGTCACCTCCTGAGGCCACGCCGACACCCCCGAGGCCACCACTCCGTGGTCCGCAGCGGCGAGGACGGCCACCGCGGGCACGGGCGCCGGCGGCACCTCGTGGCCGGCCATGGCGGCCAGCTCGGCCCCCAGGCGCTCCATGCGCCCCAACGAACCGGGAGGCTTGGCCAGGTGGTCGTGACGTCGACGGGCCCCCTCGAAGGCGGCCCCGTCGGCCGGCGCCACCGCGGCGACGGCGGCTGCCCACTCGCCGCTCATCGGAGGACCCCTGGCCCCGCCGTCGTCCCCGGCCTCGCCCTGTCATCGTGCACCCGGTCAGCCTCCACGCGGTCCTCTCGTCAGTGCCAAGCCGAGGCCACCACCAGGCCGACGGTCTCGGCCACCATCCCGGTGGCCCCGAGCACGTCGCCGGTGTAGCCGCCCAGCCGCCGTCGGGCCAGCCCCAGCACGGCGGCGGACCCCACCGCCGCCCCCACCAGCGCCGCCCAACCCGCCCAACCCACCGCCGTCGCCGCCGTCGCGGCGAGGAGGCCGCCCACCACGGCACCGGCCACGGCGGCCCGGCGGTCGAGGAAGGCGGTGGCCAGGCCCCCGGCACGGCGGGCGTAGGGCAGGGCGGCCATGCCCGCGCACATGGCGGCCCGGGACGCGGCCCACAGGGAGGCGGGCAGGAGGGGACGGGCAGGCTGGGAGGCCAGGGCCGACCACCGCAACCCGACCACGACCACGACCACGGCCACCCCGAAGGCGCCCACGTCGGGGGTGCGCATGACCTCGAGACGACGGCTGCGGGCCATGGGGGCCAGCAGCCCGTCGCCGCTGTCGGCCAGCCCGTCGAGGTGCAACAGCCCGGTGAGGGCCAGGTCGGCGGCCACGGCGAGCCCGGCGGCGACGGCGGGGCTGAACACCTGGGCCGCGGCCCACCACACCAGGCCCACGGCCAGGCCCACGACCAGGCCCACGGGCCCGAACCACCGCACCGCTGCGGGCGTGGGGGCGCGACCGCGACCCAGGGCGGTGAGGAAGGCGAAGGCGGCGAGCACGGGTGGTCCCCTCGAGGGCAGCGGGCCCCGCTACCCGAGGACGTCCTCGGCCCGGGCCAGGGGTAGGACCCGGCCCGCCACCACCAGCAGCACCTGGTCGGCCACCTCGGCCACGGTCTCGTTCACCCGACCGAGGGCGTCGCGGAAGCGTCGGCCCACGTCGGTCGCGGGGTGCACCCCCATGCCCACCTCGTCGCTGACGACCACGGTGGTGCCGGCGCGGGCGGCCAGGGCCGAGGCCAGGCCGGCACCGTCCACGACGAAGTCCTGGTGCCCGGCCACCCACGTGCCCAGGGAATCCACGAGAACGGCGCCCTCGAGGCTGCGCACCACGGCCGCCAGCCCACCGCCCGCGTCGGCGCGGCCGGCGACCTCGACGGTGGTCCACGACGGCGGCCGTCGCACCCGGTGGGCCTCGACCCGGGCGGCCATGTCCCCGTCGGTGACCTGGCCGGTGGCCACGTAGGTCACGGGGACGCCCAGGCCGTCGACCATGCGCTCGGCCAGGGCCGACTTCCCCGAACGACTACCGCCCAGCACCAACACGAGCACGGCGGCGGAGGCTACCGGACGGTCAGCCCCCGACCAGCCCGGGGGCGCCGCCACGGTCGAGGCGGCGGCGGGCCCGGACCACGCTGGTGCGGGCCAGCTCACGACCGAGCACCACCCCGTTGGTCGAGCTCCACGAGGCCAGCGCGCCCAGGGCCCGCAGGCGCTGGTCGCGGCGCAGGTCACCACCGGCCCGGCGCAGGGCCCGGGTGTACTCCACCCCGACCCGCCACCGGGGCATGGTCAGGGCACCGTCGCGGTCGGTATCGAACCAACGCTGGCGGTCGCGGTCATCGGCGTAGGCGTACATGGAGCGGCCCGGGTGCTCACGGTGGCGGAAGCAGGGCTCGTCGAGCTCGACGAAGCGACCGTGCAGGGCGAGCTCGGCCAGCAGCACCCGGTCGGACTGGGTGAAGCTGCCGATCAGCCCGGTGGAACGCAGGGCGTCGATGCGCATGACGCCGAAGACCGAATAGCAGTAGACCTCGTCGAGCACGATGGCCCGGAACCGCGCCGATGGGTCCTCGAGGTCCGCGGCGTTGGTGGGCCCACGCTTCTCGAAGACGACACCCTGGCTGTCGATCTCCATGGCCTGGGTGAAGGCGAGCACGACGGCGGGCGCCCGGTCGAGCACGTCGACGCACAGGCCGACGAAGGGCGGCTCGTAGGTGTCGTCGTCCGCCGCCCACTTGAAGTAGCGACCACGAGCCTCGTCGACGAGTCGGTTGAAGTTCCACGCCGCGCCACGGTTGCGGTCCGCAGGCAGGTAGCGCACCCGATCATCGGCGGCGGCGAAGCGCTCGCAGATGTCCCTGGTGCCATCGGTCGAACCGTTGTCGGCCAAGAGCAGCTCGATGTCGCCGAAATCCTGGGACAACAGCGATTCCACCGCCTCGGCCAGGTAGCGATCACCGTTGTACGTGGGCAGACCGATGGTCACCTCGGGGTGCCGATTCGTCATGTCCCTCTCCTCACCCGCCCGACCTGCACTCCGGCTGGGTCCCGCCCGCACCCGGCGCGCCAGTCGAGCACACGCCTCGGGATGAACGTACCTGCTGCTCATCCGATCGTTGCGGGCCGCGGACGCAGGTTGTTCGCCCCCCGTGGGGAATCCCGAGAAGTCACCACGGACGGTGGTGCACAGGCTCGCACACGTGGCCAGCCACCGCCTCCTCGACGTACCACCTGTCTGGGGTATTCGCTCATTCCCGCGAGCACCCGCATCCGCTTGAGTGGTTGCGGGCAGCGATGAGGCGGGCCTGCCAATCGCCTACACCGGCGGCGGACCCCACCAGCGGGCGAACGCCGGCGGGGCCCGGGAGACCGGGCCCCGCCCTTTCGCCCGCCGGCTGCAGCAACGACGCTGCGGTCGGCGGGGCGACCTGCCCCACCTCCCGCACCCCGGCCCCGCCCCCGGCCGCGCCTCGGCTGACGCCGCCCCCCCGGTCCCGGACGCGGCGAGGCCCGGGCCTGAGCCCGGGCCTCGAACCAACCCTGGGGCCGCCACCCCGGGGATCTGGGGGTCACGCCATGCGGCGGGCCCGGAGGACGATGGCCGCACCTGCGACCAGCAGGGTGGTGCCGGCGAGGACCAGGGGAGCGGTGGTGCTACCGGTGTTGGGCAGGGTGCGGGTGACCTGGGCGCCGAGCACGGCGACCGGGGCGGCCGTGGTACTGGGCGCCTCGGTGGAGGGGGTGGTGGTGGGGGGATCAGCGGGCACGACGGTGGTGGGCACGACCGGGGGAGCCGTGGTCGTCGTGGTGGGCTCGGGCTGAGTGGTGGTGGTCGTGGGCTCGGGGATGGAGGTGACGCCGACGCAGCCCACCCACACGAGGTCGTTGGGGCCCTGGTCGTCGACGACCTGCACGAAGCGCATCTTCACCGCGGTACCGGTCAGGTCGACCGTCCACGAGCTGAGGGCCTCGACCTCGTCGACGTCGTCCACCAGGTCGGGGGTGGCGCCGATCTGGCCGACCACGTTGCCGTCGGCGTCGATGAACTGCACCAGGTAGCGCTCGGTCTCGGGGAGGTCGTTGCTGCGGCCGATCCAGCCGTCGAAGGCGATGGTCTCGATGCCGTACTGCCCGGCCACCAGGGGCTCGGTGAGGTCGATGTCCTCGATGCCCACGCCCGTGGTGGTGTCCTGGACCAGCTCGATGTTGAGGTGGTTGTAGGCCCAGTCGCCGCTGCAGCTGCCCTTGGTACCGGCACCGGCCGGGGCGACGGACAGGGCCATCGTCATCCCACCGGCGGCCAAGAGGGTGGCGACGCCGGCCAGGGCACGGCGGGCACGGGTGGATCGGGTGGGGGTGCGGGTGAAGGCCATCGTGGGGTGCTCCTCTGACCGTCAGGTCATCTGCAGGTCTGACACTGACGGTAGGGAAGCGACCACAATGGCGATGTGCGCCATAGGTCCTACTCAAGGGCTGGGACTACCCTCGGGCCATGGCCGTCACCTCCCCGCAGCCTCTCGCCGAGGACCCCTCCGACCTGACCGCGGCCGATGTCGCCTGGGACCTCGATCCCCTGCTGGGCGGGGGTACGGTCGACCAGCTCCTCGACGAGGCCGACGCCCTGGCCGACGCGCTCGCCGACCTGCGGGGCAAGGTGGCCCAGCTCGACGCCGCCGGGCTGGCCGCGGCCATGCGCTCCATGGCCGCCCTGTGGGAGGCCCAGGGCCGGGCGGGCAACTTCGCCAGCCTGGCCTTCGCCACCGACTCCCTCGATGCCGCCCGCGGTGCCCTGATGCAGCGGGTGCAGGAGCGGGGCACGACCATCGCCACCAAGCTGCTCTTCTTCGACCTCGAGTGGGCGGCCATCGACGACGACAGCGCCGAGGCGCTGCTGGCCGACCCCGAGCTCGCCTTCTGCGCCCACCACCTGCGCAGCGAGCGCCGCTACCGCACCCACCTGCTGTCCGAGCCCGAGGAGCGCGTCCTCACCGAGAAGTCGGTGACAGGCCGATCGGCGTGGGGTCGGCTGTTCGGCGAGCTGACCTCGGCCATCGAGATCGACCTCGACGGCGGCAAGGTCAAGCTCGAGACGGCCCTGTCCCGCCTGTCCCACCCCGACCGCGACGTGCGCCGCACCGCGGCCGAGGCCACCACCGTGGGCCTCGAGCCCGGCCTGCGCACCCGGGCCTTCGTGTTCAACACCCTGCTGGCCGACAAGGCCACCGACGACCGGCTGCGGGGCTACGGCAGCTGGATCTCGTCGCGCAACCTGGCCAACGAGGCCTCCGACGCCTCGGTCCAGGCGCTGGTCGACGCCGTGGTCCGCCGCAACGACCTCCCCCAGCGCTGGTACAAGCTCAAGGCGCAGATCCTGGGCGTGGACAAGCTGGCCGACTACGACCGCATGGCGTCGGTCGCCGCCTCGGAGGAGCCCTTCGGCTGGTCGGCGGCGACCGAGCTCGTCCTCGAGTCCTACGGCTCGTTCTCGCCCGAGCTGGCCGACGTGGTGCGCCGCTTCATCGACGGGAACTGGATCGACGCCCCCCTGCGCCCGGGCAAGCGGCCCGGGGCCTTCTGCGCCTACACCGTGCCCGGCCACCACCCCTACGTGCTGCTCAACTGGACGGGCAAGCGCCGTGACGTGCTCACCCTGGCCCACGAGCTGGGCCACGGCCTGCACGCCTACCTGGCCCGCCCCCAGGGCTTGTTCCACATGGGCACGCCGCTGACCCTGGCCGAGACGGCGTCGGTGTTCGGCGAGACGGTGACCTTCGGCCGCCTGCTCGAGGACACCACCGACCCCGGCGAGCGCCTGGCGCTGCTGGCCGAGTCCATCGAGGGCGCCATCGCCACCGTGTTCCGCCAGACGGCCATGAACCGCTTCGAGGACGCCGTGCACACCCACCGGCGCGAACTGGGCGAACTGTCCGTCGAGGACTTCGGCCACCACTGGGCCACCACCCAGGAGGCCATGCTGGGCGACGCCGTCGAGGTCACCGACGGCTACCGGACGTGGTGGTCCTACATCCCCCACTTCATCAACACGCCCGGCTACGTCTACGCCTACGCCTACGGCCAGCTCCTGGCCCTGTCGGTGTACGCCCAGTACCAGGCCCAGGGGGCGGCGTTCGTGCCCCGCTACCTGGAACTGCTGTCCGCCGGCGGCTCCCTGCCCCCCGAGGAGCTGGGCCGCATCGTGGGCTGCGACCTGGCCGACCCCGGCTTCTGGGACGGCGGCATCGCCATCATCGAAGCCCAGCTCGACGCGGCCGAAGCTGCGGCCAAGGCGGCCGGCAGGATCTGAGCGCGGACTAGGCCGGGACTAGGCGCGGACTAGGCCCGCCAGTCGGCCAGGGTGCGCTCCTGGCGCAGGGGCGCGCCCCGCAGGTAGCGGCCCAGGTTGTCCTCCACCAGGGTCATCAGGCGGCCGTTGGTCGAGTTGGTGATGCCCGACGTGTGCGGGCTGATGGTCACCTTGGGGTGGCCCCACAGGGGGCTGTCGGCCGGCAGGGGCTCGACCGAGGTCACGTCGAGTACGGCCGCGCCAGGCCGACCGGCGTCGAGGGCGGCGATCAGCGCGGCCTCGTCGACCAGTTCCCCCCGGGCCACGTTCACCAGCAGGGCGTCGGGGGCCATGGCGGCCAGGAACGCGGCGTCGACCAGGTGGCGGGTGCTGTCACCGGCGGGGGCGGCGATGACGACGACGTCGGCCCCGCCCAGCTCGCCGGCCAGCCCATCAGGGGTCACCATGCGATCCACGGGTTCGTCGCCCGTGGGGGTGCGGCGCACGCCGATCACCCTGGCTCCCAGGGCCCGGGCCCGGGTGGCCACCTCGGTGCCGATGTTGCCCATGCCCACGACCAGCCACGTCGACCCGTCGACCTCGCGGTGCCCGCCGCCCCGCAACCCGCGCGATCCGCGCTGGGCGTCGCGCCAGGCCCCGGCGCCGAGGAAGGTGTCGAGCACGGCCCACACCACGTACTCGCCGATGGGCGAGGCCGTGCCATGCCCGGTGGAGATGCGCACCCCTCGTCGCAGCAGCTCGCCGTAGAGGTCGGTCTCGAAGCCGGCCGAGCACGACTGGAACCAGCGCAGCGACCCGCTCTTGGCCACGAAGCCGAAGAAGGGACGCAACAGCCCCTTCTGGGCGAACACGTCGTAGGAGCCGACGATGACCTCGGGCGCGGCTTCCTCCCAGCTCAGGGCGGCACCGTCGTCAGCGCGGGACACGGTGCCGTCGGGGGCCATCAGCAACCAGCCGGCGTCGGGGGCGGCTGCCGCCAGCCGCTCCCCGAAACCCGACCACAGCTCGTTGGTGCACAGGACGTCCATCACCTTGGGGTCTAGTCCGTCGCACCTGCCCTTTCCTTGTCGACGGACGGCCCTTGTCGACGGGACCGTCGACGGACGGCCCGATCGGCGGGGTCAGTCCCCGTCGACGACCCGCCGCAGCACGTCGGCCAGCTGCTCGGCGGTGCGCTCGACGCGGAAGTCCTCGGCCCGCACCCGGCCGGCTGCCCCCATGGCCGCGGCCCGCTCCCGGTCGCCGAACACCTCGGCCACGGCATCGGCCAGCAGGGCGGCGTCCTGGCGGGGGACGAAGGCCGCCGTCTCCCCCTCGACCACGAACTCCTCGAAGGCGGGGGTGTGCACGGCGACGACGGGCTTGGACGCAGCCATGGCCTCGAGCACGGCCATGCCGAAGCCTTCCGAGCGCGACGCCGACAGCAGGCCGTCGCTGGCCGCCAACAGGTCGGGCACGTCGCTACGGTGGCCCAGGAGCACGACGCGGTCGGCCACCCCCTCCTCGGCCACCAGCTTCTCGAGCAGGGGTCGGTTGGGACCCTCGCCCACCAGCAGCAGGCGGGCGTCGGGCAGCCGGTCGCGCAACAGGCGCATCATGGGCACCAGGTGCTGCTGGCCCTTGAGGTCGATGAGCATGCCCACGCACAACAGCAGGGGCCACGAGTCGGCGGCCCCGAGCTCGGCCCGCAGGGCGGCGACGCCGGCCGTGTCGAGTCGGGACCGGTAGAAGTCGTCGGGCAGGCCCGGGGGGACCAGGTCGAAGGTCCCGGGGTCGAGGCGCAGGTGGTGGGCGAAGCTCCCACTGACCGATCTCGACAGCGACAGCTTGGCCGAGGTGGCCCGGATGCCGGCCCAGTTCCACGGGTAGAGGGCCAACCGCTTGGCGAAGGCCAGCTCGCGGCCCCGGGGCGGGGGGAACTCGATGAGGGGGATGGCCACGGACATGAACCAGATGAGCACGGGGATTCGCCGCACCGTGGCCGCGGCCTGGGCGTAGCTGCGGTCGAGCGGAGTGTTCAACGAGCACACGGCCCGGGCATCCACCCGTGCCAGGACGCGGACCATCCTCGCTAGCGTGAGCGGGTGAGAACGCAGCGCGGTCAGACCCGCGGGCAGGCCCAGGACGTGGCAGGGGATCCCGGCCGCTTCATAGGCGGCCAGCATGGGTCCACCGCGCAGGGACACCACCACCGGCTCCAGATCGGGACGGTGGGCACGCAGGGCCACCAGGGTCCGCAGCAGGATGGTCTGACCGCCCCCGATGTCGAAGTCGGGGAGCGTGAAGGCCACGCACGTGGGCTTGTCGGTTGCCATGTGTCCTCCCGGGAGGACCGATCGGCCCCCACCCGTAGTGATCGTCCCGGCCGTACCGTCGCCGGGGCTTGTACAGACGCCATATCGGAAGAGCAGGGGCGAACGTGAGCGCACGTCCGAGCATCAGCATCGGGTTGCCGGTGTACAACGGTGAGAACTACCTCGAGCAGGCCCTGGCCTCGTTGCAGCGCCAGACCTTCGAGGACTACGAGGTCCTCATCTCGGACAACGCCTCGACTGACGGTACCGGCGAGATCGCCCAGCGCTTCGCGGAGGAGGACAGCCGCTTCAGGTATTTCCGCAACGAGCGGAACCTGGGCGCCAACCCCAACTACAACCGCACCTTCGCCCTGGCCCAGGGTGAGTTCTTCCGCTGGCACGCCCACGACGACATCTGCGACCCCAAGTACCTCGAGCGCTGCCACGACGTGCTGGCCTCGGACCCGAGCGTGGTCCTGTGCCACACCCGCACCGCGTACATCGACCGCAACGGTGATCCGCTCATCCCCATGTCCCGGGGGTTCCTCGACCCCGACGGCTACATCGAGCGGCTGACCACCGACGAGGACGCACCGCCGATGCTGGCTGATCCCCGGGCCCACGTGCGCCTCGACGCCATCGTGAACCGCATGTCGGTGTTCTTCGACGTGTTCGGCCTGGCCCGGGTGGACAACCTGCGCCGCACCATGCTGCTGCCCAGCTACTACGGGGCCGACAAGGTGTTCCTGGCCGACCTGGCCGTGCAGGGGCGCCTGGTGCGCCTCGACGAGGAGGGCTTCAGCCGCCGCTGCCACGCCGCCGCCTCGACCCGCAGCGTCAGCCTCAAGGACCTGGCCTCGTGGTCGGACTCCTCGGGGGGCAAGGCGCAGTACTACCCCATGCTCATGATGAAGGGCTACCTGGCCGCCGTGCGCAACTCCGATCTCGACGCCGCCGAGAAGCGGCGATGCCTGGCGGTCATCGCCAAGCGGGCCAAGAACCCCTACAAGTTGCTACGCGGCCGCTGACACGTGACGACGAGCTCCCCCTTCCGTCGCGTCGCCGGCGCCCTCGCCGCGTCCGCCATCATCGCCGTGGGCTGTGGCTACGCCACGGTGGCCGAGAGCGCGCCCACGGTCTCGGACCAACTGGCGGCGGCGGTGCCGGCGACGGCCGTGGACAGCTCGTCGACCAGCACCACCGTGCCTCCCGAACCTCCCCTGCAGTGGACCCCCCTCGACGAGCCCGGCGTGGGTGGGCGGGTCACCGACCTGGCCATCGACCCCGCGAACACCCAGCACCTGCTGGTGGGTGGTGACCTCATCGGGGTCGGCGTCTCCACCGACGGCGGTACCACCTGGGGGGTGACCACGGGTCTGACGAACCCCGAGGTGGGCCGGTTCACCTTCGATCCCACCGACCCGACCCACGTGTGGGTGGGCACCATGGGCGGGCCCTTCCTGTCCACCGACGGCGGGGTGAGCTGGCAGGAGATGCGCACGGGCATGCCCGCCATCGATGCCGGGAACTACAGCGCCCCCGTCGACGAGATCCTCATCGACCCCGCCGACCACACCCACCTGCTGGCCACGGGCGGCTCGCACCGCGAGTGGGAGTCCCCCGGTCCGACGGCCTTCGGCGCCATCTGGGAATCCCACGACGGCGGGGCCAACTGGGCCCGGCTGTCGACCGTGGGCGACGACGTGAACGTGGTCGACGGCGTGTGGGCCGACGACGGCACCGTGCTGGTGGCGACGCTGGATCAGGGCGTGTGGCGCTCCGGGGACGGCGGACGCACGTGGTCGCGTTCCTCTGACGGCCTGCCCGCCGACACCAGGGCCCTGGTCACCAGCGCAGCCCGGCCCGGCGTGTTCTGGGCCGCGGTGGGATCGGGGCGCCAGGGTGACGACGTGGCCCCCGGCGGTGTGTGGCGGTCCGAGGACGGCGGCCACACCTGGGTGCCGTCGTCGACCGGCCTGGCCCAGGGCACCACCCAGGAGGGCAGTGCCCTGCACACGGCCCGCTACAACGCCCTGGCCATCTCGTTCAGCGACCCCGACGTCCTCATGACGGCCAACCTGGGCTTCGGCACCGAGGGTGTGTTCCGTTCCGTCGACGGCGGGCTGACGTGGACCGCCGTCCTCGGCCAGGGGGGCACCGCCCCCACCACGGCGTACTCGACACCGCCCGGAGCCGAGACGCTGGCCATCGACCCCGTCAACCCGGGCCGGGCCCTCATCGGGGGTTCCGAGTACGTGCTGGGGACCCTGGACGCCGGCGCCACGTGGAAGGACCTGTCCTCGGACGTGGCCCCGACCGGCGGCTTCGTGGGTCGGGGCTACTCGGGCCTGGTGGCCGACCGGGTCGTCTTCGACCCCGCCAACCCCGCCAACGTCCTGCTCTGTGGCTTCGACGGCGCCAACCCCTGGGTGTCCACCGACGGGGCCGCCAGCTGGAAGCGCCCCCTGCTGTCGTGGGACAGCTGGGGTGGGTGCCACGACGCCAGCCCCGCGGCCGACGGCACCTGGTGGGTGCTGCTGGGCCAAGCGGGCACGTTCAACGGCGTGGCCCTCATCGACCCCCGCACCGGGGTGGCCAGTCCCCAGGCCGGTGGCTCGCTCCCCGAGCGCTGGACCTACGTGGGTGAGCTGGGCGGCATCGAGGCCCTCCAGGCCGCCGACGGCACCCCGGTCATCCTGCTGTCGGTGGGCGGCGTCCTGCGCCGTTCCGTGGACAACGGCACCAGCTGGACCCAGATCTCGGGCCCCGAGGACACCATCGACGTGGACTCGGACCCCGCCCAGCCCGGCGTGGCCTACGTGTCCGCGGCCGACGGCGTGTGGCGCAGCACGGACGGCGGGGCCAGGTTCTCCCTGCTCGAGGGGTCACCCAAGGGGGTCACCCGGCTGACCACCACCGGGGGGTCGCTGTACGCAGCGGCGTACAACCAGGGCGACGCCGGCCTGCACCGCCTGGGGGCCGACGGCACCTGGACCCGGGTGCTCGACGACCCCCTGGTGGCCGATGTGGTCGCGGACCCTGCCGCACCCACCCACCTGATCGCCGTGATCAACGACCACCCCTACCACGACCGGGTGGCGTCGGTAGGGGTCCTGCGCAGCTTCGACGACGGCGCCACCTGGGCCCCCTCGTCGGACGGGCTGCCGTTGACCCGGGTGTCCACCATCGCCGTGGACCCCGCCGGCGGGCGGGTGCTCATCGGCACCTTCGGCCGGGGGTACTTCCAGGCCACCCTGCCGGGGAGCTGACCCTCCGTCCCCTGCTGCCTCACACGGCCGTTCCGGCTCTGATCCGTCGCCGCGGCGTCGTCCGAGGTCTACCCACAGATGTCGGCCATCGCCCCCACCGTCCTCACCCGGGGCACCGGGGTGAACTGGAAGCAGGACTTCCTGCTCCTGGCCTCGGCCCTGGGCCGCACCGACGCCGCCCAGCAGTACCTCGACGACTACCGGGCCGACGCCACCTCCCTCGGTCGCCAGGTGACCGCCGATGGGCCCGAGGTGTCCTTCGTGCGCTTCAACTCGGGCCGGGCCCGCATGTTCGGCGTGCCCTCGTTCGCCGGCGCCATCGCCTGGGACGCCCACCTCGAGCGACCCGAGGGCCAGCGCTTCGCGCCACGTCGGAGGACATCAGCGAGGAGCAGATCGACCTGCTCGACGCCGACGCCATCTTCTTCTCCATCCAGGGTGATCCGGCCAAGACGCCGGCGGCCGCCTTCCAGGCCACCAGCTGTGGGCCAACCTGGGCGAGGTGCAGGCCGGACACGTCGTCGAGGTCGACGACGACCCCTGGTACCTCAACGCCGGACCCACCGCGGCCCGGGTCGTCCTCTCCGGGCTCCAGGACGCGCTGTCGGGCTGACCGACCCGGGGCACGCCGGACCGTCCTGGAGTACGCCGGACGGGGCCGTCCGCTGGGGTCGACGGAGCGCCACCGCCCTAGCGTCGCCGGACGTGATGGACGCGCTGCTGCCCGCCGACGCCCTGCTCCCCACCGACGCCTCCCTGCCCACCGACATCGTCGACGGGGACGTGCTGGCCCGGACCATCGAGCGGTTCCGGGCCCAGCGCATCGTGCTGCCCACCTTCGCCGAGCTGGCCCGGCCCCCAGCGGCCGACGCCACCCTCGACGGCGTGGGTCCCGACGACGCCGATCCCCGCAACCTGTTCCGGGTCAACTGGTTCAACGGCCCCGCCCGCACCGGTCGGGTCGACGTGCCCGTGCACGTCGAGCTCCCCTCCTCGCTCACCGGGGTGCCGGCCCGCATCGTCGTGCTCGTGGGCCGGCTGTTCCCCATGGTGCGGTCCCACAAGGTGCTGGCCGCCTACGCCTGCCTGGTGCCCCGCCTGGTGACCGGAGGTTTCGACCCCACCGACCAACGGGCCATCTGGCCGTCGACGGGCAACTACGCCCGCGGCGGGGTGGCCATCAGCCGGCTCATGGGCTGCCGGGGGGTGGCCGTGCTGCCCGAGGGCATGAGCCGTGAGCGCTTCGAGTGGCTGGAGAACTGGGTCACCGAGCCCGGCGACATCATCCGCACACCGGGCACCGAGTCCAACGTCAAGGAGATCTACGACGCCTGCGCCGAGCTGGCCAAGGACCCGGCCAACGTCATCTTCAACCAGTTCTCCGAGTACGCCAACCACCTGGCCCACCTGGCGGTGACGGGAGCGGCGGCCGACGCCGTGGTCGAGCACCTGCTGGCGGGCACGCCGGGCCTGTCGCTGCGGGCCTTCGTGTCGGCCACGGGCTCGGCGGGGACCATCGCCGCCGGTGACCACCTCAAGGAGCGCTACGGCTCGGCCACCGTGGCCGTCGAGGCCCTCGAGTGCCCCACCCTGCTCTACAACGGCTACGGGGCCCACAACATCCAGGGCATCGGGGACAAGCACGTGCCCCTGATCCACAACGTGACCGGCACCGACGTGGTCGTGGGCGTCAGCGACCGCAGCACCGATGCCCTCGACGTGCTCTTCAACACCGCCGTGGGCCAGCGCTGGCTGGCCGACCGGGTCGGCGTGGACGCCGCCGTCATCGACCACCTGCCCAACTTCGGCCTCTCGTCGATCTGCAACATCCTGGCCGCCATCAAGGTGGCCAAGCAGTGGGACCTGGGCCCCGACGACGTCGTACTGACGGTGGCCACCGACGGGGCCGAGCTCTACGGCTCCGAGCGGGACAGCTACCTGGCCGAGCACCACCCCCTGGGCATCGACGACGCCGATGCCGCCGCCATCTGGGCCCAGCACCTGGCCGGGGTGGGCACCGACCACGTGCTCGAGTGCGACCACGTGGTGCGCGACCGCATCTTCAACCTCGGCTACTTCACCTGGGTCGAGCAGCAGGGCATCGAGCTCGAGCACTTCGACGCCCGCCGTGACCAGGCCTTCTGGCGCGGCCTGCGCCCCGCCCTGGCCTCGTGGGACGAGCTCGTGGGCGAGTTCAACGCCCGCGTCACCGGTGGCTGAGGTCCCCGCGGGGGGGACCGCAGGCGCGAGCCTGGATCGCTGGTGCTCGGGCTGCGGCACCGTGGTGACCGAGCCCGAGGTCGTTCGCTGTCCGGCCACCCGGCCCGGCGACGACATCGACCACCTGCTCGAGGTGCCCGAGCCGCCCGGGCCCTGGCCGCCGGGGCTGCTCAGCGACACCGTCCAGCCCTTCGTCCGCTACCGCCAGCTGCTGTACCCGTGGCGGGTGGCCCGCCACGCCGGCCTGGCCGACGACGCCTTCCTCGCCCTGGTGGCCGACCTCGATGCCCGGGTGGCCGCGGCCGACAGCGGGCCCGGTCGGGGGCACGGCTTCCGCACCACCCCCCTGGTCGACGGCACCGCCCTGGCCGGGACCCTGGGCCTCGACCCCACCGTGCGCCTGCTGCTCAAGGACGAGACCGGGGATGTGTCGGGTTCGCACAAGGCCCGGCACCTGTTCGGCCTGGGCCTGCACCTGCGGGTGCTCGAGGCCCTGGGGCGCCGACCTGTCGAGCACGGTCCCCTGGCCATCGCCTCGTGCGGCAACGCCGCGCTGGGCGCGGCCGTGGTCGCCGCGGCCGGGGTCTGGCCCCTCGAGGTCTTCGTGCCCCCGTGGGCCGACCCGGCCACCGTGGCCCGGCTGTCCGCCCTGGGAGCAGGGGTGGCGGTGTGCGAGCGACGGGCCGGGGAGACGGGGGATCCGTGCGTCCTGCGCTACCGCGAGGCCGTGGACCGCGGCGCGGTCCCCTTCGCCACCCAGGGCCCCGAGAACGGGCTCACCCTGGAGGGCGGCGCCACCCTGGGTTACGAGCTGGCCGACCAGCTGGCCGGCCTGGGCATCGGGCGATTGGACCGCCTCTACGTGCAGGTCGGCGGGGGCGCTCTGGCTGCGGCCCTGGTCACCGGCCTGCACCGGGCCGTGCGCCTGGGGCCCCTGACCGCCGCGCCCGAGCTCGTGACCGTGCAGGCTGCGGGAGCGGCTCCCCTGCTGCGAGCCCACCGGACGGCCGTGACCGTGGTCGGCGCCGACCGCTCCCCCACTGCCGTCGCTGCCGCCCTGGGCGAGCTGGCCCGGCACCGCAGCCGGGCCATGTGGGCCTGGGAGGACGAACCGGTGTCGGTGGCCACCGGCATCCTCGACGACGAGACCTACGACTGGCGTCGACTCGTCGAGGCCATGCTCGTCGACGGCGGGCGGCCCCTGGTGGTGAGCGAGCACGACCTGGTCGCTGCCCATGGTCTGGTCCACCGCCACACCACGGTGGACGCCGACGCCACCGGCACCGCCGGTCTCGCCGGCGTGGTGGCCGACGCCCTCGGTGACGATGCCCCCGCCCCGGGCACCACCGTGGTGGCGCTGTTGACCGGAGCGACCCGGGGTCCGGCCATCGTGTCCTGACACTGGGGGTCGGCGGTGGGTGGACGCCAGCGAACCCACCCCTACGCTGACCCCGTGGTTGGGAACCAGACGATCCTCCAGGCCAACACCGCCCTCGACAACGCCCGTGCTTCGGGCGACCGTCGGGGCGAGTGCCAGGCCCTGCTCGACCTGGGGCGGGGCTATGCCGCCGCCGGGCTGGCCGTGGATGCCGCCAGCACGTTCGAGGAGGCGGCCCGCACCGCCTGCGACATCGACGACCCCTCGCTGTTGGCCAAGTCCCTGGCCAACGCCGGATCCCAGATGCACGCCTCGGGCCAGAACGACGACGGCCTGGCCCTGTCCCGCCAGGCCCTGGGCGAGTTCCGCCGCATCGGCGACCGGGGCGGCGAGCTGCGGGCCCTGACCAACTGCGCTGTCATCGAGGCCGCTCTGGGCTCGACCGACGACGCCGAGACCTCGGCCGCCCAGGCCCTGGCCCTGGCCCGTGAGATCGACGACCGCCAGCTGCTCGGCCCCCTGTTGGGCCTGACGGCCGACATCCACGCGGCCCGGGGCCGGCCGGGTGACGCCCGCACCGCCCGTCAGCAGGCCGTCCAGGCCGCTCGACGCAGCGGAGAGGGCGCCGTGGTGGCCGTCCAGCTCGAGTCCCTGGGTGAGTTGCTGCTCGGCCAGCACGCCTACGACGAGGCCATCCGCACCTACTACGAGGCCGCCGAGCTGCATCGCACCCAGGGTGACCTGGCCGGCCGCTACCGCACCGTGCTCCAGCTCGGCCTCATCTACCAGCACCAGGAGCGATGGGCCGAGGCCCGGGCCGCCCTGGGCGAGGCCCTGGGCCTGGGCATGCAGGTGGGCGACTCGGCCCGGGCCCCGTTCGTGCAGGCCAGCCTGGCCAGCGCCCACCTGTGCCTCCAGGAGTGGGAGCCCGCCCACCGCCTGGCCACGGCGGCGGTGACCTCGTACCGGGGCGTCGACCCCGTGGGCACGGGGCGGGCCCTGGTGTCGGTGGGTCAGGCCCTGTCCGGGCTCGGACGGGCCGACGAGGCCCGAGCGGCGTTCACCGAGGCCGAGGCCCTGCTCGACGGGGTCGACCCTGACGGCGCGGGCGTGGCCCGCAGCCTGTTGGGCTGACGCCTGAGGCCCCAGACCTCAGACGTCAGGTCTAGGAGGCGGCGCCGATGGTGCTGATGGCGGGCTCGTCCGGGAGCTTGCTGCCGGGACGGCGCAGCCTGGTGAAGTCGATCTTCACCGTCACCGGGGGCTCGGGCTCGTCGGCCGTGGGCTCTTCGGGCTCGACCTCGACGGACAGGTCACGACCGAGGCGCGACCACGTGGCCAGGGTGCCTCCGCCGATGAGGGGCAGGGGGGCCTGGGTCAGCTCCCAACCGTCAGCCTCGAGGGCCTTCTGGTAGAAGCCCATCACCGAGTCGACCGTGCCCGGCGTCTCGATGGTCATGCTCTGCAGCAGGGACCGCTCGCCGTAGGCCTTGAGGATGACGGTGGCCTCGTCGGGCTGGGGCAGGTCCTTGAACTCGACCCTGATGAAGCGCTCGCCGCCGACGTGGGGCTGGGCGGTCGGTTCGACCTCCTTGCCGCACGCGGTCAGCCCGATCGCACCGAGCGCCAGCGCTGCCACCGCCAACCGGACCCGCGTGTCGAGCTTCATCACCGACGCAGCGTACTGAAGGCGGGGCCGACGGTGGAAACCGCGCCGCTCCCGTCGTCGGGGAGCGGTCATCCGGAGCGCGGCGTCGGCCTCAGCGGACCCGGCGGCTGACGAGGGTGCCGTCGGCCTCCAGGCGGTCGATCTCGTCGCTGGCCAGGCCCAGGACACCAGCCATGACCTCGCGGTTGTGCTGGCCCTGGTGGGCGGCGGGACCGGCCACCCCGACGTCGAGCCCCGAGAAGCGCAGGGGGGAGGTGGGCAGCAGGACGGTGCCGCCCTCGCCGTCGTCCACGGGGGTGAAGGCGCCCCGGGCCACGGCCCAGTCCTCGGTGGGCAGCTCGTCGATGCGCTTGACGGCGCCGACGGCCACCCGCTCGCGGCCCACGAAGGCCTCGAACGTGGCCAGGTCGGCGAAGCCCAGGGCCCAGGCTCGGACCACGGCGTCGATGTCGTCGATGCGGCCGGCCCGCTCGTCGAGGGTGCCCCAGCCCGGCCGGGCCACCAGGTCCTCACGGCCCATGAGCCGGCACATGGCGGGGAAGGTGGCGGCCGGGTTGCCGGGCAGCTGCACGTCGGTGCCGTCGGCCAGGGTGACGATGGTGGCCCGGGCCGGGTTGACGATGGGCACCTCGTCACCGGGGCCGCCGTTGGCCTCGATGGCGGTGAACTCCATGTGGGCGAGGACGGTCTCGGCCATGGACACGTCGACGTGCTGGCCCTCGCCGGTGCGCTCGCGCCAGAAAAGGGCGGCGAGGATGGCCGAGGTGGCTTGGGAGGCGGCGGCGAAGTCGGCGTGGGACACGGCCTCGGGCACCGGGGCCCGGCCCCGGGCCCGGGCGGTGAAGTCGACCAGGCCGGCCTCGGCGTGGACCACGGGGGCGTAGGCCCGCCGGCCGGCGGCGGGGCCGTCCTGGCCGTAGCCGGATATGGAGCACCAGATGAGGCCGGGCTTGGCCGCCCGCAGCTCGGCGGGGTCGAGGCCCAGGCGGGCCATGACCCCGGGGCGGAAGTTCTCCACGACGATGTCGCTGGCCAGGGCCAGGCGCCGGGCCAGGTCGCGTCCCTCAGTACCGGACAGGTCGACGCAGATGCAGCGCTTGCCGCAGTTGACCTGGGAGAAGTAGATGGACACACCGCCCCGGCGGGGCTTGATCTTGCGGGTCAGGTCGCCCTCGGGGGGTTCGAGCTTGATGACCTCGGCCCCCATGTCGGCCAGCCACCGGGTGCAGGCCGGCCCGGCCACCACCCGGGAGAAGTCGGCCACCCTGATGCCCTCGAGCGGCCTGCGCCGCACCCCCTGTGCCCCCATCGCGCCGCACGGTACCGCCTCCGCGCCCTCCCCACCGCCAACGCCGCGGCACGGCGGGGGCCGGCGATGCGATGCTGCACCCATGCCCGGGCTGCCCATCGATCACCTCGTGTTCGCCACCCTCGACCTCGACGCCACCGCCGCCGACCTCGAGGCCCGCACCGGGGTCCGCGCCGCCCCCGGGGGTAGCCACGTGGGGCGGGGCACCCGCAACCAGCTGCTGTCCCTGGCTGCCGACGGGACCGCCGGTCCCTACCTGGAGCTGATCGGCCCCGATCCCGACCAGGGCGAACCGGTGGGGCCCCGACCCTTCGGCCTCGACGACGTGACCGCCAGCCGCCTGGTGGGCTTCGCCGTGACCAGCGACGACCTGGCCACCGTCGTGGCCGCGTCCCGGGCCGCGGGCTACGACCCCGGGGAGGTGGCGGCCATGTCCCGGGCCACGCCCGACGGCGGCCTGCTGCAGTGGGAGCTGACACCGGGCCCGGGCTTCGACGGCCTCGTCCCCTTCGTCATCGACTGGAAGGGCACCCCCCACCCCTCGACCACCAACCCCCGCGGCGCCACCCTGGTCAGCCTGCGGGGCGAGCACCCCGACCCCGACGGCGTCCGCCTCGCTCTGGCCGCCCTGGGCGTGGACATCGAGGTCACCCAGGGCGCGACCCCCGCGCTGGTGGCCGAGCTCGACACCCCCAATGGGCGCATCACCCTCACCTGAGCACGGCCCCGGCGTCCTGGTCTTCGGCCCGCCACCGAGCTCTCCAGCGGCGTTGCGGGGAAGCGGGCCCGGGTAGGCTGGCGCAGTGGCCATGGTGGACGCAGACGAGGTGTTGACCGGCCCGGCGGGCCGCGTGGCGCTGTACTTCGTTGCGCATCCAGATCAGGTCGACGGGCTGCTCAGGTCCACCGGCGTCCTCGTCGATGCGGTCGAGGACGCTGCGGAGGTCTCCCGGCTGGCCAGGACCGGCGGGCTACTCGTCATGTCCGATGACGGGCTGGCCCTGGTAGCTGCCAGGTTCGTGCGCCTGCTCCTGCAGGTCGATGTCGCCACCCTCGCTGCGGCCGTCGAAGCGCCTGAAGGCCCTGCGGCCGCCGAGCTGGTCGTGAACGACGCTGTGCTGGTGTCGGGACCGTGGGACGAGGACGACCCCGGCTACGCCATCCTGGCCGCCGAGCACATCGCCGCAACGCAGGGTGGCTGAGGCTCCCGAAAGGGGCGAGGTCTACTGGTACGAGTTCGAGTCGCCCGACAAGCGCAGGCCCGTCGTCGTCGTCTCCCGCAACCGCGCCAACGCCGTGTTGCGCCACGTCCACGTCGTTCCCGTCACCACTGCTGACCGGCGGTACGTGCCCACGGCAGTCGAACTGGACGCTGGTGAACCCGTCGCCGGCTTCGTCATGGCGGACGGCCTGCAGCTCATCTCGAAGGCCAGCCTCCACGAACCGGGGGGCCGGCTCAGCGCCGAGGCCATGCGGCAGATCGGAAGGGCGTTGCTCATCACCCTCGACATCGAGGTGTGAGACCGCCTTCACTGATCGTCCAGGGCCCTCCGGCTGCGCCGGTTGCCGCCCCCGGTGCCTACCATCGCCGCCATGCGCACCGGGGTGTTCCTGTTCGGCGGCGTGGAGCTCGACGATGCCGGGGCCGGCCCGCCGGCGCCCACCGATCGGCGGGCCACGCAGGACGAGATGTGGCGGGCCACCGAGCGCATCCTCGACATGGGCGTGACCAGCGAGCGGCTGGGCTACGACCTGTTCTGGCTGACCGAGCACCACTTCCAGTACGAGGGCTACGAGGTCGTCCCCAACGGCATCCTCTTCGGCGCCGTGCTCGCCGAGCGCACCCGCCACATCCGCATCGGCACCATGTTCAACGTGGTGCCCCAATGGCACCCCCTCAAGCTGGCCGAGGACTTCGCCTTCCTGCACAACATCTCCGGCGGCCGCGGCGTGCTCGGCGTGGGCCGGGGCACCGTCCCTCGCGAGGCCGAGACCCTGGGCACCCCGGTGGGTTCGTTCGACAACCCCGACGGCGCCGACGCCGACCGCATCAACCGCGAGGTGTTCGACGAGTCCGTCGAGGTCATGCGGGCCGCCTTCGAGAACGAGACCTTCAGCTTCCACGGCAAGCACATCGACCTGCCGCCCCGGGGCATCCCCGACCGAGGTGGCTTCGTCGAGGAGCTGACCCTGGTCCCCCGGCCCCGCCACCCCGTCGAGTGGTGGCAGGCCGTGACCTCTCCCCCCACGCTCGAGGCCGTGCCCCGCAAGGGCTTGGGAGGGGTGTTCTGGCTCAAGCACCACCGCTTCATCCGTGAGTGGTGGGAGCGCTTCGCCGAGCTCCACCACCAGCACCGGGGCACCGAGCTGTCCCCCGGCGAGAAGCGCATGCTCGTGCTCAACGTCCGCATCGGGGACACCCACGAAGAGGCGTGGCGCTCGGCCCGCCCCGGCCACGACGAGTTCTGGAAGTTCCTCGGCCCCTACGGCTGGAGCCGGGGCTACATGGAGGCCGACGGCCAGCCGGCCCCGCCCGGGCTCATCCCCACCCTCGAGGAGTCCATCGAGAACCGGACCTGGATCGTGGGCACGCCCGACGAGGTGGCCGAGGGCATCGCCGGCTACCGCGACGAGCTCGGCCTGACCGAGCTGTGCCTGTTCCCCAACTTCCCCGGCGACAGCTACGACGTCACCGAGGAGCAGCTGCAGCGCTACGCCGAGCAGGTCCGGCCCCTCCTGTGATGACCGACCCCGTGTCCACCCACCGGCGCCCCCTGGTGGCCATCACCGGGCGGCCCACGGCGGAGGGCAAGCCCTGGAGCTCCCCCGGCTTCGGTTCGCCGGCCGTCTACACCCAGGCCATCGAGCGGGCCGGGGGCATCGGCGCCGTGCTGCTGCCCTCGCCGACCTCGGACGACGACGCCGTGGCCGACGCCGAGGCCAGCGCCCGCCTGGCTCCCTTCGACGGGTTGGTGCTGACCGGTGGGCCCGACGTCGACCCCACCCGCTACGGCCAGGAACGCCACCCCTCCACCTACGGGGTGAACCCCATGGTCGACGGGGTCGAGGCCGCGCTGTTGCGGGCCGCCCTGGCCATGGGCCTGCCCACCCTGGCCATCTGCCGGGGCCTGCAGGTCACCAACGTGGTCCTCGGTGGCACCCTGCACCAGCACATCGAGGAGCTCGGTCTGGCCTGTGACCACGGCCGCCCCACGGCGGACGCCGGCAGCTCGCTCGTGGCCGTCACCCCCGGGTCCCTCCTGGCCCAGGCCCTGGGCACCACCGAGGTGCGCTCGGTCTGCTACCACCACCAGGCCGTCGACCAGCTGGGACGCGACCTGGTCGTCACCGCCCGGGCCCCGGACGGCACCGTCGAGGGCATGGAGCTGCCCGACACGAGGGGCTGGTTCGTGGCCGTGCAGTGGCACCCCGAACTGGCCGCGGTGGACGACCCCGTCAACCAGACCCTGTTCGACAGCTTCGTGGCCGTGTGCGCCGCGGCCCGGGTCTCCCGCCACAGCTGAGGGCCGCAGGCGCCGTCGGCTCAGGCCGGCGTCCCCGACGCGGCGTCGGCCGGGGGGCGCTCCCCCACGGGGCGGGCGGGGATGCCCACGGCCACGCAACCGTCGGGTAGGTCCCTGGTCACCACCGAGCCCGCCCCGACGGCCACCCGGCGACCGATGGTCACCCCGGGCAGCACCACGGTGCCGGCCCCCAGCCACGACCCCGCGCCGATGCGCACGGGGGCCTCGGGGGCAGCCTGGCGCCCGATGGGTAGGTCGGGGTCGCTCCAAGCGTGGTTCTGGTCGGTGATGTACACGTTGGGCCCGGTGTAGACGTCGTCCTCGACCACGATCGACAGGTGGCCGACGATGCTCGAGCCCCGCCCGATCACACAGCGGTCCCCAATGGTGACGATCTGATCGGTGATGAGGGCCTGGCCCGGGACCATGCCCGCGGACAGGCTGATGAAGGGGCCGAGGATGGTGTCGCGCCCGATGCGGATGCCGGCTTCGCCGTAGAGGGCGGACCAGGGGAAGCACAGCAGGCTGCCGGGCCCGAAGGCGGTGAAGCGTTGACCGCGTCGGGTGTCGGCCGTGACCGAGGCCCACACCCCCACCCGGTCCCAGGCTCCGTGGAGCACGTCGACCACAGCCGCCCGGGGCCTGCGCATCCGCCGGACCGTAGGGGAAAAAGAGCACCGGCGCCCCGAAGGGCGCCAGTGACTGGCTGCGACGTCTCCTTCCCCCCGGCTGGAGCCGTCTCGCAACCCATGAGAGACCTTGTGTCACCGTCCCGGTGAGTGGGGCTCGCTGTGTTGAACGTCACAGTAGGGCGAAGTCGACGACAGTGTCAAGCCGCTAGGGCGGACACTTCCCGGACAGTTCCCGGACAGTTCCCGGACGGCCGCCGGGCGGGATGGGCGGGGCCTCAACCGCGTCGGTTGCGCACGGCGGCGAGGACGATGAGGACGATGGCCAGCAGGGCGATGATGAGCAGGAGGACCACAGCCGGGAACGGTAGGCGCGACCGGCGGTAGGGTCCGAGGCGTTCTCACCCGCTTGGGAGGCACCGATGGCCATCTCGCCGCACCTGCACCCGTACGCCCAGCCCGCCAAGGACGCGTCCGCCTTCATCTCCATCGTCGGGGGTGAGGGGTCGGTCATCTGGGATGACCAGGGCCGGCGCTACATCGACGGGATGGCCAGTCTCTGGTACTGCAACGCCGGGCACGGCGAGCGCCGCATCATCGACGCCGTCACCGCGCAGATGAACCAGCTGGCCTGCTACAACACCTTCGACCCGTGGACCAACGAGCCCACCGAGCGTCTGGCCGCCCGCATCGCCGACGTGGCCCCCATGCCCGACGCCAGGGTCATGTTCACCTCGTCGGGTTCCGAGGCCGTGGACTGCGCCCTCAAGCTGGCCCACCTGACCCAGGCCCTCGAGGGAAACACCGACCGCAAGCTGGTCGTCTCCCGCCAGCAGGGCTACCACGGGGTGGCCTACGGGGGGACCTCGGCCCAGGGCATCGCCGCCAACAAGGTGGGCTGGGGCGACCTGGTCCCCGGCTTCGTGCACCTGCCCATCCACGACATCGAGGCCGCCGGTCGCCTGTTCGCCGAGCAGGGCGACCGCATCGCCGCCGTCATCACCGAGCCCGTGCAGGGGGCCGGTGGCGTCAACCCGGCCGGGCCCGGCTACCTGGCCGGCCTGCGCCGCCTGTGCGACGACCACGACGCCCTGCTCATCATCGACGAGGTCATCTGCGCCTGGGGCCGCCTGGGCCAGTGGTTCGGCAGCCAGCACTACGGCATCGAGCCCGACCTCGTCACCTTCGCCAAAGGTGTGACCTCGGGTTACGTCCCCCTGGGTGGGGTGGTCGTGGGCCCCAGGGTCCGAGCCGCGCTCGAGGCCGACCCCGCCTTCTGGCTGCGCACCGGGCACACGTACTCGGGCCACCCCACGTGCACCGCGGCCGGCCTGGCCACCCTCGACGTCTACGAGTCCGACGGGCTCATCGAGCGGGGAGCGGTGGTGGGCAAGCTGCTGGGCGAGGGCCTGCTGGCCCTGGCCGCCGACGGCACCATCGCCAGCGCCCGGGGCGAGGGGGCGGTGTGGGCGGCCGAGCTGCCCGAGGGCGTCGACGCCCTCGCCGTGCGCGACCGCATGCTCGACGCCGGGGTCATCTGCCGGCCCCTGGGCACGGCCGTGGCCTTCTGTCCCCCACTGATCATCACCGAGGCCGAGATCGCCCAGTGCCTCGACGCCCTGGCCGGCGCCCTGCCCTGAGCGCTCGCGGGCCGACGGCCGGAGGGCTCACCTCGTCCTGGTTCCGCACCACGGCGAATCCGCCGTGCACCGTGGGCCGGCAGGGCCCAGTACGCGGCAGACGGCCACGGTCCAGCATCCAGCAATGCCGGCCGGGCGCGAGCCAGTCGGCCGATTCGCTGTGGTGCGGAACCGATCCAAGGTGGCGCGCCCGGCGGCGGCCGGCCGGTCCACCTGAGGACGGCAGCGCTCGGCGATACTTCCCGGGTGGGAGCACGGCGGAGGCGGCGGAGGTGGACGTTCGGGGCGTCCGCCCTGGTGGCTTCGACCGCGATCCTGTTCGTCGGCTGCGGGGAGGAGGCCCCGGTGGCCGCTCCCCCGGTGACGGCCACCATCGCCAACACCACCCTGCCCACCCAGCCGCCGACCACGACGACGCCGGCCCCGGACCCGACCGCCCCCGACCCCACCGCGGGGACGACCACGACGGCGGCACCCACCACGACGACGACCATCGTGGGCACGGCCTACGTCGTGGTCGGTGGTGACACCCTGTCCGAGATCGCCGAGCGCTTCGGCACGTCGGTGGCCGCCATCGTGGCCGCCAACAAGGGCCTCAACCCGAGCGTGCTCAGCGTGGGCGTCACCCTCGTCGTGCCCACCCCCAGCGGCGGTGCCACCACGACCACGACCACGACGGCAGCCGACACCACGGCCGAGGACACCACCGACACCACGACCACCTCCGGCTAGGCGCTCGGCGAGGGTGACCCGACCAGCTGCTGGGTAGCGTTGCTGCCGTGACCCCGAGCGCCGCGGACGGCCCCCCGCTGACCCCGAGCGAGACCGAGGCCGAAACCGTGGCCCCCGGTGACGCCGACCAGCCCGCCATCCCCGCCGGCAGCACCCTGGCCGCCGTGGACCTGGGCACCAACAGCTTCCACCTGGTGGTGGCCCGCCTGTTGGCCAACGGCCGCTTCGAGGTGCTCGACACCGAGAAGGAGATGGTGCGCCTGGGCTCGGGCTCGGGTGACATGAAGCACCTCGAGCCCGACGCCATCGAGCGGGGGGTGTCGTGCCTACGCCGCTTCCGCCAGGTGGCCGAGATCCACGGCGCCAAGCTGCGGGCCGTGGCCACGTCGGCCGTGCGCGAGGCCGAGAACCGCGACGACTTCCTGGTCCGCTGCCGGGACGAGGCCGGCGTCGACGTCGAGGTCATCTCCGGGGTCGAGGAAGCCCGGCTCATCCACCTGGGCGTGCTCCAGGCCGTGCCCGTCTACGACCGCCAGCTGCTGCTGGTGGACATCGGCGGCGGCTCCACCGAGTTCCTGCTGGGCAAGGCCGACGAGATGCTGTGGGCCCGGAGCCTCAAGCTCGGCGCCATCCGCCTCACCGAGCGCTTCTTCGCCGACGGCCGCTCCACCCCCAAGCGGGCGGCCCGCTGCCGCGACTACGTGCGCTCGTTCCTGGCCCCGTCAGTGGGTGAGATCCTGGGCCACGGCTACGAGGTGGCCGTGGGCTCCTCGGGCACCATCGAGGCCCTGGTGGCCATCGCCGCCCATCGGCGCAGCGCCACCCCTCCCGTCAGCCTGAACGGGGCCATCGTCACCCGGGCCGAGCTCGACGACGCCGTGGCCACCGTGCTGGCCGCCACCCCCGAGGCCCGGGGCCGCATCCCCGGCGTCGATCCCCCCCGGGCCGACATCCTGCCCGCCGGTGCCCTGCTGCTGCAGACGGTGGTGCACGAGCTGGGCATCGAGCAGCTCACCTTCTCGTCCTACGCCCTGCGGGAAGGCGCCCTGCTCGACCAGGTCTCCAGCCGCAGCCCCGACGGCATCCACCACCTCTCCGACCTGCGCCGATCCTCGGTCGCCCACCTGCTGGACCGCTTCGAGGAAGAACGCAGCCACGCCCGGTGGAGCACGGACCTGGCCCTGCAGCTGTTCGCCCAGACCCGGGACCTGCACAACCTGGGCGACGAGCGCCTCGACACCCTCGAGGCCGGTGGGCTGCTGGCCAACATCGGCCGGGCCGTGGCCTACGACGCCCACCACAAGCACTCGTACTACCTGATCCGGCACAGCGAGCAGCTCACCGGCTTCTCCAGCCGGGAGATCGAGCTCATCGCCCAGGTGGCCCGCTACCACCGCAAGAGCGGGCCCAAGCTCAAGCACGCCGAGCACGCCGCCCTGCACCCCGAGGACCAGCAGGCCGTGGCCATCCTGGCCGGGCTGCTGCGCCTGGGCATCGGCCTGGACCGCTCGCAGCGCCACGCCATCGAGGCCGTGCGCTGCCACTGGGAGGCCGACGCCCGCACCCTGCTGGTGGTGGCCCGCACCACGGCGGGCGTCGACGCCTCCCTGGAGCTCTACGCGGCCGACGCCCGCAAGGACCTGCTGGAGGCGGCCCTGGGCGTGCGGGTCCGCATCGTCGCCGCCTGACGGAGCGCTCGGCCGAGGCGGCGCTACTGCTGGCGGATGAGGTCGAGCGCCGAGGTGGCCAGGGCCTCGACCTGCTCGGTGTACTCGTCGGTGTCGACCTCATCGCCGCCCATGACGCCCTTGAGGTAGCGGTTGAGCACACCCTCGACGATGGCGGCCAGACGCCAGTACTGGAAGGCCCGGTAGTAGTCGACCCGGCCGACGTCGCGCCCCGACAGCTCGGCGTAGCGGGCCACGAAGGCCTCACGGGTGGTGAACCCGCCGGCGAACGTCGGCGCCCGGGTGGCCCCTCGGCTGGTGGGGGCGTCCTCGCCGGGCTGGACCCAGTTGTTGAGGATGTAGCCGAGGTCGGCCAGGGGATCACCCAAGGTGCACAGCTCCCAGTCGAGCACGGCGGCGATGCGGTCCCCCGACGCCAGCATGTTGCCCAGGCGGTAGTCGCCGTGGACGATGCCCGACCCCACCTGCTCGGGCATGGTGCTCTCGAGCAGGGCGGCGACCTCTTCCATGACCGGCAGCTCGCGGGTCTTGGACCCCTCCCACTGCGTGCGCCAGCGCTTGATCTGGCGGGTGAGGTAGGCCTCGCGCCGACCCAGGTCGCCCAGGCCCACGGCGTCGGGATCGATGCTGTGCAGGGCGGCCATGATCTCGACCACGTGCTCGCTGATGGCCAGGCGGTCGGCCCCGTCAGCCAGGTTGGCGGCGACGACCTCGGCCTCGTCGAGCACCACGCCGTCGACGTAGCCCATCACGTAGAAGGGGGCGTCGTTGACGGTGGTGTCGTCGCACAGGCCCAGGGCGGCGGGCACGGGCACGGTGCCGGCCTTGCCCACCCCGGTGATGATCTTGTGCTCACGGCCCATGTCGTGGGCGGTGGCCAGGACCATGCCCGTGGGCGGGCGGCGCAGCACGTAGCGGCGACCGCCAGCATCGGTGACCCGGTAGGTCAGGTTGGAGTGCCCGCCGGCGATGAGCTCGAAGGCCAACGGCCCCTCCGCTCCCTCGATGTGCTCGTCGAACCACCCGGCCACGTTCGCAGCTCGGATGCCCACGATGTCGACGCCCGGTTCGGCCACGCCGCACCTCCTTCTCGGGGGAGGGAACCTAGCCGCAGCGCCCGACGGGACCCCATCCCGCTCCCCCACGCCATCACTTCCCCAACCCCGTTACTTCCCCGCCCCGTTACGTCCCCGCCCCATCACTTCCCCGCCCCGTTACTTCCCCACCCGCCGGTGGACGGCCGCATAGGGTGACGCACCATGTCCAGCCCCGCCGGCCAGACCGCCACCCCTCCCCCCGTCGCCGCCGCCGCCGCCACCGGCTTCGCCGCCCGCTGCCAGGACGCCGCCAAGGTGTACGGCTCGGGCGATACCCAGGTCGCCGCCCTCGACGGCGTCACCATCGGCTTCGAGCGGGGACGCTTCTCCGCCATCATGGGCCCCTCGGGCTCGGGCAAGTCGACCCTGATGCACTGCATGGCCGGGCTCGACCGCCTGACCGGCGGCCAGACCTGGGTGGGTGACCAGGACCTGAGCACGATGAACGAACGCCAGCTCACCGAGCTGCGCCGGGACCACATCGGCTTCGTGTTCCAGGCCTTCAACCTGGTGCCCACGCTCGACGCCAGCGAGAACATCTCCCTGCCCATGGCCCTGGCCGGGCGCAAGCCCGACAAGGCGTGGGTCGACTCGGTCATCTCGGCCGTGGGCCTGGGCGACCGGCTCAAGCACCGCCCCTCCGAGCTGTCCGGTGGCCAGCAGCAGCGGGTGGCTGTAGCCCGGGCCCTGGCCAGCCGGCCCGACATCATCTTCGCCGACGAGCCCACGGGGAACCTCGACTCGCGCAGCGGGGCCGAGATCCTGTCCTTCATGCAACGGGCCACCGTCGATCTGGGCCAGACCATCGTCATGGTCACCCACGACCCCTCCGCGGCCAGCTACGCCCGCTGGGTGGTCTTCCTGGCCGACGGCAAGGTCAGGGGCGAGGTCCACGACCCCACCCCCCAGACCATCCTCGAGCAGATGGCCAGCCTGGGCGACTGAGCCGGCCGACTCGGCGACTGAGGCGGTATCTCCGCAGCGTCACAAGCGCCTGGGATGATCCCTCGGTGCCGACGAACGTGTACATCGACGGTTTCAACCTCTACTACGGCGCCATCAAGGGTGCGCCGAGCAAGTGGCTAGACCTCAAAGCGATGTGTCGGCGTCTGCTCCCTCGTGACGAGTTGCATCAGATCCGCTATTTCACCGCGCTGGTTTCCGCTCGGCCGAACGACCCACAGCAGCCGCAGCGTCAGCAGGCGTACCTACGGGCATTGGCGACGCTGCCGAGCGTGTCGGTGCACCTGGGCCACTACCTGACGAACACGGTGCGCATGCCGCTCGCCCACCCTGCTCCAGGAGGTCCGAGGACGGTTGTGGTGCTCAAGACCGAGGAGAAGGGTTCGGACGTCAACCTGGCGACCTACCTCCTCCTCGACGCTTTTCGGAACGACTGCACGACGGCGGTCGTGATCTCCAACGACTCGGACCTCGCGGAGCCGATCCGGGTCGCTGAGACCGAGCTGGGCGTCACCGTCGGTGTGATCAACCCGCACCCGGCGAGACGTCGTTCGCGGGCGCTGCGCTCGACGTTCTTCAAGCAGCTGCGCCCGAGCGCTCTCGTTGCTGCCCAGTTACCCAGGCAATTGAGCGATGCTCAGGGGGTGTTCCAGAAGCCCGCTCGTTGGTAGCGGCTGGCCGTAAAAGCGCAGAGGCCCGCCGAAGCGGGCCTCGCACCCAGCCACCGAAGCGACTGGGGGGATGCTTTGAGACCAGCTCTGGTAAGCAGCAACGTCACGCCCCGCCCAGAAACAACTGCGAGCGGCCCGATCGGCGCTGGCCGACCAGGCCACCGACGGACCCTACGCCGTGCGGTGGCCGCTCCTGGTGGCGGTCAGCGCCGCAAGGGTGGCCGTGGGGGCGGGCCGTCACCAAGCTGGATGAAGGTTGGGTGGTGTTCGGCCCCACCCCGAGGCGTCGATCCGGACCGCCGGTACCCTCCGACCGGATGGGTGGGCCCGAGCGGGGGTCCAAGCGGAGGAGCGGAACATGGCTGGCCCCGATTCGACGACGGGCGCGGACGGACCGGCCGAGCGGCCTCCGACCCCGCCTGCAGACAACCCGTGGACCCTGCAGCCGACCCGCCCGGCGGCCCCGCCGACTCCCCCGGTGACGCCGCCTGTCCAGCCGGCGCCACCAGCTCTGCCCCAGACACCTCCGGCCCCGCAGGTTCCGGCTGCGCCCCCCGCGCCGACCCCGCCGCAGTACCCGCCGGCCCCGCAGTACCCGCCGGCCCCGCAGGTTCCGGCTGCGTCCCCAGCGCCGACCGCGCCGCAGTACCCGGCCGCCCCTTCGACACCGACCGCGCCGCAGTACCCGGCCGCTCCGCCGGCGCCCGCATCGCCGTCGAGCCCGGCGGCGCCTTGGGCGGCCCCAGCGCCGTCCTCGAACCCGGCGGCCGCGCCCTGGTCGGCTCCGGCCACCTACCCGAACCCGACGGCCGCGCCTTGGTCGGCCCCGGCCACCTCCCCGAACCCAGGTCCCGGGACGCCCGCCGCACCCGCCAGCTGGAACAGCCCCGCCGCCCCCGCCGCGGCTGCGACCGCGAGCTGGCCTGCGCCGGCCACGGCCCCGACGCCGGCCGCCCCGGCCAGCTGGGGTGCGGCCCATCCGGGGGGCTCCGGTCCGCCCTCGGCCGCCGGCGGCTACGGACCCCCCGCCGGGTCAGGTGCCGCGCCGCCGGCACCTCCCACCGGCGGCAAGGGCGGGCGGACGGTCCTGATCGGTGGCCTGGTGGCCTTGTTCCTGCTCATCGCCGCGGGCGGTGCCGCCGTAGCTCTGCGGGGCGGCGGATCGGGTGGCGGCAAGGCCGTGCACTCGGTCAACGACGTCAAGGGCGCCACCGTCCAGATCGTCACCCGGGGCTCGTTCGTGGACCCCGAGGTCGGTGAGCAGCTCGACGCCGCCGGCTCGGGCAGCGGCTTCATCGTCGACCCCTCGGGCATCATCGTCACCAACAACCACGTGGTGACCGGCTCGGCCACCATCGAGGTCTACGTCGGGGGCGAGACCACGCCCCGCACCGGTCGGGTCCTGGGCGTGTCCGAGTGCTCCGACCTGGCCGTGGTCGACATCGAAGGTGACAGCTACCCCTACCTCGACTGGTACGGGGGCACGGCCGAACCCGGCCTCGACGTGTACGCCGCCGGCTTCCCGCTGGGCGACCCCGAGTTCACCCTGACGCGGGGCATCGTGTCCAAGGCCCGCACCGGTGGGGACACCGACTGGGCGTCGGTGCCCGCCGTGCTCGAACACGACGCCACCATCAACCCGGGCAACTCGGGCGGCCCCCTCGTGACCGCCGACGGCCGCGTCGTGGGCGTCAACTACGCCGGCTCCAACAACACGGGCCAGTTCTTCGCCATCGACGCCTCGGCGGCCAGGCCCCTGGTGGCCGAGCTGCGCGAGGGCAGCGTCGAGTCGGTGGGGGTCAACGGCCAAGCCGTGCGCGACGACACCGGCCTGTCGGGCATCTGGGTGGCCGGGGTGGCCTCGGGCACGCCGGCGGCCGACGTCGGCCTCCAGGGCGCCGACATCATCACCAAGGTCGAGGGCCTGGCCGTGGGCGCGGACGGCACCATGGCTGACTACTGCGACATCCTGCGCTCCCACAGCGACGATGCCCCCCTGTCCCTCCAGGTCATGCGCTACGACACCGGTGAGATCCTGACCGGCGAGCTGAACGGCCGGTCGCTCGAGGTGGCCGAGCTCATGGGCAGCCAGGTGGCCGAGGAGACGGGCAACGAGCTCGCCGGGGCCACCACCTGGGGTGACTACAGCTACGCCACGGACGACAGCGGCACCCTCGAGGTCGAGGTGCCCGAC
>JBBSLP010000038.1:0-55869 GCA_038255145.1 Acidimicrobiales bacterium
CCTGGCCGAAGCCGGCCTCATCGTGGGCCACAAGCGCGGCAAGTGGATGTGGTGGCGCGTCGCCCCCGACCGCCTCGACGCCCTCCGAGACGTCCTGCGGTGAACCCCGCCGTGGCCGTGCGGCCCCTCACCGCTGACGACCGGCGGTGGTGCGTCGGCGTCGTGCGGCCGTGCAGCGCGCTGTCGGGCACACGGCTCAGACGTTGAAGCGGATCTCGAGGACGTCGCCGTCCTTGACCTCGTACTCCTTGCCTTCGACCTTGAGCTTGCCCAGCTCCTTGGCCTTGTTCCACGCCCCCAGCGACAGCAGCTCGTCCCAGTGGATGACCTCGGCCCGGATGAAGCCCCGCTGCAGGTCCGAGTGGATGACCCCGGCGCACTCCGGCGCCTTGGCCCCGGCCCGGAACGTCCACGCCCGGGACTCCTTGTCCCCCGTGGTCAGGAACGTGCGCAGACCCAGCAGATGGTAGGCGGCCTGGATGACCCGGGGGAGTGCTCCCTCGCCCAGGCCCAACCCGTCCAGCAGCTCGGTGCGCTCCTCGGCGTCGAGCTGGGCGGCCTCGGCCTCGAGCTGTACCGACACCCCGAGCACCTCGGCGGTGTCGCCCAGCTCGGCGGCCACGGGGCCGACCACGGCATCGGGGTCGGCCACCTGGTCCTCGCCCAAGTTGACCACGGCCAGCACCGGCTTGGCGGTGATGAGGAAGAAGGGCTGCAGGTTGGCGATGGTCTCGGCCGACAGCCCCGCCCGGTACAGCGGGGTCGCGTCCTGCAGGTGGCGGGTGGCGATCTCCAGTGCCTCGAGCTGGGCCGCGGCCTCCTTGTCGGTCTTGTTGAACCGGCCCGACTTCCGTCGCCGCTCGAGCTGCTGCTCGGCCGAGGTGGCGTCGGCCAGGGTCAGCTCGAGCTCGAGCGTGCCCAGGTCGTCGAGGGGATCGGTGCCACCGACCACGTTCTCGTCCTCGAACGCCCGCAGCACGTAGAGGATGGCGTCGGCCTCACGGATCCCGTGCAGGAACCGGTTGCCCAGCCCCTCGCCCGCGGCCGAGCCCTTCTGCAGCCCGGCGATGTCGACGAACTCGGCCACCGCGGGCACGACCTTCTTCGACTTGCTCATCTCGGCCAGGCGCCACAGGCGGTCGTCGGGCACCTTGGCCACGCCCACGTTCGTCTCCGTGGTGGAGAACGGATGGGGCGCCACCGTGGCGCTACCCCCCGTCAAGGCGTTGAACAGCGAGGACTTCCCCGCGTTGGGCAGACCGACGATCCCGAAGCGCTCCATGCGGTCGCCAAGGGTAGCCGTGACGGCGTGGCCGTCAGCCGACGAGGGCCCCACCCAGGTAGCGGGTGACCAGGTCGGCGCCCCGTTCCGTGTCCTCCTCGAGCAGCAGGTGGCCCCCGGGCACGACCACGTGCAGGCAGCCGATGCGCTCGGACTGGGGCCCGAAGATGTTGGGCAGGTCGGTGCCGTCACCCGACAGGACCACGGCCCGGCGGTGCAGCGCGGGGAGGTGGCGCCACGCCGGCAGGCCACCGGCCTCAGTGGGGGTGACCTCGAAGATGGCGGCCTCGACCTCGGGCGGGCACGCCAGCTCGACCTGGCCGTCGTCGCGGTCGAACACGCCGTACTGCAGGTAGGCGTCGAGGGCCTCGGGGGCGAGGTCGCCCAACGGCGGCCGGCGGCGGTAGCGGTCCCGCATGGCGTCGCGATCGGGCCACACCACCCGTCGGGCCCGGGTGAGGTCGGCGATGGGGACGGGCCGACTGCTGGTCAGCTCCAGGGCCAGCACATCGGGCGGGGGGAAGATGACCGGTTCGCACAGCAGGGCCCGGGTCACCAGTCCGGGGCGGAGCCGGTCCACGAGCACGGCCACGATGCCCCCCAGGGAGTGGCCCACGACCAGGGTGTGGGCGATGCCCAGGTGGTCGAGCACGGCCACGACGTCGGCGGCCAGATCGGCCATGGTCAGGGCCTCGAGGGCGGCAGGGGGGTCGCTGTGCCCGTGGCCGGCCATGTCGATGCCCAGACAGCGGAACGTGGCCGACAGGCGCTGGGCGATGGGGTCGAACAGGCCGGCGCAGAACCCGTTGGGGTGCAGGAACAGCAGGTCGGGGCCCGATCCCCCCCAGTCGAGGCCGGCGATCCGGCGACCCTCGAGATCGATGTGGAACGGCGTGGGCACGGCGAGGACCGTAGCCGCGGCCTCCCTTCGACGGATCACGGCCGGATCTTGGCTGATCGTTCGGCGGCTCGTGTCTAGATCGAACACGTGTTCGTTACGCTGGACTCCATGGCGGACGACGGTGTGCGTGACGAGACGGGCGTGGATGGGGTGGAGACAGACGGGGATGCCAGCCTCCCCATCGTCCAGCTGTGGGTGAACGGGGCCGCGGTCAAGGTGGATGGGGCCCGCCTGGCCCGGGGGGCAGGGGGGGTGTGGCGGGTCGACGCCGCCCTGCCCGACCACAGCCCCTTCCGCCAGGAGTTCGGCCTGTCCATGGTGCTGGCCGACGGGCGCACCGCCCACGGCCGGGCCCGACTGTGCGACGCCGACGGCGACAGGGTCACCTTCGAGGGTGTGGACCTGCAGGGAACGGCCTAGCCCGCGACCAGGCCCCAACACCTAGGCCGCGGCTTCGATGGGCTCGGGCTCCTCGACGGTCGGCGTCGGGCGCTCCCAACCACAGGCGGCGCCGCCGAGCGCACAGGCGACCACGACGGCGAAGATGGGTCGGAACGAGCCGGTCAGGTCACGCAGCAGACCCCCGAGCTGGGGCCCGAGGGTGAGGCCCACCCCGAAGGCCAACGTGGCCGCCCCGAAGGCGGCACCGAAGTTCTCGGCCTCCACGGCGTCGCCCACCCGCGCCGCGATGGTGGTGGGCACCCCGGCGAAGGCGACCCCGAAGCAGAAGGCGGCCACGGTCGACCACGGCTGGGCGCCGATGGGCACCACGATGGTGGTGACGGCCATGAGCACGAACGCGGTGACCAGGGCCCGTGACCGCCCCGCCCGGTCCGACAACGTCCCGAAGATGGGACCGCCGAACACGCTGCCGATGCCGAACACGGTGAAGGCCAACGCCGCAGCGTGGGCCGACCAGCCCGCGTCCTCCTTGAGCACGCCCACCATGTAGGTGACGAACAGGGACATGCCCACGGCGAACAGCGCGTAGGACCACAGCAGTCGCCGCCACGCCGGCACCAGGCGCACGGCCGACAGCCCTCCGGCCCGATGGGTGGGCCCGGGCCGACCCCGGAGCATGATCAGGGCGACGGTCGAGACGGCCAGGGAGATCACGACCTCGACCCGGTACACGATCCGCCACGTGCCCGAGGCCACGGTGGCATCGAGCACCGAGGCGAACACGATGCCCAGGCCGATGCCCGCCCCCACCAGGCCGATGGCCGTGCCCCGCCGTTCGGGACCGAGCTCGGCCGTGGCCAGGGCCGGGGTGGTGATCCACACCGCGGCGCCGGAGAAGCCCGCGGCCACCATGCCCGCCAGCACCACGGCCACCGATGGCCCCCAGCTGAGCAGACCCAGGCCGCACGTCACCCCGACCAGGCCCAGCCGGGTCGTGCGGCTGAGGCCCAGGCGGCCCACCAGCAGGCTCACGGCCAGGGTGCCCACCAGGTAGGCGGCCAGGTTGGCCGAACCCAGGGAGCCGGCCACGGTGTTGGACAGGCCGAGGTCGTCACGGACCTCGGTGATGAGCAGGGAGTAGGTGAAGCGCCCGAAGGCCTGGGACACTCCGGCACAGGCCATGGCCAGGACGACGCCCCGCCACCTGGTGCGGCCGGTCAACGATCGAACAGATCAGGTGGGGGCAGCTCGGAGTGCCCGACGTGGCGGCCCAGCCAGTCGTTGAGGCCCTGGCAACCCCGCCACGTGTCCACCACCCGGTCGAGGGCGGCGGGGGTGGACAGCCACGGGCCCGGTTCGAAGCTGCGCATGGCCACCAGGCCCTTGAGGCGGAGCAGGCGGATGCGGGGGTGGTCACGCCGATATCCCCGGGGGGCGGTCTTGAGCTCGTCCTGGGCGGTGATCCGATAGCCCGCGGTCTCGGCCGCGGCCACGATGGCTTCGACCTGGTGGCCGGCGTCGTCGTCGTCGATGGCGGCCCGGTGCCGGGCCATCTGGTCGGCGGCCATGAAGTAGTAGCCCGACCCCGCCGTCAGGCCGTCCGCCGCCAGCTGCACGTAGTAGATCTCGCCGCCCTCGCCTTCGGTGACCGCCCCGACGTTCGTCTTGTAGGGCGACTTGTCCTTGCTGAAGCGCATGTCACGGTGGGGGCGGAACAGGTGCAGCGGCCCGAACTCGTCGGCCACCAGCTCGGCCAGAGCCAGCATGGGGGCCCGCACGGCCTGCTCGTAGACGGCCTTGTGCCCGGTCCAGTAGGGCTTGGAGTTGTCGAGCTCGAGACGCTCGTAGAACGTGATGGCCTCGGCGGGCCAACCCTGGAAGCTCATGCCGCCACCCTCGGCGCACTCATCCGAGGACGCCCGCCTCACGCAGCTGGGCCAGGGTGCCCTCGTCGAGGCCGAGCTCGGCGGCCAGGACCTCGTCGGTGTGCTGGCCCAGGTCGGGGGCGGCGACGATGTCGACCTCGCTGGCCGACATGCGGGGCGGCCAGGCAAGCACCGACTTCACCCCCAGCTCACCGCCCTGGTCGACCTGCTTGACGAAGCCCCGGGCCACCAGGTTGGGGTCGCGGTACACGTCGGTGGTGTCGAGCACGGCCGAGGCGGGCACGCCGGCCTCGGCCAGGATGCGCATGGCCTCGTACTTGTCGTGGGCCCGGGTCCACTCGGCGATGATCTCGTAGAGCTCGTCGCCGTGGCGGGCCCGGGAGCGACCGTCGACGAAGCGGGGGTCCTCCAGCAGTTCGGGCTGGCCGATGGCCCGGCACAGGTCGCCGAACATGGGCTCGGTGATGGCCATCACGTAGACGTGGTCGTTGGGCCCGAAGGGGGTGCACGGGTACATGTTGTTGAGCGCCCCCCGGCCACTGCCGATGCGCTCGACGGCCCGCTCCCCCCAGTTGCCGCCGATGGCCAGGCGGGTGCGCAGGTAGTACGTCATGGCCTCCTGCATGGCCAGCTCGATGCGTTGGCCCTCACCGGTGCGCTGGCGCTGGATGTAGGTGGCGCAGATGGACAGGGCCAGCTGCATGCCCGTGCCCACGTCACCCAGGGTCGCCCCCTGCACCATGGGAGGTCCGTCGGCGGGGCCGGTGATGGAGAAGGCGCCCGAGGCGGCCTGGGCGATGCCGTCGAAGCACTTGTAGCCGGCGTAGGGGCCGAAGGAGCCGAAGCCTTTGACGCTGGCGAAGATGACGCTCGGGTGCACCGACTTGAGCACGTCGAAGCCCAGGTCCATCTTGTCGATGACCCCGGGCCCGAAGTTCTCGACCACGACGTCGAAGCCCGGCACCATGCGCAGGAACAGCTCGCGCCCCTCGGGGCTGCCGATGTCGAGGGCGACCGAGCGCTTGTTGGCGTTCCAGTGCATGAAGTAGGCCGAGTCGGGCAGGAACGAGCCCCCCCGCCCGGGGTCACCCACGCCGGGCCGTTCGAGCTTGACCACGTCGGCCCCCATCCACGCCAACGCCTGCGTGGCCGACGGCCCCGCCTCGTACTGCGTCAGATCCAGGATCCGCATGCCATCGAGTGCTGCCATCGATTCGTCCCCCCTGCTGGCCAACCCCGGCCGCAACCTAATCCGCTAGAACCAGCGGGTATGGCTGCCAAGACCGTCGTCGGGTACTGCGAGCCGTTCTCCGTCCGCCCGGGGGCGGCCGTGCACCTGTTCGCCTCGTGCGAGCCCGAGGTGACCGGCGAGTGCACGCTGGACCTGGTGCGGCTGCGGTGCGGGGACCCCCACACCGGGCTCGACGAGGAGGTGGTGGCGACCGACCTGCCGGCCACGATCACCGCCCGTCACCAGCCCCTGCGCCCCGGGTCCTACGCCGAGGTGCCCCGCCATGCGTCCCTCGACGAGGCCACCAGCCTGCACGTGCGGGTCCGGGCCCAGCCCACGTTGCCGGGTGACGGCCGCGAGCAGGTGCTGCTGGCCACCTTCGACGAGGCCACGGGTGACGGCTGGTCCTTGGAGCTCGACGGGGCCGGGCGGGCCCGGTTGCGGGTGGGGGACCTGTTCGTCACGGTGGCCACCCCCCTGCGTCGGGGCCGATGGGTCGAGCTCGAGGGTCGCTACGAGGCGGCGGGAGCGCTGTTCCTGTCGGTGCGCCACCTGCCCACCCGGGGCCGGGCGACGACGTGGCCGACAACGACGACTGGGCCGAGGCCGTGGTCGGTCCCGACCGCCTGCACACCGGCGGGCCGTTGCTGTTCGGGGCCCGCACCGGCCTCGACGGCCGACCCACGGCCCACTTCGACGGTCGTCTGGAGGCCCCCGAGATCGTGGGCGTGGCCCACTGGGACCTGGGTCGGGGCCTGGGCACGTCGGTCCTGCACGACAGCGGCCCCCACAGCCTCGATGCCCGCACCTTCCAATGCCCGGCCCGGGCCGTGACCAGCAGCGGGTGGGACGGTTCCAGCCAGCGCTGGACCGACGCCCCCGACCAGTGGGCGGCCGTGCACTTCCACCACGACGACCTGACCGATGCCCGCTGGGAGGCCGACGCCACCCTGACCGTGCCCGACGGGTTGGCCTCGGGCATCTACTGCTTCCGGGTCACCAGCCCAGCTGGCGACGTCGACCGCACCCCCTTCGTGGTGCGGCCGGCGGCGGGCACCCGCACGTCGGACGTGGCCTTCCTCGTGCCCAACGCCACCTACCTGGCCTACGCCAACCACCGCATGACCATCACGGGGTCGGACTTCTTCCCGCCCCGGGCCCGGCTGCGCCCCGAGTTCCAGTGGATCAAGGACCACGAGGAGGTGGGCCTGTCCATGTACGAGTCCCACCCCGACGGGTCGGGCGTCATCTACTCGTCGCGGCGGCGGCCGGTGCTGAACCAGAAGCCGGGGGCCGACGGCTGGGCCTTCACCGCCGACACCAACCTGACCGCCTTCCTCGAGCGGCTGGGCCTGGGTTACGACTGCCTGACCGACGAGGACCTCGACGCCGAGGGGGCCGCCGCGCTGGAGGGCTATCGGGTGGTGGTCACCGGCACCCACCCCGAGTACACGTCGACGGCCATGCTCGATGCCCTCGAGGGCTACCTGCGGGGCGGCGGGCGGCTCATGTACCTGGGCGGCAACGGCTTCTACTGGCGGGTGGCCTTCTCGGCCCACGAGCCCGGGGTGATGGAGGTGCGCCGGGCCGAGGACGGGACCCGGGGCTGGATCGCCGAACCGGGGGAGTACCACCACGAGTGGGGTGGGGAGTACGGCGGGTTGTGGCGGCGCCTGGGCCGGGCGCCAAACCTGCTGGTGGGCATCGGTTTCGCCGCTCAGGGCTTCGACCGGGCTGCGCCTTTTGTGCGCAGCGAGGCGTCGTGGTCGAGCCGGGCCGCCTGGGTCTTCGAGGGGGTCGAGGCCCCCTCCCTGTTGGGTGACTACGGGGTCGGCGGTGGTGCCGCCGGCCAGGAGATCGACCGCTTCGACCTATCGCTGGGCTCGCCTCCCCACGCCGTGGTCCTGGCCAGCGCCACCGAGCACTCCGAGCTGATGCTGCGCACCAAGGAGGAGCTGCTGGCCACCAGGCCGGCCATGAAGGACCCCAAGATCCGGGCCGACGTGGTCTTCTTCGAGACCCCCGCCGGCGGCGCGGTGTTCTCGGTCGGCTCCATCGCCTGGTACGGCGCCCTGTCCCACCACGAGTACGACAACGACGTGGCCCGCATCACCGCCAACGTGCTGCACCGCTTCGTCGACCCCCAACCCTTCGAGCTCCCCGAGCGCAACACCCAAGCCTGAAGATGGTGAACGCACTGACGGAATCAGTCTCCCTGTGGTGGAGCGTTGTCACCCTGTCCCCGTGGGAGGGGACGAACGCCGCCCCCAGGTGTGATCTGAACGTCATCGCCACGCATCGCAGCACGCAAGCTGGGTGTGGCTTGGAGGACGACGATGTCCGCAGGCATCTCGATGCGGTCGCGATCGAGCCGCAGCTTGACCGCCTTGATGGCGGCATCACGGACGGTGATCGATGCGTGGCGGCTCGAGTTCGCCCACAACAGGGCTCGTATGTTAACGGTGGAGACACCGAGTTCGTGGACCAACGCCTCCGGGGACGGGTTTGTGCTCACTCCAGGCACCTCTCGGAGCGCATCGACGATCGCGCGGGTGGCCTGCTCGGCGTCGTTCTCGTATGCGATGCCGATGTCGAACTGGAGTCGATGGGTATCACGGTAAGTGTGGACGAGGATGACGTTCTTGTAGACATCCCGGTTCGGGATGATCACCGACTCACCGTCGAACGTAGTGAGCCGAGTCTCACGGATGTTGATCTCCTCCACGGTTCCGGATCGCTCTACGACCGTTATCTGGTCACCGGAACGGAATGGCTGCCGGAACAACAACAGCACCCCGGCCAAGGTGTTCTCCAGGATGTCCTGGAACGCGAAACCGACTGCCACCGAGAAGAAGCCGAGGCCAGACAGAAGATCGACCGGCTTCACCGAGGGGAATGTGACCGCAGCCGCCAACAGCACGCTGGCGATGACGAGCACCCACAAGCTGAGCTTGCTGATCACCTTTGCGAAGCTCGGGGTGCGGGTCCGTTGCAGCCTGACGAGCATGACCCAGCGGACACCGCGCCCAATCAGCCAGCCGATCATGACGATCACCACCGCTACGCCCAAGCGCGGCAGCGAATCGACTGCCGTTTCCCACAGCGAACGCGCCGATCGACTGATGTCTTCCGAGGGGGGGACCGTCTCGGAACGAGACCAACCACCGAGCGCACCTAGCAATGATGCCACATTCATCGTCAGACTATAGTACAAATGATGCGACCGTGCTCACATCGGAGGATCCTCCGACGGAGTCGTCATTGCTGCGTAAGGCCCACCTCGTCTCCCCGGCAGAGTCACATGGAGCCAGGGCCCGACTGCGCGGGTACTATGACTATCCGCTCCTCTGAGGTCATCAATTCCGCCACTCCCAAACGTCCGGCAGCGGCACTCGATCGTGACCTGACCGCAACGTCCAGTCAGTTTCGGTCGCGACCGATGTGGGCACTATTCAGGTGCTCTCTGCGTCGTGCCGGTCCGCCGGAGGTCTCGGCGGATCGGACACCGGGCACCGGTCGCTTCGTTGAGCGGACCGTGCCTGAAGGCCCGCTCAAGGTGCGCTGTCAGAGCTCCCCGTGTCGGCCAGTCGTGCGCCGCGCACGGTCAGCGAAGTGTGATCAAGCCCAGTTCTCAAGGAGGTTGCCGCCGTGAGTGGGATTTGGTGGTTGGTGTTGGTCGTGGTCGTCATCGCGGTCATGGCCGTCGTCGTGTGGTTCATCGTGCGTCGAGCGCGGCGGTCCGGTTCGGTGTTGGCGTCGCGCGTGTCGGATCGGGGGGGGCAGTGAACCTGGTGCGTGCGAGAGATGTGATGGGGCTACCCGTGGTGTCGATTGCTTCAGGCGAGGATGTCGCCGAGGTGCGCGATGTGGTGTACGACGGTGAGGCGCACCGGTTGGTGGGCTTCACGTTGAACAAGCGTGGCATGTTCGCCGGCCGGTTGAAGGCGGTGCTCGCTGCCGACTCAGTGGCCTCGATCGGGCCGGATGCGGTGATGATCGACGCCGAATCGGCGATCGATGACAGCGGTGGCCGACCGGCCGGTCTGGATGACCTCGAGCATGCTCGGCCGGTGATCGGCAACCGTGTGCTGTCGGCCGATGGGAGCGATCTCGGTGAGGTCGTCGCAGTGATCTTGTCGACAGGTGACGAACCTTGCGCGGTCGGCTACGAGTTGCAGCCCGCTGACCGGTCGGATACGTCGTTCGTACCGATATCGGCCCAGATGGGGCTGTCCGGCGAGAACTTGGTGGTACCCGTCGAGGCAACGGCGTTCGTCCGCAACGACCTGGCCGGTTTCGGCGCTGCGATTGCGTCGTACCGGTCCCCTGACCTGGAGGAGAACCATTGACCACCCACACATTTGCTCAGGTCGAGGGTCGAGGCGTGGTCGGGTTTGAAAGTGCCGAATCGATCGGGTCAGTGAAGGGCTTCGTGCTCGACGCTCGCGGTCGCAAGATCGAGGCCATCCATGTCGGTGGGCATGGCAAGAACGCGACCATCCTCGACTGGTCGGCGGTCAAGGCGTTCGGCGCTGATGCCGTGATGGCTGCGACGGGCGCCGATCCCTCAGCGATCGACAACGATCACCAGAAGGCCGCCGTCAAGGGTTCGGTAACGATGCTCGGCACCCGGGTCCTGACCGTCGGTGGTCGGGCGGTCGGTACCGTCACCGATGTCGAGTTCGACACCGACTCCGGAATTGTGGTGGGCGTCGCGACCGACCAGGGCCGGATCGAACCTGACCGGTTGCGCTCGCTCGGTTCGTACGCGCTGGTCGTGGACGACCCGATTGCAACAACGAGATCGTGACCGGCTCGATGTTGTTCGATGCACACCTCGCCGTGGGCGTCGCTGAGGCCGAGGAACACCGACCGAGAGGACCCGAACAGTGACACGTCACAGCGATCTGAAGGATGTGGCCAACGAGTCCGACTGGTTCGCCACGATTGCGATCCCGACGCCGAGCAACCTCGACGACGCGAGCGCTCGGTTCGCGGTGGAATGGCGGAACGCTCGACGGCAGCTCTCCGAGGCGTGGGACGAGGACGAACTCGAGAAGCTCGATGAGTTCGTCGGAAGCCTGCGCCACGACGGCAGCGCATCGCTGGTCATCGTCCACGCTCGCCACGGATCGACGCTGATCGAGGCGCTCGATGAGCCGGTCGCGGCGACAACCGTCCACGAGGGACCGTTGCCGCGATTGGCGACGGTGATAGAAGCCAGACAACGCGTCATCGCCCATGTCGTCGTCGAAGCCGACCGCGCCGGCGCCGACCTGACCGCCTTCGATGGCGGCGACGTGTTGGCCACCGAGAGCGTCGATGGTGCGACCGTGCACATCCATCGTGGTCATCCCGGCGGATGGTCCCAACGCCGATTCCAACAGCGGGCAGAGAACACCTGGGAGGACAACGCTCGTCAGGTTGCTGACGCCGTCGCAACCCTCGCCCGCAAGGTCGATGCGCAACTGATCGCGGTGGCGGGCGACATCCGCGCTCAGACGTTCATCCTCGAATCGCTGCCCGCCGACATCGCCGACATGACGGCCAAGATCGATGCCGGTTCACCGGCGGGCATCGCCGACGAGGTCGTCCGGCTGCTCTCGACGATCGTTGCCGAGCGGGTGACCACCAGCGCCGATCTCGTCCGCGCCGGCCTGAACAACGACACCGCATCGATCGACACGAACACGATCGTCGAGGCGCTACGCCAAGGTCGCGTCGACACGTTGCTCGTCCACGACGACGGAACGTCGGGACATGCGGCCGACCCGACCTGGCTCGACGGTGCTCGCCTCGTCGATCGAGCTGTCGTGGCTGCTCTCGCCACCGACGCCGAGATCCTCGTCGTCCCCAATCTGGCGATGATGGACGGTCCGTTGGCAGCGACGATGCGATGGTGATCCGAGCGGCCGGTCCGTCCCGGCCTCGATAGCGGATCGAGGATGGCCCCCGTCGTCGGGGGCGAACGACGCCTGCGGATCAGCGGGCGTGACCCGACTGACCGGACTGACCGGACGGACCGGACGGACCGGACTGACCGTCGGCCGGTTCCTCCGAGTCGGGCCCGAGGAGGATGATGCGCGACGGCCGGTCGTGGGTGAAAAACGTCCACGCCCAGTTGACCAGGGCCGCCGTGCGACTGTCCCCCCCGGTCAGCAGGGCCAGGCGCACCGCGCCCCACGTCAGCCAGGCCGCACGCCCGGTGAGGTGGTGGCCCCCGGGCAGCTCGACCACCGCCGCGCCGCGGCCGATGGTGGCCATCGTGCCCTTGTTCCGGTGGTGGAACGGCTTGGTGTCGTGGCCCTTCAGCCGCCGGCTTGATGCAACGGCCCGCGTGCTTGCCGGCCTGCAGGGCGACCGAGCCGAGCTGGGGGAGGACGCCTCCGTCGTGGCCTTTGGCCAGGGCCACGTCCCCGACGACGAACACCTCGGGGTGCCCGGCCACGCTGAGATCGGGCTGCACCGGCACCTGACCGTGCTCCAGGGGCACGCCCAGGGTGGCGGCCAGCGGGCTGGGGGCGAGCCCCGCTCCCCACACCAGGGTGTGGGCAGCCAGCTCGCCGCCGGGTTGTACGGTCACCCGGGTGGGGGTCACCGAGGCCAGCTCAGTGCCGGTGCGCACGACCACACCCCGGGCCTCGAGCTGCTCGCGAGCGTAGCGGCCCAACTTCTCGGGGAACATGGCCAGCAGCGGTCTCCTCGCTCGACGAGGGTGATGGTGGCCCGCCCCACGGGCAGGTCCGGGTAGTCGCAGGTGAAGACCGAGGTGAACAGCTCGGCCAGAGCGCCGGCCGTCTCCACCCCGGTGGGCCCACCCCCCAACACGACCACGTCGAGCAGGCCGTCGCCCACGAGGGAGGGGTCGCGGTCCGCGGCCTGGAAGCAACGCAGCAGATGGTTGCGCAGCTGGACGGCATCCTCCAGCGCGTAGAGGGGGAAGGCGTGGTCCGCGGCGCCGGGCACCCCGAAGTACGCGACCTTCGCGCCCACGCCCACCACGAGGTGGTCGTAGGCCCAGGGGGCCACGCCGTCGCCGGTCACCTGCTTGGTGGCCAGGTCGATGCCCGTGACGGTGGCCTGGTGGAAGCGCAGGTTGGGCTGGTCGTGCATCATCTTGCGCACAGGGTTGCCGACGGTCTGGCCGTCGAGCACGGCGGTGGCCACCTGGTAGAGCAGGGGCTGGAACGTGTGGTAGTCGTGCTGGTCCACGAGCGCGACGTCGACAGCGGCGTGCCGCAGCTGTCGTGCTGCGCCCAGGCCGGCGAAACCGGCGCCGAGGATGAGCACGGAGGGCTTCGCCCTGGTGGTCGCCAGTCAGCCCGGAGCGTAGGTGCTCAGCCGCGAACGGTCACGCTGTGGAACTGGAAGTTCACCCGCTCGAGCTCGGCCTCGATGACGGCGATGCGCGCCGCGATGTCGGGGGTGGGCTGCCGGCGTTGGGCGAGACGGAGCTTGCCCAGTTCGTAGGCCAGCGCGTTGGTCGTTGCATCCATGGTGAGACGGCCCCCGCGGTCAACCTCCACCGGCTTCGTTGCCGGCAGAGGCCCAGCGTTCGGGTGCGGGGCTCCAGCCGTGTTCCTGTCGGGTCGCCGTCACGCAGCGTGAGCTTCGGGGGGAAGATCGCCCACAGGGAACCTGAAGACCCTACCCCCGGGTGGCCGCTGACCTCCGTCGTGTTTCCAGAATGTTTCCGGCCTCAGGGGCCAAGGGTGGCGCATGACTACGGTTGGTGGTCTTCCCCACCCCAGGAGTGCCCCACATGCGCCTGTCCGGCAAGGTTGCCATCGTCACCGGCGGGAACACCGGCATCGGCAAGGCCATCGTGCTGGCCCTGGCCGGTCAGGGGGCCAACGTCGTCATCGACTACGTGTGCGACCCTGCCGCCACCGAAGAGCTGGAGAAGCAGGTCGCGGCCCTGGGGGAGCGGGCCGTGGGCCTCGAGGCCGACGTCAGCGACGTGACCGCCCTGGCCGCGCTGGTGCAGCAGGCCGTCACGTCGTTCGGCAAGGTCGATGTCATGGTCAACAACGCCGGCGTCGAGACCCGCACCTCGATCCTCGACACCACCGAGGCCCAGTACGCCAAGGTCCTCGACATCAACCTCAAGAGCGCCTTCTTCGGCACCCAGCTCGCGGCCAGGCAGATGATCGCCCAGGGCGGGGGAGGGCGGATCATCAACATCACCTCGGTGCACGAGGACTGGCCCATGCCCGGCAACACCGCGTACTGCCTGTCCAAGGGGGGCATGCGCATGCTCACCCGCACCGCCGGGGTCGAGCTCGCCCCCCACGGCATCACCGTGGTCGGTGTGGGCCCCGGGGCCGTCGAGACCCCCATCAACACGGCGACCATGGCCAACCCCGCCCTGCTGGGCAAGCTCGAGTCGGCCATCCCCCTGGGGCGCATGGCCAAGCCCGAGGAGGTGGCCAACGTGGTCGCCTTCCTGGCCAGCGACGACGCCAGCTACATCACCGCGTCGACCATCATGGTCGACGGCGGCCTCATCCAGACTGGCCCCGGCCTCTAGCCCAGCACCGGTCAGCCCCGTCTCTTCGGAGAAGAGGCCCAGGTGGCTGCTGTAGGTGAGCATCTTCTCGAAGGCGTAGCTGGCCTGCTCGAGGTGCCCGGCCTGGGCCATGGCGTCCCACGTACCAGAACGTGCACATCGAGAACGTGCCTTCGCGCCCCTGCAACCCGTCAGGGCGGCCTGGGGGTTGTAGCGGTGGACCAGGCTGTCGGCCACGAGCTCGTGGTCGATGGCGTGGAGCCGTGGTCAGCCAGCGGATGGCCCGGTCGAACGCCACCCAGGTCATGACCCTTCCGTAGGTGAAGCGCTGTGAGGTGGAGGTCGGCGGTCTCGAAGCGGGCCCCACCATCGAGCACCTGGAGCTTGTGGGGGGCCCGTCCGTAGTCGAAGCGGGGCTGGCAGTCGAGGGTGAACTCCATGGTCCCCCGTACCACCCGCACCAGGCGCACGATGCGGTGGCGGTCGGTGGCCTTGCCCTCGCACACCGGCATCAGGTCGACGACCTCGCCCACCCCGTCCGCCGACAGGAACCGGGTGATGAGCACGAGCCGATCCCGGCCTCAGCCTGCGATCGTGGTGGTCGACGTGGTGATGGTCGACGAGCTCGGCACCGCGGTGGTGGACCCCGTCAAGCTCGATGTGGGCACGGTCGTGGTGGCCGCGGTGACCGGCGTCGTGGCCGACGGTGTCGTCGTGGCGGCGGTGGTGCTGGTGGTGGTGGACGAGGGCGTCGTTGACGTTGTCGTGGACGATGAGGTGGTCGTCTCGGGATCGGTCGACGGCGTCACCTCGGTCGTGGCCGGCGCCTCGGTCGTGGTCGTGGTGGGGAGCAGGTAGAACCGGCCGTCGCTGTCCTGGAGGACCTCGGTCGATCCCCGGGGGACGCTCACCGTCGGCGGCGGCCGCACCCACAGGTACAGGGCGAGGATGGCCACGAAGGCGCCCATCAGGACCGTGGTGGAACGCCGGGGCCGGTTGGCCGGCGGTTCGGGCGACAGGGTGGAGGGTGGTTTGACCAGCTCTTCGACCATCGTGGCCGCGCTGTCCTCGCCCTCGTCACGCCCGACGGCGGGCTTCTTGGTGTCGCTCATCCGCCGGCCCCGGAGGTGCCGATGGGGGCAACAGGGGTGATGCCGGCCTCGCGCAGGGCGTCGGCGATGCGGCGGCGCAGCTCGCGTGCCGCGTCGAACTGCTCGGCCGGCCGGGTGCGCATGAGCAGCCGCACCCGCAGGTAGCCGACCTCGTAGGTCTCCACCCCCATGACCACGGGCTCGTCGAGCAGCACCGGGTCCCACCGCGGGTCGGCCTTCATGAGCCTCCCCGTGGTGCGCAGCAGGTCGATGGCCAGGTCGAGGTCGACGGTCGAGTTCAGGGGAACGTCGATCACGGCCCGGGCCCAGTCCATGGACAGGTTCGTCAGCTGGCGGATCTCACCGTTGGGGATGAACACGACCTCGCCCGACAGGGTGCGCAGCCGGGTGGTGCGCAGGGTGAGCTCCTCGACGGTGCCCGACACCCCCGTCGTCGTGCCCGGGGCCGAGATGCGCACCAGGTCGCCGTAGCCCAGCTGGCGTTCGGCGAAGAGGAAGAAACCCGAGAGCAGGTCGGCCACGATGCGTTGGGCCCCGAAGCCGACGGCCACGCCGGCCACCGTGGCCGGGGGCACGAGGCCGGTGAGGGGCACGTTGAAGCGCTGCAGCACCATGAGGGTGGCGAAGAACCAGATCGATGCCGTGGCCAGCCACGATCCTGCCTGGGCCAGGGCCAGGAAGTGCTTGTCGTCGCGGTGCAGGTACTGGGGGGCCTTGGCCACCAGCCAGCGGGCCAGCCGGGTCATGAGCATGGCCCCGATGACGATGAGCAGGATCTCGAGGGCAGAACCGCGGGCCCAGTCGGTGATGTCGTCGAACCTCACGTGAGGCGATTCCTCCAGGTGCTCGTCAGTAGAGGGTGGACGGTCCGTGGGGGACGGTCGCGCCGGCCACGGTAGTGGTGGCCGGTGCCCGCCTATCGTGGAGGCGATGACGGACGAGGCGGCCGAGTTCACCTGCCCCCGCTGCGGATCCTCGGTGCACGAGCGCTTCTACGGGCCGTGCACGCCGTGCCGGACGGCCCTCAAGGCGGCCCTGGCCGGTGAGGCCCGCGACATCGAGGTCGAGGCCTACGAGCCGAAGATGAACGTCACCCCCAACGCGGTGGCCACCAAGGAATGACCGCGGGGCAGCCGCCGGACGACAGCGTTCCCGGGCCTTGTCCTGCGGGTGGCGAGCGGCCGGCGCCCGTGCGCTCGTCGGTGCCCCGGCGGGGGGCAGCGGGCATGCTGGCCGCCGCCCTCTTCGGCCTGCGAGATGCCCTCGAGTCCAAGCCCCGGGACGCGGTGATCGAGGAGGCGCCCGAGCCCGGGGAGAGCGACTGGCTGATCTGGCTCGACCGCGACGACCCCAGTCGATCCCTGGTCATCATCCCCGCTGCGCCGGTGTCCCCGCCGCCCGGGGGCGACGGGGACACCGGCTCGCGCTAGCGGCTCGGGTCGGTCAGGCCTCGGCCTTGATGGCCCCGGCCTTGGCCATGGTCTCGAGGTCATCGTCGGTGAAGCCCCAGTCCCGCAGGGCCTCGTGGGTGTGCTCGCCCCGCGATGCCGGCGGCATCTGCACGGCACCCGGGGTGCGGCTGAAACGGGGAGCGGGGGCGGGCTGGATGACCCCGTCGACCTCGATGAAGGTGCCCCGGGCCACGTTGTGGGGGTGCAGCGGTGCTTCGTCCATGTCGAGGACGGGAGCGAAGCAGATGTCGGTCCCCTCCATGATCTCGCACCACTCGTCGCGGGTCTTGGTCTTGAAGATGGCGGCGACCTTGGCCTTGTTGGCCGGCCACTGGGCCCGGTCGTTGCGGCCGGGCAGGTCATCGTGGGTCAGGCCGAGCTTCTCGAGGAGCTCGGCGTAGAACTTGGCCTCGATGGAGCCGATGGACACGTACTTGGCGTCCGAGGTCTCGTACACGCCGTAGTAGTGGGCGCCGCTGTCGAGGACGTTGTCGCCACGGTTTTTGGTCCACGTGCCCGAGCCGTGGATGCCGTAGATGGCGGACAGCAGGGAGGAGGCGCCGTCGACCATGGCCGCGTCGACGACCTGGCCCTGGCCCGAGCGCTGGGCCTCGAACAGGGCCGCCACCAGGCCGAAGGCCAGGTACATGGCGCCACCGCCGAAGTCGCCCACCAGGTTGAGCGGGGGCACGGGAGGACCGTCGGTGCCACCGATGGAGTGCAGCACCCCGGTGAGGGCGATGTAGTTGATGTCGTGGCCGGCGGCGGCGGCCATGGGGCCGTCCTGGCCCCAGCCGGTCATGCGGCCGAACACGAGCTTGGGGTTGCGGGCCAGGCACACGTCGGGGCCCAGGCCCAGCTTCTCGCACACGCCGGGCCGGAAGCCCTCGATGAGGGCGTCGGCCTGATCGACCAGGCGCAGCACGGCGTCGACACCCTCGGGCGTCTTGAGGTCGACGGAGATCGAGCGTCGTCCCCGCTGGAGCACGCTGTACTTGCGGCCCCGGTCGATGCCCAGGTCGCTGTCCTCGAGCCGGTCCACTCGGATGACGTCGGCGCCCAGGTCGGCCAGGAGCATGGCGCACATCGGGCCCGGTCCGATGCCGGCCAGCTCGACGACCTTCACCCCGGTGAGTGGTCCCATTCGATCCCCTGTCAAGCGAACAGGGCGCTCGGCCCCGCTGTGGCGAACTTCGGTGTGGCTAGCGTCGCAGAACGTGACGGACGATAGTGCAGCTGCCGAAGCCGGGGTCCGCCGCCACCTCGACGAGCTGGGTGTGGCCTACGAGCTGATGGACTGCGATCCCGCCCTGGCCGACACCGCGGCGTTCTGCGAGGCCTACGGCGTGGCCCCCGAGGACTCGGCCAACACCATCGTGGTGGTGGGCAAGGCCGAGACCCCGCTGTACGTGGCCTGTGTGGTGCTGGCCACCACCAAGCTCGACGTGAACAAGGTCGTGCGCAAGCGCCTCGGCGTGCGCAAGGCCAGCTTCGCCAGCGGGGACGAGACCAAGGCCCTCACCGGCATGCTCATCGGTGGGGTCACCCCCTTCGGCCTGCCCCACGGGGTGCCCGTGTGGATCGACCGACGGGTCATGGCCCGTGACGAGGTCGTGGTGGGCGGGGGCAGCCGGTCGCTCAAGCTGCGCTGCCCGCCGGCGTCGCTGTTGGTCCTGCCCATGGCCCAGGTGGTCGACGATCTGGCCGTCGACCTCAGCGACCGATGAGGGGCTTCTCCACGGCGATGCCGTCTTCCTCATCGGCGTTGTCGACGTCCTCGCGACGGAAGCCCAGCACGAAGAGGACGGCGTCGAGGTAGGGCACGCTGACGGCGGTGTCGGCCGCGTCGCGCACCACGGGCTTGGCGTTGAAGGCGATGCCCAACCCCGCCGTGGCCAGCATGTCGAGGTCGTTGGCCCCGTCGCCGACGGCCACGGTCTGGGACAGCTCGATGCCCTCGGCCGCGGCCACCTCGGCCAGGAGCGCGGCCTTGCGTCGGCGGTCGACCACGGGGCCCAACACCCGCCCGGTGAGGCATCCGTCGACGACCTCGAGGGTGTTGGCGAAGGCGTAGTCCACGCCGAGCTCGTCCTTGAGGGCGTCGGTGAACACGGTGAAGCCCCCGCTGACCAGGGCGATGCGGAAGCCGAGCCGCTTGAGGGTGCGGATGAAGGTGCGGGCACCGGGGGTGAGGCGCACCTCTTCCCGGGCCCGTTCGACGTCGGCCAGCGGCAGACCGGCCAACAGCGCCACCCGTTCCCGCAGGGCGGCCTCGAAGTCGAGCTCGCCGGCCATGGCCCGTTCGGTGATGGCGGCCACGGCGTCGCCGCACCCGCACACGTCGGCCAGCAGGTCGACGACCTCGTTCTGGATGAGGGTGGAGTCGACATCGAGGGCGACCAGGCGGATGGCCCGCCGTGACAGACCGGCCCGCTGCACGGCCACGTCGAAGCGGTGCTGGCGGGAGGCGCCGAGCAGGCCGGCCCGCAGCGGTTCGTCGTCGACGACGCGAACGAGGAGCTCGTAACAGGCGACGGGGTAGCGGGCCAGGCTGGTGATGCGCTCGATGTTGCCGCCGGCGTCGGCGATGGCCGTGGCCGCAGCGTGCAGCTGGGCGGCGTCGAGGCGACTGGCCAGCAGCGTCACCGCCCAGGCGTGGCCCTTGTCGGGGCTGAGGTCGGTGGGGGTGGGTTCGGGCCCGGTGTCCTGGACGACCTCGAAGTCGACGGCCATGCCCCGCTCCCAGCCGAAGAGCAGCAGCTCCTTGAGCAGGTCACGGCCCTCGGGGATGACCAGCAACACGCTGAGGTGCAGACGCTGGCGGATGGCGATCTGTTCGACGTCGACGACCTCGGCACCGGCGTCGGCGATGCGGGACATCAGCGCGGCGGTGATCCCGGGCCGGTCGAGCCCACTGACGTGGACGAGGATCGTCTCCTGCACGCAGGGCAGGCTACGGCGGCCGGGCGCCGCTGCGGTCGGGACCGCTCAGCGACCCATGGCCTTGAGCTGGGCCATGATCTCCTTGCAGGTGGGGCACACCGGGAACTTGTCCGGGGCGCGGTTGGGAACCCACTTCTTGCCGCACAGGGCCTGGACGGCCACGCCCTCCACCGCGCTGCGCATGATGTCGGCTTTGCGCACGTAGTGGGCGAAGCGGTCGTGGTCGCCCTCGTCGCCCTCCGACAGGGTGGGGTCGACGATGGTGTCGGTGTCCGTCGTGGCAGGCACGGACCGATGCTAACCGGCACCGGTCGACGCAGCCCGGCCGGCCCTGCCATACTGGTTGGCCGTTGCGCCACTGGCGTCGACCACCTCGCGCCTGGGAGAACCCCTGTGAAGAAGGACATCCACCCCGACTACCGCCCCGTCGTGTTCCTGGACACGGCGTCGAGCAAGTCGTTCCTGACCCGTTCCACGGTGCAGACCCGAGAGACGGTCGAGTGGGAGGACGGCAACACGTACCCCCTGGCCAAGGTCGAGATCTCGTCCGAGAGCCACCCGTTCTTCACCGGCACCATGATCATCATGGACACCGCCGGCCGGGTCGAGCGCTTCGAGCGCCGCTACGGCAACCGCCGCAAGGCCAACTGAGGCCCTCGAGGATCCAGCAATCGCGCCAGACGGCGCCGGCCCCCCGGGGACCGGCGCCGTCGACGCGCCCGGGTTCGGTGGTGCTCAGCGCCCCTTGAAGTCGGGCAGGCGGCGCTCGGCCGTGGCCCGCACGCCTTCCTTGAAGTCCTCCGTCGAGCGCAGGCGGTCCTGCTCCTCGAGCTCGTGGTCGGTTGCGGCCTTGACCCGCGCCGCCAGGTCACCACGCATGGTGGCCCGGATGGACAGGATGGCCAGCGGGCCCGAGCGGGCGATCTCCAGGGCGAAGGCGTGGGCCTCGGCGCGCAGGTCCTCGGCGGGCACGACCTTGTCGGCCAGGCCGATCTCGAGGGCCTCGTCGGCCTTGACCCGACGCCCCGTGTAGAAGAGGTCGAGGGCCTTCTGCTGGCCGACCAGGCCGGGCAGGGTGACGGTCAGGCCGAAGCCCTGGTGGAAGCCGAGGCGGGAGAAGTTCGCCGCGAAGCGGGCGTCGGGGCTGGCCACCCGGAAGTCGGGGAAGCAGGCCACGCCCAGGCCGCCACCGATGGCCGCGCCCTGCACCGCGGCCACCACCGGCTTGCGGTTGGAGAACAGCCGCACGGCCTCGCGGTAGAGGTCGCCGGGCTTGGTCTCGGTCTGGCTGCCCTTGGGGGCAGCGAAGTTGGCGCCGGCGCAGAAGGACTTGCCGTTGGCGCACAGGACCGACGCCCGCACGGCGTCGTCCTTGTCGAGGGCGTCGAAGGCGTCGGCCAGGTTGGAGATCAGGGTGTGGTCGAAGTAGTTGTGCGGGGGCCGGTCGATCTCGACCGTGGCGACATGGTCGTCACCCACCGTGATGTTCAGTTCCGGGAACTCGTGCACCGCTCATCTCCCCCATTGGTCTGTGCTGGCCTCTGCTCGCCGGCGCGGGTCTGGCGAACGGACGCGCAGGCTAGGCCAGCGGGCCGGGGGCGGGGGAGGTGGCCCCGCCGGCGAGCATGGACTCGAGCGCCTTGGGGGCGCCGATCTCGACGTCGGCCGCCCCGCTGCCCCCGGGGATGAGGGCGACGGCGAAGCCCTCGTCGAGGGCGTCGTGGACGGTGGCGGACACGCAGCCGTCGAAGGCCAGACCCCCGGCCCAGATGCGCTGGATGCCGGCGCCCCGCAACTGCGCGGCCAGGGTGGTGCGGCCGAAGGCGGAGAAGCTGTCGAAGTCGGGCTCGTAGCCCTTCTCGACCACGACGGCGGACCAGGGCAGGCGCAGGTCGGGGTGGAAGGCGGCGCCGTCGGTGCCGGCCACGCAGTGGGCGGGGAAGGTGTCGAAGCTGACGTGGTCGGGGGTGTGCCAGTCCCGGGACAGGTAGATGGGGGTGCCGGTGCCGATGGCGGCCTCGATCCACGTGTTCAGGTTGGCGATGAGGGCGGGGGTGCCGGCGATGGCCAGGGAGCCACCCTCGCAGAAGTCGTTCTGGACGTCGACGAGCACGAGGGCGTCGCCGGGCTCGAGCATTTCGGCGGGGGCGGTCTCGTCAGCCATGGTGGCCATGGTCGCCCGTGCGTCCTTCGTCGACGGGGCGCAGGTGTTGAACGCTGGGTTACGCCGCTCGTCCAGCGCTGTGGCCTGCGGATCTGCCTCCCTGGCGCCGATTCGCCGTCGATTCGACGGACTGGACGGACTGGACGGCCCCGCTCAGGCGTCGGCCGGGAAGGTGACGACCACCGTCAGGGCGTCGCCGGGGGCCGTGCGCAGGTCGCCGACCACCCCGGCTTCGGCCACGTCACCGGCCACCAGGGCCACGGCGGCCAGTTCGGCCTCGGTCCCCGTCACCAGCACCGATTCGATGGGGGTGCGCAACGACCGTTTGGCCTCGGTCTTGGCCCGGCGCACCTCGCTCAGCAGCTTGTAGGCCGTGGACAGCAGGGTCGGGTCACCCTCGGCGGCGGCCGCGGCGATGGCCTCGGCGTCGGGCCACGACGAGCGGTGGATGGACCCCTCCTGCCACCACGACCACACCTCTTCGGTGACGAAGGGCAGGAACGGCGCGTGCAGCTGCAGGAGCGTGCGCAGGGCCAGGGACAGCGCGGCCCGGGCCGAGGCCGCGCCCTCGTCGCCCCGGGTGCCGTAGGCCCGGCCCTTGACCAGCTCGACGTAGTCGTCGCAGAAGGTCCAGAAGAAGGTCTCGCTGCGCTCCAGGGCCCGGGCGTAGTCGTAGCCCTCGAACGCCGCGGTGGCGTCCACCACCAGGGCGGCCAGGGAGGCCACGAAGGCCTGGTCGACGGGATCGGTGACCGCACCCGAGGCCGTGGCCGCATCCCCACCCAGTCCGAGCACGAACTTGGAGACGTTCAGCAGCTTGATGGCCAGGCGGCGGCCGATGCGCATCTGGCCGTCGTCGAAGGCGGTGTCCGTGCCGGGCCGCCCACCGGCCGCCCAGTAGCGCACCGCGTCCGAGCCGTGCTGCTCGAGCAGGCCCATGGGGGTGACCACGTTGCCCTTGGACTTGGACATCTTCTTGCGGTCGGGGTCGAGGATCCACCCCGACAGGGCCGCGTTGGCCCAGGGCAGGGTGTCGAGCTCGAGGTGGGAGCGGACCACGGTGGAGAACAGCCAGGTGCGGATGATGTCGTGGGCCTGGGGGCGCAGGTCCATGGGGTAGGTGCGGGCGAACAGGTCGGGGTCGTCGACCCAGCCGCAGACGATCTGGGGGGTCAGCGACGACGTGGCCCAGGTGTCCATGACGTCGGGGTCCCCGACGAAGCCGCCGGGCACCCCCCGCTGGTCCTCGGTGAACCCGGGCGGGGTGTCGGCCGAGGGGTCCACGGGCAGGGAGGCCTCGTCGGCCAGCAGCAGCTGGTCGTGGCGCACGGTGCCGTCCTCGCCCACCCGGTACCAGATGGGGAAGGGCACGCCGAAGTAGCGCTGGCGGGAGACGAGCCAATCGCCGTTGAGCCCGCCCACCCAGTTCTCGTAGCGGACCTGCATGTAGCTGGGGTGCCATTCCAGCTCGGCCCCCCGGGCCAGCAGCCGGGCCCGCAGCTCGGCGTCGCGGCCGCCGTTGCGCAGGTACCACTGGCGGGTGGTGACGATCTCGAGGGGGCGGTCGCCCTTCTCGTAGAACTTCACCGCATGGGTGATCTTGCGGGGCTCGCCCTCGAGCTCGCCCGAGGCGGTCAGCAGCTCGACCATGGCCGTGCGGGCCTGGTTGACGAACTTGGTGGCCAGGTGGGTGGTGTAGAGCTCGGCGGCCTCGGCCGACAGGCCCGGGGGCGGGTCGGCCACGAAGCGACCGTCGCGGCCGATGACGGCGCGCACGGGCAGGTCCAGCTCGCGCCACCAGGTCACGTCGGTGGTGTCACCGAACGTGCAGATCATGGCGATGCCCGAGCCCTTGTCGGGATCGGCCAGCTCGTGGGCCCGCACCGGCACCTCGACCCCGAAGATGGGGGTGCGCACGGTGGTGCCGAACAGGGGCTGGTAGCGGGCGTCGTCGGGATGGGCGACCAGGGCCACGCAGGCGGCCAGCAGTTCGGGCCGGGTGGTCTCGATGGCCAGGGTGCCGCCGTCGGGGCGATGGAAGTGCAGGCGGTGGTAGGCGCCGGGCCGCTCGCGGTCCTCGAGCTCGGCCTGGGCCACCGCGGTCTGGAAGCTGACGTCCCACAGGGTGGGGGCCTCGGCCAGGTAGGCCGAGCCCCGGGCCAGGTCACGCAGGAAGGCGAACTGCGAGGTGCGCCGGCAGCGCTCGTCGATGGTGGCGTAGGTCATCGACCAGTCCACCGACAGCCCCAGGTGGCGCCACAGCGACTCGAAGACCTTCTCGTCGTCGCCGGTCAGCCGCTCGCACAGCTCGATGAAGTTGGGCCGGCTGACGGGCACGGGGCGCTCGGGGGGCGTGGCCGGGGGCTCGAAGGTGGGGTCGTAGGGCAGGGAGGGGTCGCAGGTGACCCCGAAGTGGTTCTGCACCCGACGCTCGGTGGGCAGCCCGTTGTCGTCCCAACCCATGGGGTAGAAGACCTCACGGCCCCGCATGCGCATGAAGCGGGCCATGGTGTCGGTGTGGGTGTAGGAGAACACGTGGCCCACGTGCAGCGAGCCCGACACCGTCGGCGGGGGGGTGTCGATGCTGTAGACGTCGGCCCGGGTCTTGGACCGGTCGAAGCGGTAGGTGCCGGAGGCCTCCCACGCGTCGTTCCACTTGTGCTCCAACCCGTCGAGGCTGGGCTTCTCCGGCGCGGTCATGGCGCACGAGGCTACCCGCTCGGTGCCCTACCCCTCCTCGGGGTTGTCAGCGATGGTGATGCGTGTGACGCGTTACCGTGTGCATCATGCGCACCACGGTGGCGATCCAGGACGAGCTGCTGGTGGCGGCCAAGGAGCGGGCGGCCCGGCTGGGGGTCACCCTCGGCCACGTCGTCGAGACCGCGCTGCGGCGCGAGCTCACCCGCACCCCCGATGCCGAGGCGCCGCCCCTGCCGGTGTTCCGCGGCGGGACGGGGCCTCGTCCGGGTGTCGAACTGACGTCCAACCGGGCGCTGGCCGAGCTGCTGGACGAGGGCGTCGCGCTCGACCGGCGTCGCTGATCGTGTTCCTGCTCGACGTGAACATCGTCGTCGCCGCCCACCGGGACGACCATCCGCACCACGAGGTCGTCCGCGGCTGGCTCGACGAGGCCCTGGCCGGCCCTGACGACCTGGGTGTGCCCGCCACCGTGTGGGCATCGTTCCTGCGGCTCTCCACCAACCGCCGGGTCTTCGCCGTCCCCACCCCGATGGCGGACGCCTTCGCCTTCGTCGACGCCTTCGTGGCCCACCCCCGCCACGTGGCGGCCGAGCCCGGTCCCCGCCACCTGGGCATCCTCCGTCGCTTGTGCGAGGAGGGGGAGGTCATGGGCGACCTGGTCCCGGACGCCGTGCTCGGCGCCATCGCCATCGAGCAGGGGGCGAGCCTGGTGACCCTCGATCGCGACTTCGCCCGGTTCGAGGAGGTCGCGCACCTCCGCCCGGGCGGGTAGCCGCCTGCGCCGTGGGTGGTGGCCAGGGAGGTGGTGAAGCTCAGCCGAACATGCCGTCGCGGGCCGACATGACCCGGTTGCGGCCCAGGTCCTTGGCCAGGGTCACCGCGGCGTCCGCGGCCACCAGCAGTTCGTCGAGCGTGCGTCCGAGGGCCGATTCGGCCAGGCCGAAGCTGGCGGTGATGGGGGGCAGGCCCGCGGCGGTCAGGCACAGGACCAGGTGTTCGCGCACCCGCTCGAGGACCCGTTCGGCCTCGCCGTAGGACGTCTCGGGCAGCACCAGCAGGAGCTCGTCGTCACCGAAGCGGCCGACCAGGTCGTCGGGGCGCAACATCTCACGGGTGGCGGTGGCCGCGGTGCGCAGGGCGTGCTCGGCGGTGTCGGCCCCGAAGGTGGCGGCGTAGCCGCGGAAGCCGTCGAGGTCGCACTGGGCCAGGCAGAAGGGGACGAGGCTGCGGGCCAACTGCAGGGCTCGGGCTTCGACGGACGCCCGGTCGAGGGCGCCGGTGGTGGCGTCGTAGGTGGCGGGCGGGGGAGCGTCCACGGCCCGCAGCAGGGCCAGTCGGTTGCCCACGCGGTCGGCCAGCGTGGCCATCTGGGCCACGGCCAGGGACGAGGGCGGGCTGCCGTCGGGGGCGGTGCGGTGGAGCACGCCGATGGAGCGGCCCAGCACCACCAGGGGCACGCAGGCGGCCGAACACGGACCAGAGAGGCGATCGCGGAGCTGGGGGCAGGCGTCGAGCTCCTCGGAGCTGTCGTAGACCTGGGTGCGCCCGCTGTGCAGGGCCTCGCACCCCGCGGCGCTGACCACGGGGCAGCCGGGCCCCTCGTCGTCAGGCCCGGTCTCGGCGACCTGGGTGATGCGGCCCGTTCCCGGGGTGACCAGCAGCAGTTCGGTGGGGGCGGGGGTGTCGATGCCGTCGAGGGCCCGGGCGGCCACGTCGAGGACCACCTCGGTGCGCTCGGCCCCGGCCAGGGCCCGGGTCAGGCGGTCGTCGAAGCGGACGCGGGCGACGGCGTCGCTGGCCTCGGGGTCGCGCCGGGGCGCCGCGGTTGCGGCGAAGGCGGTGAGGGGGTCGTCCGCCGGAGCCACGCGGGACAGCACCGGGGGAACGGGCTCGGGAGGAGCGGTCACGCTGTGCACCGACCGCCGCGCGGCGGCCGCGAGGCGGGCGGGCAGGGAGGTTCCAGCCATCCCCGCATATCGGCAGGCCCGGCGCTGGTCTTGACCGACCCTGGGCGTGGGGTGCGGCCCCGTCGAGGCCGGCGTCGGGCGCCGAGAAGCCGTTTCACCGTTCCGAGCAGGGCCGGTACGGTGGCAGCGTGGTCGCCCCCCTGGATCTGAAGTTGTTCGACACCGCCCGGGGACGGGTCGCGCCCCTCGAGCGGCGCGAGCCGGGGAAGGTGTCGATGTACGTGTGCGGGCCCACGGTCTACGGGCCTCCCCACCTGGGCCACGGCCGCTTCGCCCTGGTGTTCGACGTGCTGCGCCGCTACATCGAGTGGCGGGGCCTCGAGGTCACCTACGTCTCCAACATCACCGACATCGACGACAAGATCATCGAGCGGGGCCAGCGCGAGGGCAAGGACCCCGCCGACGTGGCCGTGCGCTGCGAGGCGGTGTGGTGGGACGCCATGGACCGCATCAACGTCAAGCGCCCCACCCATGACCCCCACGCCACCGCCTACGTCGAGGGCATGGTGGCCCTGGTGGGCGAGCTGGTCGACGCGGGCAAGGCCTACGAGACGAGCGACGGTGTGTACCTCGACGTGAGCACGGTCGAGGGCTATGGGCTGCTGGCCCGTCAGAGCCTGGACTCGCTGCGGGTGGGGGCCCGGGTCGAGGGGAGTGACGAGAAGCGCACCCCTCTCGACTTCGTGCTGTGGAAGAAGGCCAAGCCCGGTGAGCCCACGTGGCCCTCGCCGTGGGGTGATGGTCGGCCGGGCTGGCACACCGAGTGCGTGGTCATGTCCCTCGACCTGTTGGGTGTCGGCTTCGACCTGCACGGAGGCGGGCAGGACCTGGCCTTCCCCCACCACGAGAACGAGCGGGCCCAGGCCGTGGCCGTGGGTCGCCCCTTCGCCCGGCACTGGATGCACAACGGCTTCGTCGAGGTCGGCGGGGAGAAGATGTCCAAGTCGTTGGGCAACTTCACCAACCTGTTGGACCTGACCGAGCGTCACGATCCCCGGGCCTACCGGTTGCTGGTGCTGCGCTCGCACTACCGGTCCCCGGTCGAGGTCACGCCGCCCACCATCGAGGACGCCACCCGCCAGCTCGACCGCCTCGACGCCTTCGCCCGGCGCACGGCCGAGCTCATCGTCGGGGTGGCGCCGGACGAGGCCGCTCTGGCCCAGTTCCGCACCCTGATGGACGACGACCTCAACACCCCGGGCATGTTGGACCTGGCCTCGAGGCTGGTGCGCCAGGCCAACACCGCCCTCGACGCCGAGGACGACGACACCGCCGCCCCCCTGGCCGCCGCGGCCCGGGAGATGCTGGCCGCCGTGGGCCTCGAGCTGCGCGAGACCGAGCCCGAGGGCCCCTCCGACGAGATCCTGGCCATGGCCGAGGCCCGCCTCGAAGCCAAGGCCGCCCGCGACTACGCCACCGCCGACCGCCTGCGCGACGAGGTCCGGGCCAAGGGTTGGATCATCGAGGACTCCTCCCGCGGCACCCAACTCCGCCGCGGCTGACCCACGCCGGGCGCCGGGCGGCCGAGGCGGCGGTCACGGCTACCGGAGGGCGGCGCCTGAGGGCTGGGGGTGGGGCGGGGGTACGCTCGCCGGCCGTGCGTGCCCGCCGCTCCGCCGAGAGGCGGCCCCTCCCGCCCGGCTTCGGCGTGATCTGGATGGCCGTGGTCCTCGACCTGGTCGGGTTCGGCATCATCATCCCCGTCCTGCCGCTCTACGCCGAGGACCTGGGGGCGTCGCCCCGCATGATCGGCCTGGTCCTGGCCACCTACTCCCTGGCCCAGTTCGTGGGCGCCCCCGTGCTGGGCCGGTTGTCGGACCGCCACGGCCGCAAGCCGGTGCTGGTACTGGCCCTTTTCGGCAGCGCCCTGGGCCACCTGCTCACCGGTCTGGCCGCGGGCCTGCCCCTGTTGTTCCTGGCCCGGGCCCTGGACGGACTGTCCGGAGGCAGCGTGTCGGTGGCCCAGGCCGCGGCGTCCGACCTGGCCGAACCGGCCGATCGCCCCCGCCTGTTCGGCCTGCTCGGCGCAGCCTTCGGCCTGGGCTTCGTGCTCGGCCCTGCCATCGGCGGTCTGGCCGTGCTCGGCGGCAAGCACGTGCCCTTCTACGTGGCCGCGGTCCTGGCCGCCATCAACGGCGTGCTGGCCATCGTGCGGGTCAAGGAGACCAGGGTCCGAGGCGCGGTCCCCGCCGCCGGCCCGGCCGCCGCGGCCGCGGCCGCCGCCCACCCGCGACCTTCGGGCCACCGTCTGGGAGCGGTCGTAGGCCTGGTGCGCCGGGGCGGCTGGACCAGCCGTCTGGTGCTGGTCTCGGCCCTGGGGGTGTTGGCCTTCACCGCCCTGGAATCGACGTTCTCCCTGGCCGCCCAGGACCGGCTGGGCCTGGGGGCGGGCGCGGTGGCCGGGGCCTTCGTGGTCATCGGCCTGGTCCTGGTGCTGCTGCAGGGCGGGGCCACGGCCCGGGTCGTCGGCCGGCTGGGTGCGGTGAACACGGCCCGGCTGGGCCTGGGCCTGAACGTGGTCGGCTTCGTGGTCCTGGCCGCTCTGGGGGGCTGGGCGGGGATGATCGTGGGCACGTTGGTGCTGGTGGTGGGCACGGGCCTGCTGAACCCGTCGCTGACCACGGCCCTGTCCTCGGTGGCCCGCCCGGCCGAGCGGGGCACCGTCTTCGGGGTCCAGCAGTCGATGGGTGCCCTGTCCCGGGTCATCGGGCCCGTGGTCGCCCTGGCCCTCTACGACCGCGTCGGCGTGGGCTCGCCCTACCTGCTGGCTGCGGCCAGCGTGGCCGTGGCCCTGCTCGTCCTGCGCCCGGTGGTGTCGGCGGTGACGCCGGCCGGGGGTCCCACCGCCCACCGGGTCCCCGACGCCTGAGGCCCCGGGTCTTCGGCATCGCCTAACGCATGCTGGGCAGCTCGGCCGAGGTCGAGGACCTGGTGCAGGAGGTGTGGCGGCGCTGGTCTCCCTACGACCACGCCTCGGTGCGCAACCCGCCGGCCTTCCTGGCCACCACGGCGACCCGGCTCGCCATCAACGCCAACCAGTCGGCCCGCTCCCGCCGGGAGACGTACGTGGGCTCGTGACTGCCCGAGCCGGTCGACACCAGCGCCGATCCCGCCCTGGGGGCCGAGCGGGCCGAGGCGCTGGAGATGGCCGTACTCCTGCTGCTCGAGCGCCTCTCGCCCACCGAGCGGGCCGCCTACGTGCTGCGCGAGGCCTTGGACTACCCCTACGGCCAGATCGCCGAGGTGCTGGAGTCGACCGAGGTCAATGCCCGCCAGCTGGTCAGCCGGGCCCGCCGTCACGTGGCAGCGAACGTCGGGCGCCAGTGAGCGCGGCCGAGCAGAAGCGCCTGCTGGCCGCCTTCGCCGACACCTTCTGGGCCGGGGTCGAGCTCCGAAGCGTCGAGGCCAACGGCCAGCCCGCCGTGCTCATCTCGCGGGACGGCGCCACCGTCGCCCCGGTCACGATCAGCGCGTCGGACGACGACATCGACCACATCCTGTGGGCCATGAACCCCCAGAAGCTGACAGCCATCACTGCGGGCGGCCCGCCGCGCCCGGTCGCCGATGGTGGAGGACCCCATGATCGAGCAGGGACCTGATGCGGGACGGGTGGCCGAGGACCTCGTCGAGCTCGCGGGGCTGGAAGTCGACGGCTTCGAGGTCGACGGGCAGGTGATCCAGGTGGCCGAATCGACGTGGGCCATCTACGGCCACTCCGGCTACGACGGGGAGATCATCGTCGGCGAATACCACGACGCGGCCGAGGCGGCCGAGGTCCTGCGCGCCTCGCCCCGGCCGCCGGCTCCCTAGCCGGCCGCGGGCGTGGCCAGGGTGTCGTCGAGCCAGTCGAAGGCCGCCGTCCAGAAGACGACGGGGGCCATGCCCTCGCAGTGGCCCTCGGCCCCCTCGGCCCGGGTGAACTCGCGGAACGTCTTCGGGCAGGTCAGGTGGTCGAACAGGACCTTGCCCTGGCCGCTCGACACCAGGTCGGTCTCGTTGTCGGTGACGTAGGTGGGGCAGGTGATCCTGGCCGCGGTGTCGGCGTTGGTGTAGCGCAACATGTCGGCCAGGTAGCTGCGCACCGTGGTCAGCCCGTGGGTGGTCATGCGGGGGGCGAGGAAGACTTCGACCCGGGGCATGGTGAGCAGCGACTGGAACTGGTCCTCGGCCGCGGGGTCGTCGACCTTGTCCATGAGGTCCCCCATGCGCGCCTTCATGGTGGCGCCCATGTCGAACTGGCCGGGGTCGACGATCAGGGCGGCCAGGCGGGGCTCGCCCGACGCCCCCCGGGGGCCGACGATCCCACCCCACGACCGGCCCACGAGCACGATGCGGCTGGCGTCGACCTCAGGCCGGGCCACCAGGGCGTCGACCATGGGCGGCACCACGTTCTCCCAGTCCGGCCGCATGGGGATGCGCTGCTCGTAGAGGGCCGAACCCTGGCCGGGGCCGTCGATGACGGCCAGGGCGTAACCCCGGGCCAGGGCGGCGGGCACAGCGGAGTACAGCTCCTCGGCCGTGCCGTCGTAGCCGCCGAGGTGCAGCAGGGTGGCCCACGGTCCGTCGCCGGTGCCCGGGGTGAACAGGTAGCCGTTCACGTCGCCCGAGAGCACCTCGCTGCGGTGGTCGAGCAGGGGGAGGGCGGCCCGGAACGCGGCCACGCTGGCCGCGTAGGCCGTGCGCAGTTCGGTGCCGTCGAGGTCCTCGCGGTGCCAGAAGAAGGCCTGGCGGAAGTACTCGGCGGCGCGCAGGTAGGCGTCGCGGGCGCTGACCCGGTGTCCGGCGGCCAGGGCGGTGTCGGCCTGGGTGACCAGGCGGGCGGCGAAGCCCGACCACGCCTGGTACCAGCTGTCGCGGTCGCCGGGGGTGATGAGCAGGGCGATGGCCAGGCACTCGCCCACGTTGGCCATGCCGCTGTCGCACTTGCCCACGCTGCGTTGCAGCTGGCCGTCGAAGCCGTCGTCGTCGAAGAACAGCTTCACTGGGTGTCCTGTCTGCTCGGTGGTGGTGGCGTCGCGCCGGAGGGCCGGGGCATCGCTCGTCGGAGGGGGATGGTAGAGGCGGTGGGTGGAGCGGTGCCCGCCCTACGATCCCGGCCGTGGCCGACCGCGACGACCCCTGGGACCAGGCCGGCAAGGTCCGGATCAATGGACTGGAGGCCGTCGATGTCGTCGTGCTGTTGGCCCTGGGCGACAACGCCGGGCCCGCCTACGAGGTGGTGACCGCCGGGGCGGCGGTGCGGGCCTCGTTGGAGGATGCCGGTATCAGCGAGGAGGATGAGGCCGAGAGCCTGGACATCCTCGAGGGTCGGGGCCTGGTCGTCCGTCAGCACCGGATGCCTACGGGCCTGCTCCGACTCACCGCCACTGGCCAGACCAACTACGTCAAGGCCCGGGGCCTGTCGCTCAGGGCGAGCGAGCGGTCGATCGCCGGCTACCTGGTGAACGGGGCCGAGGAGGGCCTCGACGTCAGCGCCGTGGCCCGGGCCTGCGTCGTTCCCTGGAACCTGGCCCTGCTCGTGCTGCGGCGGCTGAACGTGGCCGGCGAGGTGGTGCTCGACGACCCCCTGGCCCGGGGCGGCACGCTCGACGGCGGGGGAGCCGAACCCACCGTCGTGCGCGTGCTGCCCAGCTTGCGCGACCTGGCTCGCTGAGCGGCGGACGAACAGGAAATCCGAGGCGGGGTGCATCCCCCAGGTGGGTGACGGTCGTAGGGCAGATCGTCACACCGCCTCAACGTGGAGCAACTCATGCCTTCAGCTCGTCGCCTTGCCGCCGCCTTCGCCCTGTTGGGTGTGGTGGCCGCCCCCGCCGCCGTGCTCGCCTCCCCGGCCGGTGCGGCCGAGGGGGACCTGTCCACCGTCACCGTCGTCCACGGCATCCCCGGTGAGGACCTGGGCGTCGACCCCGAGCTCCCCGTCGACGTGCTGGTCAACGGCTCCATCTGCGCCCTGACCGACCTGCGCTTCGGTGACGTGTCCGACCGCCTCGAGCTGGCTGCGGGTAGCTACGACCTCGAGGTCAAGCTGTCCGACGGCTCGTGCGGCGGCGACACGGCGATCAGCGCCGATGACGTCGAGCTGCCCGCCGGGGTGAACGCCTCCATCGTGGCCAACCTCGACGCCGACGGTGCCCCCACCCTGTCGGTGTTCCTCAACGACCTGTCCCCGACCGAGCGCTACCAGGCCCGGGTCGAGGTCCACCACCTGGCTGCGGCTCCCGCCGTCGACGTCACCCTGACCCACACCTGGGGCGGGCGTCGGGCCCACCCCTTCGTCTCCGTCGAGGGGCTGGAGAACGGCCAGCAGGCCATCGCCGACACCTGGGTCGGGCCCTACGAGGCCGACATCGCCCCCGCCGGCGGTGAGTCCATCCTCAACGCCCCCCTCACCCTGCTCGGCAACCAGGTCTACGCGGTGTACGCCGTGGGCAGCCTGGCCAACGGCACCCTGACCGTGATCGTGGACGCCCAGCCCACCGAAGGGGCCTCGCACTGACGACCCCGGGGGACGCCGGCGGCCGCACCAGCGCCCGTCGTCGTCCCCCGGCCGGTCCCCCTGCGGGGGGTCCCATCGGCGCCCTGGGGCCGGCGGGTCGACAGACCGCGGGCGGTGGTCGCCGCGCCGGCGGCTACGGTCGGCGCGTGGCGGAGCGGGATCCAGCGGCAGACGCCGAGCTCGACGCCGCCTTCTCGCAGGGCGGCGATGACGCGCTGCGCCTCGTCTACGACCGCTACGGCGCCCTCGTCCACACCCTGTGTCGGCGGGTCGTCGACCCTGCGACCTCGGCCGATGTGACCCAGGAGGTCTTCGTGGCCGCCTGGCGGTCCCGGTCGAGCTACGACCCCGGTCGCGGCGGCCTGGCCGGGTGGTTGGCCACCATCGCCCGCAACAAGCTGACCGACCACTTCCGCTCGGTGGGTCGGCGGCCGCTGCTGTCGGTGTCCACGGCCGGGGCCGAGGGCCCGTCGTTCGATCCCACCCTCGATCTCGACCGCCTGGCCGACCGCCTGGTGCTGGCCGATGCCCTGGCCCAGCTGGCGCCCCGGGCCCGCACCGTGGTCGAGTTGTCCTTCTACCAGGGCCTGACTACGGCCGAGATCGCCGAGCGCTGCGGGTTGCCCCTGGGCACGGTGAAGAGCGACCTGCGCCGCAGCCTGGAGCGGATGCGCCACCACCTGGGGCGGGTGGTGGGCGGTGACCATGTCTGATCGCGACGGGTTCGAGGAAGAGGGGGAGGAGGTCGACGACGTGCTGCTGATCGAGCTCCGCGACCTGGCCCGCACCCTCGGCCCCGAGGACCACCAGCTGGTGGCGCCGCCTCTGTCCCTGTGGGACCGCATCGAGCGCGAGTTGGCCGTACCGCCGGCCGCATCGACGCATGGGTGGCGCCGGCCCCGGCTGCTGCTGGCCGCGGCGGCGGTGCTGGCGGTGTTGGGCCTGGTCGGGGCGGTGGCCCTGGCCGGGGGCGACGGCCGCTCCCAGCGTGAGGTGCAGCAGATCGCCCTGAGCAACGAGGGCCTGGATCCCCGTGCGGCCGACGCGTCGGGCACGGCCACCCTGGTCGAGCGGGACGGGCGCTACGAGCTGGTGGTCGACCTGGCCGACGTGCCCACGCCGACCGACGGCTACCTCGAGCTGTGGCTCATCGACCGGGATGTGGCCGGCATGGTGTCGTTGGGGCCGTACCGGGGCCCGGGGGCCTACGTGGTCCCCTCGGGGGTCGATCCCGGCGCCTTCCCCGTGGTCGACGTGTCCGTCGAGCCCATCGACGGCAAACCCACCCACAGTGGGGTGAGCTTCCTGCGCGGCGTGCTCGTCTAGCAGCAGCGCGCTGCCCGATCCGGCGGCGCTGGCTCGGGTCGCCTCCGCTCGGGAAGGCTGGGGGTGTGTTGCACCTGCGCCTCATCGTCCCGCTCGACCTGGCTGAGGTGGTGATCGACCACCTGAGGTCGGTACCGGGCGTGACCCACCTCGTCCACCTGCCCGGTTCGGCTACCTCCCCACCCGGTGACGTGGTCCTGTGTGACGTGGCCCGGGAGGCGGCCAACGACGTGGTGGAGTGGTTGCAGGACCACGCTGTTCACCGGCGGGGCGCCATCGCCGTCGTGGCCCTCGATGCGGTGGTCTCCGATGCCGCTCAACGGGCCGAGGCCCTGGCGCCGGGCCAGGGAGCGGACGCCCTGGTGTGGGAGGAGGTCGAGGAGCGGGCCCGCGACGAAGCCACCCTGACCGCCTCGTTCCTCGTGTTCATCTCCATCGCTGCCATGATCGCCGCCGTTGGCATCCTCCTCGACTCCCCCATCCTCTTGGTGGGGGCCATGGTCGTCGGTCCCGAGTACGGGCCCCTGGCTGCGCTCTGCGTGTCCGTCGTACGTCGCCGCCCCGGTCCTGCGGGCCGGGCACTGGCCACCCTGGCCATCGGGTTGGCCACGGCCACGGTGGCGGCGCTGGTGGCCACATTGGCCTTCCGGGTCACAGGCGTCGCCCCGGAGAGCTACTCGGCCGATGACCACCAGCTCACGTCGTTCGTAGCCCACCCTGATGCCTTGGCCGCGGTGGTGGCCGTGCTGGCCGGGATCGTCGGGATGCTCGCTCTGACCCAGGGGCGCAGCGGCGCCCTCATCGGCGTGTTCGTGTCCGTCACCACCATCCCCGCGGTGGGCGCCGTCGGGGTGGCCACGGCGTACCGACGCTGGGACGAGGTGGGCGGGGCCGCGCTGCAACTGGGCATCAACGTGGCCGGGTTGGTCGTGGCCGGGGTGTTGACCTTGGCCGCCCAGGCCCGGATGACGCTGCCGGCCCGCCCGGGCCCACCGCGGCGGTGGGCGGCGCCGAGCCCGAGGTGACGGCCGATTGACCGTTGACCGTTGACCGTTGACCGTTCACGCCGGTGGACGGTCACCCGGCCGACGCCCTGCCCAGAGCGCGGGCGATGCTGGTCACCGACTGTTCGACGTCACCGGGGGTGGTCAGGCCGTTGGACACCGAGATGCGCATGAGGCGGCGGCCGTGCCACACCGTGCCCCCCATCCAGCACGTGCCCTCGCGCTGTACGGCGGCGAGGACGGCGTCGGTCCGGGCCGGGGAGCCGAAGTCGACCAGCACCTGGTTGAGCACGACGTCGTTGGCCACCGACACCGCCGGCAACGCCGCCAACTGGTCGGCGAACTCCGCGGCCCGGGCACAGCACCGCTCGACCAGGTCGGCCACCCCCGACCGGCCGAGTTGGCGCAGGGCGGCCCAGGTGGCGAAGCCCCGGGCCCGTCGGGAGGACTCGGGGTTGTGGTCGGCGGGCGAACGCACGGCGTCGTCGTCGCCCTGGCCGGCCAGGTAGGCAGCGGCGTCGAAGGCCATGGACGCCCGATGGGCATCGACGTCGGCGCAGAACACGTAGCCGCAGTCGTAGGGCACGTTCAACCACTTGTGCCCGTCACAGGCCCACGAGTCGGCCGCCTCGAGCCCGGCCACCAGGTGGCGGCGGCCCGGGGCGGCCGCGGCCCACAAGCCGAAGGCACCGTCCACGTGGACCCAGGCACCGTGGCGGTGGGCCAGCTCGCACACCGCCACCAGGTCGTCGCACGCCCCGCTGTTGACGTTGCCGGCCTGGGCGCACACCACCGTCGGCGTACCTGCGGGGCCGGCAGCCAGGGCCGTAGCCAGGGCGTCGACGTCGATGGCCCCCTGGGACGTGGCCGCCACCTCGACCAGGGCTCCGCGGCCCAACCCCAGCAGGCGCAACGACCGGTCGATGGTGGCGTGGCGCTCGACGCTGGCCACCACGCGCACCCGGGGGGCGCCGACCAGGCCGTCCTCCTCCACGTCCCAACCCACGGTGGCCAGCACCCGGTGCCGGGCCGCGGCCAGGCCCACGGTGTTGGCCCCCTGGCCACCGGTGACGAAGCCGAACGAGGCGTCCGCGGGCAGCAGCAACAGCTCCTTGAGCCAGGCCCCCGCGGCCTCTTCGGCCATGGCCGAGGCCGGCGAGGTCACCGGGTTGAAGGCGTTCTGGTCCCAGCCCACGCCCAACAGGTCGGCGCACAGAGCGGCATCCAACGAGCCGCCGTTGACGAAGCCGAAGTAGCGGGGGCCCACGATGTTGACCAGTCCGGGCTCGGCCGCGGCCACCAGCCGGTCCACGACCTGGGCCGCAGGCTCGCCGTCCTCGGGCAGCGGCAGGCAGAACGCGGCCCGCAGGGCGTCGACACCGGCGGCGGCACCGACCCGGGCGGCCCCGGCCCCGTCGCGGTAGTCGGCGATCCGTTCGGCTGTCCTGACCAGCAGCGCACGACGATCGGTCATGACCGGGAGCCTCGCGCCTCGGCCGACGATGGGACGAGAAACGGAACGTTCGTCATGAGTACTGTCCTTGCGATGAGAACCAAGCGAGTGAGGGTGGGCATGGGAGCGGCGGCGTTGCTGACGTCGCTGGCCCTGGCGGGGTGCGGGTCGGTGGACCCGACGGTGGTGGCGGGAGGGTCGCCGGGCACCGAAGCGCCGACGACGACGCTGGCCCCGTCCGATCCCACGGCCATCCCGCCCGCCATCCAGGCCGCCCTGGACGACCCGACCTTCGCCGACTCGTCCATCGGCCTCCTCATCCAGGACGGCGACACCCACGACGTGCTCGTGGACAAGGCCGCCAACGAGATCTACGAGGCGGGGTCGACGACCAAGCTGTACTCGGCGGCGACGTTCCTCGACACCTACGGCGCCGACCACACCCTCGTCACCCCGGTCCACCGCACCGGGCCCCTGACCGACGGCGTGGTCGACGGCGACCTCGTGCTGGTGGCCTCGGGCGACCAGAACCTGGGGGGCCGTGGCGTGCTCGACGGCCCCATCCAGTTCGTCCCCACCGACCACACCTACTTCAACCTGCCCGGCGCCGCCATCACCCCCGGCGATCCCCTGGCCGGGCTGAAGGTGCTGGCCGCCCAGGTGGTCGAGTCGGGCGTGAGCGAGGTCAGCGGCGACGTCGTCGTCGACGACCGCCTGTTCGACACGTTCACCCAGTGGGAGCAGTCGCCCATCAGCCCCATCGTGGTCAACGACAACCAGATCGACGTGCTGTCCCTGCCCACCGAGGTGGGCCAGGCCGCCGACCTCGACTGGCGCCCCCAGGTGCCGGGGTGGTCGGTGCGCTCCGAGGTCACCACCGTGGCCGCCGCGGGCGGTGCCGGCAACGCCGTGCAGGTGACCCAGGAAGCCCCCGGCCAGCTCGTGGTCAGCGGCACCGTCGAGGAGGGCAGTGCCCCGGTGCTCGGTGGTTGGTCGGTGCAGGACCCCGCCGCCTTCGCCCGGTCCGCCTTCATCGCCGAGCTCCAGGCCGCCGGGGTCACCGTGAACGCCGACCCCACCGGCGCCAACCCCGTCGCTGACCTGCCCGCCAGCTACGAGGACGGCAGCCAGGTCGCGGCGCTGACCTCGGCGCCGCTGTCGGAGACCGTGCACCTGGTGCTCAAGGTCAGCCACAACTGGGGGGCCGAGCTGCTCACGTGCATGATCGCCGTGGCCAACGGCTCCAAGGACTGCGAGGACGGCCTGCGGGCCGAGTACGACTTGGTGGGCCGGGCCGGGCTCGATCGTGACGCCACCTTCCTGCTCGACGGCGCCGGGTCGTCGTTGAGCCGCTTCTCCCCCGACAGCGCCGTGGGCCTCATCAACTGGTCGACCACCCAGCCCTGGGCCCAGGTCTACCGCGACGCCCTGCCTGTGCTCGGCGAGAGCGGGGACCTCGACCTGTTCGGGGGCACGCCGGCCGACGGCAAGGTGATCGCCAAGACGGGGACCCGGGCCGTGCCCGACCCCGGCGCTGACCGCGTGCTCATGCAGACCCGGACCATGGTCGGGTTCATCGAGGCCAAGTCGGGTCGGGAGCTGCACTTCGCCCTCATGGTGCAGAACGTGCCCCTGGCCAGCGTCGAAGACCTGTTCGCCGTCCTCCGCAAGATCGTGGACATCACCGTGGCCATCTACGAGACGTACTGATCGTCCCTCACAGCCTGAGATTCCCCGTCCCGCGCCGGCCGCGGCGAGGCATCCTTCGCGACACCGATGACTTCCGGAGACCTCGGTCGTCGGATCGGGAGGGAAGGTCGCGCTGCGGCCGGATGGGGAGGACAGCGGGTGTTCGCACGATTGGGTCCGTGGTGCCATGACCACAGGCGGCTCGTACTCGGGTTGTGGATTCTGGTGTTGGTGCTGGGCGGTGTCCTGCAGGGCGCCGTGGGCGGTGGGTTCCGCGACGAGTTCAACCTGCCCAACGTGGAGTCGAAGCGGGGCATCGACATCCTCGAGGACCAGTTCGGCGGCCAGGGCAGTGGCATCGTCGGCACCATCGTCTTCAAGGCTGACCAGGGCGTCGACGACCCCGAGGTCAGGGAGGCCATGTCGGCGCTGTTCGCGAAGGTGGCGACCATCCCCGACGTGACCCGGGTGCAGAGCCCCTTCGACGAGGGGGGTGAGCAGCAGATCGCCAGCCAGGGGCCCGACGCCGGCAAGGTGGCGTTCGCCAACGTGGAGATGCCGTCGGACATCGCCCTGCCCCGGGCCGCAGAGATCCGTGACGAGATCCTCGACGCCGAACCCCAGATCGACGGGGTGAGGACCGAACTGGGCGGCTTCATCTTCGCCGAGTTCTCCCAGCCCTCGTCCGAGGTGCTGGGCCTGGCCTTCGCCATCGTGATCCTCATCCTCGCCTTCGGGTCGGTGTTGGCCATGGGGCTACCCGTGGGGGTGGCGCTGTTCGGCATCGGCATCGGCACGGCGGTCATCACGCTGTTGAGCCACGTGTTGGCCATCCCCGACTTCGCCACCTTCCTGGGCATCATGATCGGTCTGGGGGTGGGCATCGACTACGCCCTGCTGATCGTCACCCGCCACCGTGAGCAACTCCACGCCGGGCACACGGTGCGCGAATCGATCACCATCGCATTGGACACCGCGGGCCGCTCGGTGCTCTTCGCGGGGACCACGGTGGTCATCTCGCTGTTGGGCATGCTGCTGATGGGCGTGGCCTTCGTACAGGGTCTGGCCGTCGGCGCGGCGTCAGTGGTGGCGGTGACGGTGTTGGCCTCGCTGACGCTGCTGCCGGCGCTCCTGGCCTTCGCCGGCGAGCGCATCGAACGCACCCGGTGGCGGGGCCTGATCGCCGCCGGCCTGGTGGCCGTGGCCCTGGTGGGCCTGGGGCTGAAGGTGACCCCGCTGATCGTGGGCATCCCCCTGGCCATCATCGTGCTCATCGCCGGCTTCTTCGTGCCCGCGCTGAAGCGGGAGGTGCCCCGTCGGCCGCCCAAGCCCCTGCGGGAGACAACGGCGTACCGGTGGAGCCGGCTGATCCAGCGCCGTCCGTGGACGGGGGCGTTGGTGGCCACGGTGGCCCTGCTGGTCATGGCCGTGCCCGTGTTGAGCCTGCGCCTGGGCTTCTCGGACGAGAGCAACTACCCCCAGGACAGCACGACCAAGCAGGCCTATGACCTGCTGGTGTCCGGCTTCGGGCCCGGGTTCAACGGTCCCCTGCTGCTGGTGGCCGAGGTGCCGCCGGGGACGCCGGTGGGGGCGCTCGAGGCCATCAACGAGGCCGCAGCGGCTGATCCCGGGGTGGCGTTCGTGTCCCCGCCCACGCTGAACGACCCGGCGGCGCCGACGGCGGCGCTGTGGAACCTGGTGCCCACCAGCGGGCCGCAGGACGAGGCCACGTCGCAGCTGGTGGAGCGGTTGCGCTCCGAGGTGCTGCCTCCGGCCGAAGAGGTGGCCGGGGTGGTGGTCAACGTGACGGGGACGGTGGCCGTCAACGGTGACTTCTCCGACTACCTGACGGCCCGGTTGCCGCTGTTCTTCGCGGCCGTGCTGCTGCTGTCGTTCCTGTTGCTGATGACGGTGTTCCGCTCGGTGCTGGTGGCGCTCAAGGCGGTGGTGATGAACCTGCTGTCCATCGGGGCGGCGTACGGGATCGTGGTGGCGTTGTTCCAGTGGGGTTGGTTGAGCGACATCACCGGGGTGTCGCCGGCGCCCATCGAGCCGTGGGCGCCGATGATGCTGTTCGCCATCACGTTCGGCCTGTCCATGGACTACGAGGTGTTCCTGTTGTCCCGGGTGCGTGAGGAGTGGGTGCGCACGGGTGACAGCCGCAGGTCGGTGGCCGATGGGTTGGCGGCCACGGCCAAGGTGATCACCGCGGCGGCGGCCATCATGGTGGTGGTGTTCGGCAGCTTCCTGTTCGAGAACGACCGGGTGCTGAAGCTGATGGGGACGGGGTTGGCCGTGGCCATCCTCCTCGACGCCACCATCGTGCGCATGCTGCTGGTGCCGGCGACCATGGAGCTGCTGGGCGACAAGAACTGGTGGCTGCCGCGCTGGCTGGACCGGTTGCTGCCCAAGCTGGACGTCGAGGGCCATTCGGCGGCGGCGCGAGCGGTGCCCGATGACGATGACGATGACGCCGATCGGGATCGGGAGCTGGCCGGCCGCCGCTGAGGTTCGGTTGCGGACCGGGTGGTCGAGGGGCGGGCTGTTGCGGCTCGCCCCTCGCCGCGTCCGGGTTCCCCATCACGGCGAATCGGCCCGTGAGTGGGCCTGCGATCAGTGACGCAGGTCGCGCCACGACCATGGCGAGCCTTCGAGGAGCAGCTCGGGATCGCCGGTCCACAGCGTTGCGCCGTGCCCGATCGCCGTCGCCGCAGCAAAGGCGTCCGCAGAGGACATGGGGTTGTCGGCCTTGATGGCCGCGGCTTCGAGCACGCGTAGGTCCGACGGCAGCTCGCGCTTCGTGATGCCTCGGAGATCGTTGATGGTGCTCCGGGCGGCCTCATCGCCGTGGCGCCGGCGCAGGACGTAGAAGACCTCCCCCGCGTTGATCCAGCTGACGATCGGGCGTTCCTCGGCCAAGAGCTCATCGACAGCTTGTGCTGCCGGTTCGGCGCCCTCGAGGTAGCGCAGGATGGCCCAGGAGTCGAGGACGACCGTCACGCCCGGTCTTCGCGAGCCCGGTCGGCTCGTCGTTCTGCCTCCAAGAGCTCGACGAGGCCGGAGTCGGCGAAGCGGCCCCGCAGGGAGGGCCGGATGCGGGCCGGACGGAGGGTGATGTGGTCCTCGTGGCGCCAGAAGCTGATCTCGTCACCAGGCTCGATGCCGACTTCGTCCCGTAGCTCCTTGGGTATCACCACCTGCCCTTTCGGGCCGACACGGTAGGTCATACTCATCAGTATGACTTCGGCGTCGACCCGTCAGGCCAGGGTTTCGTCGAGCCAGTCGAGGGCGCGGTCCAGGTGGCGGGCCGGCCCTGCCCACCGTGGATCGCCGACGAGGACCGGCTGGTGTCCCTGGCCCGGCTGGTACGGCGCCACGACGACGCTGCCGTGGGCTTCGGGCTGCCCACCGAGCTGCCCGTGCGCCCCGAGCCCGCCGACCTGCCCCCGGGCCCGCCGCAGCCGCCCGAACTGGTGGGGCACATGGACATCACGTCGGACAACGTGGTCTTCCGTGATGGGCAGGCGGTGGCGTTGATCGACTTCGCCCTGGCCTGGCCGGTGCCCCGGGTGATGGAGGTGGCCAACCTGATGCTGTGGTGGGTGCCGTTCGGGGAGGACGCAGACGTCGATCCCGGGTCGCGGGGGCTGGACCGGCCCCGCCGGTGTGGGCTGATCGCCGACGCCCACGGGTTGTCGCCCGCCGATCGGGCCGCCCTGGTCGTCTGGCTGGAGGCCAACGGTGCCGCGCTGCGATCCGTGCTGGTCGGGTCGACCTGAGGCGACCTGAGGCAACGATCACCGATCAGTTCCGCACCACGGCGAACCTGGAAGTTACCGACCGGTAGCATGACGGGAGACCGTCTATCGGAGGTACCGCCGTGGCCGAGTTCTCGCTGTCGCTCAACGACGATCAGCAGCAGTTGCAGGCGTGGGTGCACCAGTTCGCCGCCGACGTGATCCGGCCCGTCGCCCACGAGTGGGACCAGCGGGAGGAGACCCCGTGGCCGGTGCTGGAGGAGGCCTCGAAGATCGGGCTGTACTCGCTCGACTTCATCGCCACGGCCGGGTTGGACCCGACGGGTCAGACGTTCCCCGTGGTGTTGGAGGAGCTGTTCTGGGGGGACGCCGGCATCGGGCTGTCCCTGGTGGGGACGGTGCTGGGGGTGGCGGCCATCACCGGGCAGGGCACGCCGGAGCAGGTAGGGGAGTGGCTGCCCGAGTGCTTCGGCACGCCCGGTGACGTGAAGCTGGCGGCGTTCTGCGTGTCCGAGCCCGATGCCGGATCCGACGTGTCGTCGCTGCGGTCCACGGCCCGCTACGACGGGGCCACCGACGAGTGGGTGCTGAACGGCACGAAGACGTGGATCACCAACGGCGGCATCGCCGATGTGCACGTGGTGGTGGCCACGGTCGATCGGACGCTGGGGTCACGGGGCCAGGCCAGCTTCGTGGTGGCCAAGGGGACCAAGGGGCTGAGCCAGGGGGCGAAGTTCACCAAGATGGGCATCCGGGCCAGCCACACGGCCGAGGTGCTGCTCGACGAGGTTCGTGTCCCCGGGCGCTGCCTGTTGGGCGGCAAGGACAAGCTCGACGAGCGCCTGGCGAGGGTGCGCGCCGGTGGTCACGCGAGGTCCCAGGGCGCGATGAAGACGTTCGAGACGACGCGGCCGTCGGTGGCGGCGCAGGCGTTGGGGATCGCCCGGGCGGCGTTCGAGTACAGCCTGGACTACGCCAAGGAGCGCAAGCAGTTCGGCAAGCCCATCATCGAGAACCAGGGGATCGCCTTCATGCTGGCCGATGTGGCCACGGAGATCGAGGCGGCGCGGTGGCTGGTGCGGCGGGCGGCGTGGCTGGGTGCCCGAGGCGAGGCCACCCACGCCGAGGGTTCGATGGCCAAGCTCAAGGCCGGTCGGGTGGCGGTGTGGGCCACCGAGCGGGCCGTGCAGATCCTGGGCGGAGCCGGCTACGTGTCCGAGCACCCCGTCGAGCGCTGGTACCGGGATGCCAAGATCTACGACATCTTCGAAGGCACCGAGCAGATCCAGCAGCTGGTGATCGCCCGAGCCATCAGCGGCGTTCGCATCTGATCGCCGAGGCGGGCCCTCGCGGTGGCCCCGGCGATACCGCCGGGGCCGGGTGGCCTCAGTTGGTCTCGTCGACGACGGTCCGGGTGTGGCCGGCGGGCGCGGTGTCGATGACGGCCCGGCGCGAGCGGCCTCCGCCCCAGGAGCTCCAGAAGATCATCGAGAGCACGAGCCCCAGTGCGCCCGCCCCCATGAGGATCCAGCCGACCACCTGCAGGTCGACACCGCTCACGCTTGCATCCACCGCGAAGGCGAGTATCGCGCCGATCGCGACGAGCACGATGCTGGTTCCGATTCCCATGTGATCTCCTACCGCCGAGTTACGACATCCTGTACCGCGGCGCCAATCGCGTGAAACCGACGCGCCGTGCTGTGAGGCTTGCTTGTCGAGCGAGGTGAACGTCGCCCATCGGCATGATCGGGTTCGGTCGAACTGGTCTCATTCTCGCACCGGACATGACGTGACCGCGGCGAAGTGCGCCGGAGCTGAGCGATGACCTTCTGGAACGAACGTGTTTGCCAGTTCCCCAACGGGGAACGATGAGGCGTTCGACGAGGAGGACACCATGATCGGTTTCATCATCACCCTGGTGATCATCGGCGCGATAGCGGGGTTCCTGGCCCGGCTCATCGTGCCTGGTCCGGACCCCATGAGCGTCCCCGTGACGATCGTTGTCGGCATCATCGGCAGCTTCGTGGGCGGGTTCATCGGATGGGCGTTGTTCGGCAAGGACTTCTCTGAAGGGGCGCTGCAGCCTTCAGGCATCATCGGTTCGATCGTGGGTGCGGTCCTGGTCGTCTTGGCCTACCGAATGATCACGCGTCGTAGCGGAACTCGCACGGTCCGTCACTGAATAGCAGGAGCGGCGGCGGATCGCGGCTCACCTGCGTAGAAGTGGGTGTGGAGGGGTAGCGCCATGACGCAGTCTCCTTAGCCGGATCAACGCTGCACATCGGAGAAGGGGGCTGGGTGCGCACCGCACCCAGCCCCCTTCTTCTCGTCTGTGGAGGCGTGTGAGCGCCGCAACCGGTGGCGGTGAGCGGTTGGGTACGAGCGAGCGGAGCGTGGATGGGCCTGGAGGGGGCGACAGCTGAGGGTGCCAGGGGGAGGCCGGCCATCGACGCCCGGGATCTCGAACGGACCTACGGCGGCGAGGGCGGCCTGAGCCAGGTGGATCTGGTCGTGCGGATCTGGTCGTGCGGCCCGGCGTCATCGTGGGGCTGGGGGCATGCAACGCCGTCTGGCCCTGGCCGCCGCCCTCGTCCACGACCCCGAGCTCGTCCTGCTCGACGAGCCCATCGCCGGCATCGACCCCATCCTCCGGGAGCAGTTCTGGGAACGCTTCCGGCAGCCGCGCGACCAGGGCCGCACGCTGCTGGTGTCCACCCGGTACGTGGGTGAGGCGGCGGAGTGCGACCTCGTGGCCGTCATGGACCACGGGCGGCTCGTCACCTTCGGGACGCCCGAGGACCTGGGCCCGCGCCCTGGTCGTGTTGCTCGGCCTGGCCTTCGCCGCCAGCCAGAGCGTCCCGCTGTGGCACCCACGCCTGTCCCGCGTCGACGCCAGCGCGTCGCCGGTGACGCCGGACTGAGCCCCGGCCCGGTCGACAGGCGTCCATGGAAGCCACCCGCGAGCTCGAGCTCCCACACCTCGGCGTCGGCAGCAGGCCTCGTCCCCTTCCCCTCCGACGAGCCCAGCACCGCCGCCCGTCGACGGAGCACGTCCGACCACGGTGGTGATCCCCGGCTGGCGGACTGGGACCTGGTTCTGCGAGGTATCGCCGTGGGCGTCGCCGGGTAAGCGACCTCACGACGACCGAAGGGGACACCATGGGACTGCTCAGTGGGTTGGCCAAGGCCGGCCTGGCCAAGAAGGCGCTCGACGAGGCCCGCAAGCCCCACAACCGGGCCAAGCTGAAGGACCTGTTCGCCAGGGTGACCCGCAAGGAGGGTTCGCGGCCTCCGGTGCGGTAGCCGCAGGGCGCCGATGGCGTGATGTGGGTACGGGGGCACGGTGAGCTTGGACGCGGTGAAGCCGGAGATCACCACACCGCGGGCGCCGACACCGGCGGACGTGCTCGTCGAGACGCTCGGCGGCCTCCGCCACGTGCTCGAGCGGTGTCAGCTGGCCTTGGCTCTGCCCGGGGGCGACGGGGCCCGTCGGGAGCGTCGTGAGCTGCTGGACCAGATCGACGACTACATCGTCCCCCGTCTCGAGGCCCTCGGTGCCCCCCTCCTCGCCGTCGTCGGCGGTTCCACGGGCGCGGGCAAGTCGACGTTGCTGAACAGCCTCCTCGGTGTCGACGTCACGAGCGCCGGCGTGCTGCGGCCCACCACCCGGTCCCCGGTCCTGGTGTTCCACCCTGATGACGCCGCCTGGTTCGAGGGGCAACGGGTGTTGCCCGGGCTGGTCCGGGTGAGCTCTCCAGGAGCTGCGTCGACGGACACCATCCGGCTCGTGGCCACCACCAGGGCGTCGCCGGGCCTGGCCCTGCTCGACGCCCCCGACATCGATTCCGTCGTCGGCGAGAACCGCCTGTTGGCCGCCCAGTTGCTGGCCGCGGCCGACCTGTGGCTGTTCGTCACCACCGCGGCCCGCTACGCCGATGCCGTCCCTTGGGACCAGCTGGAACGGGCCCAGCAACGGGGCACCGCGCTGGCCATGGTGCTCAATCGGGTGCCGGCCGAGGCCACGGACGAGGTCACCGCCCACCTGGTCGACATGTTGCGCCAGGGGGGGCTGGGACGGGCCCCGGTCTTCACCATCGCCGAGACCCAGCTCGAGCACGGTCGCCTGGCCGAGGCCGACGTGTACGGGCTGCGAAGCTGGTTGGACGAGCTGGCCGGGGACGCGGCGTCCCGGGCCGAGGTCGTGCGGGCCACGCTCGATGGCGCCCTGGCCAGCCTGGCGGCGCGGGTCGATGCCGTGGTCAGCCACGTTGAGGCCGAGCGTGCCTTCGCCGATTCCCTGCGCCGGGCCACCGACGAGCGCTACGCCGCCGCCGCCACCGAGGTGGGCGAGGCCGTGGCCGATGGCGCATTGCTGCGGCGCGAGGTGCTGGGCCGCTGGCAGGAGCTGGTGGGCAGCGGGCAGTTGCTGAAGGGCCTGGAGTCGAGGGTCGGGCTGCTGCGGGACCGACTGCGGCGGGCGTGGACCGGTGAGCCCGCTCCCGTCGAGGAGGTGGCACTCGCGCTCGAGCACGGCATCGAGGCGTTGGTGGCCGCAGCCGCTGACACAGCCGCCGAGCGCACCGTCGAGGCGTGGGCGGCCACACCAGGGGGCCGCGAGCTCATGGGTGGGGAACGCCGACGGCTCGACCGCTCGAGCCCCGATCTGCGCCAGGTCATCGGTGACGAGGTCCGGGAATGGCAACGGGCCGTCCTCGAGCTGGTGGCCGAGCAGAGCGGGTCGAAGCGGACCACGGCCCGGGCCCTGTCCTTCGGCGTCAACGGGGCCGGTGTGGCCCTGATGATCCTGGTCTTCGCCCAGACGGGGGGTCTCACCGGCATCGAGCTGGCGGTGGCCGGGGGGACGGCCACCGTCAGCCAGAAGGTCCTCGAAGCCCTCTTCGGCGACCAGGCCGTGCGCCAGCTCACCGCCCGGGCCCGTGACGACCTGTTGGCCCGGGTGGGACGCGTGCTGGCGGCCGAGCGGGCCCGCTTCGACGACGTGTTGGCATCGGTGGCACCGGCGGGCGATGTGCCCGGTGAGCTGCGCCGAGCGGCCGCGGCGGTGGCCACGGCCGCTCCCCAGGCGTTGCCGGGGCGCCGGTGACGGTCACGACGGTGCCCGGCTCCACCGATCTGGGCGAGCGTCTCGCCGCCCTCGAAGATGCAGTGGAGCTGGCCTCGGGCCGGCTCGACGCCGAGCTGGTGGTGGCGGCCCGCCGGGTCCTCGACCGGGTCGACGCCCGCCTGCGGGTGGGGACCGCCCACACGGTCGTGGCCCTGGCCGGAGCCACGGGGAGCGGCAAGTCGTCCTTGTTCAACGCCCTGGCCGGAGCGCCCCTGTCCACGGTCGGCGTCCGCCGTCCCACCACCTCGTCGACCCTGGCGGCCACCTGGGGTGAGGGTGATGTCGGGCCCCTGTTGGACTGGCTGGGCGTCGAGGCCGGGCGCCGCCACGTCGGGGTCGCCCCCGCCCCCGATGGGCTGGTGCTGCTCGACCTGCCCGACCACGACTCGGTCCGCCGGGATCATCGGGAGGAGGTCGACCGCCTGGTGGGCCGGGCCGACCTTCTGGTGTGGGTGCTCGATCCCCAGAAGTACGCCGACGCCGCCATCCACGACGGGTACCTCAGACGCCTCACCGCCTACGACGCGGTGATGGTCGTGGTGCTCAACCAGGCCGATCGGCTGACCCCCACGCAGCTCGATGCCTGCGTGGCCGACCTGTCGGGGTTGCTGGTGGCCGACGGTCTGGCCGAGGTGCCGGTGCTGACGACCTCGGCCGTCGCCGCCTCGGGGCTCGATGGGCTGCGGGCGCTGGTGGCCGACCGGGTGGCGGCGCGGCGTGCCGCCGTGGCCCGGCTGACGGCCGACATCGCCGCCGCGGCGGGTGACCTGGTCGGCGTCGGCGCCGCCGGGGTGCCGTCGACCGCGGGCCTCGGTCCCGCCGACCGTGATCACCTGGTGGTTGCGCTGGCCGCCGCCGTCGGCGTGGACGCCGTCGTCGCTGCGGTGGGCGGGTCCCACCGGCGCCAGGGCCACCTGGCCACGGGCTGGCCGGTGTCCCGCTCGGTCGCCCGCTTCCGCCGGGACCCCCTGGCCGTGCTGCGTCGCGAGCGGCTCGGGCGCCTGCACCAGGCTCGGGCCCAAGCCGGGGTCGACGGAGGCGAGGCGGCGTCGGCGTCGGCGTCGCCATCGGGGTTGGACGACGTCGCCGCCGCCCGCACCGCCCTCGCCATCAGCGATGCCGTGCGCCGGGCCGGAGACGACCTGGCGGACCCCTGGCCCGGGTTGTTGCGCCGGGCTGTCCCCACCCCCGGTGAGCTGGCGTCCGACCTGGTCCATGCCGTGGCCTCCCCCGACGTGGCCCTGCCGCCCCCGCCCCGCTGGTGGCGGGCGGTCAACGCCGTCCAGCAGCTGCTCGTGGTCGTGGCCGTGGCCGGGCTGGTGTGGCTGACGGTGTTGGGGGTGGTGGCCTGGTTGCGGTTGCCCGAGCCCCCCACCCCCGAGGTCGGCGCGTTCCCGTTGCCCACCCTGGCCCTGTTGGGTGGCGCCCTCGCCGGCCTGCTCGTGGCCGGGGCCGCTCGACCGGCCGTGGCCCGGGGGGCCGGTCGCCGGGAGGCGTCCGCTCGGCGCACCCTGGAGGCGTCGCTGGGCCGGGTGGCCGACGAGCGGGTACTCGGCCCCCTGTCTTCCGAGCTCGACGTGCGCAGCCGTCTGTGTGCCGCGGTGGGCGTGGCCCGGGGCGGGGGGAGGGATCACGTAGCTGCACAGGCCGCGTCGGACTACCGCGCCACGCGGTAGTGGAGGAAGACGCCCGTCGAGTTGAGGGCGCGGGTCTCGACGACCCGTAGCCGCCGGACTCCTCGCCGCTCAGCGGATCCCGTGGGCTTGAGGCTCGATGCCGTAGGAGGTCAGCACGTCGCCGGTCGACACGTGCGCCCGCGCTCCACGGCGGCGGCAAGGCGGGCGGGGTCGAGCGCCCGGCGGACCAGGGGCTCGACGACGACGCCGTACAGCACGTGGTGGGCGGTGGCGTTGAAGCGGGAGGCCCGGGCCAGCCCGAGCAGCTCGGCGGCGGGTTCGGGACGGCCGCCGCACAGCTCGCCGTAGGCGAGGGCGAGGATGCGTCCCCCTCGATCGCATAGCCCTCGCGACGGGCCATCTCCAGTGAGGGACCGAGCTCATCCGGCCGCGAGGTCCCGTCGATCATGTTGGTGAGGGCGGCGGAGTACGAGTTCAGCCACGTCTCGGCGAACCCGTTGGCGTGGAGGTAGTGCCGGCGATGTCCCCGACGCCGCCCGGCGCGCCCGCCTCCGTCTGGCCGCGGTCCCGGCTGCCCACCTCGGTGCCGACGTGGTCCGTCAGGCCCAAGCCCTGGTGGGGGCAGACGCCCTCCACCGCGGACACACCCTGGAACGCCTGGTGCGGGACACGCAGATGCTGCTGCACCACGTGGTCTGCAGCCCCTCCACCACCGAGCAGCTCGGCACCGTCGTGTTCGGCACCTGCTGTGGGCAGCTGGGGATGTGGCGACATCGCTCCCTGTAGGGTGGCGACATGACCGAGGTCGGCATCCGTGAGCTCCGGGATCACCTCAGCAGCTACCTGGAGCAGGTCCAGTCCGGCCAGGAGCTCGTCGTCACCGACCGGGGCCGGGCGATCGCCCGGGTTCTGCCGATCAGCGGTGAGCGGGCCATCGACCGACTCATCCGCGAAGGCCGGGTGGTGCCGGCGAAGCAGCGCACGCGCACCCGGCCCGAGCCGCTGCGCACCGCAGGGACCGTCTCTGACCTGGTCGCCGAACAGCGCCGGTGATCGCCTACTTCGACACGTCCGCCGTCGTGCCGTTGTTGGTCGACGAGGCCGGCACCGCGGCGGCCGCTGAGCTCTGGGACGGCGCCGAACGTCTGGTGAGCGTGGCCCTCGTGCGCGTCGAAGCCCGGGCGGCCCTGGCTCAGGCCTTCCGTCTGGGTCGGATCTCCTCCCCGCAGCTGCGAACGGCCAACTCCGAGCTCGACGTCCTCCTGGACCAGATCGACCTGCTCCAGGTGGACGACGAGCTCATCCGCAAGGCGGGCGACGCCGCCGAGACGTGGGCACTGCGGGCCTACGACGCCGTCCACCTCGCGGCCGCCCAACAGGCCGACGATGCCGACCTCGTCCTCGTCGCCGGGGACCGAGCCCTGCTCGAGGCGGCCACGGTCGCAGGGATGGCGACCGCTCGCCTGACATGACAAGACGGATTGACACCGGCCCTTGGGGAGCGAGCTCCAGAGGGGACGAACTCGAGCATCAGCCCCGGCGTGATGACCGCGAGGCCGTCGTCGGCCGAGCCGGCGAGCGTCGGGACCTGATCGGCGGTTTACCAGCGCTTTCGCCTCGCCACCGACGAGGTACGGCCGTTCGGCGCCTGCGGCGCGATGCCGTAGGAGGCCAGCACGCTACCGGAGCAGCTGTTTCGCGTCGAGTAGTCGGGGGCCCCGCTTTCGCCTACCGGGCGGGGGCGAAGACGGTCAGGCCCGCAGCTCTCGCAGCCTCGGCCAACTCCCCGTCGTAGGTCACCATCTCGTCGGAGCCCAGTCGGATGGCGACGGCCAGGTGGATGGCGTCGTTCGACCTCAGTGGAGCGTGCGTCCCGGCGGCGATCATGTCGCCGCGGGTCAGGTCGACGAGGTCCATCGTGCTGAGCACGTCCTGGACGTCGGCGCTGTCGATGTCATCGGGGTGTCGGCCTGCGGCGCAGTGCATCTCGGTGTGGAGGAGCCACGAGGCGACGAGGCGCCGATCGGCGGACAGGCCCTCGGCAAGGGCCGCTGACTCGGGTTCGTCGATCACGAGCTTCATGGCTGCCGACGTGTCCACATAGGACACCTTCACCAGCGCCCCCGCACGTCAGCAATGATCTCCGCCGCTGTCTTCGTCGATTTCCTCCGCTTGATCGACTGGAGCCTGGACGGAGGTTTGAGGGCCTCGCGGAGCTGGCCCTGGGCCGACAGCAGCGCCAACACGTCGCCGTGGGGCGGGCCGATCACGGCCGCGGGCTGGCCGTTGTTGGTCACCAGGATGGTCTCACCGGCGGCGACCCGGCGGAGCACGTCGGCGCTCTCGTTCCGCATCTGACGGTGGGTGATCTCCTCCATGTAGCACACCGTAGCACGTGTGCTTGAGGCCCTCGGTCGGTGTACGCGGCGTGGCCGCCCCTTTGTTGTCGGCCTGGGATAGGGGGACGCGCGTCGTGAACCTGGTCGGCGTAGGTGTTGACGTAAAGGCACTGCGACGTTCGAGCACCGGGACGCAGACGGCCGAGCCTCGGACAGGTGTCCGCCACTGGACCTGGTACATCGTGCGTTCGCCTGCTGCCGGTCGCCTGTCCGGGCCTGGACGGGGGGAGAGAACGTGCGTGCAGTGCTTGCGTCGATGGTGTTGCTGTGGGTGTGGCTTCGGCCTGTGGCGGGAGCGACGGGCCTTCGACATCTGCGCCCTCGTCTGGGGCATCCGGTTCGTCGTCGACGACGGCGGCTGCGACGGTGGACACGATCGGCACACCGGAGAAGGTCGCGGCCGAGACCACGGGACCCTTGACGTCCTCGACGACGGGTGTGACCTCGGCCCCGTCCGCGGACATCCACTTTGACGGAGTGGTGCAGGACCGGGATGGCTACCGGTTCTCCGTCGATGTTCTCTTCCGAACCTTCCTCCGTGACGGTTGCTCGCCGACGCCGAGGGATCGCGCTCCACCGGTGACTAGGTCAGGTCACCACACGGATGGTGCAGCGAGGTCCGTTCGCCCGGGCGAGTCGGGCGTCGGCGGTGATGAGGTCACACTGAAGGGCTTCGGCCAGGGCTACGTAGGCGGCGTCGTAGACGGTCACGGTCGCTCGCAGTTCGACGGCGCGCCGCATCAGTGGCCGGGTGGGGAACTGGCGCATGGGCAGGGCGGTGAGGTCGGCCACGGCCTCGCTGAGGCGGTCGTCGGTCATCGTCCTGGCGATCCACCGCTTGCGCAGGACAGCGACGGTCTCGACGTAGGCCAGGTCGGGCACGGCGAGATCGGTTCGTCCCCGCACGGCCGTCCGGGCGGTGGCGCCATCCACGCCGTCGTCGCCGACGAGGTTGGCCAGCACCGAGGCGTCGATCACCAGCACGGAACACCGGTGCTCGTCATCAGGAGCGCTCGGCGTCGAGATCGGCGACCGCCTGCTCGAAGCCGACCGCCCCACCGGATCGCCCTTCGATGCGGGCGATGACCTCATCGATCGTGGGGGTGTCCGCCAACCGGGTGAGCTCGCCGGTGAGGTACTGCTGCAGCGACATGCCTGCGGCTTCGGCTCGCCGGACGAGCTGGGCGTGGACGTGGGGCGGGAGGTCACGAACGAGGACGTTGGCCATGCTTACAGAATGCTAGCTCGCACGCTGGGGAGGGAGGGTTCCGAGATGTCAGCGGGGTCGGATCTCGTGACCAGAATTCTGGTCACAGTCCTCAGTGGGGGGCTCATCCGGACCGGCCGCGGACGACGAGGCCGGTCTCGTAGGCGGCGACCACGAGCTGGGCCCGGTCCCGGGCCACCTCGATCAGCACCTCCCGTTCGCGCTCGGTGAGCTGATCGAGCCGGGGATCGTGGGCCTCGGCCATTGGCCGCCGGACGAAGTCCTCGATCAGCCGTCGGGTGATGCTGGGGGCGAGCAGGGCGTCACCGGCGGCGACGACCCGGACGGCGGCGAGCAGGTCGGCGGGCAGGGTGTCCTTGAGGAGGAACCCCGAGGCGCCGGCGCACAGGGCCTCGTGCACGTAGGCGTCGAGGTCGAAGGTGGTCAGGACCAGCACCCGGACCGACGCCAGGGAGGCATCGGCGGTGATGGCCCGGGTGGCTTCGAGGCCGTCCATGTCGGGCATGCGGATGTCCATCAGCAGCACGTCCGGCCGCGTCGCCCGGGCGACCTGGAGCGCTTCGAGGCCGTTGGCCGCCTCGCCCACCACCTCGATGCCCTCCTCGGACCCGAGCAGGGCAAGGAAGCCGCTGCGCACCAGGGCCTGGTCGTCGGCCACGGCGACGCGGATGGGGCTGGAGGGGGAGGTGTGGTTGGTGACGGTCATCGTGGAGGGCCGGTCCTCGTGCTGTCGGGGGAGGTCACGGGCGTATACTGGCTGGGCTCGTCGGCGGGGCGCATGCGGCTCAGCAGACGCCGGAGGTCGGCGAGCGAGGCACGGCTCGTCACCGAGATCGACTCCAGCACCACCAGCGCGGCGGCCGGGTCGGTCTCGACCAGCTGGGACCCGGAGCCCGCCTGGAGCGAGATCGAGCGGATCGAGCCCTTGATCACCGAGCTCAGTTCCTCGGCGATGCGCAGCCGTTCGGTGGTGACGGCGAGCCGGGCCCGGCGCGACTCGGAGGCACCGGCATCCTCGTGCCCGGCGATGGTGGCGTCGCCACGCTCGCGGTCGATGCGCACCAGGTAGCCGGCCCCTGCGGCCGCGGTGGCGAACATCGCCGTCCACACCGCTCCCGCCGTGGTCAGGTCGGGGGGATCGGACCAGGCGACGATGGCCATGGTGATGCCGATGCCCACTATCGCGCCAACGAACCGGGCCGTCGTGGCGTAGCTGCCGACGGCGTACAGGGCGATGACCAGGGCGGCGACCACGACACCGGCGTTGTAGTCGCCGATCGTCAACGTCACCCCGAGCACGGCCACGGCCAACGCCGTCGACGCCGGGTAGCGCCGCCGGCCGATCAGCAGCAGGCAGCAACTGAGCTTGAGGAACCACGCCCACCCGTCGGTCGGGGTGAAGGTGGTAGCGCCGGTGATGCCCTCGGTGCCCCGCCCGTCGAGCAGTTCGACGACGCCGACCCCGGCGAGGGCCACGGCCAGGGCGACATCCCAGGCCAGGAGCGGCGGCCGGCGGCGGGCCCGGGTTCCGCTGGCGGCGTCGACAGCGGGGAGCGAGGTCGTGGTCGGGGACCGGTCAGCGATCGACCCGTCGATGGCCACCGGGTCGGCGGACGTGCGCAGCGTGGCCCGGACACGGAACCCGCCGTCGGGCCTAGGGCCGGCCACCACGTCGCCGCCGTACATCTGGGCCCGCTCGGTCATGCCCGGCAGCCCGTGCCCGACCCGCCGGGGCCCCGGTTCCTGGGGGGTAGGCGCTCCCGCACCGTCGTCTTCGACGCAGACCTCGACGCGGTCCGACGACACAAGCACGCTGACGGTGGCGGTCTCGGCCCGGCGTGACGGACCACGTTGGTCAGTGCCTCCTGCACGATCCGGTAGGCGGCCAGTGAGACAGCGGCGGGCACGGCGCCGAGATCGCCCTCGGTGACGACGTCGACGGGGACGCCGGCGGCACCCACCCGGGCGCAGAGCGCTGGCACATCGGCCAGCGACGGCTCCAGGTTCGGATCGGTGGCGTCGGCGCCGTCGCGCAGGACGTCGATCAGGCGGGCGAGCTCGCCTTCGGCATCGTTGCTGGCGGCGCGGATGGCGTCGCGGGCCCGGGCCGCCTGGGCACGCACCCGGTCGATGAGGTGGGCGCCTATCCCGGCCTGCACGGCGATGACGCTCAGTGAGTGGGCGAGCACGTCGTGCAGCTCCTGGGCCATGCGCTGCCGATCGGCGGCGGCGTCGAGCTCGGCCACCTCGACCGCGGCCTGGGCCCGGCGCTCGGCCTCGGCCGCCTGTGCCTCCTGGCGCTCCCGACGGGAGCGGATCATCCACCCGAGGGTGAAGGCCACCCCGGCGGCGAGGACACCGACGGTCGGCTCGTTGTCGAAGACGACGACGCTCACCCCGACCAGCGCCAGCACCATGGCCACCGCTCGCATGGCCAACCGGAGCGGCAGGTGGGCGGCGGCGCTGTAGAGCCCGATGAGGAGGGCCAGGAAGCCGACGGTGTCGCCGTTGTCGGTGGCGCCGAGCAGGACGAGGAGGCCGACCACGACGGCGACCGTCCGCAGCGGCCACCGCCGGCGCCCCACCAGGGTGAGGCAGATGCCGATGGTGGCGACCCAGCCGACCAGGTCGGCGGCCGGTCGGGGATCGAGGGCGTCGACGTCGATCCCGGTGGTCAGGACGATGATGGACGTGACCACCATCAGGCCGGCCAGGGCGACGTCCCGGTGTGGCGCCGCAGGTAACCCCACACGTCGCCCCGGATGCGCACCGGGCGACCGTAACTGCGTGCCGGCCACGCCGCATCAGTCCAGAGGATGAGATCCGGCGGCACCGTTCGGCCCTCTCGTCCGGCCGGACGTTCAGCCGCAGAGGGCGGCGTCGATGATGGCGTCGTACTGGGCGTCGGCGGCCAGGTCGGCGCTGAGGTGGTCGTCGATGGTGATCGAGTTGGCGAGGATGACGACCTGGCGTCCGTCGTGGAGGACGAGGGACCTCGACGAGTAGCCGGCGAAGCCGCCGTCGTGGCCGTAGGCGACCCCGCAGGGCTCGGACCAGGCCATGACCCCGAGGCCGTAGGGCACGGCGTCGTCGATCGAGGGGATCATCTCGTCGAGCAAGGCCGGTTCGACGACCTCGCCGTCGAAGAGGGCGCCGTAGAAGGTGGCCGTGTCAGCGGCGTCGGCGACGATGTTCCCGGCGCCATA
>JBBSLP010000039.1:0-55768 GCA_038255145.1 Acidimicrobiales bacterium
CCGAGGCCACGTCGATGAGCTCGACCGTTCGGGCCAGCAGGTCGCCGGGGGCGGCGGCCACCCTCAGTCGACCACGCCGGCGCGCTGGGCCAACAACGCCAGGCGATCGTCGGTGGCCACCATGGCCACCCGCACGTGGTCTGCGCCGGCAGGCCCGTAGAACTCCCCGGGGCTGATCAGGGTGCCCAGTTCGCGGGCCACCCGGTCGGTGAGGGCCCAGGCGTCGCCGCCAGGTGCGGCCACCCACAGGTAGAAGCCACCGGCGGGCAGGTCGACATCGATGCCCAGGGCGGCGAAGACCTGCCGACCCAGCTCGAGGCGGGACAGGTAGCGCTGGCGCTGCACGTCGACGTGGGCGTCGTCGTCGAGCGCGGCCACCGCTGCGGCCTGGACGGGGCCGGGCACCATCATGCCCACGTGCTTGCGCACCTCCTGGAGGTAGTGCACGAGGTCGGCGTCACCGGCGTAGAACCCGGCCCGCCCGCCGGCGAAGTTGCTGCGCTTGGACAGCGAGTGCACGGCCACCAGGCCCTCGAACCCGGCCTGACCCGACGACGTCGCCGCCGAGAGGATGGTGCGGGGCGGGCCCTGCCAGGTGAACTCGGCGTAGCACTCGTCGGAGAACACGGGTACGCCGTGACCGCGGCCCCAGGCCGCCGCGGCATCGAGGTCGTCGAGGCCGCCGGTGGGGTTGGCCGGCGAGTTCACCCACAGGCACAGAGCCCGGGCCGCATCCGTCGGGTCGATGGCCCCGAGGTCGAGGTGACCCTGCGCATCGGGGGGCACGGGCACCGAACGACAGCCAGCCAGCACCGCCCCCATGTCGTAGGTGGGGTAGCTGATGGCCGGGTAGAGCACGGTGTCGCGATCGGGCGAGCGCAACCGCAGCCACTGGGGCAGGGTGGCGACGAACTCCTTGGTGCCCACGCACGCCGCCACCTGCGTCACGGGCACGCTCACCCCGAAGCGGCGGTCGAACCACCCTCCGGCCGCGGCCCGGAAGGCCTCGGACCCGATGGAGGGTGGGTAGCCCCGCTCCGCCCCCGAGTGGCTGAGGGCCTCGACCACGGCGGCCGGGGGTGGGTCCACGGGCGTGCCGATGGACAGGTCGATGAGGCCCCCGGGCAGGGCCGACGCCGCGGCCTTGATGGGATCGAGGCGGTCATAGGGGTACGGCGGGGGGACGAAGCCCACCGCCGGCGCGGAGCCGGTCACCGCCCTATGGTGCCTCGCCCGCCCCGTCGACCACGAACTCCCGTAGCTGCGCCTGGCCGGCATCGTCGAGGCGGACCCGCAGCCGGAACCCGTGCTCGTCGGTCGTCTCCACCAGCACCTCGCCCTCGCGGTGGGCCACGGCCACGGCCTCGGCCCGGGCGAAGGGGATGAGCAGCTCGACCACGGTGAGCATGGAGCGCAGCCGGGAGGCCACCGCTTCGAGCAGCTTGTCGATGCCCTCACCGGTCTCGGCCGAGATGGCCACCGCCCCCTCGTAGTCGGCCAGCAGTCGGGACACGTCCGGGGCGAGGTCGACCTTGTTGAACACGATCAGGTCGGGCACCTCACCGGCACCGATCTCGGCCAGGACCGAGCGCACGGCCTGCATCTGGCCCTCGGGGTCGGGAGCGGACGCGTCGACCACGTGGAGCAGGAGATCGGCCTCGGCCACCACGTCGAGGGTGGTCTTGAACGCCTCGACCAGCCCGTGGGGCAGCTTCTTGACGAAGCCGACGGTGTCGGTGACCAGCACCTGCTCGCCGCCAGGCAGTTGCAGGCGGCGGGTGGTGGCATCCAGGGTGGCGAACAGTCGGTCCTCGACCAGCACCCCGGCCTGGGTGAGCCGGTTGAGCAGGGTGGACTTGCCGGCGTTGGTGTAGCCGACGATGGCCAGCTGGCCGAAGCGGGACCGGCGCCGGGACTTGCGCTGCTCGAGGCGGTGGCGCCGCATCTGGCCCAGCTGCTCTTCGAGGCGGTGGATGCGGCGCACCACCCGGCGTCGGTCGATCTCGAGCTGGGTCTCACCGGGACCACCCCGGGTGCCGATGTGGCCGGCCTGCTGGCTCAGGCTCGCCCCCCGGCCCCGCAGCCGGGGCAGGCGGTAGCGCAACATGGCCAGCTCGACCTGGGCCTTGCCCTCGAGACTGGAGGCGTTCTGGGCGAAGATGTCGAGGATGACCGCGGTGCGGTCGATGGCCGTGCGCCCCAGCTTCTTCTGCAGGTTCTTCTGCTGGGCCGGCGACAGCTCGTCGTCGAAGACCACGGTGTCGCAGTCGACCTCGTCGGCCAACATGCGGATCTCGTCGACCTTGCCGCTGCCCACGTAGGTGGCGGGGTCGGGGGCCTGGCGGCGCTGGACGAGGGAGCCCACGGCGTCGGCCCCGGCCGTGTCCACGAGCTGGGCCAGTTCGTCGAGGGAGGCCTCGGTGTCCACGGTGGACAGCGGGGGGATGGAGACGCCGACGAGCACGATGCGTTCACGGAAGGTGCGGTCGATCAGACCGCCGCTCTGGTCGGCGCCGTACTCGCCGAAGGCACCGCGGTGCGACTCGGTGGAGCCTGGGGCCCCATCGCCGGCCGCCGGCCCGCCCTCGGTCTTCGCTCCGTTGCCCGTGCGCTGCGCCCGATCAACCATCCAGTACCTCGATGCTCCCGATGTAGGTGGAAGGGCCGACGAGGGTGGCCTCGTCGCCCACGATGACGGTGACGTCGCCGCCGGGCTGGTGCACGACGACCTCGTGCCCGACCAGCCCCCAGCGGTGGGCCAGGGTGGCGGCCGAGGTGGCCCCGGTGCCGCAGGCCTCGGTGATGCCCACACCCCGCTCCCACACCCGCAGGTCGAGCTCGTCGGCGGCTCCGGGGGTGGGGGCGATGAACTCGATGTTGACGCCCCTGGGGAAGTGGGCCTCGAGCCGGGGGCCTTCGGCCTCGAGGTCGACGTCGGTGGGGTCGATGACCTGGACCACGAGGTGGGGGTTGCCGGCGTCGGCCGTCTCGGCCCGGGTGATGCCCGTCATCCAGCCGGCCAGCCCCGCAGGCAGGGCTTCGGGCAGGCCGTCGCCGGCGGTGATGGCACCCATGGACACCGAGGCCATGCACGTGGCCGGCTCGTTGGTCGCGCTGACGTGCACGGGTCGGGGCCCGGCCGCCGTGGCCACCCGCACCCGACCGGCCCGTTGGCCCCGGGCCAGCAGGAAGGCCTGGGCCAGGCAACGGATGCCGTTCCCGCTCATCTCGGCCACGGAACCGTCGGCGTTTCGCAGGTCCATGACCACGTCGACATCGGTGTCCCCGGGGGCGGGAGGCCGACCGACGATGAGGCCGTCGGCGCCCACGCCCCGGTGGCGGTCACACAAGCGCCGAGCCAGGTCCGCGCCCGAGGGCACGTCACCCAGGGTGACGAGGAAGTCGTTGCCGAGGCCGTGGTGCTTGGTCAGCCGCATCGACACCAGTCTCGCAGCACCCGGTCGGCCAGGGCCGTTGAGTTCTCGGCTCCGTCAACACCGACATCCAGCCAGCTGACCCGGGGGTCGCGGCGGAACCAGCGCTCCTGGCGGCGGGCGAAGCGCCGCGTCCGACGCACGGCCAGGTCGAGCGCCTCGTCGAAGGAGGCCCGCCCTTCGAGGTGGTCGGCCAGCTCCTTGTAGCCCAGGGCCTGGCGGGCCGTGCGCGACATCCCCCCGGGCCGGGCCAGCAGGGTGGCCACCTCGTCGAGGAAGCCGTCGGCCACCTGCTGGCGGTAGCGGGCCTCGATGCGGCGGTCGAGGGCGGCGCGGTCCCAGCGCAGCCCGACCTGGTGGAAGGGCACGGGCGCATAGGTGCCCAGCCCGGGGCCGAAGGACGAGAAGAGGGCGCCCGAGCCCAGGCCCACCTCGAGGGCCCGCACGATGCGGCGATGGTTGGTGGGCTCCATGCGGCTGGCCGCCAGGGGGTCGAGGGCCACCAGGCGCCGGTGGAGCACGGCGGTGTCGGGTTCGGCCTCCAGCGCGGCCCGGACCTCGGGGAACTGGCCGGGCAGGTCGAGCCCGTCGAGCACGGCCCGCAGGTACAGCCCCGTGCCCGCCACCAGCACAGCCCTCCCCCCCCGGCCGGCGATGTCGTCGAGCACGCGACGGGCGGCGTCCTGGTACTGGCCCACGGTGAAGTCCTCGTCGGGGTCGACGAGGCCGATGAGGTGGTGGGGGGCGACGGCCTGCTCGGCCCGGGTGGGCTTGGCCGTGCCCACGTCCATGCCCCGGTAGACCTGCATGGAGTCGACGACGACGATCTCGACACCCTCCACCCGCTGGGCCAGCGCCAACGAGAGGGCGGTCTTGCCCGATGCCGTCGGCCCGAGGATGACGAGGGGCTCAGCGATCATCGAGCGGCCTCACCACGGCACCACAGGTCACAGCAGCTCGCGCAGCAGGCAGAAGAAGTCGAGCTTCACTGCGTTGGGGCGTGCGACCCCGTAGCCGTCGGTGAAGTCGACGAGCACCCCGGGCCCGTAGACCGACAGCAGCTCGACCACGGCCGAGGCCAGGTCGAGGTAGGGGTCACACACCGCCAACCGGGTGAAGCGCCTGAGGCCGACCTGCTCGGGCCCCTCGACGACGACGTCGGACAGGCGCAGGTCACCGTGGCCGACCACCTCGGCCAGGTCGCCCGGGGGCAGGGACCGCTCGAGCAGGTCGAACAGGCCCCGGGGGCCGTAGCGGCGGTAGGCGGGCGCCAGCTCCTCGGTGGCGATGGCATCGGAGGCCACCCGGTGGCGGGCCTCGGCCAGCAACGTGGGCAGGGGGCGGTGGAACGGACAGCCCGCCACCGGCAGGGCGTGCAGGGCGGCCAGGGCCCCACCCAGGGAGCGGGCCACCTCGGGGCCGGACAAGGCCATGTCCCGGTCGTCGCCGGCGTGACCAGGAAGGGCCTCCATGAGCAGGTAGGCGGCGGCCGCACTGCGCCCGGCGTCGAGGAGTCGCGGTGTCGACGCCCGCCCGTCCAGCCAGCGCAGGCGGGCGGCCTCGGCGTCGAGGAGGTCGGCCTGGGCGGCGGGAGCCAGGGCCAGCTCGGCCGCCCGACCGGAAGCGAGGACGACAGCGTGGCGGCCGGGCCCATCGGGAGCCTGATCGGGGGCCAACAGGCTGGTGAGGGAGGCCGGAAGGTCCAGGGGCCCAGGCGGGGTCACGGCTTCAGGAGGCGGCAACGGGGATGCGCGACCGGTGGCGCGGCGCAGCGAGGACCTCGAGCAGCTCGCCGCTGAGGTAGTGGGTGGCCGCCCCGGTGACCTGCACCGTGGCCACGGTGCCCGCCCGCAGGCGACGCTCGGCCCGGAAGTGCACCAGCTTGTTCTGTCGGGTGCGCCCACTCAGCAGGGTGTCGTCCTTCTTGGACGGGCCCTCGACCACCACTTCCTCGATGCGGCCGATGCGGGCTTCGTGGCGACGACGGGCCGATCGCTCGACGACCTGGTGGAGCCGGGCGAAGCGCTCGGCGATGACGTCGGCGGGCACGAAGGCGTCGACCATGTCGGCGGCGGCGGTACCGGGCCGGGGCGAGAAGATGAAGGTGTAGGCGCTGTCGAAGGCCCCTTCGGCCACCACCAGCAGGGTCTGTTCGAAGTCGTCCTCGGTCTCACCGGGGAAGCCGACGATGAGGTCGGTGGTGACGGCCAGGTCGGGGATGGCGGCCCGGGCGGCGACGAGGCGATCGAGGTACCGGGCTGCGGTGTAGCCCCGGTGCATGGCGGCCAGGGTGCGGTCGCTGCCCGATTGCAGAGGCAGGTGGAGGTGTTCGCACACCGCCGGCGTCTCGGCCATGGCCGCGATGACGTCGTCGCGCAGGTCCTTGGGGTGGGGGCTGGTGAAGCGCACCCTGTCGATGCCGTCGATGGCGCCCACGGCCCGCAGCAGGTCGGCGAAGAGCGCCCGGGGGCGACGGCGACCCTCGTCCACCCAGCGACGACCGGCCAGGCGCAGGTCGAGCTCGGCGGCGTCGGCGGTGCGCAGGCGCGTGGTCACGTCACGGCCGTAGGAGTTGACGTTCTGGCCCAGCAGGGTGACCTCACGCACGCCATCGGCCGACAGCTGGGCCACCTCGGCCAGCAGGTCCCCGAAAGGCCGGCTGACCTCGCGGCCCCGCACCGCAGGCACGATGCAGAAGGCGCAGCTGTTGTCGCAGCCCACCTGGATGGTGACCCAGGCCGCGTAGTCGGTCTCGCGGCGTACGGGCAGGGCCGAGGGGAACTCGGCGGCATCGTCGAGCGTCTGCTCGATGACCTCGACCACGGGTCCGTGCTCGTTGGCGTGGCGCAGGAGCTCGGCGGCCCGGTGCACGTTGTGGGTGCCGAACACCACATCGACGAAGCCGGCCCGGGTCCGGATGGCCTCGCCGTCCTTCTGGGCCAGGCAGCCGCCGACGATGATGCGCATGTCAGGTCGGGCCGCTTTGACGTTCTTGAGCTGACCCAGGTGTCCGTAGAACTTGTTGTCGGCGTTCTCCCGGATGCAGCACGTGTTGAGCACGACCACGTCGGCATCGTCGACGGAGTCCGTCGCCTCGTAGCCGTCAGCCTCGAGCAGCCCGGCGATCCGCTCCGAGTCGTGCTCGTTCATCTGGCACCCGTAGGTGCGCACGAAGTACCGGGAAGTCACGATGGCCCAGGGTAGGCGGTGGGACCGAGGGTGGCGGTCGGCCCGGGCCTCGGGGCCCGGCCGACCGCCCCTCGTAGCCGTCGTCCGCATGGCGAGGGCGGGGGACGGTCCAGCGCGGATGCCTACTTGTCGATGCTGTCGAGGAGCTCGCCGTCGGCCGTGACCCCGGGCGGAGGTCCGGCCTCGGCGGCGTCGGCCCCCTCGCCGATGCCCATCTTGGCCTTCACCCGCTCGGAGATCTCGACCATGATCTCGGGGTTGTCGGACAGGAAGTTCTTGGCGTTCTCACGCCCCTGGCCGAGCTGCTCACCCTCGTAGGTGAACCAGGCGCCCGACTTCTTGATCAGGGCCATGTCGACGGCCACGTCGAGCAGGGAGCCCTCTCGGCTGATCCCCTTGCCGTACATGATGTCGAACTCGGCCTGGCGGAAGGGCGGGGCCACCTTGTTCTTGACCACCTTCACCCGGGTGCGGTTGCCGGTGACCTCGGGCCCGTCCTTGATGGACTCGATGCGACGGATGTCGAGGCGGACCGACGAGTAGAACTTCAGGGCCCGGCCACCAGGGGTGGTCTCGGGAGACCCGAACATCACCCCGATCTTCTCCCGCAGCTGGTTGATGAAGATGCAGATGGTGTTGGACCGGTTCAGGTTGGCCGTGAGCTTGCGCAGGGCCTGGGACATGAGCCGGGCCTGGAGGCCGACGTGGGTGTCGCCCATGTCGCCCTCGATCTCGGCCCGGGGCGTCAGCGCGGCCACCGAGTCGACCACGACCACGTCGATGGCGCCCGAGCGGATCAGCATGTCGGTGATCTCGAGGGCCTGCTCACCCGTGTCGGGCTGGGAGATGAGCAACTGGTCGATGTCCACGCCGATGGCGTGGGCGTAGGTGGGGTCCATGGCGTGCTCGGCATCGATGTAGGCGCAGATGCCCCCGTTGCGCTGCGCCTCGGCCACCACGTGCATGGCCAGGGTGGACTTGCCCGAGGACTCGGGGCCGAAGATCTCGACCACGCGGCCGCGGGGCAGGCCGCCGACGCCGAGGGCGAGGTCGAGGGCCAGGGACCCGGTGGGGATGACCTCGATGGCCATGTCGGCCTTCTCGCCCATCCGCATGACCGAGCCCTTGCCGAACTGCTTGTCGATCTGACCCAGCGCCAACTCCAGCGCCTTGCTGCGCTCCACCGACATGGGGGTACTCCTCGTTCTTGGAAGATCAGGGGAGGCGGGGACACCGCGGCTGCGGTAGGCCCTGCGATGAGCAGCACCGTACGGATGAGGTGTGACAACGAAGCCCCGACCTCACCAGCTGCGGGCACCAACTGGGGGAATTGCAGGAGCGTAACTTCGGAACACCCGTTCGGTCAAGGATGGTCGGACCCCTCCGACACGACGCCACGGGACCACACAGCGCGGCGGGGGCGGGCAGAATCGACGCATGGCCGAACGAAGCACCGCCGACCCCGCCGCCCGTCCCTCCACCAAGCCGAGCGACGCCGAGCTGCGGGCGCGCCTCACCGACGTCCAGTACCAGGTCACCCAGAAGAAGGGCACCGAGCGGGCCTTCTCCGGCGAGTACTGGGACAACAAGGACCCCGGCACCTACACGTGCGTGGTCTGCTCCACGCCGCTGTTCAGCTCGGACACCAAGTTCGACTCGGGTACGGGCTGGCCCAGCTTCTGGGCCCCGCTCAGCGACGAGGTCGTGGAGACCGAGACCGACCGGGCCTGGGGCATGGTCCGCACCGAGGCCCTGTGCAAGGTGTGCGGCGCCCACCTGGGCCACGTCTTCCCCGACGGGCCCGCCCCCACCGGGGCCCGCTGGTGCATGAACTCGGCCTCCCTCAAGCTCGAGGCCGAAGCCGACGGCAGCGATGCCGCCGCCCCCGACGGTCCGGAGGCGGCGGAGGCCTGACGGCCGTCAGCTGCCGAGCGCCGGCACCACCTCGGCGGCGAACTTCTCGATCATCTCCTCGACCTCGGACCGGCCACGCATGTTGAAGCCGGGGATGATGAACTCGTCGACCCCGGCGTCGCGGTAGGCGCCCATGACCTCGGCCACCTCGGCCGAGTTCCCGATGATGGTGGGCCGCTCGGACGGCTTGGACCGCAGCCGGTCCAGCCGCTCCTGGTCATCGGTCAGGAACAGCATGGCCTGGGCCGAGCGGCGGATGGTGGCCGGGTCCCGCCCCAGGTCGGCGCAGTGCTGGTCGAGCACTGCCCCCTTCTGGGCCAGCACGTCGGGCAGGCCCCAGACGTTCCACTCCTGGGCGTGGGTGGCCACGATCTTCAGCGTCCGCTTCTCGCCACCTCCGCCGATGAGCAGCGGTAGGGGGCTCTGGACGGGCTTGGGATCGAGGGGGGCATCGACCATCGTGTAGTGCTTGCCGTCGAAGCTGGTGGCCGGCTGGGTGAACAGGCTGGTGATGATGGCGCACGCCTCTTCGAGGCGGTCGAAGCGCCAGCCGAAGGTGTTGAAGTCGATGCCGTAGGCCCGGTGCTCGTTCTCCTGCCAACCAGCACCGAGGCCGGCCACGAACCGACCGCCGGAGATCTGGTCGATGGTGGCGCACATCTTGGCGAACACGGCCGGGTTCCGGTACGTGTTACCGGCCACGAGCAGGCCGAGGCGCACCCGGGGCACGCTGGCGGCCAGGGCGGCGAGCACGGGGAAGGCCTCCTGGGTCGGGCCCGGCCCCGGCTCGGGGGTGTTGGGCATGAAGTGGTCGGCGTACCAGAGCCCGTGGTAGCCCAGCCGCTCGGCCAGGAGGCCGTTGGCCAGGGCGTCGTCCCAGGGGATGGAGTTCTGGATCCAGTAGCTGAAGTGCATCGACGCGGACCCTACCGGCGGGTCCCGGGGCGCGCCGGGCCGAAGCGCATCGGCCCCGACGCGCCGGCGAGGGGTTCAGCCCGCCTCGGCCTGCAGACGGCGGCGGAGCAGGTCGAAGGCGCCGATGGTGGCGAAGTTGCGCACCCGCTCGCGGTCTCCGGGCAGGCGCAGCTCCACGGCCTCGCTGCCGTCGGCCCGGGCCAGGCCCACGAACACCGTGCCCACGGCCACCCCCTCCTGCTCGGTGGGTCCGGCCACCCCGGTGGTGGCCAGGGCCACGTCGGTGCCCAGGGCCCGCCGGACCCCTTCGGCCATGGCCTGCGCCGCGGCGGCGGAGACGACGGGGCCCTCGGGCACGCCGAGCAGGGAGAACTTCACGTCGCTGGCGTAGGCCACGATGCCGCCGCGGAAGACCTCGCTGGCCCCGGGCACGGCGCACACCCGGGCCGCCATGAGACCCCCGGTGACCGACTCGGCCACCCCCAGGGTCAGGCCCCGGGCCTTGAGCAGGGCCAGGACGGCGGCCTCCATGGTGGTGTCGTCGAGACCGAAGACGAGCTGGCCCAAGATGGCCCGCAGCTCGGCCTCCTCGGCGTCGAGCAGGGCCAGGGCACCAGCCTCGTCGCCGGCCTTGGCCGTGACCCGCACCTTGATGCCCTCGATGCCCGAGGCCAGGAAGGCGATGGTGGGGTTGCCGGTGATGTCGAGGGCGTCGATGCGCCCCGCCACCATCTCGGCCAGGCCCGATTCGGACTGGCCCCAGGTGCGCAGGGTGCGGGACAGGATCACCGCGGGCTGACCGGCCCGGACCTGGAGATCGGGGATGATGGTGCCCGAGACCATCTCGCGCATCTCGTAGGGCACCCCGGGCACGGCGTAGATGACCTTGTCGCCGACGGGGCAGACCAGACCCGGCGCCGTGCCCGGCTGCTGGGGGATGGTCCACGCGCCCTCGGGCACGTCGGCCTGGCGCAGGTTGTTGGCCGGCATCTCCCGTCCCCGGGAGGCGAACATCTTGGTGATGCGGGCCACGATGGCCTCGTCACGCACCAGGCCCACACCCATGACCTGGGCGATGGCGTCGCGGGTGAGGTCGTCCTGGGTGGGCCCGAGGCCGCCACAGATGATGAGGGCGTCGGCCCGGCCCAGCGCCTCCTCCATGGCCTCGACCATGCGGGCGATGTTGTCCCCCACCCGCACGTGGCGCAGGCAGTCGATGCCGGCCAGGGCCAGCTGCTCACCGATCCACGACGAGTTGGTGTCGATGATCTGGCCCAGCAGCAGTTCCGTGCCGATGGCCAGGACCTCGGCCCTCACCGCCGGGACCCCGCAGGTGCGACCGACACTTCGGGACGCGTCATCGTGATCCTCTCGTGGTGAGGGCGCGGCGCCCGTCAGCCAGGTACTGGATGCCGGTGCCCACGGTGAGGAGCACGGCCACCCACAGGACGGCCAGGGCCAGCCACGGGGCGTGGTCGGCCAGAGGGGGCACGAGGGCCAGGCCCACAGCCGCCTCCTGGACCACGGTCTTCAGCTTGGCCCAGCCCCGGGCGGGGATGGCCAGACCGCGACGGGCCCAGTACGAGCGGTACAGGCTGATGCCGAACTCGCGCAGGGCGATCAGGGCCACCGGCAGCACCGGGAACGAACCCACGACCACGAAGGCGATCAGCGCCCCGAGGACGAGGACCTTGTCGGCCAGGGGATCGAGGAACGCGCCCGAGCGGGTGGTGCCGTGGCGACGGGCCAGGTGGCCGTCGAAGGCGTCGCTGGCGGCGATGACGAAGCCCACGACCAGGGTCAGGTACGAAGCGCCGTCGACCAGGATCATGGCGATGAGCACCGGCGAGAGCAGCAGGCGCCCCAGGGACACGGCGTTGGCCGGGGTCCTCCAGGCGTCGGCGTCGTAGGCAGCGCGGGCCACGGGCGGTCAGCCCCCGACCACAGCGGTCCGGGCGGCGAGCACGCCGACCAGGTCGGGGCCGAGGGCATCCACGATGCGGACCTGCTGGAACGTGCCCACCTCGAGGTCGGCGGGCAACTCGATGATGCCGTCGATCTCGGGCGCCTCGCGGTGGGATCGACCCTGGCCGACCTCGTCGACCAGCACCTCGACCTCGGTGCCGATCAGCTGGTCGCGCTTGGCCGCGGTGATGCCGTCCTGCAGCTCGCGCAGCTCGGCCAGCCGTTCCTGGGCCAGCGCGGGGTCCACCGCACCGTCGAGGCCGGCGGCGTAGGTGCCCTCCTCGGGGGAGAAGGAGAAGAACCCACACCAGTCGAGCTCGGCCGCCTCCACGAAGTGGAGCAGCTCGTCGTGGTCGGCCTCCGTCTCACCGGGGTAGCCGACGATGAAGTTGGAGCGCAGCGCCGCGGTGGGCTCGCGCCGGCGGATGTCGCCGATGCGGGCCAGGAAGCGGTCACCGCTCCCCCACCGGCGCATGCGCCGCAGTAGGGGTCGGGACACGTGCTGCAGGGACAGGTCGAAGTAGGGCAGGCCGGTGGCGCAGACGGCGTCGACGAGGCCATCGGTCAGGTCCGAGGGATAGAGGTACAGCAGCCGCACCCGGGGCACGAGCTCGCGCGCCGCGCCGATGAGGCCGGTGATGCGACGTTCGCCTTGGCCCTGGTCGCGGCCGTAGGCGGCCAGGTCCTGGGCCACGAGCACGACCTCGGACACCGCAAGCGCCTCGATCTCGGCCAGCACGTCCTCGTCGCGACGCGAGCGCTGGGGGCCCCGGAACGAGGGGATGGCACAGAAGCCACAGGCCCGGTCGCAGCCCTCGGCCACCTTGACGTAGGCCCAGGGGTGGGTCGACTTCGGCCGGGGCATGTTGAGCAGGTCGAGGGCGGGCAACGCCGCCTCGGCCGTCACCGTGAGCTTCTTTCGACCCAGGGTGACGGGCACCCCGAAACCGGCCACCTGGTCGACCTCGGGCAGGGCCTGGGCCAGCTCGTCGCCGTAGCGCTCGGCCATGCACCCGGTCACCACGAGGCGGGCGCCCCGGGCTCGGGCATCGGACAGGGCCAGCACGGTGTCGATGGACTCCTGACGGGCCTCTTCGATGAACGCGCAGGTGTTGACGACGATGAGATCGGCGTCGCCGGGATCTTGGGCCGCCGCGTAGCCCTGGGCCGTGAGGGAGCCCACCAGCTTGTCCGAGTCGACCTGGTTCTTCGGACAGCCGAGGGTTTCGACCCAGTAGCTCTTGGGCATCGGGCTAACGCTACTGTGCCGGCCATGTGGAGGCGCTACAGGCCGTCGCGGCCCGGTGCGCCGCCCCCCGCCGCCCCACCCGAGCCAGCTGCTGGGGCCGACGCGGTAGAGGCTGCGGGACCCCGCCGCCACGAGCTGGCCACCCTGGCCCTCACCTACCTGGCCGGGGGCATCACCACGTCCCTGGTGGTCAGCCAGTGGGCCAGCGCCGGGGTCACCCTGCTGGCCGCCACCATCATGTACTCGGCCACCGGCGAACTGGCGCTCGTGGCCGTGTTGGCCGCCGGGGGCAGCGTGGTGGCCGGGATCCTGTCGGGGCTGCTGGTCTCGGCCCGCTTCGGCCTGCTGTGCGTTTCCCTGGCCCAACGCTTCGGCGGGCGCTGGCCCGAACGGGCGGCGGCGGCGGCCATCTCGGTGGACCCCGTGGTGGCCGTGGCCCTGGCCCAGCCCACGGCCGAGCGGGTGAGGCGCACGTACTGGCGGGTGTCGTGGTGGATGTTCGCCGGATGGATCATCGGCTCGATCATCGGCTTGGTGCTGGGCTCGCGCCTGGGCGACCCCAAGGCCCTGGGCCTCGATGTGGTCATCCCCGCCTCCCTGGTGGCCATCGTCGTCGGCGCGGCCCGGTCGGCCGACGCCATCACCGGTGCCGCCCTGGGGGCGGTGATCACCCTGGTGCTGGTGCCGGTGACGCCGGGCGGCGTACCCGTCCTGCTGTCGGTGGCCGGCGCCGCGTTGGCCCTGCTGGTGCGGCCCAGCCGCCCGGCCGTGGCGGGCCCACCGACGCCCGACGCCGGCCGCGACGAGCCGGAGGGGCCGGCGTGACCCATGTGACCTGGCCGATGGTCGTGGTCCTGGCCGCGGGCATCCTGGCCATGCGCCTGACGGGCATGTTCGTCCTGGCCCGGGGGCTGGGCAACGAGGTCATCGAGCGCCTGGCCCGCCTGGTGCCCGTCACCGTCATCTCGTCGGTGGTGGCCCTGCAGACGTTCACCCACGGGCGCGAGCTGGTGCTCGATGCCCGGGTGCTGGGGGTGGCCACGGCCATGCTCCTGGCCTGGCGCAAGGCCCCCCTGCTGGTGGTCATCGTGGCCGCGGCGGCGGTGACCGCCCTGGCCCGCCAGCTGTCCTGATCCGCCAGCTGTCCCGATACGTGACGACGCCGCCTGGAGCCCGCTCAGCTGGGTGAGCTGGCCCCGCTGCGAGCGTCGAGCTCTTCGGGGGTCATGAGCACCTCGCGGGCCTTGGACCCCGTCGACGGGCCCACCACGCCCTGCTGCTCGAGCAGGTCCATCAACCGGCCGGCCCGGGCGAAGCCCACCCGCAGCTTGCGCTGGAGCATGGAGGTCGAGCCCAGCTGGGAGCGGACCACCAGCTCGCGGGCCTGGGCCATGAGCTGGGCGTCGTCCTCGTCCCCGCTGCCCTGGTGGCCACCGCCGTCGAAGAGCGACATGTCGTCGCCGTCGGCCCCTTCGACGCCCTCGACATAGGTGGGTTCGGGGGCCTGGCGGCGCCAATGGGCGGCCACGGCCCGCACCTCGTCCTCGCCCACCCACGAGCCCTGGATGCGCATGGGGGCCGACGACGTGGGGCTCAACATGAGCATGTCGCCCTTGCCCACCAGGCGCTCGGCACCGACCTGGTCGAGGATGACGCGGCTGTCGGTCTGCGAGGACACGGCGAAGGCCAGCTTGGCGGGGATGTTGGCCTTGATGACACCGGTGATGACGTTGACCGAGGGGCGCTGGGTGGCCACCACCAGGTGGATGCCCACGGCCCGGGCCTTCTGGGCGATGCGCATGATGGAGTCCTCGACGTCGCGGGCCGCCACCATCATCAGGTCGTTGAGCTCGTCCACCACCACCAGCACGTAGGGCAGGCGGGGGAAGGACACGTCGTGGCTGTTGGGGCCGAGGACGCGGCGCAGGACCCGAGACTCCTCACCGGTCAGGTCGCCGCGGTCGAAGGCCTCGTTGTAGCCCTTGAGGTCGCGCACTCCGACCTCGGACAGCAGCTCGTAGCGGCGGTCCATCTCCTTGGTGGCCCAGTTGAGGGCGTTGGCCGCCTTCTTGGGATCGGTCACCACCTGGGTCAACAGGTGGGGCAGCCGGTTGTACTGCCCCAGCTCGACCTGCTTGGGGTCGATGAGGATCATGCGCACCTCGTCGGGGGTGCAGCGCATGAGGATGGTGGTGATCAACGAGTTGATGCAGCTCGACTTGCCGGCGCCCGTGGCCCCGGCGATGAGCAGGTGGGGCATGGCCCCCAGGTTCATGAGCACCGAGCGCCCGGCGATGTCGCGACCGATGGCCACCTCGAGGGGGTGCTCGGCGTGCCGTGCCTCTTCCGAGGCCAGGATGTCGCCCAGGGTGACGAGCTGGCGGTGGGGGTTGGGGACCTCGATGCCGATGGCCTGGCGCCCGGGTATGGGGGCGATGATGCGCACGTCGGGCGTGGCCATGGCGTAGGCGATGTCCTTGTGCAGGCTGGTCACCCGGGCCACCTTCACCCCGGGTCCGAGCTCGAGCTCGTAGCGGGTGACGGTGGGGCCCACGACCATGCCCACCAGGCGGGTCTCAACCCCGTGGCTGGCCATGGCGTGCTCCAGGGTGCGCCCGGTGCGCTCGACGAGGCCCCGGTCGACCTCCTGGTTGCCCGACAGGCCCAGGAGCTTGGCCGGGGGCAGGGTCCAGGTCACCCCCTCGGCCGGGGTGGGCCGGTCGGCGGGGCCGTAGTCCTCGAGCTCGAGGGTGCGGGGCGGGGCCGGCACCTCCACGGCCACGGTGTGGGCGGCGCCGACGAAGGGGGCAGCGGGGGCCGGTGCCGGCAGGTCGGCCACGGTGGCGTCCACCGCGGTGGGGTCGACGTCGTCGGCGACGACGTCGGGGGTGGCCTTGTCCTTGCGCCGGGACCGTCGAGGGGTGGGGGTGGCCAGCTCGTTGGGGTCGTGCCCGTCACCGGCGTCGTCGTCGCCGTCCCCGCCGCCGTCGGCAAGGCCGGCGGGGGCGGCGAAGAGGCGCTGCACCCCCCGCACGAGGGCGGAGAACACGGGTACGGCCACGGTGGCCGTGCGGTCGCGCACGCTACGCATGGAACCGCCGGTCACCACCAGCAGGCCGAAGACGACCACGGCCAGCAGCACGAGGACGGCGCCTGCGGTGCCGGCGCCGGCCTGCAGCAACCGGCCCGCAGCCAGCCCGACGGCGCCGCCGGCGTGGCCCAGGGCCTTGGCCGGATCACCCTCGGACGCCTGGTAGCGGGTCACGTGCAACAGGCCGGTCACGGCGATGAGGAGCAGGAACACGCCGAGCACGACCCGCACCCGGTTGCCGTCGTCCTCGTCACGACCGCCGCCCAACAGCACCAGGCCGGCGGCGATGAGCAGGGGGGCGGCGATGTAGCGCAGCATGCCCACGGTGATGCCCAGGGCGGTGTCGAGCAGCTCGCCCAGGGGACCGGCCGCTCCCAGGTAGGTGCCCAGGCCCACGGTCACGCCGAGGACGATGAGGCTGATGGAGGCGATGTCCCGGCGGTGGTCGCTGATAAGCGACCACAGGTGGGTCCCGGCCCGGGCGCCCAGGGCGGGCCCGGTACGCTTGGGCCGCCGGGCGTGCGCCCGCCGGGACGAGGGCTTGGTCCCCCGTCCCCCCGTGCTCCGACTCTTGCTCTTGGCCGAGCCCTGGCCACGGGCCGGGCTCGGGCGGCGTGGGGTCGTGGTGCTCACAAGAGCCCCAACCGTAACAGGAGCAACATCAGCCCCAGTGGCATCGCCACGCCGGCGGCGTCAGCGGCACACCCCCGTGGCGGCGTCGAAGGCGCAGGGCAGGGACCGGCCGGACACGTCGATCACGTCGCCCTGCTGCGCCCAGGTCTGGCGGGCGGCGTCGTAGCGGGACAGCTCCGAGCCCTCGGTGAAGTAGGCGTCGTCGTTGCCGTCGAGGTCGAGGCGGATGCCAGGGAGCAACATGGGGTTGGTCATGTCGAAGGCCTCGGTGGCTGTCATCAGGTTGCTGCGGGTGAGCCCGCCCTCGAGCTGCCCAGCGATCTGCAGGGACTGCACCAGGGGGGCGCCGGACAGCGACAGGAGCGTTGACGAGTCGTCAACAGCGCATCAAAACGGTGCGGCCCAGGTCACTCGGCTGAGGAGATCACTCGGCTGAGGAGGTCACTCGGCTGGGGAGGTCACGCCGCTGGGCACCGACGGCTCACGCCTCCATGACCACGGGGACGATCATGGGCTTGCGCTTGGTGCGGTCGCTGACGAAGCGGCCGGCGGCCCGGCGGATGACCCGCTGGAGGGCGTCGATCTCGCTGGCCCCGCCGGCCAGGGCCCCCTCGACCTCGCGGCGCACCACGGCGGTGGCCTCGTCGAGCAGCTCTTCGGCCTCGGGTGCGTAGACCCAGCCCCGGGTGATGACCTGGGGTCCGGTGACGATGGAGCGCTGCTTGCGGTCGATGCCGACGATGACGACGACCACGCCCTCCTCGGCCAGGACCTTGCGATCTCGCAGCACGCCACGACCGACGTCGCCGACGATGCCGTCGACGAACAGGTACCCGGCGGGCACGGGCTGGCCCCGGTGCAGGCCCCGGTCGGTGAGCACGACCTGGTCACCGTCCTCGCACAGCAGGACGCGATCGACGTCGACACCCACCTGGGTGGCCAGGGCGGCGTGGGCCCGCAGGTGGCGGGGCTCGCCGTGCACGGGGACCATGTACTTGGGCGAGGTCAGGTTGAGGTAGAGCTTCAGCTCCTCGGCCTTGGCGTGGCCGGTGGCGTGCACGTCGGCGATGCCGCTGTGCACCACCTTGACGCCCAGGCGGATGAGCCCGTTCATGACCCGGTTGACGTTCTGCTCGTTGCCGGGGATGGGGCTGGAGGACAGGATGACGGTGTCGTCGCTGCTGAGCTTGATGAAGCGGTTCTCACCGGCGGCCATGAGGGCCAGGGCCGAGTACGGCTCGCCCTGGCTGCCGGTGGAGATGACGCACACCTCGCCGGGGTCGCGGCCCTCGGCGTCCTCGATGTCGATGAGGCGGTCGTTGGGGATGTGCAGCAACCCCATGGAACGGGCCATGCGCACGTTCTTGCGCATGGACATGCCCAGGGTGGCCACGACCCGGCCCTGCTCGATGGCGGCGTCGGCGATCTGCTGCACGCGGTGGATGTGGCTGGCGAAGCACACGGTGACGATGCGGCGACCACGGTGGTCGTGGAACAGGTCGTAGAGGACGCTGCCCACGTGGGTCTCGGACTGGGACCACCCGGCCTCATCCGCGTTGGTCGAATCGGCCAGCAGCAGGCGGATGCCCTCCCCGTCGGAGATGGCGCCGATGCGGGCCAGGTCGCACAGCCGACCGTCGACCGGGGTGGTGTCGATCTTGAAGTCCCCGGAGTGGAGCACCACGCCCTGGGGGGTGCGCACGGCGATGGAGTGGCCCGAGGGCACCGAGTGGGTGACGGGGATGAACTCGAACTCGAAGGGACCGATGGGGATGCGGTCCCCGTCCTGCACCGGCACGAGCTGGGTGCGGCCCAGCAGGCCGGCTTCCTCGATGCGGTTGCGGGCCAGCCCCAGGGTGAAGGGGGACCCGTACAGCGGCAGGGAGATCTCCCGCAGCAGGAAGGCCAGACCACCTACGTGGTCCTCGTGGCCGTGGGTGAGCACGACGCCCTTGATCTTGTGGCGGTTCTCGAGCAGGAAGGTGAAGTCGGGCAGGACCAGATCGACCCCGGGCATGTCGGCGCCCGGGAACATCAGCCCGCAGTCGATCAACACCATCTCGTCCCGGCACTCGATCACGGCGCAGTTCCGCCCGATCTCCCCCAGTCCACCGAGGAAGGTGACGGTCACCGGATCAGCCATGCGTGCTCCTCATCAGCCCACCTAAGTACCAGGCCGTCGAAAATCAGGCCGTCGAAATCCAGCCGGCCAGCCCCTCGACCGTACCGCGTGGGCTCGGGCTGGCCCGATTGCCGCCCGTCACAGGTTCTGCGGACGGTGGCTGGACCGCCGCGCCGGCACGACCCGTCGGGCGTCAGGCCACCGTCGATCGGGCCGCCTGCAGCTCGGCGTAGACCCGCCGGGCCCGGTCCTCGAGGCCGTCGGGCGTGGGTCCCATGGGGGCCCGGCACTCGCCCACGGCGAACCCGAGGGTGCGCATCATGGCCTTTGCCGGCACCGGGTTGGGGGCCACCAGACCGGTCTCGAAGTCGTAGGAGTCGAGGAGGCGGGCGTTGAGGCGCCGGGCCCGATCGACGTCTCCGGCCTGGTAGGCGCCGATCATGTCCTTCACCTCGGGCGCGGCCCAGTGGGTGCACACGCCGACGACGCCCACGGCACCGACCGAGAGCAGGGGCAGGGTGATGCCGTCGTCGCCCGAGTAGACCTCGAAGTCGTCGGGGGCCTCGGCGATGACCCGGGCCGTCTCGGCCGGGTCTCCGGCAGCATCCTTGAGGGCCACGACGTTGGGCACCGTGTGGGCCAACTCCACCAGGGTGGCGGTGTCGATCTTGCGCCCGGTGCGCGCGGGGATGTCGTAGACCATGACGGGCAGGGTCGTGCGCTCGGCCACGGTGCGGTAGTGGGCCAGCAGCCCGGCCTGCGAAGGTCGGTTGTAGTACGGGCACACCACCAGCAGGCCGTCGGCGCCCGCGGCGGTGGCCGCATCCACCAGGTCGAGGGTCTCCTTGGTGGAGTTGGAGCCGACACCGGCCACCAGGGGCACATCGACGGCGTCGCGCACCGCAGCGAACAGGCGGCCCTGCTCCTCGTGGCTGATGGTGGGGCTCTCGCCGGTCGTGCCCGCCAGGACCAGGCCGTCGTTGCCCTGGTCGACGAGCCAGCGGGCCAGAGTCGCGGCGGCGACGACGTCGAGCTCTCCCGCCTCGTCGAAGGGGGTGATCATGGCGGTGAGCACCGTGCCGAAGCGGGCCATTGCTGCCTCCGTGTGTGGGTCGAACGTCAGAGCCGCTCTGGATGTGGGCCGGTCTAGGTGGGGCGGGTCTCGCGGGACCGATCTATGCCCAGCGTGGCCAGCAGGTTCTCGTGGAGCTCGAACCACACCGCGTGGTAGGACGGCACCAGGGCACCGGCCAACCAGTCACCCTCCCCCGCCCGCACCCGACCCATGGCGTGCTCGAGGCGCCCGCCGTAGCCGCCGAAGCGGACCAGCGCGTCACCCAGCTCACCGCAGACCGGACCTGCGGACGCGTGGAGCGCGCCGAGCCGTTCGATCACGAGGGCATCGTACGCCGGATCATCGTGGGCGTTGAGGGAGTTGTCCTCGCGCACCTGCCATGCCGTGCACACGGCCAGCACCTCGCCGTTGTGGGTCAGGAAGCGGCGGTACGCCGCGGTGACCTGGTCCCGCACCCCCCGGTGGTCGAGCTCGCCGGCCAGGCGGCGTTCGCCCTCGGCCCGCCCGGCCGGCGTCAGGCTCCACCCCGGGGTCCGGCCGTCGCGCCGCACCGCCCACCCCTGCGAACCGAGGGCGTCCAGCTGGGTGGCCACGGTGGCGGCGTCGAGATCGACGAGCTCGGCCACCCGCTCGGCCGGTCCGAAGCCGGCCAACCGCAGGCCCAACAACGCCAGCAGCGGGGCCTCGGATGCCCCGGAGACGTCCGCCATCACGACGACGCTAGCGGACGGGCTCGGGTCCGTCCGCCGCGGACGGTGGTGGACCGACCGCGTTCCCGGGGCGGGTCTTGGCCAACTGACGGGCCCGGGCCGACCGCTTGATGAGCAGGGGGTAGCCGATGAGGGCGATGGCGGTGAAGAGGAACCACTGCCCGGCGTAGCTCAGGTGGGGACCCTCGTCCCGGGTGGGCTCGGGCAGGGGGTAGGGCGGCGGGGTGATGGTCGGCGCCTGCTGCTGGAGGCGCAGGTACAGCGGGAACAGGTCCTGGTCCACCTGCTCCTGGAGTCGGTTCAGGTCGGCCCGGGCCAGGGTCGCCAGGCGCGTGCCCGAGGCGTCCACGGGCCCGAAGCTGCCCCGGGTGTCGCCCTGGACCAGCAGGCCCCGCACGGTCACCACACCGGTGGGGGCCTCGGCCCCCGCCGGCAGGGTCGGGGGCCCCGATGCCGGGATCCAGCCCCGGTTCACCACCAGGGCGGTGCCGTCGTCGATCAACAGCGGGGTCAGCACCCACGCCCCCGGTGCCCCCTGCAGGGAGCGCGAGCGCACCAGCACCTCGTCCTCGGGCAGGTAGGTGCCGTGGGCCTCGGCCTCGCGCCACTCGAGGTCGCCCACCTCGACCGGCGTGGCGGCGGCGTCGAGGTCGGTGTTGACGTCGAGGGCGGCCAGGGCCTCGCGGGCGTCGAGCAGCCGGTTGTAGGTGCGGCGCTCGTCGAGCCGGCGCAGCTGCCAGAACGCCGCACTGATCATGGCGAAGACGATCAGCGCGACGACGACGTGCAGCAGCAGCCAGCGGGGGCTGAGCAGGAACCCGTAACCCGGCCGCGACCGGCCGGGCCGGGGACCGGGCTCAGCTGGTGGGGAGCTCGTGGTCGTGGAAGCGGTCACGCAGGTCCTTCTTGGAGAACTTGCCGGTCGAGGTCTTGGGCACCTCGTCGATGAACACGACGTCGTCGGGCATCCAGAACTTGGCCACCCGGCCGTCGAGGAACTCGAGGATCTCCTCACGGGTGGCCGTGGCCCCGGGCTTGAGCACGACGCAGGCCAGCGGCCGCTCCTGCCAGCGCTCGTGGGGGACCCCGATCACCGCGGCCTCGGCCACGGCGGGGTGACCCATGATCTCGTTCTCGAGCTCGACGGAGGACACCCACTCGCCGCCGGACTTGATGACGTCCTTGGTGCGGTCCACGAGGCGGATGTAGCCCTCGGCGTCGATGACGGCCACGTCGCCCGTCTTCAGCCAGCCATCGGCGGTGAAGCTCTCGGGCGAGCGCTCGTCGTCGTAGTACTCGCGGATCACCCAGGGACCCCGGACCTGCAGCTCGCCCTGGGCCTGGCCGTCCCACGGCTGCTCCTCGAGGGTGTCGGGATCGGCGATGCGGGCCTCGAGGCCGAAGTCGATCATGCCCACCGCGGTGCGCAGGTCGGCCTGCTCGTCGTCGCTCAGGTGCTCGAGGGTGGACTTGAGGGAGAAGACCGCAGCCACGGGGCTGGTCTCGGTCATGCCCCAGGCCTGGAGGATGGGCTTGCCGGTGACCCGGCGGTAGCCCTCGGACAGGGCCCGGGGCACGGCGGAACCCCCGCAGGGGATTGCCCGGATGTTGGAGGTGTCGCGCCCCTCGAGCAGGGGCAGCACCCCCATCCAGATGGTGGGCACCCCCGCGGCCACACTGACCTTCTCGTTGACGATGAGGTCGGCCAGGGCCGGGGGGGACAGATCGGGCCCGGGCATGACCAGGGACGACCCCGCGGTCACCGCGGCGTGGGCCAGGCCCCAGGAGTTGGCGTGGAACATGGGCACCACGGGCATGACGATGTCCCGCTCGCACACGCCGATGGTGTCGGCCTGCAGGATCGAGAAGGTGTGCAGGAACGTCGAGCGGTGCGAGTACACGGCGCCCTTGGGGTTGCCCGTCGTACCCGACGTGTAGCACATGGACGCGGCCTGGTTCTCGTCCACGTCGACCCAGGTCACAGCCTTGGCCGCGCTGAGGAGCTCCTCGTAGTCGTGCACCGACACCCCCGGGGGTGCGGGGACCGGGACGTCGCCACCGTCGTCCATGACCACCAGGTGGCGCACGGTGGTGAACGTGGGGAGCAGCGGCGTGAGCAGGGGGAGCAGGGAGCGGTCGACGAAGATGATCTCGTCGGCGCCGTGGTTGACGATGTAGGTCACCTGCTCGGGGAACAGGCGGATGTTGAGCGTGTGCAGCACCCGGCCGGTGGAGGGGACGGCGAAGTACAGCTCGAGGTGGTGGGCCGTGTTCCAGCCGAAGGTGCCCACCCGACCCGAGGCCGAGATGCCCAGGTCGTCGAGCACACCACCGAGGCGACGGGTGCGGTCGGCCCACTGGCCGTAGTCGATGCTCTCCACGCCCGACTTGGTCACCGTCTTGATGACCTTGTCCCGGTGGTACCTCTCAGCTCGCCCGAACAGGTGCGGGATGGTGAGTTGGAAGTCCATCATCAGGCCCTGCATCGTCGGAAGCTCCCCCTCGTCAGGCCGGCTGATCAAGGGCCCTAGCGTGCCACACTGGGCTGGTGCACCAGACAGCAGCGGATCCCCCGCGCCCCGCCGGTCGGTGGCGTCTGGTCGCCCTCCTCGTCCCCATCGCCATCATGATCAGCGCGGGCTACGTGGCCAGCGCCACCTGGCCCACCCTGGTCAACGACCACCCGCTGTGGCTGCTGGGCCTGTCCAGCCTCAACCGCTACCTGGTGGCCACCACCCCGGTGACCGACTTCTGGCCCTTCCTGGTGGTGGGCACGGCCCGGCTGATGCTGCCCGACCCGTTCTTCTACCTGCTGGGCTGGTGGTACGGCGACCGCGGCCTGGTGTGGCTCAACCACCGCTTCCCCTCGGTGCTGCGCTCGTGGGCGTTGTTCGAGAAGTTCTTCCGCCGCTTCCGCTACCCCGCCGTCTTCGTGGCCCCCAACAACGCCGTGTGCCTGCTGGCCGGCGTGGACCGGATGCCCTTCGTCCCCTTCCTGGTCACGGGGTTCGCGGGCACGGTGGCCCGCATCCTGCTCATCCGGGCCACCGGTGACCTGTTCGCCTCTCCCCTGGGCTGGGTCCTGGACTTCGTCGAACGCTGGCGCTGGCCCCTGCTGGCCATCAGCGTGACCGGAGTGGTGATCGGCCTGCTCACCGACGTGGCCGGGCGCAAGGGGCGGGCCCGGGCCCAGCTGGACGATGCCGATCCCGCCGATGCCGACGGGGCCGCGGCCGCCGCTGACCCCGACGGCGACGCCGACCCCGTGGGCACCAGCGACGACCGCTGAGCCCGTCCCCCGCCGGTCGGGGCCCCTGGCCATCAGGCCAGGGTGACGTCGGCCAGCACGGGGTCGCCCACCCGGGCCAGCTCGGTGTCGAAGCGCACACCGCAGGACGGGCACAGGAACTCGCGGAACTCCATGAGGGTGGCCATCTCGGGGTCAGGGCTCTCGAAACCGGGACCGATGGCGTCGATGGCCCGCACCTGGGGCAACGCGCCGTCCTTGTAGTTGGCGGTGCGGGGGGCGAGATCGTGGCCGCAGCAGCCGCACAGCCAGCGATCCCCGGTCACGGCCAGAGCGTCACCCACCTGGCGGGCATGGCCGGGGAGTCCCGGTCCGGGCACGGGGGCGCGGCCCAGGCGGGCGGCCACCATCGTCGCCCGCCGGTCGGCGGTGGCGGCCTCGTCGACGACCTCGCCGACGAGGACGACGCCGTAGACGGCCTCGATGACCTCGGGCTCGAACAGGTCGGCCTCCACGTCGGCCAGGCACCGGGCCGGGTCGCGCCGCAGGGGGTCGCCGAAGCCGGCGGTGGACGGTGAGCACCACTCGAAGACCCCGTCGGTGACCGACACGAGGGTCGCGGCCTTGAAGCGCACCACCTCCTCGTCACCGCCCAGCTCGTCGAGGGACTGGGGGATCTCGCCGGCAGCCAGGCGTTCGCGCACGTCGCTGCCGTTGCGGGCCCGCAACCAGGCCCGGGTGCCGGGGTTGCTGCCCAACTGCCCGTTGGCCTTGGTGAAGCTGTCGTTGGCCTTGGTGAAGCTGTCGTTGGCCGACAGCTCGATGGACAGGTACTGGGCGTCCCAGGGGATGGTGGCCTCGCTGAAGCCCAGCCCACCCCGGGTGCGGCCGGCCCCATCGGCGCCGCCGTCGAGCATGCGCCGGTACAGGTAGAGCACGGGGAACTGGGCCTCGATCTGCTCCACGTTGTAGGCGATGCCCTCGGGGATCCAGAAGTGCCCGCCCAGGTCGACCCCGTCACGTTCGGGGATGCCGGCCAGGGAACCCATCATCCCGTTGGTGTTGGGCATGATGAACATCTGGCCGTTGGCGTCGAGCCCGGCGTAGATGCAGGCGTAGAAGTGGGGGATGCACGGGCCGAGGATCAGGGCCCGGCTGTCGGCGTCGCCGAAGGACAGCATCTTGCCCACGGCGGCGGCGGCCATGTTGAGGTTCATCTCCGTCGTGTACGCCCCCGAGGGAGACACGGCGGCGGGGAACTCGGCGCAGTGCAACAGGCCCGGGGTGGGGTTGAAGCGCACCCGTCGGTGCACCCCGCCGTAGGCGCCGGCCAGGTCCGAGGTCATGGACTGGGTGATGGCGGCGAGCACGGCACCGGCGAAGGCGCAGTAGGTGATGTTGATGGAGCCGGCCTGGGGATCGCTGCCGGCGTTGTCGACCTCGAGCCAGTCGCCCTTCTTGGTGATGGTCAGCTGGTAGGCGTACACGTTGCGGTCCCCGGGCACCGAGGCCTCGGTGTAGGCCCGGGCCGACCACGAGCCGTCGGGGATCGAGGCCAGCCGCTCGACGAACAGCTCCTCGGCCGCGTCCACGGTGCGGCGCATGACGGCCTTGACCACGTCGGCCCCGTAGCGCTCGACCAGGGCCGAGATGCGGGCCGCGGTGACCTGGTTGGCCGATACCGCGGCTCGCAGGTCCATGAGCACGTTGGTGGGCAGGCGGGACTGGCGCAGGAACATCTGCTCGATGTCGGCCCTGGTCACGCCGCCCTCGACCAGCTTCACCGGAGGGAAGGACGGCGGGTCGGTCCACATGTCGGTGGCGGTGATGCAGAAGCTGCCGGGCACGGGCCCGCCCACGTCGGAGTAGTGCAGGATGTTGGCCACCCAGCAGAAGATCTCGTCGCCCACGAACACGGGCAGGGACAGGCAGGTGTCGGGCTGGTGGGGAGCACCGACGTAGGGGTCGTTGGACAGGAACATGTCCCCGGGGCGGATGCCGGGTGACTTGGACCGGTTCTCCAGGATCCACTTGATGGACAGCGAGTGCGAGTTGGAGAAGTACTGCAGGTTCGGCCCCAAGAACATGAGGTCGCCGTCCTCCAGCAGCACCGAGGCCTGGAAGTCCCGCGTCAGCATGACGATGGGGCTGATGCCCAGCCGCTGGATGAGGGCGGAGTGCTCGAAGTTGGCGTTGAGCAGGGTGTAGCGGATCACCTCGAAGGTGATGGGGTCCACCTCGGTGGCGGCGCCCTGGTGCAGGCGCACCGAGGGATCGATGACCAGCTCGTCACCGGGGATGTAGCTGCGCGCCACCCCGTCCCAGAAGCCGGCCGGGTGCGTCTCGGTCACCGCCATGGGTGCCTCCTCGGGTCGTCGGTGGGTTTGCAGTGCCAGTTCAGAGGAGTGGGGTCGTCAGAGGGAGAGGACGAGGGAGCCCAGGGCGTCGACCCGCAGGGACTGCTTCGGCGCGACGGCCACGGTCGTGTGGGGCAACTCGACCAGGGCGGGGCCGGCCACCTGGTTGCCGTGCACGAGCTGGCCGCCGTCGTAGATGGCGGTGGTCTCGGCCTGCCGGTCGGTGGGCCACTAGACGGACCGATCGCCGAGGCGGGCCCCGGGGGCGACGGTGGCCACGGGGGCGTGGTCGGAGCGGTGGCGGGCGAAGGCCAGGGGCACCCGGGCCCGCACCCGCAGGGCGAACACCTCGACGCCCTGGAACACCACCCGGGCCCGCACCCGCAGGGCGAACACCTCGACGCCCTGGAACACCACCCGGGCCCCCTCGCCGTAGAGGCGGGCGTACTCGGCCTCGAAGTCGGCCAGCAGCGCCGTCGCCGTGGTGCCGTCGACAGGCCCGTCGGCCAGGACCACGGGCAGGGACTGCATGAACTGCCCCGTGTAGCGCATGAGGGCGGTTCGCTCGACGACCACGTCGGCCCCGTCCACGCCCTGGTCGGCCAGGGACTTGCGGGCGTTCGCCTCGAGCTCGTCGACCACGGCGCCGAGGGTGGCGGGGTCGAAGGGGGCCACCAGCTGCCGCTCGATCTCGAAGTAGCGCACGATGTCGGACGACGCGATGCCGTAGGCCGACAGGGTCGAGGCCCCGTTGCCCAGGGGGATGACCACCTCGGTGACACCGAGCTCGGCCGCGTAGCCGAAGGCGTGGACGGGCCCGGCCCCGCCGAAGGCGTAGAGGGTGAAGTCGCGGGGGTCGTGGCCCTGCTCGATGGTGCGCTGGCGGATGAGCAGGGCGGCGTTGGCGTTGTTGACCGAGATGATGCCCGCGGCGGTGTCCTCCACCGACAGGCCCAGCTGCGCAGCCAGGGGCTCGATGGCGGCCCGGGCCGCGGCGCCGTCGAGGGGCATGCGCCCGCCGAGGAAGGCCTCGGGGCGCAACAGGCCCAACACGACGTCGGCATCGGTCACCGTGGCCTGGGTGCCGCCGCCGCCGTAGCAGGCCGGGCCGGGCTCGCTCCCGGCCGAGTCGGGCCCCACCTTGAGGGCGCCGGTGCGGGGGTCGACCCGGGCGATGGAGCCGCCGCCACAGGCGATGGAGCGCACGTCGAGGTGGGGCAGCTGGTAGGTGTACTGGCTGATCACCCGCTCCGAGGCCACGATGGGCTCGCCCCCGACCACCAGGCCGACGTCGAAGCTGGTGCCGCCCATGTCGGTGGCGATGACGTCACGGTGCCCCGAGGCCCGGGCCAGCTCGGCCGTGCCCACCAGGCCGCCGGTGGGGCCCGAGTCGATGGTGGTGAAGGGGGCCCGCTTGGCCACCGATGCGGGCACCACGCCACCATTGGCCTGCATGACCAGCAGGGGGTGGGCCAGGCCGCCGTCGCGCAGGCGCTCGTCGAGCCGGTCGAGGTAGGCCGAGGAGGCCGGGCCCACGTAGCCGTTGATGACGGCGGCCACGGTGCGCTCGTACTCCCCCAACCGGGGGGCGACCTCGGAGGACACGGACACGAACACGTCAGGGGCCAGCTCGTGGACCAGAGCGGCCAGGCGACGCTCGTGGACGGGGTTGAGGAAGGACCACAGCAGGGAGATGGCGATGGCGTCCACGCCCTGGTCGAGCAGGCCGCCGAGCACGGCCCGGGCCCTGGCTCGTCGAGCTCGACGATCACGGCACCGTGGCGGTCGATGCGCTCGTGGACCTCGACGATGCGCCGCCGGGGGACCAACGGTGTGGGCTTGTCGGTGCGGTGCACCGAGTACACCTGCTCGATGGGCACGCCGGCCACCCGGCCCGCACCCCGCATCATCAGCAGGTTGTCACGATGCCCGGCCGTGGTCACCAGGCCGACGCGGGCCCCCTTGCGCTCCACCACGAGGTTGGTGCCGATGGTGGTGCCGTGGGAGACGCGGGCCGAGTCGGCCAGCAGGGCGCCGCTGTCTAACCCCGACCACCTCACGTCCGGAGAGGTCGCTGGCGAAGCTAGCCGGCGCGCCGGCTGGTCGGCTTCAGATGCCCATGAGGCCGTCGAGGCCCACGGTGACCCCGGGGTGCTCGGCGATGCGCTTGCACGCCAGCACCACGCCGGGCATGAAGCTGGAGCGGTCGTAGCTGTCGTGGCGCAGGGTGAGCAGCTGGCCGGCCGTGCTCAGCAACACCTCCTGGTGGGCCACCAGGCCGTGCAGGCGCACGGAGTGCACGTGGATGCCGGCTGCCCCCACCGCACCCCGGGCCCCGGGCAGGGTCTCGGTGCGGGTGGGGTCGGGGGTCCACCGGGTCGAGGCCGCCGCCATGCGATCCACGGTGGCCATGGCCGTGCCCGAGGGGGCATCGACCTTGCGGTCGTGGTGGAGCTCGATGACCTCGGCCGAGTCGAAGAACGGGGCCGCCAGCTCGGCGAAGCGCATCATGAGCACGGCGCCGATGGCGAAGTTGGGGGCGACGAGGCAGTTGGAGGTGCGGAACTCGGACCGCAGGCGCTCGACGTCGTCAGCGTCGAGCCCACTGGTGCCGACCACGGCGTGCATGCCCCACGCCGCCACCTCCTCGAGGTTCACCCGCGACGCCTCGGCGGTGGTGAAGTCCACCACCACCTCGGTGGCCGCGTGGAGCAGGGCGTCGAGCTCGGGGGCCACCTCGAGCCCGCCCGGGGCCGGCGCCCCTGCGGCCGTGGGGTCCACCGCGGCGACCAGGTCCAGGAACGGATCGGCGGCAACCGCGGCGCACACCTCGGCCCCCATGCGCCCGCCTGCACCTAGGACACCCACTCGGATGGTCATGGGCCGCGAGCCTACGCGACACCCCACTCCACCAGGGCGGGGAGCGGCTGGTGGCACCCCCGGGGTCGGGGGCGCCACCGTTCAGCCGACGAGGTCGCTCTGCTTGAAGGGACCCACGGCGGCCAGCACCCGGGGGCCGGTCAGGACCCGGGCCGCGACCCGGGCCACATCGGTCCCGGTCAGGACGTCGAGCTGCTCGAGGTACTCCTCGGGCCGGGGCACGCGACCCTCGGCCACCTCCCACCAGCCGATGCGGCTCATGCGGGAGAGGTTGTCCTCCAACGAGAGCCACATGGAGCCCCCCAGGTAGCCCTTGGCCACCACCAGCTCCTCATCGGTCACGCCGTGGGCAGCCAGGTCACCGGTGATGGCCTCGATGACGGTCAGCGTCTCGCGGGCCCGGTCGGGGGCCACCCCGGCGTAGACGGCCAGGGCGCCGACGTCGACGAACTCGGCCGCGCTGGCGTACACCGTGTAGGCCAACGAGCGCTGCTCGCGCACCTCCTGGAACAGTCGGCTCGAAGGTCCCCCACCCAGCACCTGCTCGAGCACGTCCAAGGCCACCCGGTCACCGTCGCGGTAGCCGGGGCCCCGCCATCCCAGGGCCAGGTGGGCCTGCTCGGTGGCCCGCCGCTGCACCCGGATGGGGGCCACGGCCGCCGTGGGCAGGGTTCGGGTGGGCACCTCACCGCCCGAACCGCTGTCGAGGCGGGCGCAGGCGGCCACGATGGCCGAGTGCTCGACGGCCCCCGCCGCCGCCACCACCAGGTTGGCCGGGCGGTACCAGCGGGAGAAGAAGTCCCGCACGGCATCGCCGGTCATGTCAGCGACGGTCTGCTCGGTACCGAGTATGTCCCAGCCCAATGGGTGGCGAGGGAACAGCGCCCGCCACAGCAGGTCGTCGACGCGGTCCTCGGGGCTGTCCTCGGCCGCAGCCAGCTCTTCGAGGATGACGGTGCGTTCGCCCAACACGTCCTCGGGGCGCAGCAGGGGTGCGGCGACGAGGTCGACCAGCAGGTCGAGGCCGATGGCGGCTCCTGCGGTCGGCACCCGCAGGTAGAAGACGGTGTGCTCTTTGGACGTGTAGGCGTTGAGCTCGCCGCCCTGGGCGTCGATGGTCATGGCGATGCGGCGGGGATCGTGCTCCGAGGTGCCCTTGAACAGCAGGTGCTCGAGGAAGTGGGACACACCGGCGCGGTCCGTGGGCTCGTCCCGCGAGCCGACGGCCACCCAGATGCCGACCGACACCGAGCGGGCGCCAGGCACCCGCTCGGTGACGATCCTCGTACCACCGGGCAGGACGGAGCGTTCGACGGCGCCGTCCTCGTGCGGGCTCAGCGGCGGCGCCGCGGGCGGCGGCGATCGCCACCCCCGCCACCGCCGGGACCACCGCCGCCGGGCGCACCCGTCGTCGAGGGCCCGAGGTCGCCGAACTCGCCCCGGAGCTCGTCTTCGAAGGACTCCTCGAAGGACACGTACTCGCGGTCACCGCTGGCCGGGGCCTCGGCCACCGCCGTCGCCCCCGTGGGCTGGCGGGGCGCACGATCACCCCGATCGGCGCGGTCACCACCGCGGTCGCCGCGGTCACGCTCGGGGCGCCGCTCGCGGCTCTCGCCCCGGTCACCACCGCGGCTCTCCCGGCGACCACCACCGTCACCGCCACCCTCGCCTTCGGCGGGAGCGGGATCGCTGGCCAGGCGCAGCGAGATCTTCCCGTTCGGGTCGATGTCCTCCACGATGACCTCGATGTCGGCACCGAGGGACAGCACGTCCTCCACCTGGTTGATGCGGCGACCGCCGCCCAGCTTGGAGATGTGGATCAGCCCGTCACGGCCAGGCAGGATGTTGATGAAGGCGCCGAACTTGGTGATGTTGACCACCTTGCCCGGGTAGACCTTGCCCAGCTCGGCCGTGGGGGGCTCGAGGATCAGGCGGATCTGGCGCTCGGCCTCACGCACGGCGTTGCCGTCGACGGCAGCGATGGACACGGTGCCCTCGGTGCCGTCGTCGTCGACGGAGATGTCGGCCCCGGTCTCGGACTGGATGGCGTTGATGACCTTGCCCTTGGGCCCGATGATCTCGCCGATCTTGTCGACCGGGATGTTGAACGAGATGATCTTCGGCGCCGTCTCCCGCACGTCGGAGCGGGGAGCGTCGATGGCCGCGTTCATGACCTCGAGGATCTTGAGGCGGGCGTCGCGGGCCTGCTGCAGGGCCTTGGCCAGGACATCGGCGGGGATGCCGTCGATCTTGGTGTCGAGCTGCAGCGCGGTCACGAACTCGGCGGTGCCCGCCACCTTGAAGTCCATGTCGCCGAAGGCATCCTCGGCACCGAGGATGTCGGTCAGCGTCGTGTACTTGTCCTCGGCGTAGATGAGGCCCATGGCGATGCCGGCCACCGCGGCCCGCATGGGCACACCGGCGTCCATCAGCGAGAGGGATGACGAACACACCGACGCCATGGAGGTCGAGCCGTTGGACGACAGCACCTCGGACACCACGCGGATGGTGTAGGGGAACTCGTCCAGCTTGGGCACCAAGGGGAACAGGGCCCGCTCGGCCAGGTTGCCGTGGCCGATCTCGCGGCGCTTGGGGCCCCGCATGAAGCCGGTCTCACCCGAGGCGTAGGGCGGCATGTTGTAGTGGTGCAGGTACCGCTTCTTGGTCGTCGGGTCGATCCCGTCGATCATCTGGTCCATGCGGGTCATGCCCAGCGTGGCCACGTTCATGACCTGGGTCTCGCCCCGCTCGAACAGGCCCGAGCCGTGGGCCGTGGGTAGCAGGCCCACGGTGGCCGAAACCGGTCGCAGGTCGGCGGTGCCGCGCCCGTCGATGCGGACGCCCTCGTTCACGACCCGGCGGCGCACGACGGCCTTGGTGACCGAGCGGATGGCCTGGCGGATCTGCTTCTCGGAACCGGGCTGGCCCTCGAACTGGGGCACCACGGTGGCGAGGATGTCCTTCTTGGCCTCGTCCTCGGCCGCCCCGCGGGTCGCCTTGTCGGCGATCTGCATGATCTCGGTGAGGCGGGCCTCGCCGGCGGCCTTGACGGCGGCGTAGATGTCCGCCGTGTAGTCGAGCTGCTCGACGTAGGACACGGTGGGCTTGCGGCCCAGCAGGCCGACGAGCTCGTCCTGGACCCGGCACAGATCCTTGATGAAGGGCTTGGCGGCGTCGAGGCCGCGGGCGATCTCCTCTTCGGTGACCTTGGCCGAGCCGCCCTGGTAGTTGCCCCAGGACTCCTCGGTCCCCGCAGCCTCCACCATCATGACGGCGACGTCGCCGTCGGGCAGGACCCGACCGGCCACGACCATCTCGAAGCTGGAGTCGTCACCCTCTTCGTAGGTGGGGTGGCCCAGCCAGTCGCCCTCGGCCGTGAAGGCCAGGCGGACGGCACCGAGGGGGCCCTCGAAGGGGATGCCCGACAGCATCAGCGCGGCGGAGGCGGCGTTGATGGCGAGCACGTCGTAGGGGTTGACCTGATCGGCGCCCATGACGGTGCCCACGACGTGGACCTCGTTGCGGAAGCCCTCGGGGAACGAGGGGCGCAGGGGGCGGTCGATGAGGCGGCAGGTGAGGATGGCGGCGTCGGGCGCACGGCCCTCACGACGGAAGAACGAGCCGGGGATCTTGCCGGCGGCGTACATGCGCTCCTCGATGTCCACGGTGAGGGGGAAGAAGTCGATCCCCTCCCGCACGGACTTGGCCGCGGTGGCGGCCACGAGGATGTAGGTGCCACCCATGCGGATGACGACGGAGCCGTCGGCCTGCTGGGCCAGCCGGCCGGCCTCGAGGGTGATGGTCTTGCCGGGGGCGCCCGGCACTTCGACGGACACGCTGACGGGGTTGGTCACGTGCTCTCCTTCCGGGGGCCTTCCTTGGCCCCCGCTCGAGGAGGCGGGGCGGTGGCCAGTTCCCAGGTCTCGATCACCAGGTCGGGCCCGGTGATCGGGAGCTGGCAGCTGACCTCTGCCGCCGCCTCACTGGTCAGCGGGCCGCTCTGGCCCTCCTGACCGCTTCGCGGGGCGGACGACGCCCACCCCGAACACAGGACGAGCGGCCCGAGGGCCGCTCGATCACTTCTAGCGCCGCAGACCGAGTCTGGCGATGATGTCGCGGTAGCGCTGGACGTCGTTGCGCTGCACGTAGGCGAGCAGGCGACGACGCCGCCCGACCAGCATCAGCAACCCCCGGCGACTGTGGTGGTCCTTCTTGTGGACCTTCAGGTGCTCGGTCAGGTGGTTGATGCGGGCGGTGAGGATCGCTATCTGCACCTCGGGGGAACCGGTGTCGGTCCCGTGGAGGCGATGCTCCGTGATCGTCTCTGACTTCGGCTTCAGCGTCATGGTTCCTCGTTCTGTTCGGGTCTGGTACCCAGCCCCGGGTGCGCTGCGCGCTACCCGGCGCCGCCGGTAGGTGTGGCGGAGCCCCTCGATGGGGCGGCGCGACGGCCTCCGGCCGCGGCCAACCGTGGTCGGCCAACGCCCGATCGTAGCAGCTCACGGGACCCTCCTGGACGACGGTCCTCCTCGACGTGCGCGGGATGGTGCGCGGGGAGGCGTGGTGACGGGGTCGTCCACGGGCCGCTGGGGGCGTCCCTCCATCCAGTGGCGACGGCACAGCAGCTCGTAGCTCACCCGTCCCCGGTGGTCGTCGAGCACCACGGTGTCGCCGTCGTAGACCTGGTGCCCGTCGACGACCCGGGCGTTGTGGGTGGCCGGTCGGTTGCACCAGCAGCGGGCCTCGACCTGCATCTCCTGGCGGGTGTCGGCCAGCTCCAGCAACCGGGCCGTGGCCTCGAAGAGCCGGCCGCGGAAGTCGGTCAGCAGGCCGAAGGCCCACACGTCCACGTCGAAGCGGTCCACCACCTCGGCCAGCTGGTCTATCTGGTCGGGCAGGTAGAACTGGGCCTCGTCACAGACCATGAAGTGCAGCAGGCCGACCTCGTCGCGGACGGCCCGGGCCAGCTCGAACAGGTCGAGCTGCGGTTCGACCTCGATGGCGGGCACGGCCACGCCCAGCCGGGAGGAGACGGCGGCGTGGAGCCGGTCGAGTTGGGTCAACAGCAGACCGTGCTGGCCCACCTGGGTCAGGTTGTGGTGGATCTGCAGGGCGGTGGTGCTCTTGCCCGAGCCCATGGTCCCGAAGTAGAAGCGCAGCTCCCCCACCCGAGGACCGGCTACGCCGCCCGGGACAGCACGTCGCGCGCCTCGGCCACGTCGAGGTCCATCTGGGCCACGAGGGCTTCGACCGAGTCGAACTTCAGCTCGGCCCGCAGGCGGGCCACGAACTGCACCGCGGCCCGCTCGCCGTAGAGGTCACCGGAGAAGTCGAGGAGGAAGGCCTCGACCAGGCGTTCGCCGTCCTCGTAGAACGTGGGTCGGCGACCGACGTTGACGGCGGCGGCATGGCGGGAGCCGTCGGGGCGCAGGTACCAGGCTGCGTAGATGCCGTCGGCGGGCAGGGCCATCTCGGCCCCGATGGCCACGTTGGCCGTGGGGAAGCCGATGGTGCGACCGCGCTGGTCGCCGCCGATGACCTCACCCCGCAGTTCGTGCCAGCGGCCGAGCATGCGGGCCGCGGCTTCGACGTCGCCCGCGGCCACCGCGGCGCGGATGGCCGTGGAGGACACCACCTCGTCGGTGCCGCCACCCCGGGGGAGCAGGTCGATGCCGATGGCGTCGAAGCCGTTCTCGGCCCCGAGCTGACCCAGCAGGGCCACGTTGCCGCGCCGTCCCTTGCCGAAGTGGAAGTCGGCGCCGACGACCACGCAACGGACCCGCAGGCAGTCGACCAGCACCTCCTTCACGAAGTCCTCGGCTGACTCGTGGGCCCGCTGGTCATCGAAGCGCACGACGTAGGCGATGTCGACGCCGGCCGCGTCCAGCAGCTCGAGCTTGTGGTCGAGCGAGGTCAACAGCTTGGGGGCGGACCCGGGGCGGACGACGGCGGCAGGGTGGCGATCGAAGGTCACCACGGCCGTGCGCGCCCCCCGGCTGGCCGCTTCCTGCTCCGTGCGCTCGATCACCGCCCGGTGACCGCGGTGCACACCGTCGTAGGCGCCGATGGTGACGGCGCAACCCTCCAGTCCGGGGGGGCAGGCAGCGGGCTCACTGATCACGTCCACGGTGGCGAGAACCTACCGCGCCGGTGCCGTGGCCAGCACCACGACGGGCTGGAGCCAGGACCCGGCCGCTTCGACCACGGCCACCAGGGCCCCGGTCCCGTCGACCGCCCGTAGCGGCCCGGCCGTGCCGTCCCCGCCGGGGATGCGCTGGCCCCGGGTCAGGGCGAGCACGGCGTCGGCGTCGATCTCGACGAAGGGGTAGTCCCGCATGGCCTCGGAGGGGCTCAACAGGTGCTCGGGTCCCAGGGCCTCGAGGGCCAGGGCCTCCGCGGCGGTGAACGAGCCCACGGCCTGGCGGCGCAGGTTCTGCAGGTGGGCGCCGCCCCCCAGGGCCGTGCCCAGGTCGGCGGCCAGGCTGCGCACGTAGGTGCCCGACGAGCACTCCACCGTGGCCAGGTAGACGCCGGGGCGGTCAGAGGGGGTCACGTCGAAGCGCCGCACGGTCACCCGACGGGGCTCGCGCTCGACCTCGATGCCCTCGCGGGCCAGCTCGTGCAGGCGCCGCCCCCCGACCTTGAGGGCGGACACCATGGGGGGCACCTGGTCGATCTCACCCAGGAAGGTGGCCGCCGCGGCCCGCACCTGGTCGTCGGTCACCGCGGCCATGTCCCACGTGCCCGTCACCTGACCGGCGGCGTCGAGGGTGGAGGTGGCCGTGCCCAGCACGATCTCACCGTCATAGGACTTGCCCAGCGCCGTCAGGTAGCGCAGCAGCCGGGTGACCCGACCGGCTCCCAGCAGGAGCACGCCGGTGGCGTCAGGATCGAGGGTGCCCGAGTGGCCCACCTTGCGGGTGCCGAGGATGCCCCGGGCCTTGGCCACCACGTCGTGCGATGTCCAGCCGGCGGGCTTGTCCACCACAGCCAGCCCATCAGGACCGTCAGCGCCTCTACGAGCCATGACCATCGTTCCCTTGCGTCTTGGTGGCCGCGTCGAGGGCATCGTCGAGGGCCAGGGCGTCGTCGAGGTCGAGCTCGACGTCGAGGGGAAGCCCCGTGCCACCGGTGTCCTCGTCCCCGACGTCCCCGTCCTCGGCGTCCGCGTCGTCGAGGTCGACATCGTCGACATCGCGGCGCTCGGGACGGATCTTGTAGGGCCCGTCGGGATCGTCGAGGTTCTGCTCGGTCTCGGGAAGGGGCCCGATGTCGCGCAGGATCTCCTCGATGCGCATGCCGTCACGCACACCACCGTCGGGCGAGAAGCGCAGCGCCGGGGTGCGCCGCATGCGGGACTGGCGGGCGATGGCGCTCTGCAGGCGGGCCCGGTGCTCGGCCAGGGCCGTGAGCACGATCTGGTCGGCGTCGGGACCGTCGAAGGACGAGAAGTAGACGACCCCCTGGGTCAGCTCCTGCTCGATGTCGACCGCGGTGACGCTGACCATCTCGAGGCGGGGGTCGCCGATGCGCTCGAGCTCGTCGCCGATGATCTCGCGCACGAGCTCGTTCACCCGGGCCGTGCGGGGGTACTCCCGACGTCCACTGCTCTGTCGTCGTCGCGCCATGGTCAATCCTCCTCCAGCTCGAGCCAATGTCGTGCCGAGTGGATGACCTCGACCTCGGGGAAGGACCACACGAAGCGGTCCACGGCGTCCATCACCTCGGTGGCGTGACCGGGCGTCGATGCCACGACGGCGAAGCCCAGCTCGGCCCGCTGCCACCGCTCGTGGTGGCCCACCTCGGCCGCAGCGACGTGGAAGCGGTTCCGGGCCCCGTCGATGATGGGACGGATGGTGGAGCGGCGGTCCTTGAGCGACCCGCTCTCGGCGATGTGCAGCTCGATGGAGAGTGCGAGCACGAACATTGCCATCCTCCCCGGGCGTCGGACGTCGCTGTCCGTCGGGGTGGGCCGGTCCTGGACCGGACCGGCACACCCCGACAGCGCGACCACTTCTCACCTGATCAGGTTCGGGGGATCTCCCGATCCTCGAACGTCTCGATGAGGTCACCGGGCTTCAGGTCCTGGAAGTCGGACAGGCCGATGCCGCACTCGAAGCCGGTGTGGACCTCTCGGGCGTCTTCCTTGAACCGCTTGAGCGACGACACCGTGCCCTTCCAGATGATGACGCCCTCCCGGAGGAAGCGCACCTTGGAGTTGCGGGTGATCGTCCCCGAGCGCACGTAGCAACCGGCGATGGCGCCGATGCGGGGCACCCGGAAGATCTCCCGCACCTCGGCCTCGCCCGTGACCACCTCTTCGTACTCGGGGCGGAGCAGGCCCAACATGGCCTTCTCGATGTCCTCGAGCACGTTGTAGATGATCTCGTACGTCCTGATCTCGACGTTCTCACGAGCGGCGAGATCCCTGGCCTTGCGGTCGGGTCGGACGTTGAAGCCGATGATGGTGGCGTTGGACGCCGCCGCCAGCTGGATGTCGTTCTCGGTGATCCGACCGACGCCCCGCAGCACGAAGCTGAGCTTGACCTCGTCACGCTCGAGCTTGCGGAGGCTCTCGGTGAGGGCCTCGAGCGAGCCGGTCATGTCGGCCTTGACGATGAGGTTGAGCGTGGCCGTCTCTCCGGCCTGGATCTGGCTGAAGATGTCCTCGAGACGGGCGCCCGTGGTGATGTGTCCGCCGTGGCCCATGTTCGCCTGGCGCTGCCAGTGCTCACGGGTCTCGGCCACCTCACGGGCGATCTTCTCCGTCGGTGCCACGATGAAGTCGTCGCCGGCCTCGGCCACCTCGGACAGGCCCAGGATCTGCACGGGCATCGACGGCCCGGCCTCCTTGACCTGCTTGCCGGTGTAGTCGATGAGCGCCCGCACACGACCCCAGGCCGCTCCGGCCACCACAGCATCACCGACGCGCAGCGTGCCGCGCTCGACGATGAGGGTGGCCACAGGGCCGCGGCCGACATCGAGGTTGGACTCGAGCACCGTGCCCGAGGCCCGACCATCGGGTGTGGCCCGGATGTCCTCGAGCTCCGTCAGGACCAGCAGGTTCTCCAGCAGGTCGTCGATGCCCAGCTTCTGCTGGGCCGAGACCTCGACCATGATCGTGTCGCCACCCCACTGCTCGGGGATGAGCTGACGTTCGGCCAGCTGCTGCATGACCCGGTCGGGGTTCGCATCGGGGCGGTCGATCTTGTTGATCGCCACCACGATGGGGACCTCGGCTGCCTTGGCGTGGGCGATGGCCTCGAGCGTCTGGGGCATGACCCCGTCGTCGGCGGCCACCACGAGGATGACGATGTCGGTCACCTCGGCACCCCGGGCCCGCATGGCCGTGAAGGCCTCATGGCCCGGCGTGTCGATGAAGGTGATCGGGTGACCCTCGTGGATGACCTGGTAGGCGCCCACGTGCTGGGTGATGCCGCCCGCTTCGCCGGCGGCGACGTTGGTCTGGCGGATGGCGTCGAGCAGCGAGGTCTTGCCGTGGTCGACGTGGCCCATGACGGTGACGACCGGTGGCCGCAGGGGCCACGAGGCGTACTCCTCGGCGTCCTCTTCGACGTCGAGGTCGAGCCGCTTGCGCAGCTCCACCTCCTGCTCCTCGCCGATGTCGACGAGGCGGATGGTGGCCCCGATCTCGGCGGCGAACAGCTCCATCATGTCGTCGGAGAGGGACTGGGTGGCCGTGACCATCTCGCCCTGCTGGAGCAGGAAGCGGACGACGTCGGCCGCCGTGCGGTTCATCTTCGGACCGACCTGCTGGGGGGTGGAGCCCCGCTCGATGACGATCTCGCCATCGGGGACGGGGGCACTCGCCGGCGTGTAGGTCGGCAGGTCCAGCGGCTGGAGGTCCTCGCTGTTGCGACGACGACGGCTCTTGCGGCGCTGGGGGGGACGACGGGCGCCACCGCGGCCGGGAGGGCCACCGGGACGACCGAAGGGAGGCCCACCGGGACCGCCACCACCGGGACCGCCACCACCGGGACGGGCGCCACCACCGGGACGGGGAGGCCCGCCACCGCCGGGACGTCCGGCACCCGCCGGACCACGATCGGATCCGGGGCGACTGGCACCACCACCGGGCCGGCCGGCACCGGGGCGCTGCGGCGCCGTGCGGGGACCGGGGGGCGGCGGGATGGGCTTGCCGGTGGCCGAGGAGATGGGACGTCCGCCAGGAGGCGGAGGGATGGGCCTACCCGACGGTGACGCTGGGCGGGCACCGGGACCGGCCGGCCCGCGGGCCTCGGCCGACATGGGGGGTCGACCCGGACCACCGGGACCGGGCCGGGGCCCGGGCGGAGGACCCGGAGGCGGCCCGCCAGCCGGCGCGCCGGGACGGGGCCCGGCGGGAGCCGCAGGACGCTGACCCGTGACCGGGGCGGCGCTGGCCGCGGCAGCGGGAGCCGCAGTGGGCAAGTTGCCCACCGGGGCCACCGGCGCCGGGGCCTGAGCGGCGGGAGCCGGAGCCGGCGCCGTTGGGGCCGGGGCTGATGCCGCCGCAGCCGCCGGTGCCGGGGCCTGGGGCCGAGGCGCGGCAGGAGCCGCGGGACGGCTCTCCACCACCGGTGGTCGGGGGGTGCCAGCCGCGGGCGCCGCTGGCGCGGGCGTCGGGCGTGGCGTGGCCGGAGGCGGCGGCCGCCGCGACTGGTCACGGGAGTCGATGAGGGGTCGCGTCGGGGGTGGCCCCGGCGGACGAGGTCCACCGGGAGGACCCGGAGGACGGGAGCCGGGCGGGCCCGGGGGCACCGGACGACCGGCACTGGGCGGAGGCCCTGCCGGTCGAGGGGGCTGGGCCACGGGGCCACGGGGCGGCGAGTCGCCGATGGCCGGGCGCGACGAGGCCGGAGCCGTCGCCCGAGGCGAGGCAGGGGCCAGCGGGGCGCTTGGGGCCGTGGCGCGATCGGGGGAAGGGGCCACCGTCGGCGACGTCGGTGCGGGCGCAGGCCCGGGACGTGCCGAGGCGGCGGGGTTGACCGAACCTGGTTCCTCGGGCTGAACGGCGCGCGTCAGGCCGTCACGCATCGCACGTCGGCGGGCGCGATCGGCCTGGGCGTCGACGATGCTCGACGAATGGCTCTTCACGCCGATGCCGAGGTTCTCGCACAGGTCGAGGACTTCTTGGTTGGTCATCCCGAGCTCTCGTGCGAGCTCGTAAAGCCGGATCTTCTGCGGCAAGTGCTGTCTCAGCCCCTTTGGGATCTGGTGTGCGGTCTAACTGCTGAGCGCGGAGGATCAACGCATCCGCGCCCCTACCGTCATCCCATACTAGCCACGGCCGCGCGGCCGTTCGAACGCGCCCTCAGCCTGACCGCTCTGGGAGCCGGTGTCGAACCGCGCCCCGGGGGCGAGCCCTGCGGGACCGTCCGACCCGACGCTGGGGGCCACCGTAGGGGTGGCCAGGAGGGTGGCCACGGAGGCCTCGGACACCGACGCACGCAGCGCCCGGCCGAAGGCGCGACGCTTGGCGGCGGCGGGGCCGCACGCAGGATCGTCGGCGCAGAGCCAGGCCCCACGACCAGGCAGGTCACGACCGCGACCCAGGGAACCGTCGGCGCGGCGCGCCACCCGGACCAGGTCGGTCTGGGGGCGTCGTCGTCGACAGCCGATGCAGGTCCGGACGGGTCCGGGACCGGCACCGGGACCGGCACCGGCAGGGTCTGCCGGCCCGTGGTTGCTCAGACCTCGCCGCCCTGGGCCCACTCGGCGGCCGACATGGTCGGACCCCCGCCGGCGGGCTGCCACACCTGCTCACCGCTCTCGGCGTCGACCACCCACTCGCCCTCGGCCCAGTCCTCCTCCTCGACCGGAGGCCGATCGGCCTCTTCGCGGAGCTGGGTCTCGGAACGGATGTCGACCCGCCAACCGGTGAGGCGGGCGGCCAGGCGGGCGTTCTGCCCCTCCTTGCCGATGGCCAGGGAGAGCTGGTGGTCGGGCACGATCACCTCGGCCGTCCCCGTGTTCTGGTCGATGCGGACCTCCTTCACCTTGGCCGGCGACAGGGCCTTGGTGACGAAGTCGGAGGACTCGTGGGAGAAGGGGACGATGTCGATCTTCTCGCCGCGCAGCTCGTTGACGACCATGCGGACGCGCGATCCCCGTGCGCCCACGCAGGCGCCCACGGGGTCGACGTTCTGGTCGTTGGACCACACGGCGATCTTGGTGCGGTGACCGGGCTCGCGGGCGCAGGCCTTGATCTCGACGATGCCGTCGGCGATCTCGGGCACCTCGAGCTTGAACAGCTCGAGGATCAGGCCCGGGTGGGTCCGGCTGACCACGATCTGGGGGCCCTTGGCCGTGCGGCGGACCTCGACGATGTACGCCTTGAGCCGGGTGCCCGGCTCGGGCCGCTCGAAGGCCACCTGCTCGGCCTGGGGCAGCAGGGCCTCGACCCGGCCCAGGTCCAGCAGGGTGTAGCGCGAGTCGCTCTGCTGGATGATGCCGGTGACGATGTCACCCTCGCGGCCGGCGTACTCCTCGTACTTGAGCTCGCGCTCGGCCTCGCGGATGCGCTGCAGCATGACCTGCTTGGCCGTCTGCGCGGCGATGCGCCCGAAGTCGTCGGGGGTGACGTCGATCTCGGGACCGAAGGGCTCGCCCTCTTCGTCGATCTCCTGGGCCAGCACGCGGATCTCGCCCGTGTCGGGGTCGATGGTCGTCCACGCGTACTCGTACGCGCCCGGGGTGCGCTTGTACGCAGACTCGAGCGCGTCGGCCAGGGCCCGGAACAAGGTGTCGACCGAGATGCCCTTGTCGGTCGCCAGCGCCTGAAGCGCTTCCATCATGTCGGCCTTGCTCATCGCACTTCCTGCCCTTCGTGGCCTAGGTCTGCCCTTCCGCCCACCGATGCACCCGCTCCGGTCGCCGCTCCCCCGTCACCGTCCTGCTCACGGGGCCCGGGCCCCGCGGCGCCGGCGGCGCGCTTGGCCTTGCCCGGCTTGGGGGCCGGGCTCCAGTCGACCACGGTCCGGGCCCGGTCGACGTCGCCGTAGGTGACGGCGACCTCTCCCCCGTCCGTCCGCACCACGAACTGCTCGTCGTCCGCCGCCACCAGGGTGCCGGCCACCCGTCGATCACCGGGGAAGTTCCCTCGTCTGCGCACCGCCACCTGCTGGCCCACGGCCCGTACGAAGTGGGTCGGCGTGCGCAAGGGACGTTCCAGCCCCGGGCTCGACACCTCGAGGGTGTAGTGCCCGGGCACGGGGTCGGCCTCGTCGAGGGCCCGCGACGCGGCGCGGGTGAACTCGGCGATGCGATCGAGTGAGATGCCGCCCGGCTCGTCGGCGACCAGGCGGACGATGCCGCCGTTGTGCTCGACGTCGACCAGGTCGATGTCCAGGGACGCGGCCACAGGTGCCACGACAGCCGTCACCGCCTCGACCACCTTCACCACGACACCTCCTCCCGGTCACCACTTCGACTTCTACGGCTGAGCTGCTCTGACGGGTCGACCTGAGCGGACACCGGTCAGACCCGGGATCCTGGGACCGCAGCTCCACCTCCGCTCAGGCGCTCCGAGCGGTGGAGCGGCCGAGTATACCGGTACAGCCACGGCCAGGACCGACACCCGGTCCGGCCCGTGTCCGCCGGTCACGGCCTCCAACCTGGGCAGACGCGACGACCACCGGCCCTTCCTCCGATGCGGCCTCCGACTCGGCCTCCGATGCCACCTCCCACCAGCTCCCCCGGCCGGGACCCCCCGGAGCCCGGGGCGGTCGGCTCAGTAGGCCCGGGCCACGATGGCGTCGAGCTCCTCGTCGCCCTCGGGCAGGCCGCCGTCAGGGCGCTGCAGGCAACGCACGGTGATGCCGGACCGGGCCAGGGTGGCCTCGCCGTCCTCGCCCACCAGGCGCCACGGGATGCGGGCGAACCCCGACGTGGTGGCCTCGGCCACGTCGGCGAGGGCGTCCACGGCCACGGTGCGGGCATCGCGGCGGGCCAGTCCCGCCTCGAGCAGGGCGGCCTGGATCTCGGCCAGCACCCCGGGGACCAACCCGGCGACGGCGCCGAGGACCACGGTCGCCTTGTCCCGCTGGTCGCGGCGCACCACGGTGACGGTGCCCGAAGCCAGGTCGCGGGGACCGACCTCGACCCGCACGGGCACGCCCTTGATCTCCCAGTCCGTGGCCCGACGGCCATAGGACACCGAGGTGCGGTCATCGAGGCGGGCCCGCACACCGGCGGCGACGAGCTCGGCCACCAACGCCGCGGCGGCCTCACCCACGCCCTCGCCGTCGCGCACCACGCACACCACGGCCTGGATGGGGGCCACGGTGGGGGGTACCCGCAGGCCATCGTCATCACCGTGGCTCATGATCAGCCCGCCCACCATGCGGGTCGATGTGCCCCAGGACGTCTGCCACACGTGCTGCTGCTGACCGGTGGCGTCGAGGAACGTCGTGTCGAACACCTTGGCGAAGTTCTGGCCCAGCTCGTGGCTGGTGCCCATCTGCAGGGCCTTGCCGTCCCCCATCATGGCCTCACACGCCAGGGTGTTGATGGCCCCGGCGAAGCGCTCCCGGGGGGTCTTGACCCCGACGAGGACGGGCACGGCCAGCACGTCCCACATGAAGCTGCGGTACACGTCCGTGAGGATGTTCCGGGCGTAGGTGGCGGCATCGTCCCTGGTGGCGTGGGCGGTGTGGCCCTCCTGCCAGAGGAACTCGGTCGTGCGCAGGAACACCCGGGGGCGCAGCTCCCAGCGCACCACGTTGGCCCACTGGTTCAGCAGCAGGGGCAGGTCACGGTAGGACTGCACCCACTTGGACATGTAGGTGTTGATGATGGTCTCGCTCGTGGGCCGGATCACGGCCGGCTCCTCGAGCTCCTTGCCACCACCGTGGGTGACCACGGCCAGCTCGGGGGCGAACCCCTCGACGTGGTCGGCCTCCTTCTGGAGGTAGCTCATGGGGATGAGCAGGGGGAAGTAGGCGTTCTCGGCGCCGGCGGCCTTGATGCGGGCGTCCATGGCCGCCTGCATCAGCTCCCAGATGCCGAACCCGTAGGGCCGGATGACCATGGTGCCGCGCACGGGGCCGTTCTCGGCCAGCTCCGCCTTGGCCAGGACGTCCTGGTACCACTGGGGGAAGTTCTCGGCCTGGGGGGTCAGCACCTTCGCCATAGGGGCGACAGCGTAGGCCCTGTGGGCCCGGCAGCTCCGTGGCCATGCGACCGCGGAACGCCCCGGTTGCCCGGCGTCAGCCTCGGGTGCGCTGGCGGATGAGCTCGACCCGCTGCTCGCTGTGGTTGGCGTCGTCCCCCTGGTCGGCCAGCAGGCGGCGGCGGTCGACCTCGGCCTCCTTGGCCGCCTTGGAGCCGTTGGCCCGGGCCAGGGCGGCGTCGATGCCGTGCTCCATGATGAACTCGGCCCACTCGACGAGGGTGGAGACCATCTCGTCCTCGGGGACGACGGCCACGTTCACGCCCTTGACGAACAGGTGGCCCCGCTTGTTGCCCGCAGCGATGCCGATGTCGGCGTCGCGGGCCTCGCCGGGACCGTTGACCACGCAGCCCATGACGGCGACCTGCAGGGGGATCTCCCGGTCACCGAAGGCCTCCATGGCCGCCTTGGCCACGGCGATGACGTCGACCTCGGCCCGACCGCAGGACGGACAGGCGATCAGGTCGACGTTCTTGCGCTCGCGCAGGCCCATGGCCTCGAGCAGCTGGCGACCGGCGCGGGCCTCCTCGACGGGATCGGCGGTGAGCGAGTAGCGGATGGTGTCCCCGATGCCCTCGGCCAGCAGGGTGGCCATGCCTGCGGTGGCCTTGACCAGGCCGGCGGGCGGGGGGCCGGCCTCGGTGACGCCGAGGTGCAAGGGGTGGTCGGTGGCCTCGGCCAGCTGGCGGTAGGCCTCGATCATGAGGGGCACGTTGGAGGCCTTGACCGAGAACTTCACCAGGTCGAAGTCGACCTCCTGGAAGTAGCGCAGCTCCATCATGGCCGACTCGACCATGGCCTCGGGGGTGACCTTGCCGCCGTGGCGCTTGTAGAGCTCGGGATCGAGCGAGCCGCCGTTGACACCGATGCGGATGGGCACGTTGCGGTCCCGGGCCTCGGAGGCCACGGCCTTGATGTGCTCGGGGCGGCGGATGTTGCCCGGGTTCAGCCGCAGGCCCTGCACGCCGGCCTCGAGGGCGGCCAGGGCCATCCGGTACTGGTTGTGGATGTCGGCGATGATGGGCACCGGGGAGCGGGGCACGATGCGGGCCAGGCCCTCGGCGGCCTCGATCTCGTTGCACGTGCAGCGCACGATGTCGCAGCCCGCTGCGGCCAGGGCGTAGATCTGCTGCAGCGTGCCCTCGACGTCGGCCGTCTTGGTGATCGTCATCGACTGGATGGAGATGGGGGCACCACCACCGATGGCCACGCCGCCGACGTCGATCTGGCGCGTCTGGCGCCGGGGGAAAGACAGGTTGCCGGCGTCCATCAGGGCATGTTCGCGGGGTTGACGACGTCGAGGTACGCCGCCGACACGCCCAGGAGCACCAGCCCCACCACCACGGCGTAGGTCAGGGGCAGGAGGCGGGCCACGTCGACGAAGTAGCGCCGGCCGCTGCGTCCCTCACGGATGCGCTCGTAGGTGGCGATGGCGGCGTGGCCACCATCGAGGGGCAGCAGGGGGATGAGGTTGAACAGCCCGATGAAGGCGTTGAGCACGAGGAGCACGAAGAGGAAGTTGTCCACCCCCGATTCGAGGGCCTGGGCCCCGAAGCGGGTGGCGCCGACCACCGACATGGGCCGGCTGGCCTCGTCCGCACTCGACGTCGCCGGCGCGGTCGAGTCGCCGGTGGTGGCGGTGCTGTCCCTGCCCCCGTCGGCCACCTGGCCGGCGAAGTTTGACAGGCCGCTGGGCGAGAGCAGGTGGGACATGGCCACCACCGACTGGCGCATCATGGAACCGAAGTCCACCACCGTGGTGGGGATGGCCTCGAGCACACCGAGCTTCTCCCGGGGCACGGTGCCGGTCACACCGAGCAGGCCCCGGGTGCGGCCGTCCTCCTCGAAGGTCTTGATGGTCGCTTCGAGGATCACGGGCTGGCCGTCACGCTGGACGACGATGTCGACGGGGTCACCGGCCAACGGGGACACGATGGCGCCGAGGTCGGCGAAGGAGGTCACGGACTGGCCGTTGATGGACACGACCTTGTCGCCCACCCGCACCCCGGCCGCCGACGCAGCCGAGTCGTCGAGCACCGAGCCGACCTGCCAGTTGCCCGGGTCGGGATCCGACGTGCTGAAAAGGCGTCCACCCGGGGCCCCGAAGCCCACCAGCAGGGTGAAGATCAGCGCCAGGCAGATGAGGAAGTGCATGCCCGAGCCGGCCAGCACGACCAGGAGGCGCTTGGGATAGGACTGCTGGCGGTAGGTCCGGGGCTCGTCCGCCGGGTCGACCTCCTCCAGGTTGTTCATCCCGATGATCCTCACGTAGGCCCCGGCGGGGATGGCCTTGAGGCCGTACTCGGTCTCGCCCCGCTGGAAGGAGAAGATCTTGGGGCCGAACCCGAGGAAAAACTCGGTGACCTTCATGCCCGACCACTTGGCCGTCAGGTAGTGACCGGTCTCGTGCAGGGTGATGATGACGACCAGGGCGGCGATCATCACCATGACGTGGGCGCCGGTCAGGTACCAGACCGCAGCCAGGGCCACGACCAGCAGGGCCAGGCGCAACGACTGGGGGCTGGTGCGGCGCCGGGCGGGAGGGGCCGAGGGAGGGGGCGGTTGCAGGGCAGTCGTCATGTCGTCCTTCTGGTCGCCCGCGACCCCAGCCGCTCGACCTCCTCACGGGCGAGCCGACGGGCGGTGCGGTCGGCGTCGATGACGTCGCCGGCCGTACGGGCCTGCCCACCATCATGCCGTGACAGCGTGGCCTTCACGAGGGCGGCGATGCCCAACCACGGGATCTTCCCGCCCAGGAAGCTCTCCACCGCCACCTCGTTGGCGGCGTTGAACCAGCACGGCGCCGTCCCGCCCGCCCGACCGGCCTCGTAAGCCAGGCCCAGGCAGGGGAAGGCGTCGAGGTCGGCGACCTCGAAGTCCAGGCGCCCCAGGGTGGTCCAGTCGATGGCCCCGTAGGCGGGACCGTGGCGCTCGGGCAGGCCCAGGGCGTAGGCCACGGGTAGGCGCATGTCGGGCATCGACAGCTGGGCGAGCGTCGAGCCGTCGACGAACTCGACCATGGAGTGGACGATGGACTGGGGGTGGACGACAACCTCGATGGCGTCGTAGGGCACGTCGAAGAGCTCGTGGGCCTCGATGACCTCGAGACCCTTGTTGACCAGGGTCGACGAGTCGATGGAGATCTTCGGGCCCATGTTCCAGGTGGGGTGGGCCAGCGCATCCTGGATCGTGACCGAGGCCAGCTCGGCAGCGGTGCGCCCCCGGAACGGTCCCCCGCTGGCGGTGACGAGCAGGCGGGCCACCTCAGCGGGGTTGCCGGCCCGCAGGCACTGGTGCAGAGCGGCGTGCTCGGAATCCACGGGCACGAGCTCGGCCCCCGGGGTGGAGGCGACGGCGCGCACCACGGGACCGCCGGCCACCAGGGATTCCTTGTTGGCCAGCGCCAGCCGTCGTCCGGCCCCCAGGGCGGCCAGGGTGACGTCGAGCCCGGCGAAGCCGACCACCGCGTTCAGCACGACCTGGGCCTCGGCGGCCAACGGGGCCAGCTGGGCCGTACCCGTCACCAGCTCGGTGCCTGGCGGCAGGCGGCCCTCAAGGGCGGAGGCCGCGGTGGCATCGGTCACCACCACGACATCGGGCCGGAACTCCTCGGCCTGGGTGGCCAGCAGGTCGACCGAAGAACGGGCCGACAGCACCTTGACCCGGAAGCGGTCGGGTGCGGAGCGGATGACCTCGAGGGCCTGGGTCCCCACCGAACCGGTGGACCCCATGACGGCCACGGTGGTGGTCATCAGAGGCGTCCCACCCTGGTGGGGATGGTCGTGGCGGGGCGGACCGGCGCCGGGCTCACGACGGGAACAGGTCGAGCAGGAGACCGAGGTAGTAGGTCGCCGGGAGGACGAACAACATGGTGTCGAAGCGGTCGAGCACGCCACCGTGGGCCGGGAACAGCGTGCCCATGTCCTTGACCCCGAAGTCGCGCTTGAGCATGGACTCGGCCAGGTCGCCGAGCGGGGCCATGATGGCGATGACCAGGCCCAGCAGGAAGGCGTTGCGCAGGCCGTCGAAGGGCTCGAGTCCCAACAGCACGTCGTTGACCACGATGGAGCAGATGATGGCCCCGGCCACCCCGCCCAGCAGGCCCTCCACCGTCTTGTTGGGGCTGAGGGAGGACAGTGGGGACTTGCCGGCGTTGCGGCCGACCACGTAGGCGAAGACGTCGGCGGCCACGGTGGGGATGATGGCGGCCAGCAGGATGTCGGTGCCCATGCCACCGGGCAGGCGGAGGATGAGGGCGGCGAAGGATCCCAGGCCGCCGACGTAGCCCACCCCGAGCAGGGTGATGCCCAGGCTGGACGCCGGTCGCTCGCCGTCGACGCCGAACACGTACCAGAGCAGTCCGGTGACCACGACCAGGAAGATGATCAGCGGGTAGGCGTCGGCCCCCCGCCAGTACACGGCCAGGGGCAGGCCTACCGATCCGGCCAGGCCCAACAGGGTGGCGGGGTGATGACCGCCGCGCCGGGCCGAGGCCAACAGCTCGGCCGTGCCCAGTCCCACCACCAGGGTGACGAGCACCATGGTCGCCGCCGCCCCCAGACGCAGGGCGAGTACGGCCACGATGGCCAGGGTGACGCCGACGCCCACGGCGACGGGGATGTTGCGGCCTGGGCCCCCGGGACCGACCCGGTGGGCGGGGCCCGATGCCGTCGGGGGCTCGTTGCGGGGCGGGCGACCCTGGGGAGCCCGACCCGGACCCGCCGTGGGCACAGCCGCGGTGGCGCCAGCCGCCCGGCGGGGGGCAGCCGGTGCCTCGCCGAGGTCGTCGAAGGCGAAGAAGTCGCTGAGCGCCGGGCGCTCCCCCTCGTCGAGAGCCCCGCCCCGGGGCAGGTCGTCGGCCAGGTCGGACACGTCGCCGTAGCTCTCGGCATCCCACTCACTGGAGGGGTCCCGCCACCGGGGCGATGAGCCGTAGCTGGACCACGATTCGTCGTCCTCACGGTCGGGGCCGGCGATGATGCGGGGCACCTGACCGGTGGCCGGCTGCGTCCAGTGCGGTAGGTCGAGCTCTTCGCTGGGGTCGGGCTGTTCGACGCGGATCACGGGGACCCGGCCGAAGCGACCGGGCTCGCGGGGCTCGACACCACCGGACACCTGGGTCAGCTCATCGCCGTAACCGCTGGCCTCGGGGTCGACGTCGTCGGCATCGTCGCCGTCGTACTCGTCGAGGAAGGACGGCGGCGCGTCAGGGATGGACTCGAACACCGAGCGCGGCCGCGGGAAGCGCAGGACCTCCCGGGGAGGGGCCGGCGCCGGCTCGTCGTCGACGAACTCGTCCGATCCGCCCAGGAGGTCGCCAGCGGCGTCAGCGCCGACGATGCGGATCTGGTCCGTGTGCGTCGGTCTGTCGGAACTCGACCTGTCGTCTCTGTCGCTCACCTACGGCTCCTTGCCGGATGATCCACGCCCCGACCGGCGGTTCCGTGGGCGGCCTGGCGGGGTCTGCGGGGTTCGATGACCCGCCATCGGGGTCGGGGGCCGACAGGGTGTCGCCGGACCGACCCTGCGTGCTCAGACCTCGAGCAGCTCCTGCTCCTTGTCCGCCAGGGACTTGTCGATGTCAGCCTCGTTGGCGTGGGTCAGCCGGTCGAGGTCCTTCTCGGCCCGGGTCACGTCGTCGTCGGTGGCGACGCCGGCCTTGGCCAGGGCCTCGAGGGCCTTGCGGGCGTCGCGGCGGGCGCTGCGGACGCCCACACGCCCGTCTTCGGCCATGCTCTTGACCCGCTTGACCAGGTCCTTGCGACGCTCCTGGGTCAGGGGCGGGAAGGCCAGGCGGATGGTCACACCGTCGTTGGAGGGGTTGAGGCCCAGATCGGAGTTCTGGATGGCCTTCTCGATGGGACCGAGGTTGGCCTTGTCGTAGGGCGAGATGAGGAGCAGTCGGGCCTCGGGCACCTGGAAGCCGGCCAGCTGCTGCAGCGGCAGGTCCTGCCCGTAGGCGTGCACGGTCAGCTTCTCGACCAGGGCCGGCGAGGCCCGCCCGGTGCGCACGGACGAGAAGTCGTTGCGGGCGTGGGAGACGACCCTGGCCATGCGCGACTCGGCCTCGCTCAGGACGTTGGGGACGGTATCAGCGCTCACCGCACCAGAGTACCGACATCGCCACCCTCGAGGATGGTTCTCACGTTGCCCCGCTTGAGCAGGTCGAACACCACGATGGGCAGGGCGTTGTCCATGCACAGCGTGATGGCCGTGGTGTCCATGACCTGCAGGCCGCGGTTGATGACGTCGATGTAGGTCAGCTCGTCGAGCAGTTCGGCGTCGGGCTCGAGCTTGGGGTCGGCCGTGTACACGCCCTCGATGCCCGAGTGGGTCCCCTTGAGCAGGGCCTCGGCGTCGACCTCGACAGCCCGCAGGGCGGCGGCGCTGTCGGTGGTGAAGAAGGGCTCGCCCAGGCCGCCGGCGAAGATGACGACGCGGCCCTTCTCGAGGTGGCGCACGGCGCGGCGGCGGATGTAGGGCTCGGCCACCTGGGACATGTGGATGGCCGTCTGCACCCGGGTCTCCTGGCCGGTGCGCTCCAGGGTGTCCTGGAGGGCCAGGGCGTTGATGACCGTGGCCAGCATGCCCATGTGGTCGGCCTGGACCCGGTCCATGCCCGACATCACCCTGGTGCGGCCCCGCCAGATGTTGCCCCCGCCCACGACGACGGCGACATCGACGCCGAGGTCCTGACGGATCTCGCCGATCTCCTCGGCGATCTGCTGGACCACCTCGCCGTCGATGCCCTGGGGCGACGAGCCGGCGAAGGCCTCACCCGAGACCTTGAGCAGGATGCGCTTCCAGCGGGGCCTCATGGTCGTCGTCGGCCGGCTCAGGCGCCGATGATGGCCAGGGCCATCCGGACGATCCTGCCCTCACCGAGGCGGTGCTGCACGGTCTCTTTGTCGCCGTGCAGACCCTGCTCGAGCAGGGTCTGGTTGGCGATCCAGGCGTTCACCCGGCCGTCGACGATCTTGGGCCATGCCCCTTCGGGCTTGCCCTCGGCCTTGGTGATCTCGAGGAGGTTGGCCCGCTCCTTCTCGATGTCGGCCTCGGGGATCTCGTCACGGCTCAGGTAGCGGGGCTTGGCGAACGCCGCGTGCAAAGACACCTCGTGGAGGGTCTCGGCATCGACACCCGAGCTCTCGAGGATGACCCCGATGATGCCCCGGCCGTCCTGGCGGTGGACGTAGGTGTCGAGCAGGTTCCCGTCCGCGGCCTCGAAGCGAGCCACCTTGCCGAGGCTGATGTTCTCCTTCTTGACGATGTTGAGGTTCTCGATCTCGGCCTGGCGCTCGCTGACCGCGTCGGTGCCCTTCTCGAGCACCAGGTCGGCCAGCTCGGTCACCAGGGACACGAAGTCGTCGGCCTTGGCCGAGAAGTCGGTCTCGGCCTTCAGCTCGACCAGGGCGGCGACACCGGGCCCGGTGGCCACGGCCACCGCTCCCTGGGTCGCCTCACGGCCGAGCCGCTCGCCGGCCTTGACGATGCCGCGCTCGCGTAGCCACTGGACACCGGCCTCGAGGTCACCGTCGGTGGCCTCGAGGGCCTTCTTGCAGTCCATCATCCCGGCGCCGGTCGACTTGCGCAGCGCCTGGACGTCCTTGGCGGTGAAGGTGGGCATGACTCGAAGATCTCCTGCTGCGTGTTCTCTGCAGATGCCTGTCTGCAGATGCGTTCGGTGGGGACGGCGTGGCGGCGGGGGTCAGCCGACAGCGGGGTCGTTGGCCCCTTCGGCCTCGGCCTCGACCACCTGCTCGGCCAGGTCGTCACCGGGAGCCACGGGGGCGTCCGCCGGCTCGGTGGTGAACTCGGCCTCGATGGCGGCGGGTTCGTCGGCGCGGGCGGCGATGCGGGCTTCACGCTCGGCCCGCTCGGCGGCGGCCTGGCGACGGGCGGCGAGCTGCTCGGCCTCGAAGCGCTGCTGGTCCTCTTCGCTGCGGGCCAGGGGGGCGGACTCGCCGGTGCGGCGGGCCCGGATGAAGCGGCCCTCCTCGACGGCGTCGCTGATGATGCGGGCCATGAGGTTGCCGGCACGGATGGCGTCGTCGTTGCCGGGGATCACGTACTGCACGATGTCGGGATCGCAGTTCGTGTCGACGATGGCGACGATGGGGATGCCCAGCTTGTTGGCCTCGGTGACGCCGATGAACTCCTTCTTCGTGTCGATGATGAAGACGGCGTCGGGCAGCTTGTCCATGTCGCGGATGCCGCTCAGGTTGCGCTCGAGCTTCTCGAGCTCGCGGCTCTTGAGCAGGGCTTCCTTCTTGTGCATCAGGGCGAACTCACCGGTGTCGCGCTGACGCTGGTACTCCTTCATCTTGCCGACGCGCTTCACGATCGTCTGGTAGTTCGTGAGCATGCCGCCGAGCCAGCGCTCGTTGATGTAGGGCATGTTGCAGCGCTCGGCGTAGGACCGGACCGCGTCCTGGGCCTGCTTCTTGGTGCCCACGAAGAGCACGGTGCCGCCACCGGCGACGAGGTCGCGCACGAACGTGTAGGCCGTGTCGACGCGGGAGAGGGTCTGCTCGAGATCGATGATGTAGATGCCGTTGCGCTCGCCGTGGATGAAGCGCTTCATCTTCGGGTTCCACCGACGGGTCTGATGTCCGAAGTGGACCCCGGCCTGCAGCAGTTCGCGCATGGTGACGACAGCCATGATGTGCTCCTTCGGTTCGAGAAGCCCGTCGCCAACGCCCACCGGAGGTGGGCGACCGAAGTGGGGACGGGTCCAGGATGTGGTTCTGGCGGATGTCTGAGCTGGGCCCGCAGGTGCGGACCCGGACCACCGGGGGGTGGTCGGCGAGCGAGTCTACCGCGCCGCTGGCCCCCGGGTCATCCGCCGAAGCGGTCGTCGGACACGAGGCGGGCCACCTGGGGCCCGAACAGCCCGGCAGGGTCCAGGTAGGTGTCACCGCGGCGGAACCCGATCTGGAACGTGGTCCCCGTGGTGCCCAGCGCCTGACCGCCGGTCACGGCCTGCCCGACGACGACGGTCACCGACCCCAGGTACGAGTAGGTGGAGCGGATGCCGTCGGCGTGCTCCACGCTGACGTAGCGCTGCCCGGCGACGGTGCCGGCGAAGGCGACGGTGCCCGCCGCGGTGGCCCGCACCACCGTCCCCGGTGCGGTGGCGTACTCCCAACCCCGGTTGCCGGCCCCGTAGGGGCCGTCGTCGAGGTGGAAGCGGTCGACGACCGGGGCCCGCAACGGCCGGTGGTGGCGCACCACCGGCGTGGCTCCCGGTGACGGGGTGCCCGGTGACGGGGTGCCAGCGGCAGGCGACGCCGGAGGTGGAGTGGAAGCCTGACGTAGGGGGGTCGACGGGACGACGACGGCCAGGGCCAGGACGACCAGTGCGGTGCGGAGCACGTCGTGGCTTTCGGAGGTGGGTTGCCGCAGGGGAAGCGGGCTGGCTCCGGGGGTCTGACGGCGACGGTCAGGAGGGCCGGGGGGTCAGTCAGAGAGGCGGCGCTGCAGGTGGAGCCGCAACTGCATGACGGCCTTGGTGTGGATCTGGCACACCCGGCTCTCCGTGACGTTGAGCACCTTGCCGATGTCGGCCAGCGTGAAGCGCTCGAAGTAGTAGAGCAGCAGGACCCACTTCTCCCGGTCCCCCATGCTGTCGATGGCGTCGGCCAGGATCTCCTTCATCTCCCGGCGTTCGTACTGGCCCGATGGGCCGTCGGAGCGGTCGGGCAGGGTGTCGATGAGGGCCACGGACTCGGACCGGCTCGACGCCGAGGTGACGACCTCGTCGAGGGCGACGAGACCGGCGTTGGAGATCTGGGTGAACGCGTGGTGCAGCTGGTTGATGGTCATCCCCGCCTCTTCGGCCAATTCGGCCTCGGTGGGGGTACGACCCAGGTCGCCTTCCAGCTTGGCCAGGGCCTTCTCGATGGTGCGGTGCTTCTGGCGCACCGACCGCGGCACCCAGTCGTTGGAGCGCAGCTCGTCGAGGATGGCCCCCCGGATGCGCTGCATGGCGTAGGTCTCGAACTTGTTGCCCAGGGAGGGGTCGAAGCGGTCGACGGCGTCGACGAGACCGAAGAAGCCGTTGCTCACCAGGTCGGCGTGCTCGACGTTCTGGGGCAGGCTGGACGCCAGCCGGCTGGCCACGTACTTGACCAGGTGGGAGTAGTACACCAGGAGCTGGTTGCGGATGCCCTGATCGTGGGTCACCACGTATTCCTGCCAGAGCTCTTCCACTCTGGTGTCGGCTTCGAGAGCCACGGTCATCCTCCGCCTGCGTGTGATGGCGGTCGCCGGCACACAGACCTGATCACGGCAACGTTCGGGCGATCTGCGGACCGGACCGCCAGCGTCACGAACCTCTGCCGACTTGCCGCTGCCAACGTGCCCTGGCCAGGTGCCGGTACACACATCACTCATAGTGTACGCGCGGTCGCGGTCCGTCGTCCCATGGGATTCGCGACACCACCCCTCGACGTCGCTCGACATGGTGGGTCACCTCGAGCGCATCGATGGCCACGGCGAGGCGGACGAGGTCCATCCCGGTGCGCAGGGCGAGCTCGTCGTAGCGGGCCGGCTCCCATCCGAGAGCGGCGAGCACGCAGCGCTGGTCGTGGTCCGGCGGCAGGCCCCCGTCCACCGCCCTGAGCACGGGGACGGAACCATCGGGAACGGCGCGGGGTCGGGGCTCGAGGGGGGTTGCCCGCGCCCGGGGCCGGGCTCCTCCCATGCCCAGGGCGACGAGCACGTCCTCGGCGTCGATGGCCGGGGCGATCCCGGTGGCCAGCAGTCGGTTGGTGCCGGCCGAGGCCGGTGAGAACACCGAACCGGGCACGGCCATGACGGTGCGGTCCCTGTGCCCGGCTTCCTCCGCCGTCAGCAGGGCACCGCCCTTGGCGTGGGACTCCACCACCACGACCACCTGGGCCAGTGCGGCCACGATGCGGTTGCGGGCCGGGAAGCGCCAGCGGTCGGGCTTGGCACCGAGGGGGGCTTCGCCCAGCAGGAGGCCGGCACCGGCCACGTCCCTCCACAGCTTCTGGTTGGCCCGGGGGTAGACGACGTCGGGCCCGGTGCCCACCACCCCCACCGGCGCAGCCACACCGGCCTCGAGGGCCCCGGCGTGGGCGGCGGCGTCGATGCCCGAGGCCAGGCCGGACACCACGGCCACGCCGCACTCGGCCAGGCGGCGGCCCAACAGGTGGGCCACGCGATCCCCATAGGGCGTGGACCGGCGGGTGCCCACGATGGCCACGGTCGGTGCATCGAGGGCGTCGAAGCTGCCCCGGCTGAAGAGGAGGAAGGGTGGTTCGGGGTCGTGCAGCAAGCGGCGGGGGTAGCGGGGATCACCGAGGACGACCACGTCGATGTCGAGCTCCCGGTAGCGGTCCAGCGAGGCCAGGGGGTCGACCTTCACAGCCTGGTCGGCCCACTCGAGCCCCTTGCGGGCCCCGATGGTCGCCGTCCGCAACTGAGGGGGCAGCCGTCCCGAGCGCACGACCTGCCACGCCTCGACCGTCGACCGCCCCTCCAGCAGGGCAGCCAGCCGCACCGGGCCCATGCCGTTGAGCTCGGTCAGGGCCACGAGGTGGGCCCGGGCGTCGACGTCGTTGGCCGCCTGGCGCAGGGCCAGGGGCAGGTGGAGAGGCCAGGTGGCACTCACCTCGCCGCCGCCGTGGCCAGGTCGATGTCGACGCGCAGGATCAGGGCCAGGGCGACGTGACGCTCCTCGAGGGGGCCATCGTGGGTCTCGAGGTCGGCCAGGGTGCGGGCCACCCGACGCACCCGGTCACTTCCCCGGGCCGTCAGCTCACCGGTGGTGAACGCCCGGGCCAAGCGG
>JBBSLP010000040.1:0-54872 GCA_038255145.1 Acidimicrobiales bacterium
TACCGATCCGGCAACGCCCGCCACTGGCAACCCGTCGCCGCGACAAAGAAGATCGCGTCGACGACCGCCCGGCGATCGTTCTTTATCGGACGGCCCATCTTCCCGGGCTTCCAATACGGGGCGAACAGGTCCGCGATGAGCGCCCACTCCTCATCACTCATATCGCCGTGAGCTGTACGCCACTGCGCGACCTTCGACACTGGTGCTTTCTCGATAACCACCACCCTACGCGACCGGCTACACCCAAAACAAGCCTAAAACCACACCACCAGGACAAATAATCCGAACAGCCTCTGAGATCGGAGCCGTGCCCTTCGACCGGGCGCTTCCGAGCGTGCCCCAACTGGGAACGCTCAGAAGCACGGTCTGACGCCTTGGCGAGGTCGGTCATCCGTAGGGATCGGCTACAGCCGGCGGATCCGTATCGTCCTCGCTGCGGAAGCGGATCTCGTCGTCGTGTCCGGGGTCCGATCCTGTCGCCGGCCGGGACAGGGCGGCGGCGTCGGTTGGACCAGCACCGGGACGGCCGGAGTCGTCGGGTGGGTACGGGTCGGGGCGCGTGGAGGTGGTGTCGGATTGCCAGGGGGTGATGATGTAGGGGGTGCGGTCGGGCCAGCGGACGCAGGGTCGTCCGTTGTCGATGGTGATCGACCATTTGTCTTTGTGGGTGAACGTGTGGTGTGTTCTACACAACAACGCCCCGTTGTTCATCGAGGTGGGTCCGCCGTGTTCCCAGTGTTGGCAGTGGTGGATGTCGGTCCATGATGGTTTACGGTCACAGCCGGGGAACACGCAACCACGATCACGGAAGGTGATGGCCCGGCGGATGGCCAGTGTCCAGCGTTGGGTGGTCCGTCCCACGTCGAGGACTTCGCCCAACGCGTTGAGCACGATCCGATAGGCGGAGGAGTCGCAGGCCCCGACGGGCCGGTCAGCTTCGGCGACGTCGTAGGGGACGACGACGGCGACGCGGTGCCGGTCGGGAGCGGAGTCCTCGGAAGGTTCGCGGCGGAACGATTGGGCGCACAGGTCGACCAAGGCGATGCCTCGCAGGACCGAGCCGGGTTTGGCGGCCAGGGAGGGGTCGTCGCGGGCGGCGCGCATGAGGGGCTCGACGATGGCTTCGAGGGCGGCGGCGACGATGTCGCCGTCGTCGCCGACCAGGGTGCCCTTCAGGTGGCGCACCCCGCCCGACGTCTCGGACAGGTAGACCTCGGTGACCGGCTCTTTGACCGGTTCTGGCTGGTCAGACGCATCGTCAGCGTGGCTGAGCCACGTGTTGGTCGTCGCCCGGAAGTCCCGGGCCGCCAGCGTGAGGGCCTGGGCCAAGAGGACGGCTTCGTCGCGCACGGCGAACGCCGGGTACTTCGCCGCGCACCCGGACGGGGAACGCAGGCTGTCGGCGGGGACCAGGCCGACGGCGGCGGGTTCGACGACGGAGGGCAGTAGGCGCATGGCGACCCCGTCACGGACCCGGCCCTGGTGGGCGTGGCGTGACGAGCGGGTCCGTTCGGCCAGCCAGTTCGCCGCCGAGGGGGCACCGACGACACCCCACAGGCCGCTGCGATGGAACGCGTCCTGACACACCGCGGCGTACGCCGTGGCAGCATTGACCAGACGTTCGGAGAGCAGCGCATCATCACCCGAACGGGGAATGGTGGAACCGCCTGCGGTGGCAGCGGCCAGCGCGGTGATCATCGCGTCGATGTCGAGAACTTCGGGGCCGCCTGCCATGCACGCATCATAGCGTTGATAGACTTCGATACGAACTCATGTTCGAGATATCTTGAGGTTCACCTGATGCGTCACATCGATCCCTGACGGTGGCATCTCGTCCGACAGCAGGGAGCGCCACGGCGTGCTGGCGTCGGCTGTCGCCGGGCTCCGGGCGACGCCGTCGGGCAGGATGCACACGTGGGCTCACGATCCGGAGGCGTCCGCCGTCCACCGGGGGTGCCCGTGCAACCGTTCGACGAGGTGGTGAGGGAACACGGCACCGTGGTCATGCGGGTGTGTCGGGCCCTGCTCGGGCCCACCGACGCCGAGGACGCCTGGTCCGAGACCTTCCTGTCCGCCCTGCGCGCCTACCCCCGGCTGCGACCCGACAGCGACGTACGGGCCTGGCTGGTCACCATCGCCCACCGCAAGGCCATCGATCAGCTGCGGGGAGCGGGCCGCCGGGCCATCCCCGCCGAAGGCGTAGGCGAGCGGGTGCCCGCCACCGAGCCCGCCCAACCCCCCGATGACGACCTGTGGGCCGCGCTCGCCGCCCTCCCCTTCAAGCAACGGGGCGCGGTGGCCTACCACCACGTGGCCGGCCTGCCCTACGCCGAGGTCGGCGAGCTGCTGGGCAGCGGTGAGGCCGCCGCCCGCCGCTCCGCCGCCGACGGCATCAAGGCCCTGCGTCGCGCCTACCGGACCCGCCCCAGCCACGCCCCCTGAACCCGGACGACCGCCCCGCCGGCGGCGGCGGGACGGTCGAGCGGGCGGGACGGCGAAGGCGGACATCCACGACGGCCAGGGCTCAGCCCCAGGCGTGCAGCTCGGGCAGGACCTCGCGGGCGAAGAGCTGCATGGACGAGTTGGCGTCCTCGGGGGAGATGCCGCCGAAGCGGAAGGACACGGCCAGCTCGTAGGGCCCGATGACGTCCTTGCGGGTGGTGAAGTGCTCGAGGATCTGCTCGGGGGTGCCGTAGGCGTTGGCGGCCAGGAAGCTCTCGGCGTAGGTCTCGAAGCCGATGTCCCGCAACATCTCCGCCCCCACCGCGTATTGCTGGTAGCCGGCGGTGTCCTTGAAGTGGGTGCCCATGACCTCGTAGTGCTCGAGGATGGACTCCAGGTACGAGCGCAGGTGGCGCTCGGCCACCTCCCGGGCCCGGTCACCGTCGTGGTCGCACACCACCAGGTCCACGGTCAGCGGGCCCGGGGCCTCCTCACCCCAGGTGTCGAGGTACTCACGCCGGTACTGCTCGAGCCCGGGCAGGCGGGCCTCCCACTGCTTCTCCCCGAACAGCAGCATGCGGGCCTTCACCGCGGCGCAGGCCGACACCGAGTCGGGCGAGCCGGCCACCGCGTAGAGGCGACCGTCCCACGGCCGGCTGGGCCGGGGGCGGATCTCCGTGCGGGGGATGTCGTAGTACTCGCCCTTGGACTCGATGAACCCCGTGTGCAGCGCCTCGACCACGATCTTGGACGACTCGTCGAAGCGCCCCCGGGCCTCGTCCATGCCGATGCCGTCGAAGTGGGCGTACTCCCGCCGCGACAGGCCCCGGCCCATGCCGAAGCGCACCCGGCCCCCCGACAGCAGGTCGAGCAGGGAGATGCGCTCGGCCACCCGCAGGGGGTCGTTCCAGGGCAGGATCACCGCGGCGGTGCCCACGTGGATGCGCGACGTCTTGGCGGCCAGGTAGGCAAGCAGCTCGATGTTGTCGGGGCACAGGGCGTAGTCGAAGAAGTGGTGCTCGACGGCCCACACCACGTCGAAGCCCAGCTCCTCGGCCTGGAGGGCCAGGCTGAGCTCGTCTGCGTAGACCTGCTCGTCGGACAGGCCTTCCCACCCGTGCGCGGACCACATCGTCTGGATGCCGACGTCCATCGTCTGTTCCCCCCTGTAGCTGTCTTGCTGGCTGTCCTGGAACTGGCTGTCAGTGCTGGTCGTTGCGATCGGTAGCGGTGTGCGGGCTGCCGGGCCCAGGGCTCAGCCCGGTGGCGGGGCCAGCAGGATGCCCCGCTCGTGGAGCTCGTCGAGCTCGGCGTCGCTGACGTCGAGCCAGTCGGCCACGGCGTCGCGGTTGTGCTCGCCGAGGAAGGCGGCCGGTCCCGACACCCCGGCGTCGAGGCCGGAGAAGCGGTAGGGCGACTGCACCACCCGGCGGCGTCCTCCGGCCCGGTCGTCGACGTCGGTGATGATGCCCGTCTGGGCGATGGTGCGCTGGCGGGCGTGGGCGTCGCGGTGGGGGTGCACGTCACCCCAGGCCAGGTTGGCCGCGTCGAGCTGGGTGATGAGCGAGGGCCGGTCGTCGAAGGACACCAGGAAGGCGTCGATGGCCTGGCGCCGGGCCACCACCTTGTCCTCGATGGTGGCGCCGGGCCCCGAGGGGTCGACCAGGCCGCAGCGCCGCGACAGCTGGTGCCACAGCCACTTCTCGTCCCCGGCGATGATGATGGGCCCCCCGGTGGCCTCGTAGATGGCGTTGCCGGGGCGGATGGCGGGCTGGCCGTCGAGCAGGCCCTGGGTGCCGTCGTCGGAGGAGACCATGGCCGCGACCATGGCCACGTCGACGTGCTGGCCCTCGCCGGTGCGGGCGGCGTGGTGGTAGGCGGCCAGCAGGCCGACCACGCCGTGCAGGGCGGTGAACACATCGGCCGCCGACAGGGCCAGGTCGGTGGGCTGATCACCGTCGAGGTGGGCCTGGCGGTCGAGCAGGCCGATCTCGGCGTGCACGATGGGGGCGTAGGAGGCCCGGTCCCGCTCGGGCCCGTCCTGGCCGAACCCGGAGATGGACAGCAGCACCACGGCCGGGTTCGCCGCGTGCAGCGCCTCCCAGCCCAGGCCGAAGCGCTCCATGATGCCGGGGCGGAAGTTCTCGATGACGATGTCGGCCTCGGCCACCAGGCGCAGCACGAGCTCGGCCGCCCCCGGCGCGGCCAGGTCGATGCAGATGGAGCGCTTGCCCAGGTTGTGGGCCGTGTAGGACCCACCGATGCCGGCAACCCGCCGACCCCACCCCCGGCTGATGTCACCCTCGGGAGGTTCGACCTTGACCACGTCGGCCCCCAGGTCCGACAGCATGCGCCCGGCGAAGGGCCCGGCTATGACCCGCCCCAGGTCCAGCACCCTGGTCCCGGCCAGGGGCCGCTCCCGGCCCGCCGACGCGGCCGCCTCCGAGCCTCCGACAGCCACCTCAGCCCCCCGACGGGGGGACGCGGCTGAAGGGCACGTCGGCGTCGACCCGGGGCTCGGCGGGCAGGCCCAGCACCCGTTCGGCCAGGTGGTTGCGCTGGATCTCGTCGGTGCCCCCGGCGATGGACATCGACGGCGTGCTCAGGGCGAAGTACTGGAAGCCGGCCTCGGGGGCGTCGTCCCCCATGAGCTGGCCGTGGGGGCCCTGGACACCGAGGCCCACGTCGCGCTGGCCCCGGGTCAGGTCCGACACGGTGATCTTGGAGATGGCCCCCTCGACCCCGGGCAGGGGCCGGGCGCCGCCCGCCGAGCGCACCCGCATGTTGGTGTAGTTCATGAGCTGGCGGCGGGTGTGCAGGTAGGCCAGGTCCTGGCGCACGTGGGGATCGGAGTCGGCGCCGAAACGGCTGACCAGGTCGGCCATCTGCCGCCCCGCCCCCCGGCTCGACCCCGCCGCGGCCATGCGCTTGCGCTCCTCCTCGAGCACCTGGCCCACCGGCAGATCGAGGGGCACCTTGCCGAAGGGCCCACCCTCGTGGGAGGCGGGGTTGAACGAGTTCTTCTCGTGGGCCAGGAACGTGCGGTTCACGGCCCAGCCCCCACCCACGTCGCCCAGGCGGTCGGCGTCGCTGACCTGGGCCTCGTTGAAGAAGACCTCGTTGAAGCGGGCATCCCCCGTCATCTGGCGCAAGGGGCGGATCTCGACGCCGGGCTGGTCCCGGGGCATGAGGAAGAAGGTCAGCCCGGCGTGCTTGGGCACCTCCCAGTCCGTGCGGGCCAGCAGCATGCCGAAGTCGACCACGTCGGCGCTCGACGTCCAGATCTTCGACCCGGTGACCACCCACTCGTCACCGTCGCGCTCGGCCCGGGTGCGCACCGCGGCAAGGTCGGAGCCGGCTTCGGGCTCGGACAGCATCTGGCACGTCGTCCACCCCTCGACGGCCATGCCCCACAGGTAGCGCCGGGTCTGGTCCTCGTCGCCGTGGACGAAGAACATGTGGGACAAGAGCGAGGGGCCGATGCCCGAGGGCGGCCCCAGGGCCCCCACCCGACGACGCTCCTCGCGCACCACCTTGGCCTGGGCGATGGACAGGCCCCGACCCCAGTAGGCCTCGGGCCAGCTCGGGTAGGCCCAGCGGTCCTCCATCATGGCGCGGAACCAGACGCCCGTGGGCATCTCGGGGTCCCAGTTGGCCTCGTACCAGGCCCGGGCCTCGGCCCGCAGTGCGTCCTGGTCGGTCACGATCGATCCCTCCCTCACCATGGCGTGCGTCATCCCCACCGCGTCCCCACCGTCCACCGCATCCCCATCCCGCCCGTGCACCCCATCAAGACCCTCCGCCCGGACCGCTAGCCCACCCCGGGGTTGATGGGGGCATCGGCGATGATGCCCGCTTCGGTCAGCTCGGCCAGCTCGTCCTCGGACAGGCCGAGCACCCCGCCCAGCACCTCGGCGTTGTGCTCACCGAACAGGGGGGCATGGCGGCGCAGCTGGAGGTCGGCCTCGGCCATGCGCCAGGTGGGGGCGAACTGCTTGTGGCGGCGCATGCGGGGGTGGGGCACGTGGACCCAGAAGCCCCGACCCAACAGGTGGGGGTCGTCGAGCACGGCCCCGCTGTCCAGCACCCGACCAGCAGGCACGCCCACGGCCTGCAGCGCCTCCATGGCTCCCTGGGCGGAACGGGCCGCCACCCAGGCGCCGATGAGCCCATCGAGCTCGTCGTGGCGCGCCCGGCGGGCGTCCACGTCCAGGTCAGCCAGGTCGAGGCGTTCGAGCACGGCGGCCAGGGCCTGCCAGTCGGCGTCGTCACGACACGACACCACCAGCCACTGCTCGTCGCGGGTGGTGCCCAGCTCGGTGCGCGACGGGCGGGCCCGGTAGCAACCCTGGGGGGCGAAGCGGGGGCTGCGGTTGCCGTGGTGGACGGGCTCGGCCCCCTCCAGCGACGCAGCCACGAAGGCCTCGCCGGCCATGGCCGCCGTGGTCTCCCGCTGGGCCAGATCGATGATGGCGCCCTCCCCGGTGCGGTGGCGGCGCAGCAGGGCCAGGGAGATGGCCGTGACCGCGGCCATGCCCGCCACGGGGTCGCCGTAGGCCACCCCGGCTCGATAGGGCTCACCGTCGCCGTAGCCGGTCATGGAGACGAGGCCGGACATGAGCTCGACCACGGGGCCGAAGCCGACCAGGGCGGCGTCGGGACCCTCCTTGCCGAAGGCGGCCATGCTGACCACGATCAGGCTGGGCTTGACCGCCCGCAGCACGTCCCAGCCGATGCCCAGCTTGTCGAGCACGTCGGCCCGGAAGTTCTCGATGACCACGTCGCAGTGCTGCACCAGGTCGAGGAACAGTTCCCGCCCCCGGGGCTGGGCCAGGTCGAGGCTCACCGACTTCTTGTCGTGGTGCCAGGCCTCGAACCAGTACGAGCTCTCCCACGGGGTGGGGGCTCCGGGCTGGTGGATGAGGGTGCGCCCGTTGTCCCACGCCGAGGGGGACTCGATCTTCCACACCTCGGCCCCGAGCTCGGCCAGGCGGGCGGTGGCGGCGGGACCGGCCCAGAAGTGGGTCAGGTCGGCCACCCGCACGCCCTCGAGCGGCAGTCGTCCCATGTCAGCGCCCCCGCCGCTCGGCGGCGGCACCGAGCCAGTCGGCCAGCACGGCGTCGGTGTCGGCCCCGGCCTCGTGCAGGTCGCCCTGGTGCCAGCCCAGCCCGGGGAACGGGCGCCCGGGAACCCGGGCCGGGCCTTCGGGCGTGGCCAGGTCCTCGAAGTAGTCACGTGCGGCCAGGCCGTCCACCTCGAGCAGGTCACGGGGGGTGAGGGCCACGCCGAAGGGCACGTGGTGGCGGGCACCGAGCTCGAGGATCTCGGCCGGTTCGTGCTCGGCGAAGAAGACGTAGAGCTTGGCTGTCAGCTCCTCGGCGTGCTCCAGCCGCCGCAGGGGGTCGATGAAGCGGGGATCGTCGAGCTCGGGGTCGCCCACCACCTCGAACAGGGCGGGGATCTGGCGTTGCAGGCAGAACACGCCGGCCCAGCGGTCCCCGCACGGGTAGATGGACCACACCGGTCGCACCTGGTTGCCCATGCGCAGCTGCACCTGGTCGCCGTAGGCCGTGCCCGAGGCGTACAGCTCCATGTTGGCCACCGCGCACTCCTGCAGGGAGATGTCCACCCAGTCGCCCTCACCCCCCAACACCCGGCCCAGGTAGGCGGTCACGGCGGCGGCGGCCCCGTTCAGCCCGCCCAGGTACTGGGCCTGGCTGCCCCCCGTGACCAGGGGGGGGTGGTAGGGGCTGCCGGTCACCGACATGATCCCACCCATGGCGAAGCTGACGATGTTGGTGGTCTCGAACTGGGCGTAGGGGCCGTCCTGACCGAAGGGGGTCATGGACACCACCACCAGCTCGGGCTTGGCCGTCCGCAGGTCGGCCGGGGCCAGGCCCAGGGCGGCCAGCTCACCGGGGCGGCGGTCCTCGACGACGATGTCAGCCTCGAGGGCCAGGGCTCGCAGCTGGGCGGCATCGACCTCGACCCGGCGCTTGCCCGCCACCAGGTACACCTCCTCGTGGCGGGTCAGGGGCACCCGAACCGGCAGTTCGGCCCGCACGACCTCGGCCCCGAAGCCGGCCAGCTCGTGGCCGGCGAAGGCGGCGGCGATGCCCCCGCCCACCTCCAGCACCCTGACCCCCTCCAGGGGCAAGGGCCCGTCCGCGCCGTGGCTGTTCACGACAGACCTGCTCCCGGCACCCGCACGTCGGAGACCACCACCCGGCCCGTGCGCTGGCTGGTGACCTGCTCGAGGGACTCGTAGCGGGCCAGCAGGCTGAACAGGGTGCGACCCTGGGGGCCGCCCAGGGCGCAGGCGTAGCAGGCCAGGTCGAACTGCACCCGTTGCAGCACGTCACCCCCCTGGCGCACCCGCACGCAACGGGCGCCACCGGGATCGGCGTACCAGATGGCCCCCTCGGCATCGAGGCAGATGCCGTCGGGCATGCCGTCGAGGTCCGCCCACGTGCGCCGGTCCGACAGGGTGCCGTCGGGGGCGATGTCGAAGGCGGTGAGGCGGCCGGCCATGGACTCGGCCACCACCAGGGTGCTGCCCCCGTCGGTGATGACCGAGCCGTTGGGGAACTGCATGTCCCGGGCCACGATCTCGAAGCTGCCATCCGCTCGGACCAGGACGATGTCGGCCGGGGCCGGCCCGGTACCCGAGTGGAAGTCGAAGCCGAAGTGGCCCACGTAGGCGTTGCCCGCCGCATCCACGACCATGTCGTTGAGGTCGAAGGCGATCAGCTCGGACAGGTCGGCGTGGGTGCTCGAGGTGCCGTCGGCCTCGAGGCGCAGGATGCGCCGGTCGGTCATGGACACCACCAGCAGCCGACCATCGGGCAGCCAGCCCAGGCCCGACGGCTTGCCCGGCACCTCGCACACGACCTCGGTGCCGGCCGTCCCTCCGGACTCCGCCGTCTGGTTGGCCAGGTCACCGGCACCTTCGGACAGGACCAGCACCTGGTTGGCGTGCATGTCCGACAGCCACAGGCGGCCGTCGTGCCACCGGGGACCCTCGCCGAACGCCAGCCCGCTGAGCACTTCACGCATGCGCGTCTCCCCCTAGACCAGCTCGACGAGGCCGTCGACCGAAGCGGTGACGGCGTCGAGCCTCGCGAGCGTGCGTGCTGCGTCGTGGCGGTGCAAGGTCGGAGCCCCGAAGATCAACCGATCCAGGCCCAGGGTGGCGTAGCCCTCGAGCGCCTCCCGATCCGGTTCCGTCCACACGTAGAGGTCGATGGCCACGGCGTCGGGCTCGCGCCCGGCCTCGACCACCAGGTCACGGAAGCGGCGCACGGCACCGGCCACGTCGACCTGACCGGCCCCGTCGAGCAGCACGCTGTCGAGGGGGCACCAACGGTCGGCGTAGGCGGCGGCGTGGGCCGTGCCCAGGGGCCCGGCCCCACCCATGGCCACGGGGATGGCCCCCCGCACCGGCTTGGGGTAGGCCCAGGCCGGGGGGAAGTTGTCCCACCGGCCCTGGAAGGACGGCTGGTCCTCGCCCCACAGCACCCGCAGGGCGGCGATCCGCTCCCGCAGCGCCTGGTACCGCTGGGCGAAGGGCACGTCGGGGCGGTGGTCCTCGAACTCCTCACGGTTCCACCCCACCCCCACCCCCAGGATCATCCGGCCCTCGGACAACACGTCGAGGGTGGCCGTCTGGCAGCCCAGAGTGAGCAGGTCGTGCTCGAGGACCAGGCTCACCCCCGTGGCCAGCACCAGCTTGGTGGTGGCCCCCGCGGCGATGGCCAGGGAGGTGAAGGGATCCATCATGTGCAGGTAGCCGTCGGGCAGGTCCTGGCCGTCCATGTACGGCGTGTCCCGGCTGATGGGGATGTGGCTGTGCTCGGGCATCCACATGGAGTCGAAGCCCCGGGCCTCGAGCTCTCGGGCCAGGACGTCGGGACGGATGCCGTCGGCGGTGTTCAGGGAGACGTAGCCCAGTCGCACGGTGGGTCCCGCCTCAGCCGCAGCTGGCGCTGGCCGAGGACCAGGCGCACGGCGGGGTCGTGCCCGAGATGTCGATGATGCCCTCGACGACCCAGGACTGGGTGGCCGAATCCCACCGGGAGATGTCCGAGCCCTCGGTGAAGTAGGCGTCCTTGTTGCCGTCCATGTTGAACTTGATGCCCGTCAACAGGGTGGGCTGGGTCATGTCGAGCGTGCGCAGGGCGACGATGAAGTTGGGCCGGGTCAGGCCGCCCTTCAGCTCGCCGGCGATCTGGATGGCCTGCATGAGGCCCCAGCTGGTGTTGAAGCCCGAGCCATAGAGCGACGACAGCTTGTAGTCGATGCCGGCCTTGGCCAGCTCGCCCCGGGCCCAGGAGATGTAGGCGTCGCCGTCGTTCTTGGTGGCGTTGAAGTCGACGTAACCGCCGCCACTCACCCGCCAACCGTCAGACGCCGACCCGTCGCCCCCCACGGCCGCGGTGTTGACGAAGGGGGTGTTCTTGCAGCCCAGGGGTAGCAGTTGGTACTTCGTGGCCTGCTTGAGGCCGTTCTGGGCCGCCTCGAGGATGGCCTGGGTGCAGGCGGCACCACCCACCATGCCGATGAAGATGTCGGGGTCCGTCGCCGCCAGGGTCGTCATCGGGTCCTTGAGGGTCGGTGTCTGGCCCTCGATGACCTCACTGGTGTACTTGATGCGGTCCTTGTGGGGCGACTGGGCGATGAAGGCCTTGAAGCCGTTCTCGTACGACGAGCCGTTGTCGTCGTTGCTGCGGATGGCGGCGACCTTGATGTCGCCAGGGAACTCGTCGATGTGCTGCTCGATGAACGTGCCCCAGATGACCGCTTCGGTCGTCGTGGTCAGCTGCATGCCCGTGCTCCACGGGTGGTTCACCGGATCACCCATGGCCGGATGGCCGTTCATCTCCAACGGCTCGGGGATGCAGCGCTGGTTGAGCTTGCCCTGGACCTTCAGTGCGCCCGATGCCCCCAGGGAGAACACGGCGAAGACGTGCTCCGAGTCGATGAACTCGTCGATCAGGGGGATGGTGCGGGCGGGGTCGAGCCCGTCGTCACGGGCGATGTAGTCGATGGTCCGGGTCCTGCCCTCGGAGTCGGTGAAGCCGCCCTTGGCGTTGTAGTACGCCATGTTGACCTCGATGCCCCGGGCCATGGCGCCATAGGCGGCGTAGGACCCGGACTGGGCGATGGTCTGATCTGACCGATCTTCACCGAGGTGTCGGTCATGCCCTCGGTCGGGCTCCACCCCGCCGGGCACGCCGACAGGTCGATCTTGAAGCCTTCGGGCCCGGTCACCGTCTTGCCGTCGGCCGAGGTGCCCCAGCCGTTGTCCTCGATGCGCTCGACGGTGGCGGCGCGCTGCTCGGCCCACAGGGCCTCCCACGCCTCCATGCTCTGGGGACCTTCGTCGGCCGGCACCGTGGTCGAGGTGGCGAGCTGGTTGGCCACGCCCGACTTCACGCCCGAGTCGATGGTGCCCGTGGACTGGGCGTCGTCGCTGTCGGAACCGCCACAGGCCGCGGCCAGGAGCGATGCCGCCGCCAGGACCGCCACCAACCCACCCGTGCGCCCGTGGTGTCGCTGTCCCCCACGGTGTCGCTGGCGCGTCGAAACACCCCTCATGAGCCCCCCCTGATCCTCACCGTCATCCCCCGACGACGGTCGTACTCCGATCAATGAGTGTACTCATACAGCGAAAGTGGCCACAATTGCCCGCCAGCCAGCTGTCCCCGCTCAGCGATCCCAGCTCAGCTGTCCCAACTCAGCTGTCCCAACTCACGAGGGCATCGAGGATCTGGGGGTAGTCGTGCTCGGCGATGGCCATCCACCCCTCGAGGTTGGCCTTGAGCAGGCGGGCGGCCCGCTCGCCGTCGCCGGCCACCACCGCTTCGGCCACCTGGCGGGCGACCCAGGCTCCCTCCCGACGCTGGGGCACACCGACGAGGAAGCGGTCCATGTGGCGTCCGAACACCTCGGTCAGGGTGCTGATGAGGAAGACCATGATGGGGTTGCCCGAGGCCTCGGCCACGATCATGGTCATGTGCGTCAGCCGGTAGAGCTGGGTGGCGTCGCTGGCCGGCTGGCCGCCGTCGTCCCACAGCTGGGCGATGCGCCGCCGGGCCTCGTCGTCGGCCGCGGTGGCCGCCTGGGCGTAGATGGCGGGCTCGATGGCGATGCACGTGCGCAGCAGGTCGCGATAGGTGCATCGGGTGACCTGGAAGAACAGGGTGGCCATGCGGGCGAAGTCCTCGCCCGTGGGCTCGCGCACGATGGCCCCGCCGTCCCGGCCCGGGCGCAGCTGGAGGATGCCCGCCACCTCGAGGAGCCGGAAGGCCTCGCGCAGGGTGGCCCGGGACACGGCCATCTGGTCGACGAGCTGGGCCTCGTGGTCGAGGCGGTCGCCATCGCCGACACCGTCGGTGACGATGCGGTCGATCAGCTGGCGGGCCACGACCTCGGCCTTCTTCTGCATGCGGGGGTTCCGCGGCCGCGAGTTCTGTGCCTGGATGGGCAGGGCGTCGGCGACGTGAGAGATGCTGCCTTCGGGGATGCTGAGGTCGGGGGTGCCGCCGTCGGTCGTGGCCGGGGCCCCGCCTGCACCACCGCGCCGTTCGCCCATGGCTCCTTCGCCCCCGCTCGCACCTCGAAGCGGACAACCGGGTCCGTGGGGACCCCGCGACCCTTTGAGCATACTCAGTGTGCCAGAAGCCGAACGCACCGTGGACGACCGGGGGGGGACGGAGCCGTCCCACCCGTCCCCGGCCGGGTTCGCGTACCTTCGGGACATGGCCGAGCCCGAACCGACACCCGCCGTCACGCCGACCGAGCCCCGAGACGTCGGGGTGTCCTCGCGTGAGCTGCGCACCGAGGAGATCGAACCCGCCCGCATGCTGGCCAACGACGTGCGCGAGGGCCTGTTGGCCGCCGGCTTCAGCGAGGAGGAGGTCGTCGACTGGGCCCGGGCCTACGTGGTCGAGGTGGGCGAGGGCACCACGGCCGACGAGCTCATCAGCTGGATCCGCAACCGGGAACAGCCCCGGGGCTGACCTCACCCCGGCGGGTCGCCGTCGTCGCGTCCGACGAAGCGGACCACGTCGGCCACCTCGCCGGCCAGTCCGTGGTCCAAGGCCTGGCGGTGCGCCGTGGTCAGGTCGTCGAACAGCTCCACGGTGACGGGCCCGCCGTCGGCACGGCCCTCGGTGCGCTTCGTCCGGCCGGTACTCGTCCGCGCCGTGCGTGTCCGGGCCGTGCGCGTCCCGGCCGCTCCGGGCGCCAATGACCACGTGCCCACCACCACGCCGTCGACGGCCACCGTGGGAGCGATGAAGCCGCCGCCGGCGTTCACCGCCTTGGCGTGGGGTTCCGGCACGGCCAGGGCACGCTCCCGGTAGCCGAGCAGGTAGGCGTCGTAGCCGGCCAGCAGTCGCACCACGGGCGTACGTGCCGCCGCCGCCCGGCCCCGACCGAGCTGCCACAGCGGGCCCGATGTGCCCTCCACCTCGACCAGGTCGTCGGCCACCAGGGTCCAGGCCCGGCGGGCCTCGGTCACGGCCAGGCCCGACCACGCCGCCAGGTCCGGCGCGTCGCAGGGCCCGTGGCCGGCCAGGTGGCGACGGGCCAGCTCGGCCAGGGCGGCGTCACCGGTCGGGCCCGGCGGTGGTGGACCCCCCAGCCAGTCGGCCACCAGCACCCAGGTGCGCTTGGCCCCCCGGTCGGGACCGTCGCACACGTCGCCGGCCAGGGCGGCCCGGGCCACCAGGTGGGGGAAGCGCTGCCCGGCGGTGTCGACGCCACCGGCCTCGAGATCCGCAGCCAGTTCGACCTTGGTGCGGGGGCCATCGGCCAGGACCGTGCGCAGCAGCCGACGGGCCCGCTTCCAGGTGTCCTCGTCCAAGCCGAGCTGGGTCCAGCGGCGGGCCAGGTGCAGCCGAGGTCCCAGCAGGTCGAGCACCCAGCCCACGTCCTCGGTGGCCAGCAGTTGCAGGGTGCCCCGCTGGGCCCAGGTGCGCACGACGGATCGCCCGGTGGTCCGGGCCGCCTCCACCCCGGCGGCGTCGACACCGGTCAACCGGGCCCGTACGGCCAGGGCGGCGGCGGCCGGTTCCTGGGACTGGATGGCGCCCACGGCCCGCACCGCCGCAGCCACGTCACCGCCCTCGCCCCGGGGAGCCAGACCCTGGGCCCGCCACCGTGCCGCCCGCACCCGGTGGGCGGCACGTTCCGCGGCGGGGTCAGCGCGGGCGGCCACGGCGCCAGCCTGCCGCCCGGATCAGCGGGGCATGGGGTCGGGGATGGGCTCGGTGGGGGTGCCGGGCCCGGGCTCACCGGGGATGGGGGCGATGGGATCGCCGGGCAGGGGGTCGGGATCGGGCAGGGGCGGCGGCTCGGGCATGGGCATGGGGGTGGGGATGGGATCGGGGATGGGGATGGTCACGACGGGCTCCTCGGGGAGGTCCTGGGCAGGGTGCCCGCAGACTCGTGCCGCAGGGATACCCGCCCGGCCGCCGCGCACACGCCGAGCCACGGCGCCCGTCCGCCCCCCGGCGGGGGAAGGGCGACACGGGGGACGGTGTTCCCCCACACGATGGTCTCCAACGCACTCCCCTCCCCCGCCACGAGCGAAGGTCTGTCCCTCGAGGAAGCAACGCCCGGCGGGCGGGTCCCCCTGTCCGCCCTCGAGCTCGCCGTGGTGAGCGAGGGCCACACCAGTGCCGACGCCCTGGCCGGCGCCACCACCCTGGCCCGTCACGTGGAGGAGCTGGGGTTCGCCCGCTTCTGGGTGGCCGAGCACCACAACATGCCCAGCGTGGCCAGCACCACCCCCCCGGTGCTGATCGCCCACCTGGCGGCCAACACCGGGCGCATCCGGGTGGGCTCGGGCGGCGTCATGCTGCCCAACCACCCACCCCTGGTGGTGGCCGAGCAGTTCGCCATGCTCGAGGCCCTGCACCCCGGGCGCATCGACCTGGGCATCGGTCGGGCCCCGGGCACGGACGGGGCCACGGCCGCCGCCCTGCGCCGTTCCCGCGACGCCCTCGGCGCCGAGGACTTCCCCCGCCACCTGCTCGACCTCATGGGCCTGCTCGGTGACCAGCGGGCGCCCGAGGGCATGTGGGACCGCTTCTCGGCCACCCCGGTGGCGGCCACGTCTCCCGAGATCGCCCTGCTGGGGTCGAGCGGCTACAGCGCGCAGTTGGCCGGCATGTTGGGCCTGCCCTTCGTGTTCGCCCACCACTTCGACATGGGTGGCACCTTCGAGGCCTTCGACCTGTACCGCCAGTCGTTCCAGCCCTCGGCCATCCTCGAGGAACCCCACGCCATCGTGACGGCCAACGTGCTGGCCGCCGAGACCGCAGAGCGGGCCGAGTGGCTGGCCGGGCCCGGTCGCATCATGCTGCTGGCCCGCCACACCGGGCGTTTCCTGCCCCTCATGTCCCCCGAGGCCTGCGCCGCCCACCCCGACATCGAACGGGCCACCCAGATGCGTTCCAACCGCCTGGTGGGCACGGCCGAGCAGGTCGTCGCCGCCCTCGACGAGCTGGTGGAGCAGACCGGGGCATCCGAGCTCATGCTGAGCACGGTGGCCTACGACGTGACCGACCGCTGCGCCAGCATGGGCCTGGTGGCCCGGGCCTGGGGCCGGCACCCCGCCCCCGCCCCCGTCTGACCCGTCGCCACCCGGCGGCCCCTTCTGACAGGTGAACGCATCCACCTACCGCACGGGTGGGTGGACGCGTCCGGTTCGGTCGGCGTTCGACAGCGGGGAACCTCAGCCGAAGATGTTGGGCAGGTCGGCGCCGGGCTGGTAGCGGAACACGGGGGCGAGGTCGATGCCCCGGATGGTGCCGTTGGCGTGGTAGGCGAGGCCCCACTCGTCGATGAAGGACAGGTCGGGGAACACGCACAGGGCGACGATGATGTCGATGGGATCGGCCTCGTCGACCCAGCCGCCGCCGGCCGCCCCGGACCCGAAGGACGACGACCCGCCCAGGTGGGCGCAGTTGAACGTGGCCGGGTTGCCGCCCGTCGTGCCCCCGTCGAAGGGGGGCTTGGCCAGGTAGGCCACCGACGCCATGGTGGGCTGCTCCGAGTACAGCGACACCAGGTCGACGTAGATGCGGGAGTCGTCGGCGTCGCCCAGGGTCTGGAAGCGGCACACCTCGGTGGCCCCACCGAGCTCGAGCCACGACGCCTGGTCGTTGTTGGTGCCGTAGTAGGGCCGACGATCCTGCACCGTCCCGCCGTTGGCCGCGCAGTACGCCCGGGCCGCGGCCAGGTCGATGGACGAGGGTGGGGCATCGGGCGTGGTGGTGGCCGGCGTGGGCGCAGTGGTCGTGGGGGCGGTCGTGGGCGCCGGCGTCGTCGAGGTGGACGGCGCCGCACCGGTGGTCGTGGCCGCAGCGGAATCGTCGCCACAGCCCGTGGCCGCACCCACCAGCGCCAGCACCAGGCCCAGCCCGGCCAACGAACGCAGCCCGGCCAACGAACGCAGCCCTGCGCCCTTCCCGCCCTTGCTCATCCCGCGCTCCCCATCCCCTGTCCGACGAACGGCGACAGGATAGCGCTCAGCTGGGCGGGAAGAGCTGGTGCTCCTCCCCCAGCCACATGGGGGAGTTGGCCAGGTCGATGAAGTTGGCCTCATCGGCCAGCAGCTCGGCCGCGGCCTGGCGGGAGGCGGCGTCGCCCCCGGTGCGGAAGGCCTCGACCGAGTCGACCCACACCTCGGCGATGCCGTCGTAGGGCCCGGGAGCGCCGCCGTTGCGGGCCTGCAGGGCGGCGTGGAGACGGGGCTCGTCCACGGTGTGGACCTGCTGGTAGCGGCGGATGCCGAGCACCTCGGCCCGGGCGGCCACGTAGGGCCCGTGCTCGTCGAGCCAGTAGCGCCGGAACTCCTCGGGACTGAGGTCGGCACGGCGGCGGAGGCAGAAGGTGAGCTTGACCACGCCCGGACCGTAGCCCCGGCGTAGGGTCGCCGCTTCGTGAGCCAGCCCGACGGTGCGAGCCCGTGGAACCGGTCGGTCATCTTCCTCATGGTGGCCGCGTTCTGCACCTCGGCCGCGGCGCTGACCACGGTCACCGCCCTGGGCAAGCAGGTCTACGACCTGACGGGCACCGAGATCTCCCTGGGCCTGTTGGGCCTGACCGAGTTCGCCCCCGCTGCCTTCCTGCTGCTCATCACCGGGTCGGTGGCCGATCGCTTCGACCGTCGCCGGGTGGTGTGCATCGCCGCGCTGGCCGAAGGCGCCTGCGGCATCGGGCTGGCCGTGTGGACGGGTACGGGGCGGGGCGGGGTCCTGCCCATCTTCGCCCTCGTCCTCGCCTTCGGCACGGCCCGGGCCTTCGTGGCCCCCTCGGCCCGCTCCCTGCCCGCCGACATCGTGCCCGCCGTGCGCCTGCCCTGGCTGGTGGCCCGCAACTCCATCGCCTCCCAAGCCGCCTTCATCGTGGGCCCGGTGCTCGGCGGCACCCTCTACGCCGTCGACGAGCGCCTGCCCTACGTGACCATGGCCGTGCTGCTGGCCATCGCCGCCGTGTCCATCCAGTTCGCCCGACCCACGGCGGAGGCGGCGGCGGGGCGGGCGGCCCGACCGTCGTCCAAGCCCTCGCTGCACGAGGCCCTGCTGGGCCTGCGGGTCATCAGGGGCCAGCCCATCCTCCTGGGCGTCATCTCCCTCGACCTGTTCGCCGTGCTCTTCGGCGGCGCTGTGGCCCTGCTGCCCGCCATCGCCGAGGAGCGCCTCCACACCAGCGCCGTGGGCTACGGCTGGCTGCGGGCCGCCGGGGGCATCGGCGCCGCCCTCGTCACCCTGGCCCTGGCCCGCCACCCCGTCACCCGCAAGGTCGGGCGCACCCTGTTGGTGGCCGTGGGCGCCTTCGGGGCCTTCACCCTGGTGCTGGGGGCCACCACCAGCTACATGGTCGCCTTCGGGGCCATGATGGCGCTGACCGGGGCCGACGCCGTCAGCGTGTTCATCCGCCAGACCATCGTCCCCCTGGTGGTCACCGCCGACGTGCGGGGCCGGGTGCTGGCCGTGGAGAACGTGTTCATCGGCGCGTCCAACGAGCTCGGCGCCTTCGAATCGGGCGTGGTCGGCCAGCTGCTGGGACCGGCCGGCGCCGTGGTGCTGGGCGGGATCGCCACCCTGGCCGTGGCCGGGGCCTGGGCCGTGCTCTTCCCCGCCCTGCGCCGCCTGGACACGTTCGGCCAGGCCGCCCGCCACGGAGCCGAAGGAGCCGCCCCCGGGTCGGGGCCGACCCCGGCATCGGGGTGATGCCGGGGTGATGCACGGCACGCCCTCCGGCCGGGGTCGGACCGGACACCGGCGGTAGCGTCGCGGCCGTCATCCGACCGGTGGTACCTCCACGATCGGTTCCACGCGACCTCGGAGGGTCTCCACGCATGTCCCGCACCGGGGAGCTGACGCTGATCGAGGGCGTCAGCGACGGCGACGGCCCGGCGCCGTCCGCCGTGGGCCGGTGGGGCACGGCCGGCCCCCGCGAGTTCGTGGCCCTGGTGGCCACGTGCATCGCCATGGCCGCGTTGTCCATCGACCTGATGCTGCCCGCCTTCCCCGAGATGCGCGAGAGCTTCGGTCTGGCCGAGGGATCCACCCAGGTCACCTGGGTCATCACCGCCTTCTTCCTCGGCCTCGGCGTGGGCCAGCTGTTCTACGGGCCCCTGTCGGACCGCTTCGGTCGCAAGCGCCTGCTCTACGCCGGCCTCGTGCTCTACGTCATCAGCGCCTCGGCCGCGGCGCTGTCGTCCAGCTTGTCCATGCTCATCCTGTGCCGCGTCCTGTGGGGCCTGGGGGCCGCCGCTCCCCGCTCCTTGGCCCTGGCCATGGTGCGAGACACCTTCGAGGGTGACCGCATGGCCCGCACCATGTCCCACGTGATGGCCACGTTCATCCTCGTCCCCGTGTTCGCCCCCAGCCTGGGTGGCCTGCTGCTCCTGGGCGGGTCGTGGCGGGTGGTCATGTGGGTGCCCGTGGGTGCCGCCCCGGTGCTGGCGGTGTGGGCCCTGCGCCTGCCCGAGACCCTGCCGCCGTCCAAGCGCCGGGCCATCAACCCCGCCGCCCTGGGCCAGGCCCTGCAGGCCGTGGTGCGCAGCCGCCGCACCGTGGCCTACGGGCTGGCCGTGACCTGCCTGTTCGGCATCATGACCGCCTACGTGGGCAGCTCCGAGGTCATCATCGACGAGGTCTTCCACCAGGGGAAGCTGTTCCCGGTGATCTTCGGCGCCCTGGCCTGCATGCTGGGCCTGGGCTCGCTGCTCAGCGCCAACCTGGTCACCCGCCTGGGCCTGGACAAACTGGTCCGTTACGGCGCCATGTACACCCTGGGCGCAGCCGCCCTGCTGGCCACGGTGGCCGTGGCCACCGGCGGCCACCCGCCCCTGTGGGCCTTCGCCCTGACCATGGCCCTGCTCCTGCCCGGGGTGTCCATGCTCATCCCCAACAGCAACACCGCGGCCATGGGCCCCGTGGCCCACGTGGCCGGCATGGCCGCCGCCCTGCTGGGCACGGTGTCCACCGTGGGCGGCGCCCTGCTGGGCTCGGTCCTCGACGGCGTGTTCAACGGCTCGGTGACCCCCTTCGCCCTGGGCGCCGTCTCCCTGGCCGCGGTGGCCGCCTTCAGCATCCTCGTCCTGGGCCGGGCCAAGGCCTGAGCCCGGCCCCGGGCCGGCTGCTACCGTCCGCGTCGTCGCCCCACGGCCAGGGGGACGACCCAACGCACCGACCGTGGGGGTATCGGATGCACCAGCGATCGTTGACCAGGCGCGCCGTCGCCCTGCTCCTCGCCGCCGGCCTCGTCGCCGGCTGGGCCGGTACCGCCGACGCAGGGCCGGCCGACGAGCCCACGACCACCACGACCACGTCCACATCGGCCACGGTCGCCCTGCCGACGACCACGTCGACACCGACGCCGGTCGACGTCGAGGACATGTCACGACCGCGGCTGGAGCGTTTGGCCGCCTACATGGCCGGGGTGGTCGACCAGGGCCAGCTGCCCGGGGTGGTCACCCTGGTGGCCCGCCACGGCCAGGTGGTCCACCTCGAGGCCCAGGGCAGCGACGGGAAGGGCGGGCAGCTGCACCCTGACGCCCTGTTCCGCATGTACTCCATGACCAAGGTGATGACCTCGGTGGCGGTCATGACCCTGGTCGACGAGGGGCGCCTCGAGCTCGGCAACCCCGTGTCGGCCTACCTCCCCGCCTTCGCCGACGTCCAGGTCCAGGAGGGGGGTGCGTTGGTGGCCCCGGCGCGTCCCATCACCATCCGTGACCTGCTCGACCACACGTCGGGCACCATCGGGCTGACCGAGGCGCTGACGCCACCCAGCCCCCTGGTGCTCGATGCCACCTCGCCCATCAGCACCATCGTCGACCAGATCGCCGCCCTGTCCCTGCGGGCCCAGCCCGGGGCCCGCTTCGAGTACGGCTTCGGCCAGGAGATCGCCGGCGTGATCGTGGAGAAGGTCACCGGCCAGACCCTGGAGGAGGTCTTCCAGGACCGCATCTTCGGGCCTCTGGGCATGACCGACTCGTCCTTCTACGTGCCCGCCGACAAGGCCGATCGGCTGGTGCCCGAGCTCATCCCCACCCCGGCCGTGGCCCCCGACGAGGGCTTCACCTGGTCGCCGGTGCCCGGCCCCACCCCCTACTCCAGCGACAAGATCGACCCCCTCGGCCACCAGTTCGGTGGCGGGGGCTGGGGCGGAGGCGTGGTCACCACCATCTCGGACTACGCCCGCTTCGCCCAGATGCTGCTCGACGGCGGCCAGCTCGACGGGGCCCGGGTGCTGAGCCGCAAGTCGGTGGAGCTGCTGTCGGCCAGCCACACCGGCACCCTGCCCACCCTGGCCGGGCCCGGCTACGGCTTCGGGCTGGGCGTGGGTGTGCGCACCGACCTGGTGGCCCACCCCGTGCCCGGCTCCGTGGGTCGCTACGGCTGGAGCGGCGCCGCCTTCACCTACTTCTTCATCGACCCCAGCGAGGACCTGGTGGCCATCCGCCTCGCCAACGTGTTCGGCGTCGAGGCCGTGCCCGGCCTGGCCACGCTGAACGACCGCTTCGACGCCCTCGTCTACGCGGCGGTGGAGTGACGGTCTACGCGGCGGTGGAGTGGCCGTCGGCGCCCAACCGGTCGATCAGCCAGCGGGCATCGACCACGGCGTGGCCGTCGTCGTCGTTGTTGAAGTAGGCGTACGTGTCACAGCCCTGCTCCAACCCCCCGGTGGGGTTGCGCAGCTCGACGGCCCAGCGCAAGTCGGTGGGGGCCATGGTGAGGAACTCGTCGAGGCGCTCGGCGTTGCGCTTCCACCGCGGCGGCAGCTGGACCAGGGTGGGGCCGAGGGTCGGGCCCAGGGCCCGGGCCGTGGACACCGGGGGCAACCGGTAGAAGGTGGCGTTGAGCTCCACGGTGTCGAACAGGGTGGCGTAGTGCTCGAACCAGCGCGGTTGCGGCAGCTTCGGCGGGTACACGACGCCCCGCCAGTCCCGGTACACCCAGCCCGAGCAGCCCACCCGGGCCCGGCCGGCCGCCATCGAGGGCAACGTGGTCACGGCGTCTCGTTGGCGTCGTCGCCCTGGAGGTGGAACCAGCGGTGGCCGTAGGCCTCGAGCTTGAGGGCCAGGCGGCCCTGGGCCACGTCGTGGTGGGTGCCGGTGTCGTTGAGCAGGTCGACGGCCACGATCACCCCGGGGGCGGCGACGGCGACGGTCACCTCCCGGGGCTCGGGTGAGAAGTTGTGCATGGCCAGGACCGAGGAGCCCTTCCAGGTGACCTGGTGGACGAGCACGGCGGGGTCGCCCACGTCGAGCACCACGCTGGTGCCCCACCCCAGCTCGGGTGTCTCCCGTCGCCGGCGCACCACCCGCTCCATCCAGTTGAGCATGGAGGCCGGGTCCCGGCGTTGGTCGGCCACGTTCACGGCCATGGGCCCGAAGCGGCCCCCGGTCACGGGTCGGCGCAACTTGGACGGGGCGGCCCGGGAGAAGCCGGCGTTGCGCCCGTCGGTCCACTGCATGGGGGTGCGCACGCTCATGCGCCCCTCGATGTCGAGGTTCTCGCCCATGCCGATCTCCTCGCCGTAGAACAGCACCGGGGTGCCGGGCAGGGAGAAGAGCAGGCTGTAGACCATGCGCAGGCGGGCGGCGTCCCCGTCGAGCATGGCGGGCAGGCGCCGGCGCAGGCCCCGGCCGAAGAGCTGGTGGTCCTCCTCGGGCCCGAAGGCGGCGAACACCTCGGCCCGTTCGTCCTCGCTGAGCTGGTCGAGGGTGAGCTCGTCGTGGTTGCGCACGAAGCGGGCCCACTGGCACTCCTCGGGGATGTCCGGCGCGGCCCGCAGGGCATCGGCCAGGGGGGTGGCGTCCTGGCGGGCCAGAGCCAGGTACATGGCCTGCATGACGGGGAAGTCGAACAGCAGCTGCAGCTCGTCACCGGGCTCGTCGCCGAAGTAGCGCTGCAGGCCGTCAGCGGGCAGGTTGACCTCGCCCAGCAGCAGGGCGTCACCGCGACGGCGGGTGAGGAAGGCCCGCAGCTCCTTGAGGAAGCCGTGGGGATCGAGGTCGACGGGGCCGCTGACCCCGTCCGTCTGCACCAGGAAGGGCACGGCGTCGACCCGGAAGCCGTCCACCCCCAGCTGCAGCCAGAAGCCGCAGATCTTGCCCAGCTCCTCGCGCACGGCGGGGTTGGTGATGTTGAGGTCGGGCTGGTGGGCGTAGAAGTGGTGCAGGTACCACTGCCCGGCCCGCTCGTCCCACGCCCAGATGCTGTCCTCGGCGTCGGGGAACACGACGGCATCGGGGGGTTCGGGGGGCTTGTCGTCCTGCCACACGTAGAAGTCGCGGAACGGTGAGGAGCGGCGGGCCCGGGCCGAGCGGAACCAGGGGTGGCGGTCCGAGGTGTGGTTGACCACCAGGTCGATGATGACCCGCAGGCCCCGGTCCTTGGCCGCCCGGATGAGGACCACGAAGTCGCCCAGGGAGCCGAGGCGGTCGTCGACGTCGTAGTAGTCGGTGATGTCGTAGCCGTCGTCCCGGTTGGGCGAGGGGTAGAAGGGCATCAGCCACAGGCAGCTGACGCCCATGCCCGCCAGGTAGTCGACCCGGTCTATGAGGCCGGCCAGGTCGCCGCAGCCGTCCCCGTCGGCGTCGAGGAACGTCTCGACGTCGAGGCAGTAGACGACGGCGTTCTTCCACCACAGGTCGCTGGTGTCGGCCTTCATGGTGTTCCTCTCAAGTGGGGGAGGACCTTCTCGGCGAAGGTGTCGATGAAGCGGGCCTGGTCGTCGGGGTTCCCGCTCACGTGGTGGAGGGCCACGGCGTCGGCCCCCACCGCCTCGACCGCCTCGTTGATCCGCGCCGCGTGCCACGCCAGGTCGGCCGAGACGAGCACGCAGCGGCGCACGTCGTCGGGGCGTACGAAGCGGGTGGCGTCGTCGAACTGGGCCGGCAGCGCCAGGTTCCAGGCCAGGTCGGGCCCGAAGACACCGGCGGCCCACTGGTCGTGGGCCACGGCCAGGGCCTCGTCCTCGTCGGGGGCCCAGGACAGGTGGATCTGCAGGTGCACGGGCTTGCCCACCCCGCCGCCCTCGCGGAAGGCGGCCCCCACCCGGCGCAGGGCGTCGAGGGGTTGGCCCACGGTGATGAGGCCATCGGCCCAGCCGCCCACCGTGGCCGCGGTGGCCTCGCTGACGGCCGCGCCCACCAGGTCGGGGACGATGTCGGGCAGGGACCACACCCGGGCCCGGTCGACCCGGATGCGGCCGTCGTGGCTGACCTCGTCACCGGCCAGCAGGGCGCGGATGACGGCCACGCACTCGGACAGGCGGGCGTCGCGCTCGGCCTTGGGGGGCCAGGGGTCGCCGGTGACGTGCTCGTTCATGTTCTCCCCCGAACCGAGAGCGGCCCAGAAGCGGCCGGGGAAGAGCTGGCCCAGGGTGGCGATGGCCTGGGCGGTCACCACGGGGTGGTAGCGCTGGCCGGGGGCGGTCACGACGCCGAAGGGCAGGTCGGTGGCGTGCAGGGCGGCCCCCAGCCACGTCCACGCGTGGCCCGAGTGGCCCTGGCGGGCGCTCCACGGCGCCAGGTGGTCCGAGCACATGGCCGTGTCGAACCCGGCGGCCTCGGCGTGACGCACGCAGGCCAGCAGGTCTCGGGGCGCCAGCTGCTCGTGGGAGGCATGGAAGCCGACGGTGACCATGGCCGCTTCGATGCCCGTCCTCGCCCCCGGGCAATCTTCGGCCTCCCCGACAGGGCCATGACCTGCATCGCTGTTCGGCCGATTCGGTATCGATTCGCCCGAACGGTGACGGGGTGGCGGGGCCCCACCCTGCTGTTCAGGCGTGACGGGCGGCCATGGCCGCGCCGATGTCGCGCAAGGCGGCCCGCAAGCTGGCCGGGGCCAGCACCTCGACCTCGGCCCCCAGGGCCAGCAGCTGATCGAGGGCCACCTCCTCGGACTCCACGGGCAGGGTGAGCTCGACCCAGCCGGCCTCGTCCTCGGTACCGAGGGCGGCCTCCAGGGCCTCGTCCACGGGCACCCCCACCAGGGCCATGGGCGCCAGCCGGGCCCCCCGGGGGCCCAGGCGCACTCGCACTTCGCCGCCCAGGAGGGAGCGGTTGAACTCGCGGGCCGAGCGCTCCCACCACGTGGCCAGGTCGAACCCCGGGGGCCGGGTGCCGCGCACGTCGAGCCCGACGGCGGACGCCACCCGGCTCAACCGGTAGGTGCGGGGGGCCACCGGTTCCCCGACAGCGCCATCGGCCGGCGCCGCCACCAGGTACCAGGTGCCCGACTTGAGGACCACGCCCAGGGGGTCGACCACGAAGGGCCGGGTAGCGGAGCCGTAGCGCAGCTCCAGCCGCCGCCCACCCCACACGGCCCGGGCCACCACCCCCAGGTGCTCGAGGGGCTCGGCCCGCTGGAACCAGCCCGGAGCGTCGAGGTGGAACCGCTCCCGCACCCGCTGGGCCCGGGCGGCCAGCTCGGGGGGCAGGGTGGACATCAACTTGACCTGAGCCGTGGCCATGACGGCCCCCAGACCCAGCTCGGCGGCGGCGGCGGGGACCCCGGTGAGGAACAGCGCCCCCGCCTCTTCGGCCGTCAGGCCCTGCACCGGCACCTGCCACCCCTCGACCAGGCGGATGCCGCCACGGGGCCCGGTCTCGGTCCACAGGGGCACGCCGGCGGCCTGCAGGGCGCCCACGTCCCGGTACACCGTGCGCACCGACACCTCGAGGGCGGCGGCCAACTCGGGGGCGGTGGCCCCGGCCCGCCGCTGCACGTAGAGCACCATGGCCAGCAGCCGGTCAGCCCGCACGACCGGGACGCTAGGCCATGACCCTGACACGAGCTGTCAGGGAGACCCGCCAGGATGGGGCCCATGGCGTACTGGACGACCTTCACCGACGAAGCCCCCGAGCTGGCCGCAGCCGCCCAGGGCCGCTTCGCCGGACCCCCGTTTCGCCCTGCACAGCGCCCCCGTGGAGACCGATCTGGTCGAGGGCGACGTCAAGGTGGGCGGTCGGGCCACCCTGGTCACGGACGAGGCCTCCCGGGCCCGCTTCTCCAGCGAGCTCGAGCATCCCGAGGTCATGGACGGCTCGGACCTGTTCCGTCTCGACCTCGACGAGGTGACACTGATCCGGGTGCAGGGCGACCACCTGGTCATCGACACCTGGCGTCCGGGCCGCCCCACCACCCGTATCGACCGGCGCTAACTCCGAAGGCCCGTGCTGTCAGCCGGGATCCGCAGGTCGAGGCGGGGATCGTCCGGGCCCGGTTCGACGTTGGCCGAGGGTTCGCCGGGGCCGGCCGAGGCCACCTCGTGCTCCTCAGCGATGACGATGCGATCCCGACCCCGGTCCTTGGCCAGCAGCAGGGCGGCGTCGGCCCGACGCAGGAGGGCGTCGAACGCCTCCCCCGGTTGAGGCAGGGCCAGGCCGAAGCTGGCTGTGAAGGAGGGCAGTCCGGCCACGGTTGTGGCTTCGATCAGCCGGCTTCGTATCCGCTCCAGCACGACCAGGGCATCCTCCGCGCTCCCGCCGGGCAGGACGATGACGAACTCTTCGCCGCCGAAGCGGGCCACAACATCGCTGCCTCGCATGGCTTCGGAGCAGACCCGGGCGAACAGCGCCAGGGCCCGGTCCCCGGCCTCGTGGCCGAAGCGGTCGTTGAGCTGCTTGAAGTGGTCGAGATCGGCGTAGACCACTGACGGCTGCACTCCCTCCGCCCGCATCGAGCGTACGTGGTCCTCGATGTGTCGACGGTTGGGCAGGCCTGTCAGCAGGTCCGTCGATGCCTGGGTGCGGGAAGTGCGCAGGGCCCGGAGCATCCCGATGCGCTGCGAGGTCTCCGAGGCCACGAGTTCGAGGTCTCCGGCCAGGCTCACGGGCACCTCGCCCACGGCACGGCTGTGGTGCAGCACACCGATGGTCTGTCCTTCGACGGCCATGGGCACGCACACCGCACCGCAGGGCGCACCACCGTTGCGGCCGAGGTGGGGACAGGCGTCGAGGCTGTCGCTCGATGGGAAGGTGAGGCTGTGGCCCTGCCGGGCCGCAGGGCAGTTGACCGGGCTGTCGACGGAGCACGTGGCCGCCGCCTTGCCCGATCGGTGGAAGTGGGCCCGGCTCGAGTCCGCCATCATGGCCGTGACCTCCCCGTCGCAACGCTCGGCCGACGCCCGGAGCATGACGTCGACGGCGTCCTCCTCTCGGTCGAGCATGGACAGCGCCCGCTTGACCCGGGCCTCGAGGTCGCCTTTGCGCGTGGTGCGCAGCTCCCGGCGGTTGCGGCGGCGCTCGGTGACGGTGGCCCGCCAGGTGGCCACCCCGAGGATGGCGATGGTCGTGGCGAACCCCGTGATCGCCAACGCGGTGACCGCGCCCATCATCACGGCGACGCGGCGCAGGCGGGTCTGCTGGTGGGCGGCGGTCTCGCGGGTCAGCGCCCCGAGGTCGGCCCGCAGGGGCTCCATCACGGCGCCGAAGGCCCGGATGGACAGGGCCAGCGCGGCGGGGTCGGCCATGACGGCGGCGTCGGCGGTGGCGTGGTCCTCGGCGTAGAAGGCGTCGATGCGGGCCACGGTGTCGGGGTCGAGCCCGGGCACCCCCCGCAGCTGCTCCCACTTGAGGTGGGTGGCCTCGATCACCTGTATGGCGTTGGTGGCCGAGGCGAGGTCGGTGACGACGTCGCCCTGCGCCAGGAGCATGTCCCTCTGGGCGCCGCTCACGGAGCCGGCCATGTTGGCCAGCGTGACGAGTACGGCGGCATCCTCGGCCACTTCGGCCGTGACGCCGTGCTCCCTGTACAGCTGCTGGGCCGCGAGGGAGCCCTGCAGCACCACCAGCACCAGGGCGATGGCGCCGACCATGGTGGCGGGGTGGGTGGCGCGGTTGCGCCTGGCCAATGGGTTGAACATGACCTGCGGCCTCCGAGACGACGATGCCGACGCACGGCGTGCCCAACCATGTCGACACGAGCGTCACCGAGCTTGAGCGAACGGTCGAACAGGGACGGGATTGGTCAGGGCCGTCCAGCTCAGTTTCTATGCCTGCTGCGCAGCCGTGACGCGAGCGTGAAAATGGTGGTGGGCGAGCCCTTCACGCCGTCGCGTTCTTGGTCTTGAGGCCGTGGTTCAGCTTGGTGTGGGGCCCGACCGGAAGGACGACGCACTGTGCTACGAGCACGACGATCAGACTTTTGTTTCCCTTGAAGCCCGACAGCAACCTTGTCGAGGAGATCGACAGCGACGAGACCGAACGGATCCTGAACTGCGCGGCGGCGATCGACGTGGCGAAAGCGACGGGCATGGTTTGTGTCCGTCGCCCGCATCCCTCGATCGAGGGGCGTCGCCTGTCGCGGGTGTGAGAGGTCGGACTACTACACCAACCGCCTCGACCCCGACCGCAAGACCCGCGACCTCGTCCGTCAACTCCACGCCCTCGGCCACACCGTCACCCTCACCCCCGCCGCCTGACCACAACCCACCCCATCCAGGTGTGAATCGGGGTGCGGGGCTCCGCCCCCCACCCCGACAACCGCGCAACGACCCCCGTCAACTCACGGAGATTTTCCGGTCAGGTTCGTCAATCGGCGGCCTCGTCCGGGACCCGGGCGCGAGACGACCCCGCCCGTGACCGGGATCGTCCACGGCACCTCGCGGTCAGCAGCCGGGGCGGTGGTCCCCTCCGGTGCTGAGGCCGGCCAGGCGCAGGCCGGCCTCCTTGGCCGCGTCGAGGTCGTAGTGCTTGCGGGTCACGATGCGCTGGGCGTAGAGACCGCCACCGGCCTGGATGTTGGTGACCTGCTTCCAGCCGCCGTAGGCATCGGCGGTCACGTCCCGGATGGCGTGGAACAGGCGGGTGCGGTACTCACCGTCGACGTCACGGCTGGTGCCCATGTACTTGCGGGCCAGGTGGCCGACCTCGGCGTTCTCCAGGTCGGCCATGGACGGCGCCGTCACGATGGCGCCGCCGGCGATGTCGTGCAGGTGGCGAACCATGAGGTTGTAGTTGGCCGCCCCGGTGTACTTGCCGGCGTTGGTGTAGAGCTCGTCGGGGAAGACGGCACCGAACACCCCGGTGTCGGCGTGGGACAGAGCCGCTTCCAGGCACGCCCGTACCACGGTGGCGTGGATGATCATCTCGGAGATCTTCTCCTTGATGTGGGCCTGGCCGGCCAGGCCGTTGGCCTCGGCGATGAGCTGGGCCAGGCCCACCATGGTGTCACCGTCGTCGGCCATGGCCGACAGGCCGCCGAGGCGCTCCCACAGGCCCAGGGAATGGGCGAACATCGAGGCGCTGGACACCTCGCCGTCGAGCAGGACCCGCTCGTTGGGCACGAACACGTCGTCGAAGATGACGAAGCCCTCGGGCGAGCTGCTCCGGGTGGACACAGGGAAGTCCCGCAGGTCCTCGTGGCGGGGGAAGTAGCTGGTGTTGATGATCTTCACGCCCGGGGCGTTCACCGGCACCATGGCGGCGATGGCGTACTCCTCCTCACCGGCCTTCATGGCCTTGGTGGGGATGGTCATCAGCTCGTGGCCCAGGGAGGCCGCGGTGATGTGGAGCTTGGCGCCCCGGATGACGACGCCTTCGGGGGTGCGGTCGACCACGTGCACGTAGGCGTCGCGGTCGTCCTGCTTGCCCGGGGCCCGGGAGCGGTCACCCTTGGCATCGGTGATGCACTGGGTGACCCGCAGGTCGTTCTTCTGGACGTGCTCGATGTAGCCGTTGATGCGCTCGATGTACTGCGGAGCGGAGTCCTGGAGCTTCCCGGCCACCGTGGCCAGGGTCATGATCGACGTATAGGTGACGTGGGCCATCATGCCGGCCTGGTGCACGAGCTCGACCTTGGCCCGCAGCTCCTCGCGGGAGGTGGGCACGCCGCTGATGGGGCTGTGGCCGTCGACGGCCATGGTCCCCAGCCAGTCGTAGTCGTCGGCCACCTGCTGGACGGGGGGGCCGAGGATGGGGTGCGCAGGCAGGTCGTCGACCCGCTTCCCCTCGAAGAACGTCGACCGACCGTCGAACAGCGATGCCTTGTACTCTTCGCCCGTCATCATGACCGGGAACCCCCTTGGCTCGAAGTAGCGGGAGCATACCGAGCTGACATGGTTGTCACCAGGGGTCGACCAGGAGACGGTGGGTGCAGGGCTACACTCCACCACCGGTGCCCACAGAACCGACCCTCACCGTCAGAGCCCAGGACACCAGGGACAAGCTGCTGCGCACCGCCCGGGCCGTCTTCGAGCAGGACGGCTACGACACCGCCAGCGTGAGCCGGTTCGTGGAGCAGGCCGACGTGTCGCGGGGCACGTTCTACCTGTACTTCGAGTCCAAGCAGCACATCTTCCGCACCCTGATCATGGGCATCCGCGACGGCCTGTTGACCCTGCAGGGCGATTCGGGCATGACCCGGGATCCACTCGGCGCCAGCGGGCACGGTCCCGAGCACGCCCTCGAGCGGGTCATCCGGATGTTCATCGCCTTCTACCGCGAGAACGCCCGCATGATGGCCGTGCTCGAGCAGGTGGCCACCTATGACGAGGCCCTGCGCGGCCTGCGCCTCGAGATGCGCCGAGCCGTGGCCGACCGGGCCCGCGAGTTCATCGCCCACCTGCAGCGGGCCCACGTGGTGCCCGCCACCGTCGACCCCCGCTACGCGGCCACGGCGCTGACGGGCATGGTCGACCGCTTCATGTTCGTGTGGCTCATCCTCGGCGAGGAGTTCGAGGAGGAGGACGTGGTGCTCAACCTCTCCCGGCTGTGGTTCCAGGCCGTCGGCGGCGTGGTGGTGGCCGACGGCGGCGCCGACGTCACCGCAACCTAGGGCGCCGGGCGGGCGGGGCCGCATCCGCAGGGGCCGGATCGGCGAGGGTCGGATCCGGGCCGGTCGGATCTGGAAGGGTTCGGGGATGCGACGCCTCCTGCTGGTCGATCACGGTGACGGCGCCGCCCTCCACGACCTCGAGGGCGGCACCCGGGTCCGGCTGGGGGGCGACCCGCCGACGCCCACCCGGACCGCGGTGTGGTCGCCGGCCCGGCGGTGGGCGGCCGTGGCCATCTACCCCGCCCACGGTGACCCGGGCGACGGTGACGGCGAGGTGCGCCTCGTCTCCGAGGGGCCCGACGGAACCGCGGTCCTGGCCTCGGCGTTGACCGCCTTCTACCTCAGCGCCAGCCCCTGCGGTCGCTACCTCAGCCACCTGTCGCCGGGCCCGCTCGGCCTCGAGCTGGGCGTGTCGGACATCGCCACCGGCGAGCTGCGGGTCGTCGAACGCGGCCAACCGCTGTTCTGGTCGTGGTCGCCCGACTCGTCCCGGCTGGCCGTCCACGTGGCCGACCGGGTCGTCGTCGCCCCCGTGGACGACGGCCCGGTCACCGTGCTGACCGAGGCGGCCGGTTCGTTCCTGGCCCCGTGGTGGACCCCGGACGGGTCGGTGCTGGCGGCGTCGGACGACGAGATCACCAGCCACGGTCCCGACGGGACGGTGACCACGATCGCCCCCCACCCCGGGGTGGGGCGCTTCGCGCTCGACCCTGACGGGCGACGGCTGGCCTTCGTCGACGTCGTCGAGCGGACGCCCTCCCTCGTGGTGCTCGACCTGCTGACGGGCGAGCGCGACATCGTCGCCCGGGAGGCCACGGCGGGGTTCTTCTGGTCGCCCGAGGGGCGGCGGCTGGCTGCGCTGGTGGCGGCCGGCCCGGGCCAGCTGCGCTGGATCGTCTCCGACGGCGACCAGGTCGTTCGGCTGGCCCCCTTCCGGCCCGGCCCGAGCTGGGTGGACGAGGTGCTCCCCTTCTTCGAGCAGTACGCCCAGAGCCACGCCGTGTGGTCGGCGGACGGGACGCGACTGGTCGCCCCCGGCCTCGACGCCTCGGGATCGGCGGAAGCGGTCGTCCACGCGGTCGACGGCTCGGCCCCCACACGGGTGTCCGGCGCCCGGTTGGCCTGGTGGGCCGCCGACTGAGCCGGCGGTCGACCCGGCCGTCGATCAGCCGAGCACACCGTCCGACTCGAGGGCGGCCAGCTCGTCGGGCCCCAGGCTGAGCACGTCGGCCAGCACCTGCTGGGTGTGCTGGCCCAGCATCGGCGCCGGGGTGGCCGCCCGCATGGGCGACAGCGACGCCCGCCACGGCACGCCGGCCAGGCGCCGCACCCCCACGGCGGGGTGGTCGTGCTCGACGAAGAAACCCCGGGCCTCGAGGTGGGGCGACGTCATCACCGAGTCGAGGTGTTGCACGCGCTCGGCCACCACCCCGGCGGCCCGCAACCGGCCGGCAGCGTCGGCGACGTCCTGGTCGGCCGTCCACGCCGAGATGAGGGCCTCGAGCTCGTCCTCGTGACGTTGGCGGGCCTCCAGGGTGGCGAAGCGGGGCTCGGGTGGCCAGTTCGGGCCGACCCAGGGCCGTGGCCAGCGCGGCCCACTCGACGTCGTCACGCACGGCCACGGCCACCCACTCGTAACGGCCCCGACCGCGGAACACGCCGTGGGGGCTCATCTGCTGGTCGCGGTTGCCCACAGCCGGGGGCTGGTGACCGGTCACCGCCGCGCCCAGCACCCCCCAGGGGAAGGCGGCGACCGAGGCCTCGAGCATGGAGCACTCCACCCGTTCGCCCTGGCCCGTGGCCCGGGCCCGGTACAGGGCGGCCACGGTGGCCACGGCGGCGTGGATGCCGGCGCACGGGTCGGGCAGCGACATGGGGAAGTCGGTGGGGCCCCCGCCCACGGGCCCGTTCATGGCGGCCACGCCGGACAGGGCGTCGATGACCGAACCGTAGGCCAGCCGGTCCCGCTCGGGCCCGGTCTCGCCGAAGCCGGTGAGGGACACGGCCACGATGGCCGGGTTGAGCTCGACCAGTCGCTCGTAGGGGAAGCCCATGCGGGCCAGGGCCCCGGCCCGCAGGTTGTCCACGACCACGTCGGCCGTGGCCAGCAGATCGGCCAGGAGCCGGCGGCCCACGGGGCTGGTCAGGTCGAGGGTGACGCTCTTCTTGCCCAGGTTGTACTGGTTGAAGTACCCGGAGCGGTCGACGCCGACCTCACCGTCGGCGAAGGGACCCAGGCGGCGGGTGACGTCGACGCGGCTGGTGGACTCGACCTTGATGACCTCGGCCCCCAGGTGGGCCAGCTGCATGGCCGCGTAGGGACCGGCCCACACCCAGGTCAGGTCGATGACCCGCACCCCGGCCAGCGGCGCAGCACCGAGGGCGAGCTCACCGGTGGGCGCCCGGCCCCGTGACCGGGGTGGCGTGGCCCACTCGGTGGCCACCTCGGCGGTGTGCTCGCCCAGCGCGGGCGAGCGCCGGGCCCCCGGGGGGTTGGTGCGGTGCAGGCGCACCGGCGACCCAGGGGCGGTCACGGTGGTGCCCGCCTCCGCCCCACCCAGGGTGATGTCGCTGAACCAGCCCCGGGCGGCCAGGTGGTCCCACGCCAGGACCTGGGCCGCGTCCTGGACCCGGGCCGCAGCCACCCCCAGCTCGCGGGCCGCGGTCAAGAAGGCCTCGGTCTGCACCTCGCCCATGGCCCCGGCCACGAGGGCCTCGACGGCCTCGGAGTGCTCGACCCGGGACGCCGTGGTGTCGAACATCTCCAGGAGGCCCCACTCGGGCTCGCCGAGGATGGCCATCCACCGCCGCCACTGCTCGTCCTCGGTGCACTGCACCAACAGGGGCCCATCGGCGCAGGCGTAGGTGGACCACGGGCACACCCCCCGGGTGCCGTCGTGGGCCGCGACCACGCCGAGGTAGCTGACGTTGGGCACGGCGGTGGCCAGGATGGCCGACGCCGCCTCCTGGGCCGACACGTCGATGACCTGGCCCGATCCGTGGCCCCGGCGGGCGTGCAGGGCGCCCAACGTGGCCACCACGGCCCCCGCGGCGGCGTGGACCGAGGCGAACTCCCCCCGGTAGCGCAGGGGGGTGGCCACAGGGTCGGTGGGGCTGGTGGCGTTGAGCGACAGCAGCCCGCTGGCCGCCAGCACCACCAGGTTGGTGCCCGGGGTGCCGGCCCGGGGGCCGGGGTGCCGGCCCGGGGGCCGGGGTGCCGGCCCGGGGGCCGGGGTGCCGGCCCGGGGGCCGGGGTGCCGGCCCGGGGGCCGGTGGCGCCGAAGGGGCGGATCTCGGTGACGATGAGGGCGGGATCGGCGGCCCGGGCCGCGGCGAGGGTGGCCCCGTCCAGCCAGGGCCGGTCGGCCCGGGTGGCCTGGATGACCACGTCGGCCCCCGCCACCAGGCGTCCCAGCAGCTCCTGGCCCTCGGGGGCGCGCACGTCGGTGTGCACCGAACGCTTGGCCGCGTTGAGGTAGGCGTAGCCCGCGCTGTGCTCGGGGTCGGCGTCGCCGCCCACGAAGGGACCCAGGGCCCGGGTGGGGTCCCCGTGGCCGTCCTCGACCTTGACCACGTCGGCCCCGAGGTCGGCCAGCAGCCGCCCGGCGTAGGCCGCGGCGATGGTGTCGCCCACCTCGAGCACGCGGATGCCGGCCAGCGGCGGCGGCGCCAGGCCCGTCGTCGGCAAGGGGCTCTCGATCATCGGTCTGCCCTCGTCATCGAGGGCCTACTTGGCGGTCTTGGAGGGGTCGGGCTCCTTGGGCAGGCCCAGGGCCCGCTCGCCCAGGGTGTTGCGTTGGATCTCGTCGGTGCCCCCGGCGATGCGCAGGCCCGGGGTGCCGTTGAGGTAGCCCGACCAGGCGAACGTGCCCCACTCGCCGTTGTCCGCCGCGAACGCGGGCCCGGCCAGTTCGGCGGCCAGGACGCCCACCCGCTTGAGCTGACCCGAATACAGCAGCTTGCCGATGGAGCCCTCGGGGCCGGCCACGGCGCCGGCGGCCAGGGCCGCCTCCTGGCGCAGGGCCAGGTAGCGCAGCAGGCGGTCGTAGGTGTGGACCTCGGCCAGGCGCTGGCGGATCACGGGGTCCTTGGTGGCGCCCTTGTGACGGGCCAGGGCGAACAGCTTCTCCACGAACTCCGAGCGGGACCCGTTGCCGGTGGCCACCACGTGGCGCTCGTTCATGAGGGTGGTGATCACCGCCCGCCAGCCGCCGCCGGGGTCCCCGACCATGTTGGCGTGGGGGACGCGCACGTCGCTGAGGAAGATCTCGTTGAAGTGGGCCTCGCCGTTCATCTGGCGCAGCGGCCGCACCTCGACGCCGGGGGTGTCGAGGTCGAGCATGAACATGGAGATGCCCCGGTGCTTGGGGGCATCGGGATCGGTGCGGCACAGCAGCTGGCCGAGCTGGGCCACATGCGCGTTCGAGCTCCACACCTTCTGGCCGTTGACCACCCACTCGTCACCGTCACGCACGGCCCGGGTCTTGAGGCCACCGAGGTCGGAGTCGGCCTCGGGCTCGCTCAGCAGCTGGGCGGCGATCAGCTCACCGCGGTGGATGCGCCGCAGGTAGCGCTCCTTGAGCTCGGCCGAGCCGTGTTCCTGCACCGCAGGGGCGACCATGCCCCGGGCCACGGAGAAGATGCCCTGGTCGGGTGTGTCGAACTCGTCCAGGACCTGGGCGAAGCGGTCCTCGTAGGCCACGTCGTAGCCGCCACCGCCGTACTCGGTGGGGCCACTCAGCCAGCCGTAGCCGTTGTCGAACAGCAGGGCCCGCCACGCCTGGGCCTTGGCCAGCTCTTCGGGCTCGTCCGAGCTGCCACCGATGGCGGAGATGACGTCGGGGCCCTCACCCCACACCAGCTCGGCGGCCGGGGGGCGGGCCGGGGCGTGCTGGGCCACGAAGGCCCGGGCCTCCGCGGCGAAGGCCTCCAGCTTCGGATCGCCCGCGGTCTCCGCGGTATCAGAGATGTCTGCATCCAACGCCATGCCAGCAACTCCCATACACGTGACCGAACCGAGCGGTACACGTTGTCACAACGGGCCCAGGAAGTGGCAAACGACACCACTATCAGTCGGGTGCGGCGGTGAGCGGGGTGAACAGGTAGCCGAGGACGGCGCGGGCCTCGACCTCGATGTCGGCGCCCAGACTGGAGGGCAGGGCCCGGTTGCGCCACAGGGCGGCCAAGCCATGGGCCAGAGACCAGGCGGCCACCGCCGGGCGCACCACATCGGCGCCCGCCCCCAGCTCACCGGCCATGGGTCCGTACAACAGCCGCCCGGACGCGTCGCTGGCCGCCTGCAGGCCGGGGTCGTCGCCGTCGAGGACCTCGGGGCTGAACATGACCTCGAAGTGGCCGGGGTGCTCGACGGCGAAGCGCACGTAGGCCACCCCCACCTCACGGAAATCACGGGTGCGCTGCCACGCCCCGCTCAGGGCGGCGGCCAGCAACTCGTAGCCCTCGGTGGCCACCGCGGTGAGCAGCCCGGTCTTGTCACCGAAGTGGTGGGCGGGGGCGGCGTGGGACACCCCGGCCCGGCGGGCCAGGGCCCGCAGGTTCAACCCCGCCGGCCCGGTCTCGGCCAGCGAGGCCACGGCGGCGTCGAGCAGGACCCGGCGCAGGTCACCGTGGTGGTAGGGCCGGCTCGGTCCGGATTCACGAGCGGCTTCGGGGGTGGCCATGGCGCCAGGGTAGCGAATCTTGTCGTTGACAAGATTAAGGTGACCGTGCGAGCGTGACATCGACAAGATGCCTGGTCGGAACGGGGCAGCGCCGCGAACTCGCTGTCCCCGCCGGCCGAGGAGCATCAGGATCGTCCCGACGAGGGGGAAGCAGCGCCATGGAGACCACACAGACCACCGAGCAGACCAACCCGTTCCTGAGCGGGAACTTCGCCCCCGTGCACGACGAGGTCACCCGCCACGACCTGGTCACGCAGGGTCACATCCCCGAGGCCCTGACCGGCCGCTACCTGCGCACCGGGCCCAACCCCATGGCCGAGATCACCGGCCCCCACCACTGGTTCACCGGTGACGGCATGATCCACGGCATCGAGCTGCAGGGCGGGCGGGCCGTGGCCTACCGCAACCGCTGGGTGCGCACCGACGCCATCGCCGCCGCCCTGGGCGAGGCCCCCGTCAGCGGTCCGGCCCAGCCCGCCTACGACTCCAGCAACACCAACGTGCTGGCCTTCGCCGGGCGCATCCTGTCCCTGACCGAGGGCTGCTACCCCTACGAGCTGTCCTCAGAGCTCGACACCCTGCGCCGCCTCGACCCCGGCCACCCCCTGCCCCACGGGATGACCGCCCACCCCAAGATCGACCCCGTCACCGGGGAGCTGCACGCCTTCTCGTACTGGTGGGACGCCCCCGAGCTCATCTACCACCGCTTCGACCCCACCGGTCAGCTGGTGGCGTCCGAGCCCATCCGCCTGCCCGCCCCGGTGTCGATGCACGACTTCGCCATCACCGCCGAGCACATCCTGTTCTTCGACCAGCCCGCGGTGTTCGACCTCGATGCCCTGGCCACGGGCTTCCCCTTCGCCTGGCACCCCGAGAACGGGGCCCGCATCGGCGTCATGGCACGGAGCGGCACCGCGGCGGACGTGCGCTGGTTCGAGACCCCCATCTGCTACACGTTCCACCCCATAAACGCCTATGAGGCGACGTCGCCCGCCGGCAGCCGCACCATCGTCCTGGACGTGCCCGTGCAGCCCAGCGTGTACTCCACCGGCAACCTGGGCGGGGCCGCCCAGGCCCCCCGCCTGCAGCGCTGGGTGGTGGACCTCGACGCCGGCGTGGTCGGCACCGAACTGGTCGATGACGCCATCCAGGACTTCGGCCGCATCAACGAATCCCTGCTGGGCACCCCGCACCGCTACGCGTACACCGTGGTGCTGGGGGACGAGCCCGACGGCGTGGGCACCGGCGACGGCATCGTCTACGAAGGGACCTCGATCCTCAAGCACGACCGTTCCGTCGCAGGAGCAGGGGCGGGGCGGCGCGAGGTGCACGACTTCGGTCCCGGCCACCACCCCGGTGAGTTCGTGTTCGTGGCCGACCCCGACCGGGCCCCCGTCGAGGACGGCGGCTGGCTGTTGGGCCTGGTCCACCACGACGGGGCCGAGCGCACCGACCTGGTCGTGCTCGACGCCCAGGACGTGGCCGGCGATCCCGTGGCCACCGTGGTCATCCCCCGCCGGGTGCCCTACGGGTTCCACGGCAACTGGGTGGCCGACGCCACCGTCTGACACGACAACAGGGGGCGGGCGCCTCGGGCCACCCGCCCCTGTCGCGATCATCCGAGGTCAGTCGGCGAAGTCGACCACCTGGAAGGCCAAGGGCAGCTCGTCGGTGTGCCCACCGGCCAGGGCCGGGTCGATCTCGACGACGGCGCCGCCGATCACGTCCTCGACGTTGGTCACCGTGCCCGGCGAGTCGAACGAGGTGAAGGTGAAGGGCCGACCGTTCGAGGCCAGGGGCAGAGGGCCGTCCATCACGTGGAAGTGCAGGTGGGGGCCGTCGGAGTTGCCGGTGTTGCCCAGCTTGCCCAGGACCTGCCCGGTGGTGACGTGATCGCCCACGGCCACGGTGAGGCTCCCGGGCTGGAGGTGGGCGAAGAAGGCGAAGTTGCCGTCGCCGATGTCGACCACCACGTAGTTGCCACCAGCGGAGGACGCCGTGGCCCCGGGGGCGAAGGCGCCGGGGACCTGCTCGGCCAGGCCGTCCTGGGTGCGCACGACGACGCCGTCGGCCACGGCCAGGATGTCGTCACCGAAGTACGGGTAGCTGGACAGGTCCTCGATGGGCCCGTCGAGGACCTTGTCGTTGTCGCCGATCTGCACGAAGTCGATGGCGTAGCGCTCGGGGACGTGGAACTCGCCGTTCACGGGCAGGACGGCCAGGCGGTGGTAGGCGGGCAGCCAGCAGCAGCCACCGGCGGCCAGCCAGCCGGCACCCCGCAGCGGCGGCGCCAGCTCCACGGCCTCGGCCGTCGAGATGGTGGTGCGGCCGGTGACCACGGGCAGGTCCAGCCCGGGCACGGCGGGGTCGAGGGTGAAGCTGATGCGGTGCTCGATGGCGGCGGGGACGTCCTCGACGGTGGGGAAGCTCAGGTCGAGCAGGACCCGGGTGAACCCGGCGGGGGCGATGGCGGGCCCGGGCACGCCTCCGATGGGCAGCAGGGCCGCAGCCAGCTCGTCACCGGAGAACGAGTGCAGCACCGCGGTCGGGTCGGCGGCATCGAGGGCGTCGATGGCCGTCATGGTCAGCGCCGAGGACGCCGGGTTGGTGACGAGCAGCTCGTAGGTGACGTGCTGGAACCCGTCGGCACCGGCCACGGCGTAGGGCTCGGCCACCACCTCGGCCACCACGGGGGTGATGACCTCGTCGTCGGGGCCGGGCTCGTCGATGGTGGTCGTCGTGACGGCATCGGTCGTCGGGGTGGTGACCTCGCTGGTGGTGGACGTCGCTCCCGTCGACGCACCGGCGTGGGCGCAGGCGGCCATGCCCAGGGCAGCGAGGGCGGCGAGCGCGGCCGCTCGACCACGTCGGGTGGGTGTTGTGGCCACGTGAGCTCCGTTCCGTCGGATCCGTCTCCCCCCCCGGGGCGACGGCGATCTAGCCAGCAGTTTCGCTCAGCCAGGTGCAGGCGGGCGACGGATCGTTGCCTAGGCTGGAACAGTGCCCGCCCGCCGACATGAGGTGAACGGCCAGCTCGACCTGTTGCTGCTGGCCACCATCGCCGCCGAGCCCCGCCACGGCTACGCCATCATCAGCCACCTGCGCGAACAGAGCGGCGGCCGGTTCGACATGCAGGAGGGCACGGTGTACCCCGCCCTGCACCGCCTGGAGGACCTGGGCGTGGTCTCCAGCCGGAGCGAGAGCGTCAGCGGTCGTCGCCGCCGGGTCTACGAGCTGACCCCGGCGGGCGCCGATGCCCTGATGGCCCGGCGTGAGGCGTGGTCCGACTTCGCCGCCGGCGTCAGCGCCGTGCTCGGGTTCGCTACGTGAGCGACGCCATCGACGGCTACCTCGACCGGCTGGCAGGACGGGTCGAGCGTCGGTCGGTGGACGCCGACCGGCTGGTCGAAGAGGCCGAAGCCCACCTGCGCGACGCCCAGGACGCCATGATCCGGGCCGGCCTGCACCCCGACGAGGCGGCCGAGCGGGCGGTGCGCAGCTTCGGCGGTCCCCGGGCCGTGGCCCGCCTCCTCCCCCACCGCAGCGGCTCCCTGGTGGGCCAGGCCGCTTCGGCCCTGCTCCCCCTGGTGGCCCTGGCCCTGCTGAGCGCGGGGGTGGGCGGGTTCGCCGCCCTCAACCTGCACCTGGTGCGGGGAGACCTGCTCCCCGGCGGCCGTGGCCCCTTCGTGGCCCAGATCGTGCTCGGGGTGGCCGGGCTGGCCCTGTTCCAGTCGCTGTCGCATCGAGCGGTCTCGGGGCGCCGTAGGCCGACCCCGGGCCTGCCCGCCCGTCTCGTGCCCACCACCGCCGTCACCGTGTTCGGCGCCGCCGCCGTGGTCCTCGGCGTCGTCGCCCTCGAGGTCGTGACCGACGACGGGCACCACTGGCCCCGGCCCCTGCTCACCGCGGTGGCCCTGGCGTCGATCGCCGCGTTCTACGCCGCCCAGCTCCGGCGTCCGTCCGCTTCGCTCTGAGCCGGGCTCGGGGGTCGGGCTCAGATGCCAGGCAGGGGGACCACGTTGACCTCGAAGCCGATGCCCAGCTCGGCCAGGGTGCGGGCGGCGATCACGGTGATGACGGCGTAGGCGCCCGTCGGTGGCTCGGGGCAGTCGAGGCGGATGACCACGGGGGCATCGGCCGACTCGGGTGAGGCGTCGAGCAGGGCGCCGCTGCTGATCCAGTCGGCGTAGGCGTTGATCTTGGCCTTGAGCTGGGTCCCCTGGTCGGGGTCCAGGCCCCAGGGCCGGGTCTCGAACATGACCACCAGGCAGCGTCCCTCGTCGTCGTGGGCCACCAGGTCCACGACGTCGGGGTCCTCCACGCCGGCCATGGCGACCATGCTCGCGCGAGCCCCCGAACCCGGGCACACCGTCGGGCGACGCCGGCCCCATCGGCGGCGTAGAGGGCGTTCATCGGCGCGATCGGTCAGCGCTGTAGCGCCATCTGGGGCCGACGCCACCCGGGCCCGCCCGGAGCTACCCTCCCGAACATGGGGGACGAGGGCGATCTGCAGGGACCGGCGGCGTTGGTCGAGGCCGAGCGCCTGCTCGGCAGCGGCGACCCCGCCGACATCGATGCCGCCGTGGCCCTGGCCCGCCAGGCCCACGCCGACGGCGTACCCGGCGCCGGCGCGGTCTTCGCCGATTGCGTCGACCGCTCGGCGCTGTACAGCGGACGCCCCCAGGCCTTCGGCACCGTCACCTACGAACACCAGGGCGAGCTCCACCTGGCCCCCGTCGACCCCGGGGTGCCCGACGACCTGCGCCTGGGCTTCGGCGTGCCCCCGTTGGCCGACCTGCGGGCCGAGGTCGAGGAGGCCAACAAGGAGCGGGCCCGGGCCCGGACCGCCCAGCCCGGTCGCACCGAGGGCCAGCCCTACGCCCGGGTGTGGCGCGACCCTGATGCCGCCACGCTGCGGGACCGGGCCGAGGCCGAGGCCGGTCCGGGCTGGCGCGAGCACGGCGCGGCGTGGGCCGACGGTGACGAGCTGACCTTCGTGTGCGCCCGTCCCTTGCAGGGTGCCATCGTCGGCCCCCTGTTCGAGCTGCCCATGTGGCGGGTGGAGGACCTGCTGGTGCTGACGGTGCGGGTCGAGCGCCTCGACGAGCTCGTGCTCACCTACGGCTTCTGGCCCCTCGACGCCAACGGTGCCCCCGCCTTCGCCGGCCGGCCCGATCCCGATGGTCGCTGGCGGGGCTCCACTGCTCCGCCGTCGCCGCCCACCAACGATCCCGTGCTCGGTCGGCTCGTCGAGCACACCGTCGACAGCGCCTTCATCGGGTCCCGCCGGGTGTTGGCCTACGTGCCCCCCGGTCACACCCCCGACGAGGAGCTGCCCGTGGTCTACGCCACCGACGGGCAGGGCCTGGCCGCCTACGCCCGCCGGGTCGACGCCGCCATCGCCGCCGGCACCCTGGCCCGGGTGGTCCTCGTCGGCGCCCACGCCGCCGCCTTCGACCCGGTGCAGGGCAACCTGCGGGCCCTGGAGTACCTGTACGGCTTCGACCCCCGCCGCTTCGACGCCCACCAGCGCTTCTTCGTCGACGAGCTGTCGGGATGGGCCGAGACCGAGCTGGGGGTGTCGGCCCGGCGGGAGCGGCGGGCCATCTTCGGCTGCTCGGACGGGGCCGGCCACGCCCTGTTCACCTCCCTGTTGCACCCCGAGCGCTTCGCCCACGTGGTGGCGTTCTCGGCCGGGGTGCCGCCCAACGGCAACGAGGGTTGGCCCCCGGGGCGGGCGCCGCTGGTGCAGCTGTGCGCGGGCACCCTGGAGCCGGCGTTCCTGCTGGCCACGTGGTCGTGGCACAAGCACCTCGAACGTGCCGGGCTGGTCCACCGCTTCGTCGAGCGGGTGGCCGGCCACGAGCCCCTGCCCTGGGTCGAGGAGCTGCCGGCGGCGCTGGCCCGTGCCTTCCCGGCGTGACGGTCAGGCGGGCTGGGGGTAGGCCCGGGCCTCGACGGTGAGGCCGTCGGGGTCGCGCACGTAGATCGACCGGGCCACGCCCTGGGCACCGAAGCGGTCGCCCTCGTCCTCCACCACCAGCTCGGGGTGGTTCCGCAGGACCTCGAGGTCGTCAGCCGAGACCACGAAGCAGATGTGGGACAGGTGGCCCCGACCCTCGGGATCGCCCCGCTCGAGGTCGATGATGAACGACGGGCTGACCCGCAGCGAGGGGAAGGGCACCTGGCCGGCCCGCCACGAGTCCACCCGCACCCCCTCGAGGCCGAGGTGGCGCTGGTACCAGGCCAGGGTGACCTCGACGTCCCGGCAGACGAGCACGACGTGGTCGATGGCCGTGGCGATGACGCTGGCGGTCGGCATGGGAACCTCCTGGTCCGGGACGAGGGCGGGAGGTGACGGTTGGTGCGGCCCCGCCTCCGGGCATCATGGCACCCCGTCCCGACGTGACACCGTGGAGGCCACGATGCCTACGCCCCTCCCCCGGCGGCCGCCCGCTTGACGCCGACCGGCCCCGTCACCATCGCCGAGCTGCCCCCCCAGCCCCCGTCCCAGCCGCGGCGGTCGCGGACGGTCACGGCCCTGGCCCTGTTGGGTGCCGCCCTGGTCGGAGCCATGGTGGCGGTGGGGGTCATCACGGCGTGGCCCGACGGCGCGCCCACCATCACCCCACCCCAACCCCGGCTCGGCGCCGCCCCGGCCACGTGGAGCGCCCAGCCCTACGAGGGCCTCGGCACCTGGGTCGACCTGTTCGACTTCGCCCCCGGGGAACAGGTGGCGGCCGACGGCCTGCCGGCCGCACCCACGATCGGCGTCGACGACCTCGACGCCATGGCCGCCTTCGGGGTGCGCACCCTGTTCCTGCAGGCGGCGTCGGGCCAGAGCCGCGACGTGCTCGAGCCCGTGTTGCTGGGCCAGCTGCTGGCCCGGGCCCACGAGCTGGGCATGGACGTCGTCGCCTGGTACCTGCCCTTCCTCAGCGATCCCGACGCCGACCTGGCCCGACTGGCGGCCGTCGCCGCCTTCGAGTCCGGCGGGCACCGCTTCGACGGCATCGCCGTGGACATCGAGTGGACCCAGGGGGTGCCCGACCCGGCCGAGCGCAGCCGCCGCCTGGTGCAGCTGTCGCGTGACCTGGGCGCCGTGGTCGACGGTGGGGTGATCGGCGCCATCGTGCCCCCTCCGGCCCAGCTCGAGGACGTGAACCCCGACTTCTGGCCCAACTTCCCCTGGGCCGAGCTGGGCGACGTCTACGACGTGTTCCTGCCCATGGCCTACTGGACCGAACGCCTCGAGCCCTGGGACGACCCCTACACCCTGACGGCGGACTCCACGACCAGGGTGCGGGCCCGCACCGGACGACCCGACCTGGCCGTGCACCCCATCGGCGGGGTGGCCGACGCCGCCGCGGAGGGCGACTACGCCGGCTTCGTGGCCGGGGCCGAAGCCGAGGGCGCCATCGGCTGGTCGATCTACGACTACCGCAGCGCCACCGTGGGGGCCATGGCCGTACTGGCCCCCACCACCACCATCGGGCTGCCCGGGTCGACGACGACCCCCACCACGGTGGCCACGACCACGACCCGGGCCACCAGCACCACCCGGGCCACCAGCACCACCCGGCCCACGAGCACGTCGACCACGACCCGGCTCACCACCACCACGCTGTCCCCGGCGACGACGACATCGACCACGGCGCCGACCACGACCACCCTCCCGGTCGTGCCCGCGGTGGGCCCGTGACGGGCTGGGGCCACCGGCGCCTGGCCGGCCTGGTGCTCACCGCCGTGCTGGCCGCGGCAGGGTGTTCGGGGGGCGACGGCGAGGACACCGGCCGGGGCTCGACCACCCCGGCATCGGTGGCGACCCCGGTGGCGGACGCGTCGACCACGGCGCCGACGACGACCCCCGCCGTCAGCTTCGCCTCGCGCCTGTGCGACGGCGGGGCTCCCCGCAGGTTGGGCCAGGTGGACGACCCCGCGCTGGCCGAGGCGTCGGGCCTGGTGGCCAGCCACGCCAACCCCGGGGTGCTGTGGGCCATCGCCGACTCGGGCTCCCCGGCCCGGCTCGTGGCCATCGACCTGACGGGGGCCACCGTGGCCACGGTGGACGTGTCCGGGGCCGAGAACGTGGACTGGGAGGACATCGCCCTGCTGCGGGGCCCCGACCGGCTGGTGGTGGCCGACACCGGGGACAACGACGGGGTGCGGGACACCGTGGCCCTGGTCGTGGTGCCCGAACCCGACCTCACCGGGGCCAGCCCCGACGCTCCCCTGGCCCTCGAGGCCGGCGCCGACCGGTTGGAGCTGGCCTGGCCCGATGGGGCCCGGGACGCCGAGGCCGTGCTCACCGACCCGATCAGGGGCGACATCGTGGTGCTCAGCAAGCACCTGCTGGGCGGGTCCGAGGTCATGGCCGTGCCCGCCGACGCCGCGGTGGGCCAGGTGTCCACCCTCGCGCAGGTGGGGGAGCTCCGCACCGGCCTGGGGGAGGCGGTGACCGGAGGCGACGTGTCCGCCGATGGTTCCACCGTGGTGCTGCGCACCTACCTGTCGGTGCTGGTCTTCGACCGGCCCTCGGGCTCGACGTTGGCCCAGGCCCTGACGGGCACACCGTGTGAGGCCAGGGCCCCCGCCGAAGGCCAGGGTGAGGCCCTGGCCCTGCTGGCTGACGGCACCGGGGCGGTCACCCTGTCCGAGGGCTCGGGCGAACCGCTGTGGCTGGTGCCCGCAGGCCCATGAACCGACGGGCCGCTGGCCGTGCGCGAACCTCCAACAAGAGCGAGGGTCAGCACAGCGGGTTCGGCGGAAGCCGTCTCGGAAAGCGGAACGGGATCCGCCGTTCGACAACGGGGCCGTCAACGTGGCCTTTCCCGTTCTTGGAGCGCACGTTCGCCTCCACGCCGCGCTCCGTGCTGGCCTGGGTGTCCACCGGGTCACGAAGAACCAGGCGAAGATGCCCAGCTGGGTGCCGACCTGGTCGCGGGCCTGGTCCTGTTCGGCCTGGGGCGGGGGCGGTGGGCATCTCGGTGCCCCACGCCGCCCTCGACGGGGTGGCCACCGCCGACCTGGGGGTGGCCAACTCGGCCCACCAGGCCATCCGCCGGGTGTCCCAGGGCCTGGGGGTGGCCATGGTGGTCGCCCTCCTCGGGGACCGGCGCACCGAATCCCTGGCCGCCTTCCGCCGGGTGTGGATCGGCATCGCCGTGGGCTACCTGCTGTCGGTGCTGGCCGGCCTGGCCTGCCCGGCTCGTCGGGGTCGGGCCATCCCACCGCGCCCGGTGCTTCCGTCGACGCCTAGGGTGTCCGTCGATGGCGGACGCAGTCGTGGCTGACCCCTCCCCGGACCGCGTGCGTCCGAGCCGGTTGCGAGGCTTCGCCGCCACCGTCCTGGTGGTGTTGACCGCCCTGGCCGTGCTCGTGGCCAGCCTGGCCGTGTGGGCCGACCGCACCGTGCTCGACCGGGGCCGCTTCTCGGCCACCGTGGCCCGGGTGGCCCAGGACGGCGATGTCGTCGACGCCGCCACCAGCTTCCTCACCGACGAGCTCTTCTCGGCTCTGGGCCCGACACCCACCGCGGGTGCGAGCGTGTCGAACGTCGTCGCCCCCCTGCTGGCCGATGCGGCGCGCCCCCGGGTGGAGGACGGGATCCGCACCGTCCTGCAGGCGCCGGCGACGCGGCGGGTCATCGAGGTGGCGGTGGGCGAAGCGCACACCGTGGCCCTGCGCCTCGTCCGCTCGGGAGGCAGTCTCGACGTGGCCAACGGTGGGGTCACCGTGGACGACGGCGTGGTGCGCTTGAACCTCCTCCCCCTGGTCGACGACGTCCTGCTGACCGTGCAGGCCGCCGGGGTGCTCCCTGCGGGGATCACCCTTCCCGACCTGGCCCCCGGCGGCGCGGCCGAGGCCCAGGTGCAGCAACTGGCCGCCTCCCTGGGGGTCACCCTGCCCCCGGACTTCGCCCAGGTCACGGTGTACAGCAGCCAGGACCTGGCCGACGCCGGCACCACCCTGGCCCAGGCCAACGACGCGCTGCGGCTGTTCCAACGGGCGGTCATCGGCATCGTGGTGGTGGCGGCCGCCCTGGCGGCGCTGGCCCTCGTCGTCTCCGCCCGTCGCTGGCGCACCCTGGCCCAGCTGGGGGTGGCCACGGCCGTGGCCATGGTGGTGTCCACCGTCGCCCGTCGCCCATCGCCCGTCGGCAGGTGGGCACGCTCTTGGTGCGCCAGGTCGAGGACGGTCGGGCCAAGGTGGTGGTGTCGGCCGCGGTCGACGCCTTCGGGGCCGGTCTGCGCACCGTGACCATCGTGCTGCTGGTCATCGGCGTCGTGGTCGCCGTCGTCGGCCTCGTCGCCGGCCGTCGCTCCCGGGGAGGCCGCCCGGCCGTGACCGCCGCCGCCCGCTGACAGCTGCGTTCACGGACGGACCGAACGCATCAGCCTCCCCGCGCGGTGGGTGGCATGCGTCCGGATCCCCCGGCACCAGCCAGCTGACGCCCCGTCGACCGGGAGCCACCCGGCGCGGTCAGCGGCGAACCCACGTCGGCGGCCGGGTGGAGGCAGGATGTGGTCGTGCTGTTCCGCTCCCGCTTCTGGCCCGGGCTGGCCGACGGCTCGGTCACGGTCACCTTCCGGCGCTGGTCCCGACCCCAGGCCAAGGCCGGCGGCCGCTACCGAACCGGGGCGGGCATGCTCGCCGTCGATGCCGTCGACCTCGTCGACGTGGCCGTCATCACCGACGACGACGCCCGCCGGGCCGGCTATCCGAGCCGTGACGACCTGGTGGCCGATCTACCCGCCGGCCAGGGGCCCGTGCAACGCATCGCCTTCCACCACGACGGCCCCGACCCCCGTGACACGATGCGGGAGGCCACGCCCGACGCCGCCGAACTGGAGGCCATCGAGGCCCGGTTGGCCAAGCTCGACGGTGCGACCCCGTGGACCCGCACCGTGCTCGAGCTCATCGCCACACGCCCGGCGGTCCGGGCCGGCGACCTGGCCACGGCGCTCGGTCGGGAACGGCTGGGCTTCAAGGCCGACGTGCGCAAGCTCAAGGCCCTGGGCCTGACCGAGAGCCTCGAGGTCGGCTACCGCCTCTCACCCCGGGGCCGGGCCGTGCTCGACCACCGTGGCCAGCTCGATCGCTGACCTCAGGTGGTGGTCCACGAGGTGATGGCCACGGCCGGGTCCGGTCCCGTGCCCACCGACGCCGTCGCCGTCACCGTGGCCACGGCCCCGGTTCCACCGGTCGATGTCGAGGCCACCGTCACGGTGCGGTTGCCCAGCCCGGGGTCGAGGGCGGCGGTGCCGGCCGCCAGCAGGTTGATGGTGATGGCGGCCACCCCGCCGTAGGCCTGGATGCGGCTGTTCGCCGGCACCACGCCCAGGCTGACCGCTCCCGTGTACGCCCAGATCTCGCCGTGGACCACCAGGTCGCTGCTGGCGGCGCCGGCCAACGCCGTGCCGCCGGTCCAGGCTGCGTAACCGGTGGGAGCACCCGAGGCGGGCACGGTGATGATGCTGAGGCCGTCGATGGCCGACGCCGTCGAACCCCGACGGGCGTAGAGCTCGACGTCGGTGGCGGCCACCGTGGTCGTCAGGGTGGAGTTCCCGCCGAGGATGAACAGCGCCCCGGTGCCCCCTTCGGCCCCCATGGCCGTGGTCCCTTGGACGCAGGGGTTGCCGTTGGCCAACACCGTCTTCTCGTTGGTACCCGGTGCCCCGGCCACGACGGAGCCCCTGGTCGAAAGGTCGAGGGCGCCGATGCCGGCGAGGTAGTAGGTGCCGCTCAAGAAGTAGTTGGTGCCCGTGCCCAGCACCGGCGCCACCGTGTACGTGCCCGGGGTGAACACCGAGCACGTGGTCGAGCCGGACACGAACTGGTAGGCCGCCGCCCCCGTGGCGTTGGTGGGGGTGGGCTTGGTGGGCAGGGTCGGCGGCACCGGGCTGGTGCGGGCGTCGGTGGGGACGGTGAGGTCGCAACCCCCGGTGTGGGTGGCATAGGGGGCCTGGGCCGTCGGGGTGGCCGAGCACGCCCACAGATCGCCGTTGACCTTGACGTCGGCGCCGAGGGCGTTGGCCCCCCTGACCATGAGCGGGCCCTGCACGTTGACGATGCCGACCGAGGTGATGACCCCGGCGGCGAGGACGAAGCCGTCGACACCGGCCGACGTCCCCGAGGTCGTCATGCAGGTGGCCTTCGCGGCCACGCCGGCGATGGGCACGTTCGTGGCCCCGGTGGACGTGGTGCCGCACAGGGTCGGGTCGACCTGGAGCTGGTTGAGGGCGATGCGGGCCGCGCTGGCCGCCGCCTGGCTCCGGGCCACCTTGTCCCTGGTGACGATGGTGTCCTTCATGTTCGTGGTGGCGTACTGGCCGGCGGCCACGGCCACCAGCCCGAAGGCCACCACCATGACCAGGGCCAGGATCATGATCGATCCGTCCTCGCCCCGGCCCCGCCGACGCCCGTTCCCTCCAGCGTTCCTCTGCATGTGGACCGCCCTGCTCACTGCCATGCGGAGAACGAGCTGGTGTTGACGCCGCCGACCTTCACGTTGCCAGCGGAGGTGTCGATGATGTCCATCGTGTAGGTCTTGCCGTTCCCGAAGCGCCAAGCGCCGTTCGTGGTGATCTTGGCCGTGACGTTCTGGCCCTCGTCCACCACCTTGACGACGTAGACGACACCGTTCTTGTCGGTGAAGCGCACGGCGGCGTCGTGGCAGTAGTGGGTGTTGGTGGAGGGCTCCATGACCACCCGGACCTCCTGGGTGAGGATGCCGCTCGGCTCGATCTTCACCGAGTTCGGGCCGGTGTTGACGGCGGTGAGGACGCACCTGCTCGTCGCCGTGGTCGTGGTCGTCGCCCTGGTCGTCGTCGTGGTGGGGGCGGTCGTGGTCGTGGTGGCGATCGTGGTCGTGGGAGCGGTCGTGGTCGTCGTGGTAGGCGGGGCGGTCAGGGTCAGGGGCTCGGAGTCCACGGCCGTCCCTCCCCCCTTGGGCACGAGGGCGATGGGCCGGGAGCCGTCGCTGAGGTTCCAGCCCGATGAGGTCGCAGGGATGGTGCCCGTCCAGCTGGCTCCCGACCCGGTCAGGTCGATGAGCGTGGGCGTGGTCACCGCCGAGCTCGGCGTGTAGCTGATGGCCCACTCCGACGCGCACAGGCCCCCCGTCAGGGTGGCGGTGAGGCCGATGGCGGTGTTCAGCGTGCCCCCCGTCTGGACCTGGGCCGACGTGGGGTTGAGGACCAGGTTCCCGGTGCAGGTACCGGCCGTCGACGGGGTGGGGTTGGCCACCGTGGTCGTGGTCAGGGCCACCGTGGTCGGGTTGACCATGCCTGTCACCGTGTAGGTGAAGCACCCGGCGGTCGACGCCGCCGTGGTCGTGGTCGAGGCGCACACCCCGGCCGCGGTGCCGCTCATGGGCTTGACGGTCACGTCCATGTTGACGACCTGGCCGGCGGTGAAGACCGCCGGCAGCACGACGGCGGCCGTGTCGAAGTTGTGGGCCAGCACGAGCACGTCGGGTGCGGCCCCGGGGATGCAGGCCACCCGGATGAGCTGCTTCTCACCCGCGGTCGTGGTGAAGGCCCGGTAGGCGACCACGTAGGTGGTGGCCCCGGCTGCCGTCTTGGTGGCGAAGCGCACGACGTTGGCCGTGCCCGGGTTGGTCAGGCACCCGCTGACCGTGGCCGAGGCGATGTTGGGCTTCTCCGTGGCCACCTGGACGTCACCACCGAACCACTTGGTGGTGAGCTGCTCGGCCTGCGAGGTGGACATGCGGTCGGTGGTGTCCTGCTGGGTGCGCATGACGGCCACCAGGGCGAAGCCCACGGAGCCGACGATGACCATCATGATGGTCACCGAGATCACCAGCTCGACCAGGGTGAAGCCGTCCTCGTGCTGACCCCGCATGCGAGCGCGTCGAGCCGTCATGCGTTGCCTCCGTCCCACTTCACGACCTGGATGGTCTGGTTGGTCACGTTCCCGGTGGTGACGCTGATGGTCACGAGCTGCGTCGTCAGCACGTTGCCGTTGGTGGGGCAGGTCAGGCCGGTGTTGCAGATGCCCCCGGTGGGACAGGTGGTGGCGAACGCCTGTCCGTCCCAATAGGCCACCGAGGTGACGGTGACGTTGTCAAGGGACATCCCCTGCGGGAGGTCGTCGACAGGGCCCTTGGCCGCGGTCGAGTAGTCCGCCGCCACTCCGCACGGCTTCCACGTCGTGTCGGCCGAGGCCACCCGGGCCGCGGCGTTGGCCAGTACGGCGGTGGCGTTCGACATGTCCCGGTGGCGGGCCGAGGTCGAGATCAGGGTGAGCACGGCCCCGAGCACGGCGACCACGCCGATGCCCAGGAGCACGACGGTGACCAGTTGCTCGACGAGGGTGAAGCCGTCCTCGTCGGAGAGACGTCGCCGCTGCAGGCGGGCGCGAAGTGCAGGCACGACGGGAACATCGGCACGTCGACGTCCCCTCTTTACGCCGTCGAGCGCCTACGGCACCTCGGTGACCCATGAGGTGATGGCCACAGGGGTGAGCCCGCCCGGGACCGGGGTGCCGACGCGGGCGATGGCCTGCACCCGTCGGACCGGCCCACGGCGAGGCTCGTCCGGGCGGACCTGGGCCGTCGAGGTGACCAGGATGGACCGACCCGCACCCGCGGCGACGGGATCGAGCTCGACGCACGTCACGGTGACATCTGCGGCCAGAGCGGCCGTCCGGTCACGGGTGACGACGGTGTCGGCCAGGTTGGCCATGGCGTCGCGACTGGTGGCCACGGCCACCATGCTGAAGGCCACGACCGTGATGAGGGCGAGGACCAGGGTGCTGCCCCGTTCGTCGCCCAGGGCGGACCGGGCCGTCATTGGCGGAAGGTCCGGAACGAGGTCCGGCCGATGAGGGCGTCACCCGCCCGGGTGTCGAGGAGGTCGACGGCCACCGTCGCCCCCGCGGTGAACGGACCGGTGTTGGTGGGGATCTTGGCCACCAGGTTCGAGCCTTCGGCCACGACCAGGTAGGTCAGCACCTTGCCGGTCGGGGTCGTCATGCGGGCGGCCAGCCCCACGCAGCCGCCGTCCCCCGTCATCGGCTGCACGACGATGCGGATCTCCTGCTTGGTGTAGCCCGTCGAGGTGGCCGGGGCGTTGTCGGGCGCGGCCGACGGCGTGGTGTTCGCCAGGAAGCAGGTGGTGGGCGGAGGGGCCTTGAGGGTGAGCGTGGCCGTGGCCCTGAGCTGGGTGCCGTTGTACAGCTTGACGGGGATGGCGCCCGCCACCCACGTGCCCGCGGCCTTGAGGATCTTGCCCTTGAAGGTGGCCGTCCTCAGCAACGTCAGGCCCCCGGGCGTGCCCGTCCCCGCCGGGTCGTAGGGATAGGTGACGGTCAACTGGGCCGGGCAGGCGGCCGGCTTGAGGGTCAACGTGGCCGTGGCCAGGACCTCGGTGCCGTTCATCAGCTTCACCGGGATGGCACCGGGGGCCCACGTGCCCTCGGACTTGAGGATCGTTCCCTTGAAGACGGCCGTGCGCTCCAGCGTCACCGCACCGGACGTGCCCGTCCCCGCCGGGTCGTAGGGGTAGCTGACGGTCAACTGGGACGGGCAGCTGGAGGAGGCGGTCACGGCCACGTTCGCGGGCAGCTGCCCCGTGGTCGTCAGCGTGGCGGGCCACAGGTGGCGCGAACGTCCGCGGCCGTCACGCCCACGTCCTGGGGCAACTTCCCCCCGGTGGCCAGGGTCACGTTGTCGGGGCTGAGGACCAGCTTGGCGGCACACGCCGGCTTCAGCGTGAGCGTCGCCGTGGCCAGCGGGGCCCGGTCCTCGTAGAGCGTCATCGTGACGGGGCCGGCCGCTCACCGGCCGACGTGGTGGAACGCATGGCGACGAGCAGCGCCATGCTCAGCGAACCGACGACGACGACCCTGATCGTGACGCTGAGCACCAGCTCCACCAGGGTGAAGCCGTCCTCGTCAGCGGGCCGGCCCCGCCCCTTCACGCCCACTTGACCGCTCGAGCTCCTCGACATGTCTGGCCTGCGGCTCACCGACGCCGACCCCGGCGTCGACCGCACAGTCGGCGGTGGTGGGAGCGGGGACCACCGGCCAGCCGGTGCAGACGCGGAGCGTCAACTTCTGGGCCCGGAAGCCATCCACCTCGTGGCAGGTGCCGTCGAAGCCGCTGCCGTTCCAGAACTCCACCGACGCCACGGTGTCGATCTCACCCGTGGCGCACGACAGCAAGGGGGTGTCCGGTGAGCTGAGCCGCTCACCCGACGCCGCGATCAGGACCGCGGCGTCGGACAGGTCGCGGTAGGTGATGGAGGTGGAGGTGGAGGTGGAGACGAGCGTGAGGATGGAGCCGAGCACGGCGGTGACACCTATGCCCATCAACACGATGGTGACGAGCTGCTCGACGAGGGTGAACCCGCCCTCGTCCGCGAGGCTCCGCCGTCGGCGGCGGGCGCGGAGTCGGGACACGACGGCTGTATCGGCACGTCGACTCCCCTCCTTGACCGCAGCCGGTGACAGTGACGGCAGTCACGGGTAGCGTCGCTGGAGATCGTGCATCGTCGCTGGCGATGAGCCGTCCCGGAGGACCACCGATGAACAAGATGAAGTTCGGCATCTTCATGGCGCCGTTCCACGACCACTCGCACAACCCCAACACCGGGTTGCACCAGGACCTGAAGCTGATCCAGCACCTCGACGAGCTGGGCTTCGACGAGGCGTGGATCGGTGAGCACCACTCGTGCGGCACCGAGATCATCGCCGATCCCATGATCTTCTGTGCCACGGCGTTCGAGCGCACCCGCACCATCAAGCTGGGCACCGGGGTGCTGTCGGTGCCCTACCACAACCCCTTGTGGACGGCGGACCGGGTGGTGCAGCTCGACCACCTGTCCCGGGGTCGGTTCATGTTCGGCGTCGGTCCCGGCGCCCTGCCCACCGATGCGGCCATGATCGGCATCGAGCCCGTCGACCAGCGGCGCATGCTCGAGGAGGGCATGGACGCCATCGTCCACCTGCTGCGCAGCGAAGAGCCGTTGACCATGAAGACCGACTGGTTCGACCTGCGCAACGCCAAGACCCAGCTGCCGCTGTACTCGGACGTCGAGATGGCGGTGGCGGCCATCGCCTCGCCGTCGGGGCCCCGCATCGCCGGCAAGCACGGGATCGGGGTGCTGTCGGTGGGGGCGACCATGCAGATCGGCGCCGACGTGCTCGCCCTGCACTACGACGTGTGGGACGAGATGGCCAAGGCCAACGGCAACGTGGCCCGGCGCGAGGACTGGCGCCTGGTGGGGCTGTTCCACATCGCCGAGACCCGTGAGCAGGCCATGCGCGACGTCGAGTACGGCATCGAGCACTGGTTCGACTACCTGCAGCACACCGCGGCCGTACCCCACTTCGAGCCCCAGGGCGACACGTTGAAGGAGCGCATCGACTGGGTGAACGAGACGGGCATCGGCGCCATCGGCACGGCCGAGGACTGCATCGAGCAGATCGAGCGCCTGTGGAAGCAGTCGGGCGGCTTCGGCGGGTACCTGTGCATGGACCAGAACTTCGCCAACCCCCAGGCCAAGGCGCACAGCTACGAGCTGATGGCCCAGCGGGTCATGCCCCACTTCCAGAACAACACGTTCGCCCGACTGCAGGACGCGGTCATGCGGGCCCGCGAAGGCCGCCAGGCCCTCTACGACCAGCAGGCCGCCGCCCTGGCCGCCATGACCGAGAAGCACGTGGCCGAGCGGGCCAGCGCCCACTAGCTCCTACGTGCAGCAGCGGGCCACCGGACGTCGCCGGTGGCCCGGCTGTGTCGACCGTTGAGGGCGGCCCGTCTCGGGACGGCGCTAACCCCGCCGATACCTCTTCGCCAGGTAGTCCTCCACCCAGTTGCGGGAGCTACGCCAACGCCCGTCCCCGCCCCGAGTCGCCTGCAGCGTTCCTCGGACTGCTGCAGTGCGGAGTGCTGCTGCAGTCACCTTCTCTGTCGCCAGAGCATCCAGCGGCACGAGTCGCGCTGGCCCTGCTATTGCTGGCACGACGAACTTGTACAAATTGTCCAGCACCGCGCGAGCCAACAGTTCACCAATCTGACCGTAGTCGTTCGCGTCTGCGCGACGCAAAGCCTTCAAATAGTCTGATCGTTGTCTCTTGTAGATCATGGCGGGCGGGTACCCAAGCCGCACAAGGATGAGGTTCAGAACAAGTCTGCCTGTTCGTCCGTTGCCATCCAGGAAGGGATGTATCTGTTCGAATCTGCAGTGCAGGCGCGCCATCAGCTCTGGAAGCATCTCGGATCGGCTCCGCCGCTGGTTGACCTCCTCCAACCACATGGCGAGGTCAGACCTAGATACATGAGGTGTTGACGCGAACGTAGGTTCGATACGCGACAAGGTGCCTGTTCAGGACGGATAATCGGGGCTGCGAAACCCGTCCGATCGCCGTCTTGAAAGGCACCTGTCAGGTGAAGACTGTAGCGAA
>JBBSLP010000041.1:0-53804 GCA_038255145.1 Acidimicrobiales bacterium
GAGAACTTCGTCGTCGACCCCGGCGAATCCATCCTCACCGGCAAGGTCACCGTCGACGGCGCCGTCTTCGCCCCCTCCGTCCCCCTCTTCTTCCTCGACGGCAGCACCCTCAAGCCCCTCCAGAGCGCGGGGAACACGGCCATCCTCGAGGGCACCACGGTCAAGCTCGCCCCCGAGGCCGCCGCCGCACTGAACAAGGTGTTCGGCCTCACCGGCACCCCCAACGCCCTGCCCGACTACTTCACCGTCGGCATCGCCAAGATCACCGTCGCCATCAAGTAGGCCGAACCGGGGATCCCGATGTCACAGCCCCTCCCCACGTGGGGTGGGCAGGGGCTGTCGGCATCCAGTGCCAGCGTGCCATGGCACCGCCCACGTACGGGCTAGGAGGCGGTGGCCAACGCGCTCCGTCGACGGCTGGCACCTTCGAGGCCCGGGCCCACGCCGGCGATGTGCTGTCCAAGGTCGTGCCTGCGGAACATCGTGCGGGCGACGGGACCAAGAAGGACCCCGCCGACGTTGACCTGGGAGCTGGTGGTCGACCATCGACCCCCGTCATCGAGAGGACCCGGACATGACCGACGTGGAGCGCACCGATGTGGAGCGGACCGACGAGGAGTGGCGCGAGGTGCTGACCCCGGCGCAGTTCGCCGTCCTCCGCCGCTCGGCGACGGAGCCGCCGTGGAGCGGGACGTACGTCGACGAGCACGCCGATGGGACGTACTGCTGCGCGGCGTGCGGCGCCGAGCTGTTCGACTCGTCCACCAAGTTCGAGTCCGGTAGCGGCTGGCCCAGCTTCTACGAGGCCAAGGTGGCCGACGCCGTGGAGCTGGTCGAGGATCGCACCGCGGGCATGGTGCGCACCGAGGTCCGCTGCCGGCGGTGCGGGTCGCACCTGGGTCATGTCTTCCCCGACGGCCCCCAGCCCACCGGTGACCGCTTCTGCATGAACAGCCTGGCCCTCGACCTGGTCACCGACCCCCAGGGTTGACAGGTTGCTGACCCGGTAGCGGCGTCGGCGAGCTCACGCACCTGGTCGACGCCTCCCGGGCCGATCCACGGGGCCGCTCAGGCTGCGACCAGGGCCGCAGGCACCACGGCCGACAGCGGCGTGCCGTCGGCGGTGTGGGTCAGGGCGGCGACCAGGTTGGTCACGTCGCTGACGTAGCGGCCACCCTCGGTGTCACCGGGGACGACCAGTCGGGGCAGCTCCAGCGTCTCGCCGTCCTGTTCGAAGGCCACGAGGACGTCGGTGCCGCCGAAGCCGGGTCGGCCTCGCCCACGGACACCCGGGCCTGGTAGCCGTCGGATCCCGTGGCGCTGACCACCACCTGCAGGGCGCCGTTCTTGGCCGGGGGCGGGGTCAGCCCGGTGCTGGCCCACAGGTCGAGCAGGGCGACGCCCCGGTACGTGTGCTGCTGGGGCCCGGCCCCCGAAGCGAAGGTGACGTCCACCGTGGTCGAGGGCATGGCGGCCAGGTCATCGATGGTGAGCAGGGCGGCCAGCTCGTCGATCGTCAGGTCGTAGCTCCGCAGTTGCACCGACCAGGGGCCGTCATCCAGCGCCAGGATCGCCGGTGAGACGGGGTCCTGCTCGGTGGCGCCGATGGCCCGCCAGCCATCCACAGCGACATCGGCGAACCTGGACCCGTGCGGCTGCAGCTGGGCTCGGACCTGGTCCAGCGAGCCTCGATGGCCGCTGAGGCGCACCAGCTGGCGGGCCGGACCTTCGGCGCGCACGTACTCGGCCCACCACTCGAGAGGTGGCTTGTCGTGCGCAGCGAAGGGATCGTCGGCCGGGGGATCGACCGCCTCCTGCAGCGCCCAGGCCCCGTCGAACAACAGGGCGTGGCCGGCCTCGGACCCAGCCATGGTCGACCCCGGGGCCGACCCCAGCTCGGGCCCCTCCCCGCGCGTGGCGGACGAGCACGCCGTCAGGCCCGCCAGCCCGAACGCCGTGGAACCGGCCACGACGGCCGTCAGCACCCGCCGACCCCGCACCATCCACATCCCACCAGCGTGCCCGAGGTCGGCCCTTCCGGGCCCTCATGCGGGCGAGAGATCAGGCCGGGTAGGCCTCGACCTCGGTGGCCTTGACCGTGGCCCACACCGGCTGGCCGGCGGCCAGGGTCAGCTCGGCCTGGGCTCCGGGGGTGATCTCGGCCACCATGCCCGGGGGGTCGGCCAGGGTGACCCGCACCCGGTCACCGTGCTCGTCGAGCTCGGTGACCCGGGTCAGCCAGTCGTTGCGGGGGCTGCCGGTCTGGGCATCGCGGTGCAGGGCCACGGCCTGGGGGTGCACGGCCACGTGCACGGGACCGGGCTGGGGGGCATCCGCGGCGGTGAAGCGCACGGCCGAGCCGCTGACAGAGATCACCCCGTCGGCCCCGGCCACCCCGCTGAGCAGGTTGGTGCCCACCAGACGGGCCACGTAGGGAGACCGGGGATGGGCGGTGACGTGACCCAGGGTGCCGCTCTGCACCACCGTGCCCGCCTCGAGCACGACCACCCTGTCGGCCAGGGCGTGGGCATCGAGGGGGTCGTGGGTGACCAGCAGGCGCATGCCGTCGAACCCGGCCAGCAGCTCGCGCAGGTCACGCCGCACCTCGGTCCGGGTGCCGGCGTCGAGCGCGGCCAGGGGCTCGTCCAACAGCAGCAGCCGGGGCTGGAAGGCCAGGGCCCGGGCCAGGGCCACCCGCTGGGCCTGGCCCCCCGACAGGGCCGAGGGCTTGCGGCCGGCGTAGGCGGCCAGGCCGAACTGGTCCAGCAGGGCGGTGGCCCTGGCCCGGGCTTCGCGCCGGCCGGTACCCCGGGCCCGCAGGCCGAAGGCCACGTTCTCGACGACGGTCAGGGTGGGGAACAGCAGGTAGTCCTGGAACACCACCCCCACCGAGCGGCGCTCGGGCGGCACCCAGGCTCCGTCGGCCACGTCTTCGAGGGGCTGGCCGTCGAGCACGATGCGTCCGTCGTCGAGGGCGAGCAGGCCGGCCAGGGTCCGCAGCACCGTGGTCTTGCCGGCCCCGTTGGGACCCAGCAGGGCCACCACCTCGCCGGGGGCGATGGCCAGCTCCATGTCCAGCAGCAGCTCACCGATCTGCACCACCAGGGTGGCCTCGAGGGTCACCGGGGCGACCTCAGACCCGACGGCCGACAGCGGCGTCCAGCCAGCGGTCCCGCATGGCCAGCAGCACCACGAAGGACACGCCGATGAGCACCAGGGACAACACGATGGCCTCGGACGGATCGCGCTCCAAGGCCAGGTAGGTGGCCAGGGGCAGGGTCTGGGTGCGACCGGGGAAGTTGCCGGCGAAGGTGATGGTGGCCCCGAACTCGCCCAGGGCCCGGGCCCACGACAGCACGGCCCCGGCGATCAACGCGGGACGGGCCATGGGCAGGGTGACCCGGCGGAAGGCGTACCACGACCCCGCCCCCAGCGTCCGGGCCGCTTCCTCGTGACGCTCACCGAGCTGGCGCAGGGCGGCCTCGAGGGTGATGACGAGGAAGGGCATGGCCACGAACGTCTGGGCCACGACCACGCCGGCCATGGAGAAGGGCAGGCGGATGCCGAACCAGTCGAACAGGTAGTGGCCCAACAGCCCCCGCCGGCCCAGGGCGGCGAACAGGGCCACACCCCCCACCACGGGGGGCAGCACCATGGACAGGGTGCACAACGAGCGCACCACGTTGCGGCCGGGGAAGGGCACCCGGGCCAGCACCCAGGCCAGGGGCACCCCGAAGACGACCGACAGCCCCGTGGCCCACAGCGAGCAGATGAGCGACAGCCGCACCGCCTGCAGGGTGGTCTCGTCGGTAAGCAGTCGCCATGCGCTGGACCACGGCGTGCGCACCAGCAGCCCGACCAGGGGCAGGGTGAAGAAGGCCACGGCCACGGTGGCCAGCACCAGGCCGAGCACGGGCGGCCGGGGGCGGTGACCCCTGCGTCGAGCGCGTCGTCGAGGGGGGCGCACCCCGGTCGCCATCAGCGGCTCACGGCTGGGCGAAGCCGAACTTCTCGAGCGTCTTGGACCCGTCGTTCGAGGTCACCAGATCGACGAACGCCGCCGACGCGGTGGGGTTGGGGGCGGCCTTGGTGACGACGATGGGGTAGTTGGCCACCACGTTCTGCGCCGTGGGGATCTCGATCCCCTCGCCCTTGTCCCCCGCCGCCTTCACGTCGGTGGCATAGACGATGCCGGCGTCGGCCTCCCCACTGGTGACCTTGGTGACCACGGCCTTGACGTCGGCCTCGTAGCTGACCGGGGTGGCGGTGACGCCGGCCTTCTCGAAGGCCTGGGCCGAGTACTTGCCGACGGGCACCTGGGGGGCGCAGGTCACGAACACCACGTCCTCCTTGGCCAGGTCGGCGAGACCGGTGATGCCCTTGGGGTTGCCGGGGCCGACGATGATCTCGAGGGCGTTCTGGGCGAAGAGCTCCGGGGCCGCCCCATTCTCGCCCGCATCGGTGAGCTTCGTCATGTTGGCCTCGTCGGCCGACGCGTACACATCGGCGGGCGCACCCTCGTTGATCTGCTGCACCAGGGCGGACGATGCGGCGAAGTTGAAGGTGACCTCGGCCCCGGGGTTGGCCGCCTCGAACTGGGCCCCGAGCTCCTTGAACGAGTCGGTCAGCGAGGCGGCGGCGAAGACGGTGAGGTTCCCGGTGGCCTTGGACGCCGTCGTGGTGCCCGACGCGGCCGTCGTCGAGGTCGTCGGGCCCAACGGCGCCGCCGTGGTCGTCGTAGCCGCGCTGTCGTCGCTGTCGCTCCCGCAGCCGGCGCCGACGACGGCGAGGAGGGCGACCAACAGGACCAGCAGTGCGCGGGGGCGGGACGGCGTTCGCATGGGGCCGGACACTAGTAACTTCCTGACCATCAGATGCAACAGATCGGACTATCGAGGTCGCGCTACGGTCGCAAGGTGACCACCGTGGCCAACGACGGCCGGGCCCCTCGGCTGGACGAACCCATCCCCTCGTTCGCCGAGCACGTGTGCCTCGCCCTGGTGGCCACCGGCACCGGCCACGGTTGGGCCATCGTGCGTGAGCTGTCCGACGACGGCGACATCGGCCGCATCTGGACCCTGTCCCGGGCCCTGACCTACCGGGCCATCGACCAGCTGACGGCCAAGGGCCTGCTGGAGCGGTCCGAGCCCACCCCGCGCAAGGCCCGGGCCAGGATCGCCCTGTCGGCCACCGGGGCAGGCCACGCCGTCACCCGGACCTGGCTCGACACCCCCATCGCCCACCTGCGTGACGTGCGCATCGAGCTGCTGACCAAGCTGGCCCTGCGCCAGCGGGCCGGGCTCGACCCCCAGGTGCTGCTCCGGGCCCAGCGGGACACCTTCAACGAGGTCATCGACTCGCTGGTCATCTCCTTCGACCGTCGCGACCCCGTCGACCTGTGGCGGCGTGAATCGGCCCGGGCCGTGCGCCGCTTCCTCGACCTGGCCATCGACGACCGCCCCACCACCGCTGCCGGGAGTCCCAACATGCGCCTGTCCGCCCGCAACCAGCTTCGTGCCACCGTCGCCGAGGTCCGCCACGGCGAGGTCATGTCCACCGTGCGCGTCACCCTGCCCGACGGCCAGGAGGTCACCGCGGCCATCACCCGTGACGCCGCCGAGGAGCTGGCCTTCGCCACCGGTGACGCGGTGACCGTCATCGTGAAGTCCACCGAAGTGATGCTGGCCAAGGATTGAGCCCGAGCTCACCGCCGACGAGCTTCTCGGTCCGACCCATCGGCTGGGCCCGCACGGCGCGGACCGAGCGCCAGCACACCCCGCTGCAGCCGGTGCTCAACCCCGACGAGGAGGGTGAGGTCCACGTCGAACCCGCCTTCGCCGACGGGCTCGATGGCCTCGACGGCTTCGACTTCGCCCACCTGGTCACCTGGCTGGGGCCCCTCGACGGCTCCCGCCCGGAGGCCGAGCTGCGCCAGGTGCCCTACCTGTTGCGCCCTACCCCTCGTGAGCTGGGCATCTTCGCCACCCGGGGACCACGGCGGCCAAACCCCATGGGCCTGAGCCTGGTGCGCATCGTGGCCGTTCGGGGCCCTGTGGTGCGCTTCCGGGGCGTGGACCTGCTCGACGGCACCCCCATCCTCGACATCAAGCCCTACGTGACCCGCTTCGACCAGCCCTACGGTTTGGACGGTCCCCCCCGCTCGGGGTGGTTGGACGACGTCGACCCTGCGCCGGGCACGACCCCGGCCGACCTGCCCCCACCACCAGGCTGATCAGTCACCCGGGCATCAGGTCACGGACGCGGGCTGGCGTAGCGGTGACGGCGACCGGTTGCGCCACCAACGCTCACGCAGCAGTTCGAGCCCGGCGGCCCACACCAGGACCCAGCCCGTGCCGATGCACGTGCCGGCGACCACGTCGCTGAGCCAGTGCACCCCCAGGTAGGTGCGGCTGACGGCCATGAGCCCGGCGAAGGCCGCGGCCAGGCCGATCCACACCAGCCGCCGCGGCGACGGCCGCAGCAGGATGAGGACCAGGCCGAAGGCGGTCACCGCCCCGGCCACGGCGTGGCCCGACGGGAAAGACGAGCCGCCCGAACCGATGAGACCGCCCACGGGCCGGGGCCGGTCGACCAGGGCCTTGACCGGGCCGATGCACAGCTCGGCGCACACCGTGGCGCCGACGAAGGCCCCGAGCTGGAGCCAGCGACGCCGGTAGGCCAGCACGGCGACGACCATGATGCGCAACGGCGCCGTGATCAGGGGGCTGCCCACCTTGCTGAGCAGCTTGCCCAGGCTGGTCAGCCAGGGCGTGCGGATGTCGACCATCCACGCCCGCCAGCGCTCGTCGATGCCCCGGAACGGGCCCGGAGCGTCCGTGGCCACCAACAGCACGCCGATGCCGAGCGCCACCAGCAGCAGGACCACGCCGACGACGATGGCGTACATGCGCCGCTCGAACATGGGGGTGTGGGTGCGGTGACCGTGGGGCAACTGGAGGTGGGCCATCAGGGCGCCACCGGGCTGGGCCTCGCCCCCGAGCCCCGGTGCCGGGCGTCGAGCCAGGCCCGGCGCTCCTCGATGGTGCGCACCCAGCTGCGGTTGGCCCGCCAGAAGATCCAACAGCCGATGCCCAGGGGGATGGGGGCGAACCAGGTCAGCGCCCGGTAGACCAGCACGGCGGCGGCGATCTTGTTCTTGGTGTCGTCGGGCAGCCCGGTACCCAGGGCCGCGGTCAGGCCCAGTTCGACGACGCCGAGGCCGCCGGGGGTGAGGGGGACGGCCGACAGCAGACGCACGAAGGCGAAGCCGGCCAGCACCCGGGCCCAGCTGACCTCGTCCTCGGACACCCCCACGTGGCGCAGGGCGACCAGCAGCACCAGGTACAGCGACACGTGGCTGACCAGGGTGGCCAGGGTGATCCAGATCCACCGCCCCCGCAGCAGCCCGATGATCTCGGCCCGGAAGGCGGTGGCCCGCTCGGGCCAGTCCGTGGGCGTCTGGCGGTGCAGCACCCGCAGGATGGGACGGGCGGCGGTGGCGGCCACCGACCCCGCAGCGGCGGCGTGGCCGGGGCTGCGCAGGAGCACGGCGAAGGCGATGATGGCCCCGGCCAGCACCAGGAGCCCCACCGCGGCCGCGGTGACCAGCCCGGCACCCACGTCACCGGAGATGACGAGGGCGGCCAGGGCGACGATGGGCAGGCCCAGCTTGACGAAGTTGTTCCAGATGCCCGAGACCACGCTGGCCAGGGCCACCTCGGGCAGGGGGATGCCCCAGCTGCGCTCCATGGTCACGGTGACGCCGATGCCGATGGCCGCGCCTCCGGGCAGGGTGTTGGCGATGGCGGTGGACGCCAGGTTGGACACGGCCGCCTCACGCACCCGCAGGCCGGGCTGCACGCTGACGAGCACGGGCCAGTAGCTGGCCAGGTTCCACGCCGCCACCACCAGCAGGGAGGAGACCTCGATCCAGGTCATGTCCTTGATGGTCCGCCACACGGCGCCGTAGTTGGCCACCTTGGGGAACAGGAAGCCGAAGATGGCCACCACCACGACCAGGGACAACGCCCCCTGGAACCAGCGCGTGCTCCACCAGCGACGGGGCTTGTGGCGCTCGGGTGGGACCGGGGCGGTGGGCGGGGCGACGGCCTGGTCGCTGGTCGGGCTCATCGCGCTCCTCGCTTGCGCCACGGGGACGGCACCCCGAGGACCAGGTTCAGGACCCCGGCGATGGCGGCGCCCAGGCCGGCGCCGCTCACCACGTCGAGCACGTTGTGGGCCCCTACGTACACCCGGACGACGAGCACGATCACCACCAGCGTCCAGGGCAGCGCCTTCCACCGACCGGGCAGGTAGGGCGTGATGATCCCGGCCAGGGCGGCCACGAGCACGGCGTGGCCGGAGACGAAGCTCTCCCCCGTCACCTCCACCGACGCCCCCCGCACGTGGATCTGCGAACCGATGGACACCGCCGGCCGTTGCCGGCTGACCACGTCCTTGACCAGGGGCTCGGTGACCAGCTTGGCCACGGTGACGACCAGGGCGGCCAGCGCCAGCCGCCAACGTCGCGTGCACGCGGCCACCACGGCCACGGCGGGGCCCGCGGCCAGCACCCCCAGCTGGCCCAGGGGCCACATGACGGGGGACAGGCCGTCGGGCAAGCCGTTGATGTCGAGCGTGAGGCGTCGCTCCCACGCGGGCAGGTGGCCGCTCTCGCCCACGACGGCCATGCCTACGGCCAGCACGGCCAGGCCGCCCCCGACCATGAGGGCGTCGGCCCGCCGACGGGTCACCCCCAGGCGGGCCACGCGGCGGGCGCCGCGCCCGGGCCAGGTCCACGAGCTCATCCGTGGCGCTCGCCCAGGGGCGACCGCGCCACGCCCCGCGGGCCTGCGGAGCGGCCATGCGCCCGAGCGCCGACCAGCATCGGTACGGGCGGCCCAGCGGGCATCGGGACGTTCCTCACAGCGGGCGACAGCTTCGCACAGGCGCCGCCGCCCGAGACGCTCGGACCTGGCCCGCAGGCCCGACCCGTCGGGCTGGGGAACGGACTAGCCGCCGACGGGGCTGGACCTGGGCGCGGGACCAGCAGCGACGGCCGTGGTCCGTGGACGTGGTCCGCCCGAGGGCCGCCTCATCAGGCGGAAGCCGTGCCAACCCCGGCTGATGAAGCCCGTGAGCAGCACCGCGTTGAGCCCGCCCCAGTACACGGCGCCCGCGAGCAGGCTGGGGCTGGGCAGCGTCCCGTTGCGCAGCGCGTAGACCAGCGTGGCGACCAGGCCCAGCGTGAGCACGGTCTGGGGCAGCGTCTGGCGCCAGTGCCAGCGCAGGTCGTCCACCTTGCGGGTGACCTTGTAGACCGGCTTGTTGTGGGGTCCGCCGAGGATGGCCTGGATCACGGCCTTGATGTAGATGGGGGCCATGCCCGTCCACATGGTGCGGACCTGCCACAGCGCCCGGAACGGGGCTCGTTGGCGTCCCCGGCGGTCGTTGTAGGGGCGGTTGACCAGGAGCAGCCACACCTCCGAGGCGATGGCCAGGGGCAGCAGGTGGGCCAGGTAGTCGAGGCCGCCCGCCCGCAGCGGTGTCCAGCCCAGCAACGACAGGGCGATGGCGGGTACGTAGACCAGCGCCGTAAAGGCGTTCAGGTAGAACAGCAGCATCTCGAGGAACTGGACCCGCTGGCGCAGCCCGAGGCCCCGCAGGTTCCCCCACACCAGCAGGCGCACGGTGTCGATGGCCCAGGTGCCCCGCTGCTTGTAGACGTTGGGGACGTCCTCGGGCGAGTGCTGGCCGACGGCTCCCACGATGGGCAGGTACATCCCCTGCCAGCCGCGGCGCAATGCTTCGACGCCCGACTGCAGGTCCTCGACCAGGTTCCAGGTGGGGAACTCCCCGATCGAGCGCAGCGCGCTCCGGCGCCAGACGACCCCTGACCCGCAGGGAAACACGGCGTTGGTGGCGTTCCGGGTGAGCATCTGGCCCCGGAAGAACATCGACTCCCGGTTGTTGAAGGGGTCGCCTGCGCTGACCTGGGCCTCCTTGATCGTCTGCACGTAGGCCAGGCCATCGTCGGCCTCGAGCTGGCCCACCACCTGGCGCAGGAAGGCGCTCGAGCCGAGCTCGTCGTCGGCATCACGCGTCTCGATGTAGCTCACCTCGGGGTGCTCAGCGTCGAGCATGGCCAGAGCCGAGTTGAGGTTGCCCGCCTTGGCCGCGCCGTCCCGGCCGGGCGCGTCACGCGGGGGCGGCGAGTGGTAGGTGACCGGGAGGCCGACCAACGCGGCCCGCAGTGCGGGGTCGTGGCGGTCGTCGGACACCACGATGACCATGCGATCCAGCGGCCAGTCCTGGTCCAGCACCGAGGTCACGGTGCGCAGCACCATGGGCACGGCCTCACCGCAGGTGGGGATGATGATGCCGATGGTCGGCTCGGCGCCCGGCGGCAAGGGCCGCCGGATGGGCACCGACCGGCTCCAGGCGTTGAACACGCTCAGGGCCAGGTAGATGATGGAGAAGACGTTCGCGGCGGCGAAGGGCCAAGCCAGCCAGCGGGCGCCCGGGTTGAGCGAGCGCAGCATCCAGGGCACGTACACCAGCGAAGCGGCCAGCAGCGCCAACCCCGCGACGCGCAGGGGCCACTGGGATCGAAGCGCCGGGTAGTCGTCGCCGAAGGCGCGGGAGGCGACGGCGATCCGACTGGACGGTGCCGGTTCGTGGGCCGCAGCTCCAGCGCGGTCCGACTGGTCGTGGCTCGGTAGCGCGAGTAGGGACATGCTGCAGGTGTCGGTGGCTTCGCCCCGTCACCCAATGGGCGAAATGCCTGCGCCGTGCCGCTCATCCGTCCCCCTCGGGGTCGGGGGTGCCGTGTCCCGTGCCCCCGGGGCAGGCCGGCGCGCCGGCGCCGCACAGGGACAGCCCGGTCCTGGACCGCACCTCGTCGACGATCTCGGACCGGTCCTGGAAGCCCAGGGCCTGGTCGGCGTCGGAGAGCAGACCGGGGTTGGTGCCCTCACGGAGGGAGAAGCGGTAGGTCACGCAGCCCCCCTCGAACAGGTAGTAGCGGGTGCCGGCCAGCGGGTTCTCGACGCGGTCCAACCGCTCGAAGCGCTGGGTGCCCTCCTCGTCGGTGGGCAGCTGGAAGGCCCCGGTGGTGTCGCAGTCCTGGGGCCGTTGCAGGGTGGCCTCGACCACCCGCTCGCCGGCCACGTCGGAGTCGAGCCACATGGTGGTCCGGCCCTTGCGCACCCGCACGCCGCCGTGGTGCCAGCCTCCGGGCAGCGAGGCGATGCAGGGGACGAGGGTGGCCGAGGGCACCGACTGGGCCACCAACACCATGACGTTGTCGGTGCCGCAGTTGGGGGTGCCGGGGACGGGCAGGTCCTGGGCCGGGGTCAACAGCGAGGTGACCTGGGCGATGGTGAACAGGAAGGCGATCAGGACGCCCAGGGCCAGGCCCACCCGGCTCCACCCCCAGCGCTGCAGGGCGATGCGCCGCCGGGGCGGGGCCAGGTCGCGGAACTGGGCCACCAGGTCGCGCCCGTCCGCCTTGAGCACGGTGCGCAGCTGGGTGGGGCTGGCGATGCCCCGCACCGCGGCGAAGGCCTCGGCGATCTCGTCGGGGGTGAAGTGCCGGAGCGCCTGCTCGTAGACCCGGGGGGCGTCGCTGCGCACGGCCAGGACCAGCATCATGTTGGCCAGGTCGACGGCCTGGCGCCACGGCGAGGGCCGCACCTGGGCGAAGGCGGGGTCGATGAGGGCCAGGTGGCCGTCCTGCACCATCAGGTTGGCGGGTTTGATGTCGCGGTGGGCCAGCCCGGCGTCCCACAGCCGGCGCATCATGATCAGGCCCTCGTCGATGATCTGGTCGCCGACCTCGGCCTCGCTGACCTCCACAGCCCCGTCGAAGAAGCTGGTGACCAGCAGGTACTCGCTCGACGGGGTGATCTCGACGATGCCGTAGGGGGTAGCCGTGCGCACGCCGACGTCGCGCAGCAGGCGCAGGGCGTAGTCCTCGTACTCCACCAGCCGGCGCACCGACTTGTAGGGGGCCTCGTCCTCGAGCCGGCCGTAGAGGATGGTGCGTCCCAGCTTGTACCAGCGGTCCGAACGCACGTGGCTCTTGGCGTAGAGCTTGGCGAACAGCTCGACGGGCGGGTCCCCGGCCACCCGGATGCGCAAGGGCGTCGAGCCCCCCGAGCCGGCCAGGCCCACGTAGCCGACATCGATGACGGTCAGGCCCAGCTGGTCCTGGATGGCCCGACGGATGGCCTCACCCCGGGCCCCGCCGACGTCGAGGTGGGCGGTCTTGCCCCGCCGGTAGGCCACCGGGTTGGGGGTGTTGGGGGTGAACAGGCGAAAGGCGGACAGGGGGATGCTGATGCCCAGGGCCACACCGAGGAGGGCGTCGAGGGGGTGGTCCACGGCCAGGTAGAGGCGGGCACCGACGAAGGCGGTCAGGGCCACGGCCACCACCCCCTTGCCCAGCATGCGGGGCCGACCAGGCACGACCAGCGTGTAGAGCACCCCTACGAGCAGGGCGGCGAAGATGGCCACGGGCACCGACGGCAGCGTGAAGCCGGCCCAGCGCCCGATGGTGGTGATGCCGAAGGGGCGGGGGCGGGAGAAGGCCCTGTAGAGGCTCTCGGCCACGATCTCGAGCACGGCCAGGCTGCCCAGGAACGTGAACAGGTGCCGCCAACGGCGGAACACGAGCAGCAGGATGACCACGACCAGGGAGGCCGCGGTCCGGGTCCACCCGGCCCCGACCCGGTTCACGACCTCGACGATGGGGGTCAGCCACGAGGCCCGCAGGTGGGCGATGATCCGCAGCACCCCGGTGTCGAGCTGGTCGGTCAGCCGCCGGGCCGCGTCCCACTGCAGGCTCAGCGTCGTCCACGCCACGAGCACCACCAGCAGCACCAGCCAGGCCTTGCCCGTCGTCCCTACGTGGCGGGGCAGGGGCGGCGGGGCCCCGGTGGGCCGGCGGCGGCGACGGCCACTGGGGGCCATGGCCGGTCCCAGAGGTGTCGGGTCGGTCCAGTGGGGTAGCGGGGAGATGGGCGAGCCTGGTGTCGTGGCCCCGCCCGCTGTCACCTCGCCGCGGGGCACGGCCGGGCTCACGTCCCCACACCCTGGGCGACCAACCACGCCTCGGCGGCATCAGCCGGGGTCACCCCGTCGATCTCCACCCGGCGCCGCAGTTGGCGGAGGTCCTCGGTGGTCAGGCGGATCGGGACGGGTGGGTCGGGCGGCTCTACGCTGCGCGGGACCAACGTGGCCGGGACGGCGCAGGAGGGGGCTCGGCGTGGCAGAAGCGCCCGGTGACGGGACGTCGTCGATGGCGCCCGCCGATGCGTCGGCCATCGACGACCTCTATGCCCTGCCTCACGACGGGTTCGTGGCTGCCCGGGACGCCCTGGCCAAGGCCCTGCGAGCTGCGGGCCAGCGGGAGGACGCCGCCCGGGTGCGCCAGCTGCGCCGCCCCGGGGTGGCGGCCTGGGCCCTCAACCAGGTGGCACGACGGGACACCGAGGCCGTCGCCGCCCTGGTGGCGGCGGGGGCCGAGCTGCAGGCCGCCCAGGAGGGTGCCATCACCTCGGGCGCAGGGGCGCCGCTGCGCCAGGCCCTGGAGCGGCGGCGGACGCTGACCCGCCAGCTGACCGACGCCGCCCGCGACGTGCTGGTGGAGGCGGGCCGGGCGCCGGACGGCTACCGGGACGAGATCGCCAGCACGCTGGATGCCGCCTCCCTCGATGCCGAGCTCGGGGCCGAACTGGCTGCGGGGCGACTGACCCAGACCGCGGATGGGTCCGCCGGCTTCGACGCCTTTGCCGCCTCGGCCGCCCTGGCCCCCGATGCCGCTCCCCGTGAGCGGCCCCTGCGGCTGGTCAAGGGCTCGGCGAAGGCCAAGGGCACGTCGACCCCTGGCCACCGCGCCGGGCACGATCTGCGGGGAGTGGGCAAGGACGTCGAATCGACCTCGAATCGTCGTAGGGGGTCTGACCAGGGCGGGGAGCCCGACAGCGCCGATGACGCCGCCGCCGAGGCCGAGGCCGAGGCCGCAGCAGCCGCCGAACGCCAGCAGGCCGAGGCCGAGCTGGCCGAGGCCACCGAGGCGGCGGAGACGGCCCGGGCCGCGGCCGATGCGGCCCGGTCCGAGGTGGACGACCTGCGGGCCGAGGTGGATCGGTTGCGGGCCGCGCTGAAGTCGGCCACGACCCAACTGACCAAGGCCGAAGGTCGATCGGAGCGCGCCGGTCGCATGGCCGACGGCGCCGCTGCGGCCCAGGAGGCCGCCCAACAGCAGCTCGACGATCTGGACAGCTGACCAGCGGCGGGAGCGGACGCGCTTGCTCCCGTCCCGCTCGGGGGGCAACCTGCCGGGGAGGGGATGTGGCCCCGGTCGGGTCACGTCGGAGGGGCAAGCCCATGCAGCTGAAGGCCAGGACGTACGAGGTGGCCGACGACGAGGCCGTCCAGCAGCTCTACCGCGACCGGGGTTGGACCGACGGGCTGCCCGTGGTGGCGCCCACGGCCGAACGGGTGCAGGCCATGCTCGACTGGGCCGGGTTCCCACCCGACCACGTCGTCGGGATCGAGCCCGTCAAGTGTCGGGCGCTCACGGCCGAGAAGATCGCCGTCAACGCCATCCTCGCCGGCTGCCTGGCCCCCGACTTCCCCGTTGTCGCCGCCGCGGTGCAGGCCATGTGCGAGACCGAGTTCCTCGTCCATGGAGCCACGGCGTCGACGGGCGGGTGCGCGGTGCTCGTCGTGGTCAACGGCCCCATCCGCCGTCAGCTGGGCATGTCCACCGGGCACTCGGTGCTGGCCGGCCCCGATCGGGCCTCGGTCACCATCGGTCGGGCTGTGCGCCTGGTGTTGCGCAACCTGCTCGAGGCCCGGCCCGGCGAGCTCGACCGGTCCACCCTGGGCCACCCCGGCAAGCTGTCGTGGTGCCTGGCCGAGGACGAGGAGGGTGGTGCCCCCTGGCTGCCGCTGGCCCAGGACCGGGGCCTGCCCGACGACGTCTCCGCCGTCACCGTGTTCGCCGCCTCCGGTCCCCGCCAGATCATGAACGAGTGGACGACGGACCCGGCCGAGGTGCTGGCCACCGTGGCTGCGGAGATGCGGGCCAACATGTTGAACTACTCCATCTGGTCGGGCAACTACGCCGTCGTCCTGCCCCCCCAGTTGCGCCAGGTGTTCCACGATGCCGGCTGGTCCAAGGCCGACATCCGCCAGCACGTCTACGAGCACGCCAAGGTCACCCGTTCGGAGTGGGAGGGTGTGGGCAAGCGGGCCGTGGTGTCCGACGGCAACCGGGACCGCGAGTACCGGGCCCTGCCCTCGCCCGAGCACCTCGTGGTCATCGCCGGTGGCGGCGACGCCGGGGGCTTCGCCGCCATCATCCCCCCGTGGTTGGGGCCCAAGTCGGCCGCCGTCACCGTGGCCATCGGCGCCTGCGTCGACTGCTGATCGCGCCGTCCCGTAGACCGCCGCACCCCACCCGTCGCCCCTGTCATCGAAACCGGAGCCTGTCGTGCCGTCGTTCCTGGTCCTCGACCCGTCCTACGAAGAGCAGCCGGCCGCCGCCGTGCTGCCGCCCCGGCCCCGCAGCCTGGCCGGCGCCACCGTGGGGTTCATCTCCAACGGCAAGGCGTCCACCCGGCCCTACTTCGACCACCTCGAGCGCCTGCTGCGAGAGGAGTGGCACGTGGCCGAGGTCGTGCGACGCACCAAGTCGAACTACTCGGCCCCCGCCGAGACCGAGCTCATCGACGAGGCGGCGACGTGGGCGGCGCTGTTCGCCGGGGTGGGTGATTGAGGCAGCTGCTCGTCGTGCAGTCTGCACGACGCCGTCTCCGGTGAGCGGGCCGGCACCCCCTCGGTGGGGGTCATGACCACGGCCTTCGTCTCCGGTGCCGAGCTCATGGCCCAGGCCCTGGGCGTGCCCGGTTACGCCTTCGTCGTCATCGAGCACCCCATCTCCTCGGCCACCGACGAGGCCCTGGCCGCCCAGGCCCGCTCGACGTTGGACCAGGCCCGGGCCCTGTTGTTGGACGAGGACGCCGCCGACTAGTCCGGGTCGCGGGGGCGGGTCCGAAGTCGTCCCAGCTGGGGCGCTCGGCGCCCGCCGCCGGAGCGAGGCCGACGGGCTCGTCGGGGCCGTGGTGGTGGGCGTGGGCGGCGTCGTCTCCGGTGAGCACGGCCGCGGCCAGCGCGGTGGTGATGGGCACCGACAGCACGCGGCCACGGTGGACACCTGGGTCACAGTGACGTCGTCGAGTACGCCCAGTGCCCCCACCACGATGCCGGACACGAGCAGGCCCCGCAGGTCGAGGGCGTCAGCCGTGACCCGCAGCACCTGGGCCTGCTCGTCGGCCAGGCCGGTCAGCCGGGCCGTGGTCACCACCACCATGGCCAGGGCCACGGTCACGGTCACGGCCAGGCTGACCAGGGTGCCGGCCAGAGCCACCGTCATGGCCGTGTTGACGAGCAGCACGACCCGGTCGCCCACGTGGACCTCGGGCACGTTGGTGGCGATCTCGCAGACGACGAACTCGCCGGTGCCACCCCGCTTGGGGGCCCGACGTCAGGCCCCACCGCGACCACGGTGCAGCCCGAGCGGGCCGTCGTCTCCACCAGGGCGCACCGGCTTGGCGTCAGCCCCGTCACCGTGGCGTCGACGTAGGTGGTGGGCTGGGCCCCAGGTCAGGCGCCTGGCCCCGGGGCCACAGCAGGGCAAGCCCCACCAGGGTGGCCAGCCCAACGAGCACGACCGAGCCCAACGACCACGTGCGCATGCCCGGCGACGATCGATCCATCGCCGCCTATCTTCGGCCAGGTCCCGCGGTCGGAGCGCGGAGGCGGCCGACGGCTACCTCCACCCCGGCGACGGTCGGCCCGGGGCCACCCCTCAGCCGGCGGCGCCTTCCTTCTTGCGTCGGGTCCACGCCTCGAGGGCTTCGTCGGCTTCGAGGGCGAAGCGGTCGAGATCGCCGTCGTCGTAGGTCCGGGTGGCCAGTTCGAGGCGGTGCCCGTTGGGGTCGTAGAAGTAGATGGAGCTGATGAAGCCGTGGTCGACAGGCCCCAACACGTCGATGCCGTGGGCCTCGAGCCGGGCCTTGGCCTCGGCCAACTCGTCAGCCGTGTCGACCTCCAGCGCCAGGTGCTGGGCCCAGTCGGGGTTGGTCTCCTGGGCAACGTGCTCCTCCTTGCCCACGTCGAAGAAGGCCACCCAACTGCCGTCGCCCATCTCGAAGAAGACGTGCGCGTGCGGCGCCAGCTCCCGGGTCGACGGGACCAGATCCTGCACGATGGTGTGGGCCAGCTTCAGCCCCAGCACATCGGTGTAGAACTCGGCCGTCTCCTGGGCGTCACGGCACCGGTAGGCCACGTGGTTGAGCCGTTGCACCTGCATGGGAACCCCCTCGATCGACCCCCGACGAGGACGCTACGCCGGCCGGGCCCGGCCGTGTCGCCGATCTGTCCGGGTCGCCCGTCCACGACAGGCGGCGGATCAGGTCAGGCCGAAGAGCTGGACCAGGTTGGGGTGCCCGGTGCTGGCGGTGACCCCGCCGTCGACCACCAGGTTGGCCCCGACCATGAAGCTGGCCTCGTCCGCGGCCACGAAGGCGATGGCGGCGGCGATCTCCTCGGGCTGGGCGAAGCGTCCCACGGGGATGGCGGCGCAGAACACGGCGGCGATGCGCTCGTCCCCCGTGGTGGCCACCGTCATGGGGGTGTCCACCGCACCCGGGGACACCGCGTTGACCCTGATCCCCTCGGGCGCCAGCTCGAGGGCCAGGGAGCGGGTGAAGTTGACCACCCCGGCCTTGGCTGCGTTGTAGGCGGCCATGCCTGCGTCCCCGCCGACGGCGTCGAGCGAGGCCACGTTGACGATGGCAGCCCCGCTGACCTGCCCCGATGCGATGGTTGCTCGCAGGTGGGGCAGGGCGAGCTGGCAGGCCTCGAACGTAGCCGTCAAGTTGACGTCGAGGGTTCGGTGCCAGTGCTCGGGGCGCAGCTTGTCGGTGGGGGACACCACCAGGGAACCGGCGCAGTTGACGAGGACGTCCAGCCGGCCGAAGCGCTCGACGGTGGCCGTCATCAACCCTTCGAGCTGGTCGCGCTGGGTCACGTTGGTCTGGTGGAACAGCGCCCCGGGGCCGATGGCCTCGACCGCGGCCAGGCCCTGGGCCTCTCCCCGCCCGGCGATGACCACCTTGGCCCCCTCGGACACCAGGCGGGCCGCGGTGGCCAACCCGATGCCCGATGTCCCTCCGGTGACGATGGCGACCTTGTCGGTGTAGCGACCGAGGTTGCTCACCCGGCCGACGCTCCGGCCCCACCGGGGGCCAACACCACCCGCCCCTGGACCCGGCGGTGCTCGAGGGCGTCGAGCGCGCCGGGGACGCCGTCGAGGTCGACCACCTCGGACACGGCGGGGTCGATCTTCCCCTCGGCGAACAGGCGCAGCAGGTCCTCGTGGGCCTCGAGGGGGACCTCGGGTCGGTGCTGGTTGTAGACCCCCCAGTGCACGCCGAGGATGGTGTAGTTCTTCACCAGGATGTGGTTGGCCGGGTAGCTGGGGATCTCGCCGCTGGCGAAGCCGATGACGAGCATGCGCCCCTCCCAAGCCAACAGGCGGCGGCTGGGGGTGGCCATGGGCCCGCCCACGGGGTCGTACACGACGTCGACGCCGTGGCCGTCGGTGATGTCCATGACCCGCTCGTAGACGTCCTCGGTGCCGTAGTCGAGGGCGTGCCCGGCCCCGAGCTCGCGGCACAGGGCCACCTTGGCCGGTCCGCCGGCGGTGGCGATGACCCGGGCCCCGGCGGCCACGCCGAGCTGGATGGCGGCCGAGCCCACCCCACTGGCCCCGGCGTGGACCAACAGCCACTCCCCCGCCTGGAGCCGGGCCCGGTGGTGCAGGGCCACGTGGGAGGTCTGGTAGGTCGAGTACAGCACGGTGGCGTCGGCGGCGGGCACCGACGCGGGCATGGGCAGGGCGGCCCGGGCCCGGATCAGGGCCTTCTCGGCGAACCCCCCGGCGGGCAGGGCGCACATGCCCGCCACCCGGTCCCCGACCGCCAGCTGCACGTCGGGCCCGATGGCCTCGACCACACCGCACGTCTCCAGGCCCGGGGTGAAGGGCACGCCGGGTCGGTCCTGGTAGATGCCCTGGCACAGGAGGATGTCGGCGAAGTTGATGGTGCCGGCCTCGACCCGCACCAGGGCCTCACCGGGCCCGGGCACGGGGACGGGCACGTCCTCGAGGCGCAGGCTGACGCTGGGGTGACCGAGCTCGCGCACGGTCCATGCCCGCATGGTGGCCGGTGTCGTCGAGGCGGCGGTCACCGGTCCCGCCACTGGGCGACGAGGGGGGTGAGCTGGTCGAGCAGTTCGCGGGTGTCGGCCTCGGGCTGCAGCTCGGCCGTGGGCGCGGCCAGCACCACCCGCTCCAGGCCGAGCTTGGCGAAGCGCTCGAGGCGGGATTCGGTGGGGCGCGAGAACACGAGGAGGGAGATGGGGATGGTGTCGGGGTCACGGCCGGCTTCGGCCGCCATCTGGCGGAACTTGGCGACGCCGCCCTCGACGTCGGAGCGTCCGTCCTCGTCCACGAGCATGGTGTTGATGGGACACCAGTGGTCGGCGTACTCCGCCGCGTGCTTCAGCCCCAGGGGCCCGGAGCCGCCCAGGGCGATGGGCACCCGGCCGTTGACGGGCTTGGGGTAGACCCACGAGGGCTCGAAGCGGTCCCAGGTGCCCTCGAAGCTGGCCACCTCGCCGTCCCAGGCGGCGCGCAGGGCGGCCACCCGCTCGCGCATGGCCATGTAGCGCTTGGCGAAGGGCAGGTCAGGACGGCTGTTGCCCAACTCCTCACGGTTCCAGCCCACGCCGATGCCCAACAGGAGGCGACCCTCGCTGAGCACGTCGACCGTGGCCGTGGTGCAGGCCAGGTCCAACAGGTCGTGCTCGAGCAGCAGGCACACCCCGGTGGCCAGGATCAGATCGGTGGAGGCCACGGCGGCGGCGGCGAGGGAGGTGAGGGGGTCCATCATGTGCAGGTAGCCCCCGGGCAGGTCGCCACCGCTGGGGTAGGGCGACTGGCGCGAGGTGGGGATGTGGCTGTGCTCGGGCAGCCACACCGAGTCGAAGCCCCGCTCCTCGAGCTCGCGGGCCAACACGTCGGGCCGTACGCCCTGGGCCGAGTTCATGCAGACGAAGCCGAAGCGCATGGGGCGGTTCCTCGAGTGGTGGGACGGGCCCCTTCGGGTCCGCGGGCGGGTCAGGGCGGGCGATCTAGAGCAGGAAGGTGAGGTTGGGGAGGGAGTCGCCGGCCGTGATCAGCTCGACGACCTTCGAGGCGATGCGCCAGGCACCGTCGACCCGGCGCAGGCGGAAGGTCACCCGGCCCGGCCACAGGCGCAGCTCGCCGGTGGACTGCACCGCCACCTCGTAGATGACCTGGTTGGCGCCCACGGTGACCTCACCGGCGGCATCGTCGACGGCCAGGACCTCGATGTTGGCCACGGTGCGGCGCATGCGCGACGCCGGGGTCTGGGCGTGACGCAGACCGGTCTGGAGCTGACGGACCCGGGTGGCCAGCCGGGTCCGGTTGTCGTTGATGTAGGACAACCGGGTGGCGGGGTCGTAGTCGGCCCGGCCGTTGGGCACCCAGTAGTGCACGTCGTCGGCCATGAGCCCGACCCACGCCTCGTAGCGGGACTCGTCGGCCAGGCGGGCCTCGAGGAAGAGGAAGGCCTCGATCTCCCGCCGGGTGGCCTCGTCGATGCCCACCGCACCCCCCGGCCCGGACGCGTCCGCCGACACTCCCGGGAGATCGGCCGCGGTCACGACCACCCCGACATGACATGGCGGTAGTGGCGCCAGAAGGCCCGGTTGGTGGTCTCGTCGGTGACGTCGCCGTGGCGGCGGCCGTCGCTGTCGGTGCGCTCGCGATCGAGGCCCCGGGACAGGTCGATCCACGCCCGTCCCCCGCCAGCACCGGCCCGGGTGGCAGGGTCGGCGCCGGAGACGGCCCAGGCCGGGCGGGACCCGGCGAACCCGGCCTGCATGCGCTCGGCCGTGACCGCGTCGTCGGGCACGATGAACCCGGCGGGCCCCATGGCCGCCTCGGACTGGCGCAGCAGGCGGCGGTTGAAGGCCTCGTCGGCCCCGTCCAACTGCACGGCGGTGTGGCGGTGCACGGTGACCCCGGGGCCCACAGGCTCGACGATGGCCAGGTTCATCTCGCCCAGGAACAGGTTGGGGAAGATGTAGGCGTGGGGCGGGCCGTCCCACAGCAGGCGCTCGGCCCGCTCGGCCCCGTACGTCGCCGCCATGGCGTCGCAGTAGCCGGCGACCTTGGCCCGGGGGGCGCCCAGCCAGGCGAGCTCGGTCTTGTAGCTGGGGCGGAAGTCGAGCTCGAAGTGCCCGTCGCCCAGGTCGCTGGCCAGGGACTTGTTGCCACCCTCGCCGCCGAGCACGGTGTCCTCGTAGTAGGTGTCCGTGGTGCTGACCATCGACGCGTGCACCCAGCCCAGGTGGTACCCGTCGTTGTCGCTCTCCGGCCACATCTTCCAGTTGGAGGCCACCCGGTGGCCGATCCAACCCCCGTCGATGCGGATGGTGCCGGTGGGCGACAGGTCGCACAGCCGGTCGATGAGCTCGGTGCCCCCGGGGCCCAGGTGCTTGGCCAGGGGCGGGGCGTCGCCGGACACGTTGGCGAACACGAAGCCCCGGTAGCTGTCGACCTGGCCGGGTCGGTCGAGGCCCAGGCTGGCCTTGTCACCGTGGAAGCCGCCGGGGTGGGGAACCCCCTTGAGACGGCCGTCGAGCCCGAAGGTCCAGGCGTGGTAGGTGCACTGGAACGAGCGGGCGTTGCCGGCCGCTTCCCAGCACAGGGCCGTGCCCCGGTGCGAGCAGCGGTTGGCCAGCACGTGCACGGTGTCGGTGCGGTCGCGCACCATGATGACCGGCTCCCGACCCAGCTTGCGGGTGACCCAGTCACCCCGACCCGGCACCTCGGACTCGTGGCCGACGAAGACCCAGCCCCGGGTGAAGATGCGGTCCATCTCCTCGGCGTACACGTCGGTGTCGACGTAGAGGCTGCCGTGGACCCGGTCGTCGGCGATCAGTGCCGCGTAGTTGGTGGTCATGTCCTGCCCCCAGCCACTTTGAGTACGGACACAACTGAACCTAGCTTCGAAAGGCAGGTGGGGACGAGACAACCGACACACCGTCGGGCCACGGGGCCGCCAGCCCACCTCTGCGCAACGAGGGGACACGTCGATGCCGACGTTCACGCAGTCCGAGTGGCCGGCCGACACCAGCACCCCGGTCATCGAGCTCACGGTGGGTGGCCTGCTGCGCCAGATCGCCGCCGAGGCGCCCGCGCAGACGGCCCTGACCGAGGGCACGGGGGCAGCCGACGCCCGGCGGTGGACGTTCGAGGAGCTGCTGGCCGACGCCGAGGCCGCGGCCCGGGGCCTGCTGGCCCGCTTCACCCCCGGCGAGCGGGTGGCGGTGTGGGCCCCCAACCTGCCCGAGTGGGTGGTGCTGGAGTTCGCCACCGCCCTGGCCGGTCTGACCCTGGTGACGGCGAACCCCGCCTTCCGGGCCCCCGAGCTGGCCTACGTGCTCGAACGCTCGTCGGCTTCGGGTCTGATCGTGGCCGATTCGTTCCGGGGCCACCCCATGGCCGCCATCGCCGCCGAGGTGGTGCCCACCGTGGCTACGGTGCGTGAGGTGCTGGCCATCGAGGACTGGTCGGCCCTGGTGGGCGCCGGCGACGCCACCGCCGCTCTGCCCGAGGTCAGCCCCGATGATCCCGCCCAGATCCAGTTCACCTCGGGCACGACGGGACGGCCCAAGGGCGCGGTCCTGCGCCATCGCAGCGTGGTCAACAACGGCCGCTTCTACGCCCAGCGGGCCGACGCCCCGCCCAACACGGCCTGGGTCAACCCCATGCCCATGTTCCACACCGGCGGCTGCGTGTCCTGCACCATCGGGCCCATGTGGCGGCGCATGAACAACGTGCTGGTGAACGGCTTCGACCCCGCCCTGGTGCTGGCCCTGGTCGAGGCCGAGCAGGCGTCGACGGTGGGTGGGGTGCCGACCATGATCCTGGCCCTGCTCGAACACCCCGACCGGCCCCAGCGCAAGCTGTCCTCACTGCGCCGCATCGTGTGCGGCGGGGCCACCGTGCCCGCCGACCTGGTGCGACGCATCGAGGCCACCCTGAAGGTCGACCTCTGCATCGCCTTCGGTCAGACCGAGTCAGCCCCGGTCATCACCATGACCAAGCCCCGGGACACGCCCGAGGACAAGGCCGACACCATCGGCCAGCCCCTCCCCCAGGCCGATTGCCGCATCGTCGACCCCGCTACGGGCGAGGTCGTACCGGTGGGGGTGGCCGGGGAGATCTGCGTGCGCAGCTACCAGGTGATGGTGGGCTACGACGGCATGCCCGCGGCCACGGCCGAGGCCATCGATACCGAGGGCTTCCTGCACACCGGTGACCTGGGCTCCATGGACGAGCGGGGCTACTTCACGGTGACGGGCCGGCTCAAGGACATGATCATCCGGGGTGGGGAGAACCTCTATCCCCGGGAGATCGAGGAGCGCCTGTTCGAGCATCCCGCGGTCAGCGACGTGGCCGTCATCGCCATCCCCGACGACCGCCTGGGCGAGCGCGTGGGTGCCGTGTTACGGCTGCTGGCCGGGATGCCCACGCCGACGGTGACCGAACTGCGGGACTGGTGCCGGGAGGTGCTGGCCCCCTACAAGACGCCCTCGGACTGGTTCGTCGTCGACGAGTTCCCCCTCACCGGCTCGGGCAAGGTCCAGAAGTTCGCCCTGCGCGACCAGGTCGCCGCCGGCCAGCTCACCGCCCTGGTCTGAGCGCCCGCCATCCCCGGCAGCCGGGCGCGGCTCCGGCTCACCAGCGCGGGCGGTGTGGCCGTCCTAGGGTCCGGCGCCATGAGCGACGACCTGCCCGGCATCTCCGTCGAGCACCACGACCGTGTGGCCCTGATCCGCCTCCAGCGCCCCGAGAAGCGCAACGCGGTGAACGCCGCGCTGGCCGCGGGGATCGTCGATGCCGTGGCTGCGTGCCAGGACGCCGGCTGCATCGTCATCACCGGGGACGGGCCCGCCTTCAGCGCCGGGCTCGACCTGCGCGACCTGGGCCACGCCACCCTGTCCGAGCTCGCGCCGTTCACCGCTGTCATCCGCCGATCCAAGGTGCCGGTCATCGCCGCCGTCAACGGCCCCGCGGTGACGGGTGGGTTCGAGATCGCCCTGGCCTGCGACTTCATGGTGGCGTCGACCCGGGCGGCATTCGCCGACACCCACCTGCGGGTCGGTGTGTACCCGGGCCCGGTGCTGGTCGACCTGCCCCGCCGGGTGGGCATGGCCAAGGCCAGGGAGCTGTCCCTCACCGGCAACTTCGTAGACGCCGAGACCGCCCTGCGCATCGGCTTGGTCAACCACCTGGTCGAGCCGGACGAGCTGGTGCCCTTCTCGCTGTCACTGGCCGCAGCCATCGCCGAGCAGGACCCGGCCATGGTCAGGGCCATGCGCCAGGACTGGGACACCACCGGCACCATGGCCTTCCACGAGGCCCACGCCGCCCACACCGCCTTCGCCGCCGAAGCCGGGTTCCGCGACTCGAGCAGCGACACCCTGCGAGCCAACGCCGATGCCGTCTTCACCCGATCACGGACCCAGCGCAGCAGCTGACCGCGCCGGCGACGCTCTCCTCCCCGGCCTGGTCCGCCTGGGCCTTCAGGCGGGCGTAGGCAACAGCCTCCAACGGCACCCACAACCGCCGACCGCCGGCCGCCCTGAAGGCCTCGCCTTGCGCCGCCGCGGCCTCGGAGGCGGTCTACCTGGTCATGATGGACACCAACACCTGGGGCACCCTGCGCTGCATCCAGGCCGTGGTGCCCCACATGCGCGAGCGCCGCTCGGGCACCATCGTGAACGTGACCTCGCTGACCGGTCGGATGGTCATGGGCGGGCACGCCGCCTACTCCATGAGCAAGGTGGCGGCCGAGGCCCTGACCGAGAACCTGGCCATCGAGATGGTCCCCTTCGGCGTGCGGGTGGCCGCCGTCGAGCCCGGCCTGGTGCGCACGCCATTGGTCCGCAAAGCGCCCCCGCCGGCCGAGCCCGGGTCGCCCTACGCGCCGTTGGGCGAGCGGGCCGGCCTCTTCTACCCGGCCATCTACCGCAACACGGGTCGTCGGCCGCCCAGGTCGCCGAGGTGGTGTGGGAAGCGGCCACCACCGACCAGCCCCGCCTGCGCTGGATAGCCGGCGTCGACGCCGAGGCCCTGCTCCGCAACCGATCAGCGGCAGACGACGACGAGTACGTCGCCCGCGACCCCGACCCCGACCTCGAGCACTGGCGCCAGTACTGGAGCGCCCTCGCCGAGCTCGAGCTCTAGCCCGACCGACGGGCCGGTCAGCCCCCGGAGGCGGCGGCTTCGAGTTGGCCGTTGATGGACTGGTGGAGGTGGACGAGGGCGGGTTCGACCCGGCCGTAGACGACCTCGGGCAGGGCCCCGGACTCCAGGTTGGCCTGGATCTTCTCCATGAGGGGGAAGTCCTCGGTCCCGGTCACGTGCAGCAGCAGGTCGAGGTTCTTGATCCAGTAGCGCCGGGCCTTGTCCTCCACCGGCGGTGTGGGCGCGAACATCGATGTCGTCACCGCGGTCGTGCGCACATCGATGGGGGTCACCCGCCACGTCTCCACGTGGTCGACCTGGTGCACGACCAACCCGTTGGGCACCAGGAAGTACTGGATGGTGCCATAGGGCAACATCGACTGCTCGGCCTCGGGCTTGGCCAGCTCGTCGAACACCGTCTTGCGCAAGCCCACCGCCACCAGGTTGGGGCCGAAGCTCTCGAACACCGAAGGATCGGACAGGAAGTGGGGGGCGATGCTGTCCTTGTGCAACCAGCGGATGTGGTAGGACTCGGTGAACGTGTCGAGGACGAGCTTCCAGTTCATCTTCCACGTGTGGGTGCGGCTCTCGACGTGGGTGTACGTGCCGAGCTCGAAGTTGCCCAGGTCGTCCTCGGCCCCGGCCAGCACCTCGTCGACATCTATCGACAAGCTCGGATCGCCACCGGCGCGCACGAAGATGATGCCGTAGCCCTCGCCCACGGCCACCCGGTGCAGGTTGCACTCCCGGTCGACGTCGTCGAAGGCACCCTCACTCATTGGCCGGCTGTGCAGCTTGCCGTCGAGCCCGTAGGTCCAGGCGTGGTACGGGCACACCATGCGCCGCAGTCCCTCGCCCCGGTCCTCGACCAACGGCGCGCCGCGGTGGCGGCAGGCGTTGACCATGCCGACCAGGGATCCGTCGGGCTGGCGCACCACGACCACGGGCACGCCGTCGAACGTACCCGTGAGGAACGAGCCGGGCTCGGCGCACTCGACGCTCAGGCCCATGTACGCCGGGTGGTCGCGGAACAGCACCCGCTGCTCGGCGGCGAAGCGGGCCGCGTCGGTGTAGGCCGACGCCGGGTTGACCATGCTCGTCTCGCCGAACAGCCCGGTGAGCCGGGGTCCGGCGTCACCGATGCGCTTGAGCAGTTCGACCTGGCGTTCGTGTCGCATCTCTCGCTCCCCCTCGATCCCGAATCAGCAGATCAGCGCGCCAGATCAGCGCGGCATGGCGAAGCCGCCGGAGACGCTCAGCACCTGGCCGCTGAGCTGGCGGGCCTGGTTCGACGCCAGGAACAGCACCGACCAGGCGATGTCCACGGCCTCGGAACGACGCCGTAGGGGAATGCCGGACGTGATGTTGTTGATCTGGCTCTCACCCATCTTGATGTCCTTGGCCCACAGGCTGCCCTCGCCGATGGCGCCCTCGTCGGGCAGCACCAGCCCCGGGCACACGGTGTTGGCCCGGATGCCGAAGCGGCCGTACTCCTTGGCGATGGTGCGGGTGAAGGACATCACCCCGGCCTTCATGCCGCCGTAGTCGGCCATGCGGAACTCACCGAAGCCGGCGTCGCTGGAGATGGACACGATGTTGCCCTCACGGCGCTCGACCATGCGAGGCAGCACGGCCCGGGTGGCGTTCAACGTGGGGAAGAAGTTCAGCTTGTAGGCCTGGTCCCAGCGCTCGGGCGTCAGGTCGAGGAAGAACTCGGCCGTCCCGTTCCAGCCCACGTTGTTGACCAGGGTGGCCACCGGCCCGAGGTCGGCCTCGACCGAATCGGCGGCGGCCTGGGTGCCCTCCACGTCGGTCAGGTCCACCGTGTAGGCCACGGCCCGGTGCCCGGCGCTGGAGATCTCGGCCGCCGTCTTCTTGGCCATGGCCTCGTCGCGATCGAAGATGGCGACGACCGCCCCCTCCTTGGCGAACTCGTGGGAGATGGCCCGCCCGATGTTGGACGCCCCTCCGGTGACGATGACGACCCGTCCCTCGAACCCCAGATCCATGCGTTCCCCCTGCTGGCAGTCGTTCAGTGGCCGTTGTTCAGCGGTGGCCGTTCAGGCCAGCGCTTCGCCGGCTTCGGCCAGCATCTTGTTGATGGCCGTGTGGTAGTGCGAGAGCGCCGGTTCCATCTTCCCGTAGACCACCTCGGGCATGAGGCCCGAGTCCAGGTTGCGCTGGATCCGCTGCTGGGCGGGGAAGTCCTCGGTGTTGGTCACGCCCAACAGGATGTCGAGGTTCTTGACCAGGTAGCGCCGGGTGCGATCGTCGGCGGGGCCCTTGGAGTAGATCGACGTCAGCGTGCGGCTGCGGTTGCCGGGCAGGGGCGAGATGCGCCACAGCTCGATGTGGTCGATCTGGTGCACCAGCACGGCGTTGGGGATCAACAGGTACTGGATGGTCCCGTGGGGCAGCAGTTCCCAGTCGTCCTCGTCGGCCTTCTCGAACTCGGCCAACGCGCTCTTGCGGGTACCGATGAAGCGGGGGTTGGTGCCGTACTCGTCGTGGATCCAACGATCGAAGAGGAAGTACGGGGCGATGGAGTCCTTGTGCAGCCAGGGGATGTGGTACGGCTCGGTGAAGGTGTCCATCACGAGCTTCCAGTTCATGTCCCACTCGTGGGTGCGGGCGTCGACGGGCTCGTACTGGGCCAGGTCGAAGTCGACCAGTTCCTCTTCCGCCCCCTGGAGCACGTCCTCGGCGGTGAAGGCCGAGGCGTCGGGGTCGGCGTGGGCGAAGACCAGGCCGTAGCCCTCGGCCACGGGCACCTCGATGAGGCCGTGGGTGCGCTTGTCGACGTCGTCGAAGCCGGCCTCGGCCCCGGGGAAGGACTTGAGGCAGCCATCGAGGCCGTAGGTCCAGGCGTGGTACGGGCAGCTGATCTTGTTCAGGCCGGTGCCCATGGGCTCGACCAGCAGCGTTGCGCCGCGGTGGCGGCAGCTGTTGACGAAGCCCTTGAGGCTGCCGTCGGGCTGGCGAACCAGGGACACGGGGGCCCCACCCAGGTCGACGTTGAGGAACGAGCCCGGCTCGCGCACCTCGCCGGTCAACCCGGCGATGAGGGGGCGGCCCCGGAACAGGACCCGCAGCTCGGCCTCGATGCGCGTCGGTGAGGTGTAGGCGCTGGCCGGGTTGTGCATGCTGGCCGCACCCAGGGGCCCCGGCCGGGGGGCGTCGACACCCTGCAACCGCTTGAGCAGCTCCACCTGGCGTTCGTGTCGCATCGCTGGCCCCCGGACATAGAGTGGTACAGCCTCAGAATCTACATGGGATTCGGAATTGCGGCAAGGCGGCCAGCTACTCGAGGACCTCGGCTGCGGCCAGGTCGCCGATGCGTTCGTCCTCGTAGCCCAGCAGGTCGTGGAGCACGTGGTAGGCGTGCTCGCCCAGGGTCGGGGCCGAGGCCGGGGCGAACGGGGGGCTGCCAGCCAACTGGAAGCGCCGACCCTCGATGGGCACCGGTCCGTGGATGGCGTGGTCGACGGTCACCCAGTGGCCCCGGTGCTCCAGCTGGGAGTCGTCCCACAGCTCGGCCGAGGTCACCGTGACGTGGGCGGGAACCCCTCTGGCCTGCAGGCGCGCCGCCAGCTCGTCGGCGTCCTGGTCGGCCGTCCACCCGGTGATGCGTTCCTCGAGCTCGGCCGCCCGGGCCAACCGCTCCTCGACCCCGAGCCGAGCCAGGTCGTCGCCGAAGCCGGCCAGTTCGCACAGGGCCCGCCACTGGTCGTCGTCCTCGCACACCAGGGCCAGCCAGCGGTCCTCACCGGCGGCGGGAGCCACGAGGTGGGGGGCCACGTTGCGGTCGCGGTTGCCGGCCCGCTCCCAGATGCGGTCGTTGACCTCGAAGTCGGCGAAGGCCGGTCCCAACGCCCACATGGCGCCCTCGGTCTGGGAGAAGTCCAGGTAGCAGCCCTCGCCAGTGACCTGACGTCGGTGCAGCGCGGCCATGAGGGCGGCGATGCCCAGCCGGGGGGACAGGTAGTCGGTGTAGCCGCCGTAGGGCCCCACGCACTGGCGGTCGGCCCAGCCGGTGGTGAAGTAGAAGCCGGCCATGGCCGCCCCCAGGTTGCCGAAGCCGGCGAAGCTGGCCATGGGCCCGGTCTGGCCCAACAGCGAGGACGACATCATGACGATGCCGGGGTTGAGCTCCCGCAGGCGCTCGTAGCTCAGCCCGAAGCGGGCCATGGCCCCGGGCGAGTAGGCCTCGGTGACCACGTCGGCCCAGCGCACCAGGTCCTCGATGACGGCGATGGCCTCGGGCTTGCGCAGATCGAGGCAGAGGCCGAGCTTGCCGGCGTTGGCGTTGAGGAACACCCCCGAGCTCTCGGCCCCGGGCTCGTTCAGCCAGAACGGGCTCAGGGTGCGGCCCATCTCGATGCGCTCGGAGGACTCGACCCGCACGATGGTGGCCCCGTTGTCGGCCAGGCCCCGGGTGATGGACGGGCCGGCCAGGGACCACATCAGGTCGAGGATCTTGAGCCCGGCCAGGGGCGCGTGGGGATCGGGCTGTTCACTGGTCGCCGCGGGCACGGCCACCGCGGGCCGACGCACGGGGGCATCGAGCAGGTCGGCGTCCCCCTCCCCCAGCTTGGGTGCCGCCCCCAGGGGCGCCAACCGGCCGAAGGAGGGCTGGACCACCGGCCCGGGGTAGCGCACGGTGCGGCGCAGCTCGGGGTGCTCGACGTGGTCCCAGTAGTCGCGGGCCACGAAATGGTCGAAGCCGAAGACGTCCTCGATGGTGGAGGCGGGGGCGATGAGCAGCTTGCGGGTCATGGCCGCGTCGAGCAGCTCCTGCTTGCTGCGGTCGCGGACGAAGGCCTCGAGCACCGACTTGAGCCGGTCGAACTCCTCGACAGGCTCCTCACCGGTGTGCAGGTGGGTGCCGAACATGATCCAGTCCTTGTCCCTGGTGGCCTCGTCGCAGCCGCCCTCCTCCCAGATCCACTGGAACAGGCGGGCGCTGAAGGGCCCCACGGCCGCACCGAACAGGAAGGTGATGGACACGGTGCCGTCCTTGCACGGCCACACCAGGCGCACGTCGACCGGCCCCATGCGCATGCCGCCGCCGATGCGGGCCCCGGGCTGGGCCTTGAACGGTGCCGCCAGGACCTGGGACTGGGTGGCCTGCATGATCGACTCCTGGGCCGATACGTCCCCCCATCGGCCCCGACCGGTGCGGTGGCGGTCCCACAGGGCCACCAACGCGGCGTCCGCCGCGTCGCCAGCCACGTGGAACCAGGCCTGGGGCACGGCGCAGCGCACCGGGGCCCGGTCGGCGTCACCCGACAGCAGGAGCTGGCCGCCCGCGGCCAGGGCCACCAGGTCGGGGGCCTGCCAGGTCGACTTGGGGCCTTCGCTGCCGAAGGGGGTGATGGCGATGTGGACCAGAGCGGGGTTGAGCTCGGCCAATGCGGTGCGATCGAAGCCCAGGGCTTCGAGCTGGCTCGGAGCCGCGTTCTCGAAGAGGACGTCCGCCCCCCGCGCCAGGTCGAGGAAGCGGTCGCGGTCGGTGGCCGAACCCTCGAGATCGAGGACGACGCTGCGCTTGCCCCGGTTGGCCGACCAGTGGATCAGGGACCGTTCGGGGTCGACCACGTCGCCGGCGAAGGGCGCCAGACGCCGCGACCGGGTCCCGCCCGGCGGTTCGATGGCGATGACCTCGGCCCCCAGGCCGGCCAGGATGGCCCCCGCCACCTGACCCCGCTCGTCGGTCAGGTCCAGGACACGGATGTCGCCGAGCATGAGGCCCCCCTCGTCGTCCGCCCGGTCGCCCCCCTCGGTCAACCAGACCACCTCCACGGTAGGTCACCCAGTGACCGAGGTCACCGGTCGAGACGGCTGGAATCACGAGGTCGACGTTCGCAGCCGAGGACCCTCGAAGGCTCATCCAACCGGTGGGGGCAGGGCAGCACGACGCCGCTGACGACAGGCGCCGCCATGGCGGCGTACGATCACACCGGAGTTGTGATGGATCAGCACCGGTGGCCCTCGTTCGACAGCTACGAGATCGCGCTCCTCAACGCCCCGCGCACGTTGCGCCATGAGCGACTGCAGCTTGCCCAGGTCGAGACCGTCCCTGGGCGGCGAAAGGTGGTGCGGCGTTCGGGTGGTGCCGGCGCCGTGTATCGGATGCAAGGGCCCGCCGACGACGTCTGGGCGCTCAAGCTCTTCCACCGATCGCTCGACCACAGCGCCGAACGCTTCGAGGTCATCAGCAACTTCCTGCACGTCCACGGCCACGAGCCGTACTTCGTCCCTTTCAGTTACGACCTCGAGGGCCTCTACGTCGAGAAGCGGTGGTGGCCGGTCCTTGTCATGCAGTGGTGCCCAGGACTGGCGCTCGATGCGCACATCGAACAGCAGGTGAACGACAGCGGCGCGATCGACAGCCAAGCGATGGCACGAGAATGGATCATGCTCCGCGCCGCTCTGCGCCGGCTGGGCGTGGTGCACGGCGACCTCCAGCACGGCAACATCCTGGTCGACGACAACCTCCACTTCCGGCTCGTCGACTACGACGGCGTAGTGGTGCCGGAGCTCGCCGTCGAGGGCATGCTCGCCACCGAGCGTGGCCACCCCGACTACCAGCATCCGCAACGGCTGACGATGAGCGACGAACCGGATCTGGCGCTGTTCCGTGCCTTCGAGGACTTCTCCTCCCTCGTGGTGTTGACGTCGCTGATGACGGTCGATCCTCAACTGTGGGAGCGCCATGGCGGTCCCGGAGGCTTGCTCCTGGGGAAGCAGGACCTGGACGACCTAGAGGGCTCTCCGGCCGTCGAGGCGATCACCGGCAGTCCCGTCGGCGCCGCCCTCATCGAGAAGTTGCGGCAGGCGTTGACGGACGTCGACCGGTCCGGCCCGCTCCTGGTGGATGCGGCCGGAGAACTCGGCATCGAGATGCCGCCTTGGAACGGGGCTCGTCGGTCCAGGAGCACAGCGCAGGCCGCGCCGGGAGGGGCCCGTCGCCGACCGGTTGCGCCCGAGCCGGGCGCAGGACCAGCACCGGCGCTGGCGGCGGACCCAGCCGCGCCCGATGCCGCCGAGGCCCGCAGCGCCCGCCAGCCGCTGAGCGTCGCCGAGATCGAGCGCCTCGTCGACGGGCTGGCCCGGGGAGGAAGCGACAGCGCGATCGCCAACGTGCTGAGCATCACTCCGGGTCGGGTGCGAGCCGAGGTGCTCCGGCTGCAACGCGAGCTGGGCGTGCCGGTGCGTCGAGAGCTCGCCCCGGCCTACCAGCGCCGGACGGCCGAGCAGCCGACCGGTGGGCCGCCGCCGGAGCCGGCGAACGTCGACGCCACCGCTGCTTCCACCGCTGTTCCCACCGACGAGGTCGTCGACGGGGCGTCGCCGTCGAACGCAGGTTCCCGGGTTCGGCGCAAGACGCAGCCGAAGAGGCCAGCCAAGGAGCTGCCCGCAGCCACGACCGATCCCGTGCCCGTGGAGGCCACGCCGGTCAAGGCGGCCCGGGTCAGGAAGGCCGCTCCGAAGAAGGCCGACCCGGCCGACAAGGCCACTCCCCCGAAGAGGGCCGACCCAGTCAGGAAGGCGGCGCCGAAGAAGGCCGACCCGGTCAGGAAGGCCGCAGCGAAGAAGGCCAACCCGGCCAACAGGGGTGCTCCGGCGAGGAAGGTCGAGGAGGACAGGCCACCGAAGCAAGCGGCGCAACAGCAGCAACCAGGCACGGTGTCCCCGACCCCGACCCCGCCGACACCGGCGCCGAGCACCAACGGACCGCGGTTCCCCACCGAGTCGGTGCCCGTCCCGTCGGCGGCGCGGACTGCGTTCCCGACACCGGCACCGGGCGGTCTTCGGCGCGCCAACGATGCGCCGGGCTCTCCCGACACGACATCGCGGATCGGTGTGGCAGACGTGATCAAGATCCTCGTGGTCGCCGCCGTGATCGCCGCCCTGGTGGCAGCCCTCCTCTGACCGGTCTCCTGGTTCAGTCCCTCCGGACCCAGCTCGTAATGCGGTCCAACCGGGACGGGTGCGGCGGACTAGGTGGAGAAGGTACGAACGCCGTCCCGCTCGGGCGCCCGAGCAACCCGGCCAGCACCTCCAGATCGTGAGCAGGTTCGTCGGCCACGCCGCAGACGATCACCGTCAGGTCATCGTCGAGCGGTCTGCGACCCTCGAGGGAGAGCGCGGCCTCCAACTCGTGGCCCTCCACCACGAGCCGACCGATGGCCGCGACGAGCATTGACCTACCCCCGATCTCGTGGATCTCCAGCAAGCGCTGGGCGACTGCGTCACTGGCCAGCAGAACGAGATCCCCGGGACTCAGCCGGCACGACCATCGTCGGAGCTCGACCTCGTCACCCTCCCGGCTGGTGATCAGCATCGGGGTGCTGTCGAACTCGTCCGAGCTTCGGACGGGGAAGAAGAGGCATTCCTGCCGACGCACCACGATGACCTCGCTGTCGCCCACGGCGAGTGCCCGCAGGCGAACGTCGGCACCCTGGGCATCCATAGCGGCGACGACCAACGTGGCCTGGCTCCCGAGCGACTTCCACTTGCGCGCCACGAAGCGATCGGCGGTATCGACCGGAGGTGCATAGGTTCGACGCGCCGCCTCGACCTCGTCGTAGATCTCCTCGTCCGACAGTTCGATCCAGCCGTCCACCGCCAACGCGACGAGATGTGAGGCCCACAGCCCGGCGAACAGGGTCGAGCTCGCGCCGTCGGCGACGGACGCGACCAAGTGACGGCCACCAGGGGTCGTCGATCGACGCAGGTCGCACGCGTCGCCGTTCGAGGTCGGCGTGTGGCCGACGGTCCAACCCGCCCCGGCCAGGTACGGCGTCATCTGACCCGGAGGCGGCCTGCGGTACCCACCGAGAAGAAGTCGGCGAGCGCATGCACCTCGGCGTTGTAGACGTAGCCCCGCGCCCCGAACTGGATGTCGTAGCCGTGCTCCTGCGCCGCCGTCACCATCGACCTCGGCAGCTCGCTCGACTGCTCGAACAAGCGGGCCCTGTTGCCGCTGAAGCTCTCGGCATCGGCCGCGGTCGGAAAGGACGTGGGATCGCCGTCGACGTCCGACAGGTGACAGTTGAACACGAGCGCGTTGCCATGCGGCGTGGCGATCTCCTCGATGGCCCTGATGAGCGGGCGCGGGTCCCCGTCGGTGTACTCGCCATCAGTGATGTTGAGCACGATGGGTGGCAGGGCGTTCGGCCAGTCAGCGACCCATTGTTCGCAGAGACCCTGCGCCTTGGTGAACGCCGCCTTGGCGAGCGTGTCCCCTCGCCGCAAGGGGCGCTGTTCGATCCAGACGGGACGCTCCGTCGTCTGCACCTCACTGGTCCCGTCGGGAAGGTCCACCTGCAACTGCACGTCCACCCAGGACGACACATTGTCTCCCAACTCGACGATGCTCACGATCTCCACGTCGGGCGGGAACTGCGTGAGCAGCGAGCCCATGTCGCGGTCCCCGACATCGCCATAGCCGATGGCCGCCACGTAGAAGTACGGCAGCCGGCCGGTTTCTCCGAACGACTGATCGACGAGCTCCTCGAAGAGCATGTTGATCTGGTCCGTGACGACGACCCGGCGGGCCAGCCCGCTGCCGCCGATCCGCCTGTTCATCGACTTCGAGCAATCGACGAGGACGACGATGCACACGGGGGTCGCGGTCGAGACGCGGCTCCCGGAGTCGCGGGGTGGAGGCTCCATCCGTTCGGACCGTTCGACCCGCTCGAAGGGGATCGTGAACCGCTGGATGCGCGCGGAAGGCGCGGGCCGGTTCCGCTCGGCGATCAACTCGATGATCTCCGAGGCCAGCTCGGCGCAGGATTCCTCGTCCAGGCCCCCCGGGTGCTGGGCGATCTGCAGGCCGGCCAGCCAGTAGTTGAGATGGTCCCCGAGCGGCTCGCCGGTCAGACGAACCGGCACGATCGGGACACCGTGCTCCGCCGCGATCACGACCTCGCGCGCGACGTGGGGGGAGGTCAGCGCGCGGCTGGACAGGATGAGCAGGACGACGCCGGCCTCGGCGATCCCTTCCGAGATCTGTTCGCCGTACAGGCGGCCGACCCCGATGCTGTCCTTGCTGACGAAGCAACTCAGCCCGAACCGGCTCTGGAACTGCTGTTGCGCGACGTGTGCAGCATCGGTGCCGTCGGCGAAGGCGTGGCTGATGAAGACATCCTGGCCCACATCGAGCGAGGCTACGCCGTCGTCGTCCGACGGCGGGCCCATTGTCGACTCCCGTCGCGAGGTCGATCGGCCACGGTCCCGATGGCCCGGCTGGCTGGACGTGATAGGGGGGCGCCGTCCCAGCCTCAGGCTGGCCGGCGGTGTGACGCCGGCCGCTGCCACCCAGCGGCCGGGCTAGCGTCCGAGCCACCCCCCCCCGCCTCGCCGGACGACCGGCGGCGACCACCTGATCTCACGACCCTTCTGGAGGCCTCCGTGACCACCGACAGCGACCTCTGCCTCTACGAGGTGCGCGACGGCGTCGCCCTCGTCACCTTCAACCGGCCCGAGCGCAACAACGGCATGACCGGCGCCCTCGAACTGGCCTACTTCGCCCGCCTGTCCCAGGCCAACGACGACGCCGACGCCCGGGCCATCGTGGTCACCGGTTCAGGTCGGGCCTTCTGCCCCGGGGCCGACCTGGGTGGGGCCAAGAACCCCGGTGACGAGCCCCTGCCCAACACCAAGGTGGCCACCACCTTCCCCCTGACCATCGACAAGCCCATGGTGGCGGCCATCAACGGTGGCTGTGCCGGCGTCGGCCTGGTCCAGGCCCTGCAGTGCGACGTGCGCTTCGCCGCCACCCAGGCCAGGTTCACCACCGCCTTCGCCCGCCGGGGCCTGATCGCCGAGTACGGCATCGCCTGGTTGCTGCCCCGGGTGGTCGGCTTCGCCAACGCCTCTGACCTGCTCATCACCGGGCGCACCTTCGATGCGGCCGAGGCCCTGCGGGTCGGCCTGGTCAGCGCCGTCGTCGACCGGGCCGACATCGTCGAGCACGCCCTGGCCTACGCCCGCGAGGCGGGGAACAACACGTCGCCGTCGTCCATGGCCACCATCAAGCGCCAGCTGCAGGAGTACCAGACCATGGGCCTCGACGAGGCCGTGGCCGACAGCGACCGCCTCATGCGCCTGTCCACCCTGGGAGCCGACTTCAAGGAGGGCGTAGGCTCGTTCCTCGAGGGGCGCCCGCCGGCCTTCCCGCCCCTGGGCAAGGGCACCCGCTTCCCGTGGATGGACGACAAGGGCCTCTGAGCCCCACCCCGCCAGCCGCAGTCCCCCGACACCGACCACCGACGACCTCCAAGGAGCACCGTGTACCCGGGCAAGCACGCGCAGGACCATCCGGACAAGGCCGCGGTCATCATGGCCGCCTCGGGCGAGGTCATCACCTACCAGCAGCTCGAGGACCGCTCGAACCGGCTGGCCCAGCGGCTGTGGGCGGCGGGGTTGCGGCCCGGCGACGGTGTGGCCCTGCTGATGGAGAACAACCCCCGCTACTTCGAGATCTTCTGGGCCGCCCTGCGATCGGGCCTGTACTTCACCACCATCAACCGCTACCTCACCGCCGATGAGGCGGCGTACATCGTCAACGACGCCGGGGCCAAGGCTTTCATCGCTTCGGCGGCTCTGGCGGGAACGGCCGCCGAGATGCTGCCTCTCGTCCCCGACACCACGTTGCGGTTGATGACCGACGGCGCCGTCGACGGCTTCGACGGCTACGAGGACGCGGTGGCTGCGTTCCCCGCCGAGCCGCTGGCCGAGCAGCCCCGGGGCGAGATGATGCTCTACAGCTCGGGCACGACCGGCCGCCCCAAGGGCATCCGCCGACCACTGGCCGGGCTCGACATCAGCACCGGCCCCGGCGGGGTGACGGCTCTGGTCGACAGGCTCTGGGGTTTCTCGGCCGACAGCGTCTACCTGTCGCCGGCGCCGATGTACCACTCGGCCCCGCTGGGGTTCACCACCGCCACGCAGGCCCACGGCGGGACCGTCGTGGTCATGGAGAGGTTCGACGCTGTCGATGCCCTGCGCTACATCGACCGGTACCAGGTGACCCACAGCCAATGGGTGCCCACCATGTTCAGTCGCATGCTCAAGCTCGAGCCGGCCGAGCGGGCCACGCTCGACGGCAGCACCCACAAGGTGGCCATCCACGCCGCCGCGCCGTGCCCCACCGAGGTCAAGCGCCAGATGCTCGAGTGGTGGGGCCCCATCATCCACGAGTACTACGGCGGCACCGAGATCAACGGCTTGGTCATCTGCGATCCCCAGGGGTGGCTCGACCACCCCGGCACCGTGGGCCGTTCCGCGCTGGGCATCATCCACATCTGCGACGACGAGGGCAACGAGCTGCCCAACGGCGAACCCGGGCTGATCTACTTCGAGCGCGAACAGATGCCCTTCGCCTACCACAACGATCCCGAGAAGACCCGCCAGGCCCAGCACCCCCAGCACCCCAACTGGTCGGCCCTGGGCGATGTCGGTTATGTCAACGACGACGGTTGGCTGTTCCTCACCGACCGCAAGTCGTTCATGATCATCTCCGGTGGGGTGAACATCTATCCCCAGGAGATCGAGGACGCCATGGTGATGCACCCCGACATCGCCGACGTGGCCGTCATCGGTGTGCCCGACAAGGAGATGGGCGAGGCCGTCAAGGCCGTCGTGCAGCTGGCCGAGGGCGTCGAGGGCTCGCCCGAACGTGAGCAGGAACTGCTGGCGTGGACCCGGGAGCGGATCGCCCGCTTCAAGGCCCCCCGGTCGATCGACTTCATCGACGAACTGCCCCGCCTGCCCACGGGCAAGCTCTACAAGCGCATCCTCAAGGACGCCTACTGGGGCGACAACACCAGCCGCATCCTCTGATGCTGGCGCCGGTGGGGACCCGGCGGGAGGCCATCGCCGCCCGCACGCCGACGTGGGTCCCGACGACGCTCGATGCCCACGTGGCGGCGGTGGCGGCCACCTGGCCCCACCGGCCCCTGGTGCTGACCGACGAGGTCACGCTGACCTACGGCGACGTGCTCGCCCGGGCCGAAGTGCTGGCCCGGGGCCTGCGGGCCCTGGGCGTCGGCCCCGGCGACCGGGTGGCCCTGGTGGTGGCCAACCGGCCCGAGTTCGTGCCCCTGGTCGTGGCCGTCTGGCGCCTGGGCGCGGCCGTCATCCCGGTCAACTTCCTGTTCAAGGCGGACGAGCTCGCCTACGTCGTAGGCCAGTCGGCGTGCCGGGTGGTGGTCACCATGGCCAACTTCCGGGGTGTGGACCACGTGGCCGCCTTCGACCAGTTCGCCCCCGGCTGGCGCCACCTGAGCGGCACGGCCGGAGCGCTGGAGGCCTTCCCCGAGCTGGCCGCGGTGGTCGTGCTCGACGACGCCCCCGCCGAGGTGACCGACCTGGCGGCGCTGGCCGCGATGGGGGCGGCCGACACCTCGCCGTTGGCCCCGAGCCCGGCGGCGCCCGCTGATCCCGCCGTGGTCATGTACACCTCGGGCACCACCGGTCAGCCCAAGGGGGTGCTGCTCAGCCACGACAACCTGGTGCGCCAGGCCTACGCCACCGCCTACCACCGGGCCTTCGAGGACGGTCGCCGGTCGTTGTTCGCCCTGCCCCTCTACCATGCCTTCGGGCTGGTCGAGGGCCTGCTGGCCGTGACCGTGGTGGGTGGGGCCGTCATCCCCCAGCTCGCCTTCGACCCCGCCGACACGTTCCGGGGGATCGAGCGCCATCGGGCCACGGACATCCTGCTGGTGCCGACCATGAGCGTGGCCCTGCTCGAGCACCCCGACCTCGACCGCTACGACCTGTCCTCCCTGGTCTCGTGCCTGGCCGGCGCTGCCCCCACCCCGGTGTGGGTGTGGCAGCAGCTGCGCGACCGGCTCGGGCTCGAGGAGATGTTCACCGGCTACGGCATGACCGAGCTGGGTGGGGCCAGTGTGGAGACCGAGCCCGGCGACCCCCTCGAGGTGGTGTCGGCCACCGTGGGCCGGCCCAAGCAGGCCGGGGTGGCCGGTGTGGCCGAGCGGGGCGGTGACATCGCTGAGTACGCCACCGTCGACCCCTTCACCGGCGCCCTGCTGCCTGCGGGCGAGGAGGGTGAGCTGGTGTCGCGCGGCCCCACCAGCACCAGCGGCTACTTCGCCAAGCCCGCCGAGACCGCGGCCCTGCTGCTGGACGGCGGTTGGGTGCGCTCGGGCGACCTGGGTCGGGTGAGGCCCGACGGCTACCTCGAGCTGACGGGGCGGTCCAAGGAGCTGTACAAGTCGGGCGGCGAGCTGGTGTCGCCCAAAGAGGTCGAGGAGCTGCTCACCAGCCACGACGCCGTGGGTCAGGCCTTCGTCGTCGGCCTGCCCGACGATCGTTGGGGGGAGATCGGCTGCGCCTGCATCGTCCTGTCGCCAGAGGCGTCGGTGGCCGAGGACGAGCTGCTGGCCCTGTGCCGGGCCGAGCTGGCCCGCTTCAAGGTGCCCCGCCACGTGCTGTTCTTCGACGCGGCCGACCTGCCCGCCACGGCCACGGGCAAGGTGCAGAAGTTCCGCCTGATCGAGCTGGCCCAGGCGCGCCTCGACCGCGCCTGAGCGTCGTCCGAAGGACGCCTGCCGGGTGGGTGCCACCTCGATCGGTTCCGCACCGCGGCGAATCCGGGGTCGTTGATCCAACGCACCGCCTCCGTCCGTGACGCCGCGGCCGCTCGACGGGTCCGTCCCCGACCGGACGCATCCACCGACGCCAGCGGTAGGCGCATGCGTCCGGTTCGGCAGGTAGACGACAGCCACGCCAGTGCAAGGGCAATTCGCCCTGGTGCGGAACCGATCCAAAGGGCCGACCACCGGAGACGGTCGGCCCGCGGCGGGCGTGCGCTACGGTGCCGCCCGTCCGGGGGGACCGGGACGAGACCAGGGGGCACAGACGTGGCCGAGACGATCCTGTACGAGGTCGAGGGGCGGGTGGCCACGGTCACCCTCAACCGGCCCGAGAAGCTCAACGCCATCACCGCCCAGCTCCAGGACGAGCTGCTCGAGGCCCTCGAGGAGGCCGAGGCCGACCCCAAGGTCCACGTGGCCATCGTGACCGGTGCCGGCCGGGGCTTCTGCGCCGGCTACGACGTGGGCGGGGGCAACACCATCACCGGCGGCGTGCCCGGTGACCGCGACTGGCTGGACAAGATGATGCGGGGCTGGCTGCGCATCTGGGACCTGCGCCTGGCCGTGGTGGCCAAGGTCCAGGGCGTCTGCCTGGCCGGCGGCACCCAGCTGGCCACCATCTGCGACGTCACCTGGGTGGCCGAGGACGCCCGCATCGGCACCCCCCAGCTGCCCCTGGGCGCGGGCTACGTGTCGGCCAACTGGGCGTGGATGGTCGGCCCCAAGAAGGCCAAGGAGATCTTCTTCCCCACCGGCACCACCATGTCGGGCCAGGACGCCGTCGACATCGGGCTGTTCAACGGGGCCTTCCCCGCCGACAAGCTCGACGACGCCGTGGCCGAGTACGCGGCCCGCGTCTCGAGGACGCCCAAGGACATCATCGCCCTGCAGAAGTTGGCCATCAACCGCACCCAGGAGGCCCAGGGCTTCCGCCAGGCCCTGCTCCAGGGCGTCGAGATCGACGCCATCGCCCACACCTCCCCCGCAGTCAAGGAGATCAACCGCTTCATCGCCGAGCGCGGCCTGCGCGAGGCACTGCGAGCCTTCAAGTCGGGCGAACTGCTCTAGCGCCAGCGGGCCCACCCGCCAGATCAGTCCTCGTGGACGCCCTTGGGCGCCTCCTGCTTCATGAAGCCGAACATGTAGCCGGCCACCCGGCGCATCTGGATCTCCTCCGCGCCCTCGGTGATGCGGTAGCGGCGGTGGTGGCGGTAGATGTGCTCGAAGGGCTGGTGGCGGGAGTACCCCATCCCGCCGTGGATCTGCATGGCCCGGTCAGCCGCCTCGCAGCACAGCCGGTTGGCCCAGTAGTTGCACATGGACACCCGGGCCGACTGGCTGAAGGCGCCCTTGCTGTCCATCAGCGCGGCCGTCTTGTGGATCAGCGCCCGCACCATCTCGCACTGGGTCTGCAGCTCCACCAACGGGAACTGGATGGCCTGGTTCGAGGCCAGGGGCTTGCCGAAGGGCTTGCGCACCTTGGCGTACTCGACCGAGCGGTCGATGCAGAACTGGGCCGCACCCAGGCTCGACGCCGCCTGACGGATCCGGTTCTCGTTGAAGAACAGCTGCACCACGCCCAGACCCCGGCCCTCACCACCGAAGATGGCGCTGTGGGGCACCCGCACGTCGGTGAAGGACACCCGGGCGTGGTCCGTGGGCATGTTGAACGTCCACAGGAACTCCTCGATGACGAACCCGGGGCTGTCCACCGGCGTCAGGAACGCGGTGATGCCGTCGCCGTCGCCGGCCTTGCCGCTGGTGCGGGCGAAGATCAGGTCGTGGGTGGCGGTGTGCATGCCCGTGTTCCACGTCTTGCCGCCGTTGATGATCCACTCGTCGCCGTCACGCTCGGCGTGGGTGTCCATGTGGGTGGCGTCCGAGCCGTGCTCGGGCTCGGTGATGCCGAAGGCGAAGAACTTGCCCCCCTGGGCCAGGCCATCCACCCACTCGGCCTTCTGCTCGTCGGTGCCGTGGTGGAGCATCAACAGCAGGCCCACGTTGTTGCCCACGATGGCGTGCTCGTTCTGCAGGTCGCAGTGCAGGCCCAGGCCCTTGGCCGCCAGGTGCTCGCGGATGACGGCCATGCCCAGGTTGGTGCCCCCCTTGCCGCCGTACTCCACCGGGAAGGGGTAGCGGAGGTGGCCGGCGGCGTCGGCCCGGCGCCGGGCCTCGGCCAGCAGGGCCTCCCACTCGTGGTTGGGCAGGCCGCCCCGGTCCCAGTCGGTGCGGGCGTCCTCCCGCCGGTGGTCGAAGAAGCGCTCGTTGTCGTTGCTGGCCTGGAGCGGCTTGATCTCCGCCTCGATGAACTCGTCCAGCTCGACCAGGTAGTCGGCCAGGTCCTGCGGGATCTCGACGTCCATGGGGACACCCTTCGCTCGACGTTGACGCGGCGTGCAGTCACCCCGGGTGGGCGCCGCCGAGCGAGCCGTCGACCATGATGGGACGGTGACGCTTACGAAGTCCGAGCGGACGCGGGCGCGCATCCTCGACGCCGCCGCCGAGGTGTTCAGCGAGCGCGGCTACTCGGGGGCCCGCCTCGTGGACATCGCCGCCGCCGCCGGCATCCAGACGGGCAGCCTCTACTACCACTTCGATTCCCGCGAGGCCCTGGTGGAAGAGGTGCTGCGCCTGGGCATCGAACGCTCCTTCTCCGAGACCCGGGCCCAGGTCGAGGCCCTGGGCCCCGGCGCCTCTCCCATCGACCGGCTGCGCACCGCCCTGCGCACCCACACCGGGGTCATCCTCGAACGGGGGGCCTACGCCTCGGCCCACGCCCGCATCTTCGGCCAGGTCCCCGACGACGTCCGCAAGCGCAACCTGGCCCACCAGCAGTCCTACGGGGCGTTCTGGAACGGCCTCATCGAGGACGCGGCCCGGGCCGGCCAGCTCCGTCCCGACCTCGACCCCTTCGTGGTGCGCATGCTCATGTTCGGGGCCATGAACTGGGCCGCGGAGTGGTACCGCCCGGGCAAGGGTCGCGACCCCGCCGTGGTGGCCGACCACCTGGCCGCCATGGCCCTCGACGGTGTCGCCCTTCCCGGCGAGACGCGCCCCGAGGTCGGCTAGGAGCTAGCTTCAACGCCACCTGGAGCGGAGGTCGCCCCCAACTGGTCACCATCCTGTGGGTCGTCCTCGCGGCCCCGGCCACCGTCCTCGTCACCCTGGCCGCCGGCCGCCTGCTCGGCGTGGGTCGGGGCTGGCTCGCGCTCGGCCTGGCCGGGGTGCTGGGCAGCGTGGCCGGTGTGGTGCTGGCCGGCGCCATCACCGGCTGGCACGGCTCGGGCTGGGCCATGGCCCCCCTGGCCCTGGCCTTCGCCGTCATCCTCACCATGGTGCTCTCCGTGGGCATCGACCTGCTGGCGCCGGCGGGCAGCCTGCCCACCGGCGAGCAGGCCGGCCTCTTCGTCGTGCCCCACCCCGTGGCCTCCATCAAGGCCCGCATCCAGCCCTTCGCTCGTTACCGCGAGGTGGCCCGCCTGGCCGCGGGCAACGGCCTCGTGCACCGGCCGGGCGCCCGTCGCCACAGCGCCATCGGTGGGCGCGAGGTCCAGATCCGCCGCACGCTCGAGCAGGCCGGGGGCATGTTCGTGAAGTTGGGCCAGGTGGCCTCGACCCGGACCGACCTGCTCCCCGCCGCCCTGTGCGCCGAGCTGTCCAAGTTGCGGACGTCGGCCGAGCCGGCACCGCCCGAGCTGGTCCGCCCGGCCATGGAGGTGGCCCTGGGCGCCCCCGTGGATGCGATCTTCTCCCACATCGACTGGACCCCCCTGGGCAGCGCATCCATCGCCCAGGTCTACCGGGCCGAGCTGGTGGGCGGCGGCCCCGTGGTCATCAAGGTGCGCCGTCCCGGGCTCGACGAACTGGTGGCCCGTGACGCCGCCGCCCTGCGCCAGATCGCCGGCGTCATCGAGCACCGCACCCCCCTGGGCCTGTCCCTGCGGCCCCTGGAACTGGCCAGCGAGTTCATCGACAACCTCGACGAGGAGCTCGACTTCACCCTCGAGGCGGCCAACGCCCAGTCCCTGGCCGCGGGCACGCCTGCCGAGTTCCGCACCCGGGTGCCCCGCATCTACCGCGAGCACTCATCGGCCACCCTGCTCGTCGAGGAGGAGCTGGAGGGCGTCAGCATCGGTGACGTCGCCGCCCTCGACCGCATGGGCATCGACCGCCAGGACCTGGCCGACCGCCTGTTGCGCCTGATGCTCCACCACATCTTCGAGGTCGGGGTGTTCCACGGCGACCCCCACCCGGGCAACATCCTCGTCACCGCGGACGGCGGCATCGGCCTCATCGACCTGGGCGCGGTGGGGCGCATGGGCCCCGCCGAACAGGGTGCGGTGGTGGACATGATGCTGGCCGCGTCGCAGGGCGACGCCGCCCTGCTGGGCCAGGCGCTGCTGTCGGTCACCACGGTGGGCGCCGAGGTGCAGCTGCCCCTGTTGGAGGCGGCCCTGTCCGAGTTCCTCGGCCACAACCTGCGGGCGGGAGCGGGGATCTCGGCCAACACCTTCCAGGACCTGGTGATCTTCGTGGGCGACTACGGCGTGCGCGCCCCCCGCTGGTTCGTGACCCTGGGACGGACGCTGGTGACCCTCGAGGGAACCCTACGGGTCGTGCAACCCGGCTTCTCCCTCGTCGATGCGGCCCACCAGCTGGCCGCGGCCAGGGCGGGCGCCGCCGCGTCGGTGGCGGGCCTGCAGGAGCTGGCCACCAAGGAGCTGATGACCCAGCTGCCCCGGCTGCGTCGCCTGCCCAGCCTGGTCGACGGGGTGCTCGACCAGGCCGTGGCCGGGCGGCTCACCACCCGGGTGTCGTTGTTCTCCACCGAGCGTGACGTGGTCGTCATCACCCGGCTGGTCAACCGGGCGGCGCTGTCGCTGCTGGCCGCGGCCATGGGCATCGGCTCGGCCCTGTTGTTGGGTGCCCAGGTCGGCCCCGTGGTGTCGGGCACCGCCCACCTCAGCGACGTGCTCGGCTACATCGGCCTGGCCGTCAGCGCCGTGCTCGCGCTGCGGGTCGTCGCCACCATCGTGCGAGACGGCCAGTGGTGAGCATCGATCCCGACGCCGGTCCCCCCTCCGGCGAGGACGCCGTGCTCGACGACGACGGCGTGCCGCCCACCCCGCCCCGCCCGTGGGGGCCTCTCGACGAGGCCGAGCGTTCGGTCGACGCCGTCTTCGACCGGTCCGAGGTCCTGCGCTACGTGCGCTCGCCGGCCGACCTGCTGCGCCTGTTGGGCTTCGTGGCCATCAGCGCCGTGCTCGCCGCCCTGGCTGCGGGGGCCCGCGACACCATCTTGGGCTTCGAGCAGGACGTGTTGCGCCTGCTGGCCTTCCTTCCCGACGAGGTCGAGCGCCTGTTGGGCGGCGTCACCCAGATCGCCGTGTCGCTGGTTTTCCTGGTGGTGCTGGGCATCGTCCTCGCCTCGCGCCGCTACCGGCTGTTCGGCTACCTGTTCGTGGGCAACGCGCTGTCCACGGCGTGCGTGGTGCTGGCCGAGTGGCTGCTGGACCGCCGTAGCCCACCCATCATCGTGGACGAGATCGCCCGCCGGGCCGGAGCCAGCACCGCCACCTACCCCGACACGACCACGGTGGCCCAGGTGGCGGCCACGTTCATCATCCTGTCCCCCTTCGTCACCTCGCGCTGGCGCAAGGCGGGGGCCATCACACTGGCCGGCATCGTGCTGGTCCGCCTGGTGCTCTCGGTGCACCTGCCGGTGGACGTGTTCCTGTCCCTGACCCTGGGCGGGGCCGCCGGCGCCGCCGTGCTGCTCATGTTCGGCCGCCCCGACCAGCGTCCCCGGGCCAGCTCGGTGGCCGCCGCCCTGCGCGCCGCTGGCCTGCCCGTCGGCTCGCTCGACCCCGCTCCCCTCGATACCGCCTACCTGTGCCGCCTCGTGGGCGGTGACCAGCTGTTCGTCAAGGTGGTGAGTGCCAAGGACCGGGCGGCAGACCTGCTGTTCCGCTCGTACCGGCTGTTGCGGCTGAAGAACCTGGGGGACGAGCGGCCGTTCTCGTCCCTGCGCAACATCGTGGAGCACGAGGCCCTCGTCTGTCTGGTGGCCCGGGACGCGGGGGTCCGCACCCCGGCCATGCGCGCCGTCGTCGACGTGGGCCAGGACTCCATGTTGATGGCCTTCGACAACGTAGAGGGCACCCAGCTCGACCGCCTCGACAACGCCGACCTGTCCGACGAACTGCTGCAGGGGGTGTGGACCCAGGTCGACCTGCTGCACGGTCGCCGCATCGCCCACCGCGACCTGCGGGGGGCCAACGTCCGCATCGACGAGGACGGCGAGCCCTGGCTCATCGGCTTCAGCTACAGCGAGCTGGCCGCGGATGACGGCCAGCTCAACGCCGACGTGGCCCAGGTGCTGGCCTCATTGGCCCTACGGGCCGGGGCCGGTCGCAGCGTCGATTCCGCCATCGCCGTGCTCGGCGTGGACGTGGTCGCCGCCGCCCTCCCCCGGTTGCAGCCCAACGCGTTGAGCACGGCCACCCGGACCGCCATGCGCCATCGCAACGGCCTGCTCAAGGAGCTGCAGGCCGTGGTGGCCCAGCGCGGCGGGGTCGACCACATCGAGTTCGAGGACCTGCAGCGCATCAGCGGGAAGACGATCTTCACCATCGTCGTGCTCGTGGCGGCCACGTACTTCCTGCTCCCCCAGTTCGCCGACCTGCCCGCCATCGCCCACCAGGTGGCCGACGCCAACTGGCTGTGGGCCCTGCCCGTGGCGGCCATGGCCGCGCTCACCTTCGTGGGCGCCGCCGTCAGCCTGGCCGGCGCCGTGCCCGACCGGCTGCGGGTGGGCCCCAACCTGGCCGCCCAGCTGGCCTCGGCCTTCGCCAGCAAGCTGGCCCCCTCGTCGGTGGGGGGCATGGCCCTGGGGGTGCGCTTCCTGCAGAAGAGCGGGGTGGACCCCGCCGTGGCCGTGTCCGGCGTGGGCCTCAGCGTGGTGGGCGGCTTCGCCGTGCACCTGACGCTCCTGGCGCTGTTCGTGGTGTGGGCGGGCAGCTCGGCCTTCGGATCCATCAACGTGCCCGACCCCACCCTGTTCCTGGTGGCCGCAGGAGGGGTCCTGGTGGCCGGCGTCGTCGCCCTGGCCATCCCCGCCCTGCGCCACCTCCTGATGCGGCGGCTGCTGCCCATCCTGCGGCGCTCGGCGGGGGGCATCGGTGACGTCATGCGCCGGCCCGACAAGCTGGCCCTGCTCATCGGCGGGTCCCTCCTGGTGACGGGGGGCAACATCGTGGCCCTGTTCATCGCCATCCAGGCCTTCGGGGGCAGCCTCCCCTTCGCCCAGGTCGGGGCCATCTACCTGGCCGGCGCCGCGGTGGCGTCGGCTGCACCCACCCCCGGTGGTCTGGGAGCCCTCGAAGCGGCCCTCATCGCCGGGTTGGTCGCCGCGGGGATGGAGAACAGCGCGGCCGTGCCCTCGGTGTTCCTCTACCGACTCATCACCTTCTGGTTGCCCGTGCTACCCGGCTACATCGCCCTCGAGTGGATGAAGCGGGCCGACTACATCTGAGGGTGGCGGCCTTCGCTGACCCTCAGCCCCGGGCGGCGAGGTCGATGCGGGTGGTGTGGGGCACGTCCTCGGCTCCGACGCGACCGGTGACCACGTGGACGACGTCGTCACCGTGCACGGTCACGAGGCCGATGTTGCTCTCGCCGATGACGACGGAGGCGGGCTTCTCCTCGGGGCGCACGTAGCGGCGGTGCTCGCGGTAGGGCGGGCGCACGTCGGGGTCGACCCGCTCGGCCAGCCGGGGCGGGAGGAACACGGGACCGCCGTCGGTCCACTCGTCGGTGTTGGCGGGACGGTCGAGCACCCGGTGGACCAGGCCCGGGGCCCGGCCGATCTCGGGGGGGTCCTGCCAGCCCAGGCGGTCGTGCTCGGGCCGCACCAAGCGACCCACCACGTCGAGCCCGGCCCGGGCCAGGGTGCCGCTGTGCTTGAAGGCGCTGCTGACCAGCTGGGCCACGTGCACCGACCGACCGTCGATCTCGAAGGTGGCGTCGACGGTGAGGCCGTAGTGGACGTCGCCGGACAGGATCACGCAGCGGCGCAGGTCGAGGCCGTCGATGATCATGTCCATGAGGTCGACGAGGCCGCCCAGGGCCGAGTGCCAGGCCTCGAAGTCGATCTCGTAGGGGCCGAGCTTGCCGGCCAGGAACTTCTGGCGGCGCTCCTGGATCTCGAGGCCGAAGACGGGCACGGCCGACACGAAGATGGCGTGTCGCGCTTCTTGGACGCCGGCATCCATGGCCAGCTGGCGCACCCGATCGAGCTCGGCGTGGCCGATGAGCCGGGCCGCGCCCTCGGCGCTGTCGAAGGCCCGCTGGGTGCGGGTGTCGAGCACGATCATGGGTGGGGTGACGGGGACGGTGTAGGCCCAGCGGTCGAAGTCCCACAGGGTGCGCTCGTAGGTGGAACCCCTCCCGGCGTCATCGGCGCCCTGGGCGATGACGTCGGCCAGCTCGCCGCCGAAGCGTTCGGGGTCGTTGCCCCAGCCCTGGAAGGCCCAGAAGGCGGCCATGGCGTTGGCGATGACCCGCCGGCCCGTGGGCGAGGCGTGGACCCGGTCCCGCCACAGCCGGGTCAAGTTCCAGTCGTCGGTGACGTCGTGGTCGTCGAAGCAGGTGTAGGTGGGGACATTGGCCAGGACCCGGCGGGCCGCCGGGATGGCGCGGCGGGCCGCTTCGAGTCGCTCGACCTCGGTGTCGTACTGCTTGTGCAGCTTGCGACGCTGGTGGCGGTCCCGGGCCGTGGTGCCGGGCGGCTCGGGACCGACGTCGTCGAAGGCGGGGAAGGTGGCGGGCCACGTGGCCTCGTCCCAGGCGATGAGGTACGCGGCCACGTACTCACCCAGGCTGAGCAGGTGGTTCTCCGCCTTGGTCGAGGTGAAGCAGGCGTGGTCGGCCAGGGCCTGGCGGCCGTAGGGCGGGACCTGGGACAGGTTGCCGACGCCGGGCACCGACGTCTCGTCACTGGGGCCGAGCAGGGTGGTGGCCAACTGGCGCAGGTGGCCGATGAGGGCGCCGGCCACCTCGTCACCGTAGATCTGGTCCCCGGTGAGCACCAGGGCGGCGGGGCGGGCAGCGGGGTCCTGGGCCCGGGCAGCGACGAGGTCGTCGGCGGCCAGGAAGGCGTCCTCGCCGCCGCCGTGCAGCTCCCGACACGAGCCGTGCAGCAGGTGCAGGGGAGCCCCGGGCTCGGGGAGCACGAAGCTGGGCAACGGGAGGCCGGGGTAGGCCAGGGAGTCGGTTCCGTCGAGTCGGCCCAGGGCGGCCAGGTCTCGGGGCTCGTCGCCGTCGAGCTCGACGAGCAGGTCGTAGCCCAGTAGCTGGCCGCGGGGGAAGGCGTCGGCGTCGGGGGTGGCCACGGCGAGGTGCACGAAGAGCGCCGGGCCCAGCTGCACCTGGCGGCCCTGGCCCTGGCCGAGGGGGGTGGGGCCGTCGGGACCGAGGGCGCAGACGTGGACCGAGCAACGGGCGGGCACGCTGGTGGCCGCCCACACGCACACCTGGGTGGCCTCGGCCCGACGCAGGATCGGTCCTGCCAGGAACCTGGGCAGCTGCAGCGGTTCGGGGCCCGTCGTCACCCTCGCCCCCTCATGGTCCGTGGCCGTCCCGGCGGGCCGGCAGGGAGGGAACGGTAGCCCCCGTGGTGGTCGGGGGCATTCCGTCCGGGGGCGGGGGTGCCGAGCCGGTTCCGCATCACGGCGAATCGGGCCCGCGACAGGTGGGGTCCGGTCAGACGCGTTGGTGAGATCGGACGGTCAGGTGGGTACCACCGGGCTGGCCTTGCGGGCCAGGACCTCGCCGTGGAGGAAGGCGAAGAAGGCCCCGGGCAGGGTTGCCCACGCTCGCCAGCCCGCGGCCAGTTCGTCGAGCTCGGCGGGGTTGCTGAGGTCGGCGGCGATGGCCTGATCGGCGAAGGCGCTCTGGGTGACGCGCACGGCCCACAGCTCGGCCCAGGCCTGGGTCGATTCGGGGGTGGTGTAGAACCAGCTGCTGGCCGAGGCGAGCACCTCGGTGTAGCCGGCCACCTCGACCCAGCCCTTGAGGTGGCGACCGGCGTCGGCCTCGGCGCCGTTGGACCTGGTGAGCTGGTGGTACAGCTCGAGCCAGCGGTCGATGGTCGGTTGGGTGGGGGCGTGGACCATGGTGCCGTAGTCCGAGTCGCGCACGGCCACCAGGCCACCGGGCTTGAGGACCCGACGCATCTCCACCAGGGCGGCGATGGGATCGACCAGGTGCTGGAGGACCTGGTGGGCGTAGACGACGTCGAAGCTGTCGTCGGGGAAGGCCAGCTCGTAGGCGCTGCCGGGGGCGAAGGTGACGTTGTCGAGGCCCCGCTCGGCGGCCAGGGCCCGGGCGCCTTCGAGCACCTCGGGCTCGCGGTCGATGCCGATGACCTCGCCGGGGTCGACCATGGCGGCCAGGTCGACGGTGATGCTGCCGGGGCCGCAGCCGACGTCGAGGACACGCAGGCCGGACTGCAGGTAGGGCACGAGGAACGCGGCCGAGTTGGCTGCGGTGCGGCGGGCGTGGGATCCCACGACGGCGGCGTGGTGGCCGTGGGTGTACTGCTCGGTCTGGGGGGAGTTGGCGTCCACGGGGTCGGACCTTAGGACCGGGCTGGGGGATGCACCGGGGTTTGCGCTGGCGTGGCCGTCGACTCACCGACCGCGGTTTGCCGAGGTCGCCACCGACATCGTCACCGGTAGATGTCATCCGTGCATTTCCGACTTCTGCACAAAGGATCAGAGGTTCATGACGATCGGCCGGTCCAGGGTGCTGCCGAGCTCGGTCGGGATGGTACGGTCCGCGACAGTTGAGCAAGGAGGCTGGACATACGGGTGGACATCGCAGATCGACGAGCCACGCAACTCCTCCTCGCCGCGATCATCGGCTCGCTGCTGGTGAACGTGGCCGGGCTGTTGCTGTTCTTCCTCCCCACCGACGGCGATGAGGAGATCCCCGCCGCGGTCGTGGTCATCGGCATCGTGCTGGCGGTGGTGGCCCTGGTCGGGGCGTGGGGCCTGTGGCAGCGACGACGCCGGGGCAAGTGGGTGACCGTCGCCGTCACCGCGTTGAACCTGCTCAGCACCATCCCCGCCTTCTTCGCTGGCCCGCGCACCGCCATCGCCATCGGCGCGTTGGTGAGCGTCGTGGTCGAGATCGCCGTCATCGTCATCCTGCTGCGTAAGGACGTGTCCGCGCTACTCGCCTGACCTACCTGGCAGCACGTCACGATGGATGCGTGGTCGACCATGCACGGCGAGTTCTGGCTGTTGGCGCAACGTCACGTTCGAAGCTGGCCGGGTGGTGGTAGACCAGATCGTGACTGATGGTTGCGAGGAGGTCGCCATGGCGACGTACCTGATGCTCATGAACTACACCGACAGCGGCATCCAGCACTTCAAGGCGATCGGTGACCGCCTGGAGCACGCCCGACGAGGGGCGAAGGAGCTTGGGGCCGAGCTGGTGAGCTTCTACCTGACCATGGGCGAGTACGACGCCGTGGCCGTGGTCGAGGCGCCCGACGACGAGACCGCGGCCAAGCTCTCCCTGGTCAACGCGGCCAACGGCCGGGTCCGCATCAAGACCATGCGGGCCTTCACCGAGGACCAGACGGTGAAGCTCGCCTCCGACCTGCCCGTGTAGCGCGAGGCGTCCAGCTGCCGCCGCCGGGCCGGTCGGGGTGCGTGAGCACCCACCGGTGGGTGCCGATGCGCCCGGAACCCGGCCGGGATAGCATGCGCAGTCCGGGCCATCCGAGCAGGATGCCCGGTGCTGCGGGTGTAGCTCAATGGCAGAGCTCCAGCCTTCCAAGCTGGCCATGCGGGTTCGATTCCCGTCACCCGCTCCAGCGTAAAGGCCCAGCTAGCAGGGCTGATGCGAGTTCCTAGACGCGCTGTCAGTAGCGCCTAGATGCGCCTAAATCGCGCAGAATGCTGGTGCTCATCGCGCAGCCATCGCGCGGTGGTCAGCTCGATGCGACTGTGCGCGGTTGGTTCACCACATGTCTTGGATAACGGAGCATCATGTTCCCAGTGGTGGAGCTTACGGGTGCGGGCCCGAACACTGCTTCTGACCCAGCCGGGGTTGTGGAGCGGTTCGCCGCGCACCTGCAGCCGACCATCCAGTCGATCGCCGGCCACCATGCCGCTGCAGTTGCCGACCTCGGTGAGCACTTCCGGGTTGGCCATCAGCGAGGCCGGATCAAGCGACAGGTTCGGGCACGGCTCGCGGTAACACGTGCATCACTGATGGAGTTGCGAGCATCGGTTGCCGAACTCGCCGCCGACGTCCAGGAGATGGCGTTCGCTCGCAACGCCCATCTCGAAGCTCTGTTGATTGCGACCGTCAGGCTCTACTGGATCCTGGCCAGCAGCGTGCCCGCCCCTCCCCCGTGAACACCGAGGCATCGGTGGCAGCGGACATGTGCATGTGTCCGCCGGGAAGGCTCGCATCAGTGACCCCCTACGCGCCCGCCGCTCCCCCGGCTGGCCTGTGGGCGCTGGCCGCGTAACAGCGAGTCGCACGTCGCCCCAGGGCCCGTTGCGGTCCCCCGAGTTCTGCGACCTGGCCCCCGCCCAGATCTGGGCCCGCCTCCTCGATGACGGCATCTCACACGCCTTCCTGGCCACCCTCCTGGCCGTGCTCACGTCGTTGGAGCGGGCTGAGATGCGGCTGTGGGCTCGGGACCGTGTGGGGCTGGCAGGGCGGTGGCAGAAGCCGCACCGGCAGGAAGCGACCCGTCCACGGCCAGTGCCACCGGATCAACGGCGGTTGGTGCGCTCCGCCGCTCTGTCGGGGTGGTAGGTGTCGCCTGTTGCCTGACGGTCAGTCGTCTCGCACACTGGCGGGATGCTTCTTGCTGGCATCAACCACGTAGCTGTACTCACCGCTGACACTGACCGACTGACAGCCTTCTACGGCGACATGTTCGGAGCGACGGTGTTCTGGGAGGAACGACCCGGGGACGGCTTCCGGGTGACCTTGCTCAAGGTCGGTCCCACCGCGGAGCTGAACGTGTTCGAGATCAGCGGCAACCAGGAAGCCCAGAAGCAGGTGCCCATGTTCGGACGGGGGCGTCTGGACCACCTCGCCCTTCAAGCATCGTCCTTGGATGCCTTCGACACGATCAGAGAACGCCTCATGGCCCGCGGCGCCAGCGATGGCTTCGTCACTGACTTCGGGCACGTCTACAGCGTGTTCTACCGCGACCCTGACGGGCTGGAGGGTGAAGTCTGCGTGCCGAACCCCGATGCCGAACCTGGGAGGCACAACCCCCCGGGCACGCCTGCCCGTCGATACCACGAGGGTTGAGCTGCGCACACCGTGAACGAACGAACGAACGAACAGCTAGTGGTCTTGCCGACAGGTTCAGCGGTGTAAGCCGCACCGGCAGGTGAGGGGGCTATGTGTTGGAGTTCCCCAGCGCCATCAGGAAGAGCACGCCAATGAGGACGGACGATATTGTCCAGAACAGCATGATGCCCCGGATTGAGCGGGTCAGCCTTTCGATTCGCTCAAGCTGGTCATGATTCGTGGAGGAGGTGTCACGTGTAGCTGCGGTAGTCGTGGTGGGGCGCATCCTATTTTATCGGTACGTCATCACGCTAACCTGAAGGAAGGGGACGTCATCGCCCGGCGGATCAACGGCGAGCGGTCAGGGCGGTCGCCGCTCGGTCGCCAGCTCGGCCGGTCGGCCATGATGGTGGCGTGGCAGGGCGGCA
>JBBSLP010000042.1:0-52862 GCA_038255145.1 Acidimicrobiales bacterium
GGCCATCCACTCCCGCGACGCGCCGTAGCGACCGCGGGGGTTGCCGACCTCCGCCGGCCAGCGGGTGTTGCGCTGGCGGTGGCGCAGGTCGTCGAGCTCCCTCTGGGGGATGTCGACCGTGAACGGTTCCGGGCTACCGACCTGTGCTGCCACCCTGCGTCCCCCTGACAGATGCCGATCCGCCCGGCAACGTAGCGACGGCAACGGCCCACCGCCCGTTTGACTCCTGCCGCGGCCCCGTGCTGGGCTGCCCGATGGTCGGGGTCCGTGCGTGGCCCCCAACGAGGGGGAACACCATGGGCAGCAGCAACGCCGGTCGCGTCTACGCCATCACCGGGGCGGGTTCGGGCATCGGACGGGCCAGCGCCGAGCGCCTGCTGGCCGACGGCGCCTCGGTCGTGGCCGTGGACCTGAACGACACCTCCCTCGACTGGACCAAAGGGGTCGACGGCGTGGTCGCCCTGGCCGGCGACGTCACCAGCGAGCAGACCAACGACGAGATGGTGGCCCTGGCCGAGTCGGCCTTCGGCGGCCTCAACGGGGTGTTCCTCAACGCCGGCATCCCCGGCCACGGGCTGATCGACCGGGCGCCCATGGAGATGTTCGACAAGGTCATCGAGGTCAACGTGCGGGCCGTGGCCCTGGGCATCCGGGCCGCCCTGCCCGCCCTGCGCAAGGCCGACCAGGGGGCCATCGTCGTCACCGGGTCCACCTCGGGCATCGGCGCCGACCCCGGTGGTTGGACCTACAACGCGTCGAAGGCCGCGGTCATCAACATGGCCAAGGCCGTGGCGCTCGACGTGGCCCACGAGGGCATCCGCGTCAACGCCGTGTGCCCCGGACCCACCCGCACGGGCATGACCGCGGGCATGCAGACCCGCGACCCCGCCGACGAGAACGTGCGCGCCACCGTGCCCATGGCCCGCTGGGGTGACGCCTCCGAGCTGGCTGCGGCCGTGGCCTTCCTCATCTCCCCCGATGCCTCCTTCATCACCGGCGTGGCCCTGCCCGTCGACGGCGGCGTCACCTGCAACACCGGCCAGTTCCCCACCTACGGCGCCCGCCTGGCCCGCCGGGGCGAGTAGCACCGTCGGCGAGCCCGACCGCAAACCCCGGGCACCAGGGTCCGGGCGTCAGGCGAAGAGGAACGGGCGCACGGTGTCGAGGAAGCGCTCGGGCTGGTCGAGGGGGACGGTGTGGCCGGCGTCGGCCACCTCGACCAGGGTGCAGTCGGCGATGTCGCGCACCATGCGGGCGGCGTCCTCGGCGGCGAGCACGTCGGACTGCGCCCCCCGCACCACCAGGGTTGGCGCGGTGATCGAACCCAGCAGCTCCCACTGGGCCGCGGGGTCGGGGCGGGGCAGGTTGGACCGGCCACTCCCCCGCAGCGCCGGGTCCCAGCGCCACGTCCAGCGACCGTCGGGCCGTAGCAGCAGGTTGTTGCGGATGCGGTGGCGCAGGGCGTCCTCGGGGGGCACGGGGTTGGCGGCCCGGGCGGCGACGAAGGCGTCCTCGGGGGTGTCGAACACGTCGGGGGCGCTGACCGAGGCGCCGATGCGGGCGGCGCCGGCTGCCGCCACCACGGGGCCGATGTCCACGATGACCAGGCGATCGACCAGGTCGGCACGCACCGCGGCCAGGTTGGTGACCGTACGTCCGCCCATGGACAGGCCGAGCGCCGAGACCGACGACAGCCCCAGGGCGCCGAGCACGGCGACCACATCGCCGACCTGCTCGTCGACGCCGTAGGCACCGTCGGGGTCCCACGAGCTCTCGCCGTGGCCCCGGGCGTCGAGGGCCAGGACCCGGTAGCGGGCCGACAGGGCCTGGGCCAGGGTGTCCCAGGTGCGGGCGTGGCCGGTGAAGCCGTGCAGCAGCACCACCGTGGGAGCCTCGGGCGAGGGGCCGGTCCAGTCGCGGTGGTGCAGGCGCAGCCCGCCGGCCAGCAGGTAGTCGTCGGTGACCATCAGGCCGGTCTACCAGGCCCGCCATCTCCTCGGCGGCGGGATGCACCTCGGCCTAGGGTGAGGCCGAGCGGGCGCCATCGCGCCGCGAGGATCTCGGGGTCGGGGGGCCGCATGAGCGGGGAGATCGCCATTCAGTCGCGTCATCGGACTGACGGCACGTGAGCACCGTCGACAACGGACGTCGGCGGGCCCGGTCCGGTCCCACCCCGGTGGTGGGCGACGGCGACGTCACCGTGTCCCGCCTGGCCTGGTTCACCCTGGCCATCGCCTCCCTGGCCGGGTTCATGGTGGCCATGGAGGTCACCGTCATCTCCCTGGCCCTGCCCGAGATCCAGGACGCCTTCAGCGAGGCCAGCTTCTCGGCCCTGTCCTGGGTGTTCAACGCCTACAGCCTGGGCGTCGCCTCACTGCTGCTGGTGGCGGGGTGGGCCGCCGACCTCTACGGCCGCAAGCGCCTCTTCCTGCTGGGCATGGCCATCTTCGCCGTCGGCTCGCTGGGCTCGGGCATGGCCCCCAGCATCGGGGGCCTCATCGTGGCGCGCTTCGTGCAGTCCGTGGGCGGGGCCATGCTCTTCCCCTCCGGTCTGGCCCTGATCCTGGCCATCTTCCCGCCCGCCCGGCGGCAGTTGGCCATCGGCATCTGGGCGGCCACCGGAGGCCTGGCCGCCGCCCTGGGCCCGTCCCTGGGAGCGCTGCTGGTGGAGGCGTTCGGTTGGCGGGCGGTCTTCCTCATCAACGTGCCCATCGCCGCCTTCGCCCTCGTCGTCGGCCCCCGGGTCCTGGTCGAGTCGCGGGCCACCGGCGTCAGCCGCCACGTCGACGTCATCGGCGTGCCCCTGGCGTCGTTGGGGGTAGGGGCCCTGGTCGGGGCCATCATCCAGGGCGACGAGTGGGGTTGGACCTCGCCCGGGGTGCTGGGGCTGGTGGTCGTGGGCCTGGTCCTCATAGGGCTGTTCGTGCACCGCTCGATGCACCACCCCGCTCCCCTGTTCGACCTCCACCTCCTGACGGTGCGCTCCTACCGGGTCGGGCTGATCGGCTCGCTGCTGTTCTCGGCCGGCTTCTTCGGCAGTTGGGTGCTGCTGCCCAGCTTCTTCCAACGCTGGTGGGGTTGGTCGGTGCTGCACACCGGCCTGGCCCTCATGCCCAGTGCCCTGATCTCGGCCGTGCTGTCCGGACCCATCGGTTCGCTGGTGGACCGGGTCGGGCACCGCCGGGTGGTGGCCGCCGGGGGCCTGCTGGCCGCCCTGGGCTGGGCCGGCTTCGCCCTGCTGATCGACACCGAGCCCAACCTGTGGGTGCTGGTGCTGCCCAACCTGTTCCTCGGCCTGGGCATGGCCGTGCTCTTCGGCATGCTGGTGGGAGCGGCCATGCGCGACGTGCCCGGCACCCGCTTCGGCATGGCCGGCGCCGGCCGGACCACCACCTTCCAGCTGTCCCAGGCCATCGGCATCGCCGTTGCCGTCGCCGTGGTCGGCCGACCCCTCACCGCTTCCGCGGCGCTTTCCAGCTACCGCACCGTGTGGCTGCTGTCCGCAGCCCTGCTCGCGGGCATCGCCGTCGTGTTCCTGTTGCTCTACCCCGAAGAGCGCCCCGACGCGAGCTGACGAGACGCCGGCCGCGGACCTCAGCGGCCGCAGCGGCCTCCGGGTGCGGCGGACGTACCCAACACGGAACGATGCTGGCGGTGGCAGGCAAGACCGAGGGGTGAGTGGCCGAGCTGTGCTGGATCTTCAACCTCTCTCGGGTTAAGGATCCAGCACAGCTCGACCCCCGGGCTGGCCGGCGGCGCCTCGACGGGTGGCGGCGAACGCTTCGAAGGGGGCCAACGACGTCGGGTCGGCCAGGGAGTCCAGTGAGGCCGCCACGGTGGCGGGGGTGCCGCCGAGGATGCGCTTGACGGGGACCTCGAGCTTCTTGCCCGACAGGGTGCGGGGGATGACGGGGACGGCCACGATCTGATCGGGGGCGTGACGGGGGGACAGTTGGGTGCGCAGGGCGCTGGTCAGACGCCGACGCAGGTCGTCGTCGACCTCGACACCGGGGGCCGGAGCGACGAAGAGCAGCAGCTCCCCCACCCCGCCCTGGTCGTCCTCGAGGTGCACGACCAGGCTGTCGGCCACCTCCTCGAAGTCCTCGACCACGGTGTAGAGGTCGCTGGTCCCCAGGCGCACCCCGCCCCGGTTGAGGGTGGCGTCGGACCGCCCGGTGATGACGCAGGCGCCGTCCTCGGTGAAGGTGATCCAGTCGCCGTGGCGCCACACCCCGGGGTACACGTCGAAGTAGGCGGCCCGGTAGCGGCTGCCGTCGGGGTCGTTCCAGAACTGCACGGGCATCGACGGCATGGGCTGGGTCACCACCAGCTCACCCGTCACCCCCGGCGGGCACGGCCGGCCCTCGGGGTCGAAGGCCTCGACGGCACAACCGAGCAGGCGGCAGGCGATCTCACCGGCCCGGATGGGCGCCACGGGCGCGGCGCCGACGAAGGCCCCGCACACGTCGGTGCCCCCGCTCATCGAGCCCACGGGCACGCCCACGGCGTCGAGCACCCAGCGGGCGCCCTCGGCCGGCAACGGCGCCCCGGTTGAACCGACCCAGCGCAGCAGACCCCGCTCGGGCTCCAACCCCGCCTTGCGACAGGCCATGAGGAAGCCGGCCGACGCGCCGAAGACCGTGGTCCCCGTCTCGGCCGCCTCCCGCCACAACGTCCCCGGCCCATCGGCCAGGGGATCGCCGTCGAACAGGACCACGGCGGCCCCGGTCATCAGCCCCGAGACGAGGATGTTCCACATCACCCAGCCCGTGGTGGAGAACCAGTTGAAGCGATCACCCGGACCCAGGTCCTGGTGCAGGCGCAGGTACTTGAGCTGCTCGAGGGTCACCCCGCCGTGCCCGTGCACGATGGGCTTGGGCAGCCCCGTCGTGCCCGAGCTGTAGAGCACCCACAGCGGATGGGCGAAGGGCACGGCGGCGAAGGCGGGCGGACCGGGGTCGGGTCCGGCCAGCAGCGGCGTCCAGCCGTCCTCACCCACGCCCAGGTAGGGGAGGGACACGGTGTGGCGCAGGGTGGGCAGGCCAGCCTGGATGGCGGCCACCTCGGCCCGGCGGTCGATGACCTTGCCGCCGTAGCGGTAGCCGTCCGTCGCCACCAACACGGAGGGTTCGATCTGGGTGAAGCGGTCGACCACGGCCCGGGTGCCGAACTCGGGGGCGCAGCTCGACCAGATGGCCCCCAGGGCCGCCGTGGCCAGCGACGCCACCAGGGTCTCGGCGATGTTGGGGGCGTAGGCGACGACGCGGTCCCCCACGCCGACGCCCAAGCGGGCCAGGCCCGCGGCGCAGCGGGCCACCTGTTCGTTCAACTCGGCCCAGGTCAGCTCGACGGAGGCCCGGGTCTGGCTGCGGGACACCACGGCAACCTCGTCGGGGCGCTCGGCCCCGGCGGCCAGGGCGTGCTCGGCCCAGTTCAGCTCTCCGCCGGGGAACCACTCGGTGCCGGGCATGGTGCGCTGGCCGAGCACGGCCCGGGGCTGGGAACGCCAGCGGACGGCGACCTCGTCGGCCACTGCGGTCCAGAAGCCGTCGAGGTCGGTCACCGACCAGGCGTGCAGGTCGGCGTAGGTGTCGAACCCGTGGGACCGGGCGAAGCGGCCCATGGCCGTGCGTTCCCAGGCGTCGGCGTCGGGCTGCCACAGGACCTCACCCCGGGGCGGCGTCACCATGGTGAGGGGTGGGCGTCGGGGGCGGTGATGGCGTCGATCGGCGGAGCGTAGGCCGATGCGGCGCGATCGTGCCCGGATCCGGGGCTCCGGTCGAACGCCAGGGCACGTCAGCCATGTAGCTTGGACGTACGACCCACACGCGCGCGGGCCGTGAGATCGAAGGATCGAAGCCACTTGCCGAAGACCAAAGACGACGCCATCGTCCTCGAGGGACGTACCGAGGAAGCACTCAAGGGCGGCCACTTCCGCATCGCCCTCGACAACGGCCACACCGTGCTCGGCCACCTCAGCGGGAAGATGCGCAAGCACCGCATCCGCATCCTGCCCGGCGATCGGGTCCAGGTCGAGGTCTCGGCCTACGACCTGAACCGCGGCCGGATCACCTACCGCTTCAAGTAGGCCGCTCCACCAGGCCGTAGCTGGCGAGCCGGATCGAGCCCGGGGGACGTCTCCCCCACGCTCCCGGCCCCCGTCCCGGCCTCACCCCCGGAGCATGTTCAATGCGCCGGCTTCGTCCGCTGCGATGCCGCCCTCATGGTGGGGGCGGCGTCTTCGTCGCGCAACCAGAAGGCACTGATCAACCCGATCACCGCCAGGACCACGGCGCCGATCACGGCGGAGTGGAAGGCGGTGGTGTAGGCCTCGGCCCGCTCGAGGTCGGTGGTGGCGCCCACCAGGGCGCCGTTGGCGGCCAGGCCGACGATGGTGAGCCGGCGGGGCCCGATCACCGGGTAGAGCTTGGTGCCCACCACCCTGGCCATGATCATCACCCCCAGGGCCCGGGCCCGCTCGATGGGCGGGTAGGCCCGGTAGAGCATGGCCGTGCCCACCGGGGTCAGCATGCCGCCGCCCACGCTCTGGAGCACCCGGAACAGCACCAGGCTCTCGATGTTCCACGCCAGGCCGCACAGGGCCGAGGCCACGGTGAACATGGCGATGGCGAACAGGAAGGTCTTGCGGGTGCCGAAGCGGTCACCGATCCAGCCCGAGGCGGGGATCCACAGGGCCAGGCTCCACAGGTAGCCGGTGACCACCCATTCGATGGTGCCCGTGTCGGTGTTGAACTCGCGGGACAGGGTGGGCAGGGCCACGTTGACGATCGTGGTGTCGAGGATGTCCATGAACGCCCGGCCACGAAGGCGATGGCGACGACGTGCTTGTACTCGAACCGCCCGCTGCGCATCGGTTCCACGCTGCCCCCTCCATCGTCCTTCCCCCGACAGAGACGACGACCCGGGGGGCTCGCGGCCGTCGCACCGCAGGAGGGCTACCACGGCCCCCGGGCCGGGGCCACCCGGGAGGCCAGCCGTCACAGGGTGTCGAAAACGGCCGGAGCCCCACACGAGGTGGGGCTCAACGGTTCTGCCGGTCGGGCGGGGTGGGGGTACCCGGCCAGCTCTTCCATCCTTGGTGATGTTGGTCACCAGGGTGTTCCAGCCTTTCCGAGGGGCGGGCTCGTGAGGCTGAGAGAAGCATCGGCACCTGCGGCGACGGGCTTGAGTCCGATGGTCAGAAAACACCTAGAGGGATATATCGACCGCCAGACGTGGTCAAGTGGTGGAGGAACGCGCGAGGCTGGCGGCACCCTTCCCCGACGTCCTGGAGGCAGGCATGGGCCTGGTCGACATCATCGACCGCAGTGGCGTGCGCGGTGCCGACCGGCGCCGTTCGGCCCGGGCCGCGGTCCGCCTGCGGGTGCGCTGCCGTCGCGTCGGGGGCACCGGACCCTCGACCGCCCAGGCCGTGGAAGCCACCGATCTGTCCCGCGGCGGCATCAGCGTCGATGCCCCCACCTGGGTGCGGCGTGACGACGTGCTCGACGTCGACATGGGTGACCTGGCCGTCCGGGGCGTGGTGGTGGGGGTGTCCAACGGCCCCTCCCCCGGTGCCCGCCAGGCCCACATCGCCTTCACCGGCATCACCCCCAACATCCTGCGTCAGCTCGACCTGCTCACCGGCGTCAGCTTCCCACCGGGCTGAGCCAGCGACGGCCGGGCGGCCAAGGGGAACAGGTCGAGCCGACCGGCTACCCGCTTGCGGTGGGCGGCGCCACGAAGGACCATCGGCGGCGTGCCCTCGGCCACCGTCATCGTCGGTCCCTCCTCCCGCCACGGCCGGGGCGTCTTCGCCGCCACCCCCTTTGCGCCCGGTGAGCTCATCGAGGCGTGTCCGGTGCTCGTCGTGCCCGCCGAACAGGTGGCCATGCTCGACGACACCGCCCTGTACGACTACTACTTCAGCTGGCGGGCCGGAGGGGCGGCCATCGCTCTGGGCTACGGGTCGCTGTACAACCACGCCACCGTGCCCAACGCCCGCTACCAGGACGATCCCGACGCCGCCGCCATCCTCTTCCTGGCCGTGCGCCCCATAGCCGTGGGTGACGAGATCACCGTGGACTACTCCCAGGGCGGCGCCGTGCCCCTGTGGTTCACCGCCGCCCCCGAGGAGTCGCCAGGGTCGACCCCGCCGGGCTGAGCGGGCGCAGGTGCTCGGCCCTCAGGCCGGGGTGGGCTCGGCCTCGAGCGCGGTGGCGGGTGCGGCGTTGGGATCGCGCACGCCCAGCACCACGACCAGGGCCAGCACGGTCGCCACCATGGCGAGGATGATGGGCAGCGCGTGCCCGCCCGAGCTGTCGGCCAGGAAGCCGGCCACGGGGGGACCGATGAGCCCGCCCACGGCGGAGCCGAAGAACAGGGCCCCGATGAGGCTGCCCAACCCGACGACACCGAACAGGTGGGCGGCCACGGTGGGCCCCAGGGCCACGTAGCCCCCGTAGGACGAGCCCAGCAACACGGCGAACAGGGCCAGCGCGGGATAGCCCCCGGCCACCAGCCACACCAGGTAGGCCACGGGCTGCACGGCCAGGCACACCTGGTAGAGGCGCAGGGGCCCGAACCGCTTGACCAGGGACGACAGCGCCAGTCGCCCGGTGATGCTGGCGGCGCCGACGATGCTGATCAGCAACGAGGCGCTGCGGCTGCTGATGCCCTCGTCTTCGGCGAAGGGCACGAGGAAGGCGAAGGCCACGAACAGGGCCAGCGACATGAGGAAGTTGGACACGAACAGCAGCCGGAAGGGCCGCGTCGCGGTGACCACCCGCAGGCTGAAGCCGACCTCTCCCGGGGGCGCCACCGGCGGCCGCTCCACCACGAACGAGGCGGCCAGCAGCACCACGAAGGCGAGGATGCCGAGGATGACGTAGGTCTGGCGCCAGCCGTAGGCCCCGATGAGGCGGCTGGCCACGGGGACGAGCACCAGGGTGCCCAGGCCGCTGCCCGTGGACACGATTCCCAGGGCCATGGCCCGGCGGCGCACGAACCACCCGCCCACGACGGCGAAGGCAGGGGTGACGTAGAGGCCGGCGCCGAAGCCGACGCCCACCCCGTAGGTCAGGTAGCCCAGGCCCAGGGACTGCACCCGGGAGGTGGCCAGCAGTCCCCCACCCATGATGAAGGCGGCGGCGATGAGCAGGCGGCGGGGCCCGAAGCGATCGGACAGGGGCCCCGAGATGATGCCCACCCCGAAGAACAGGAACGTGGTGATGGCGAAGACGGCGGCGGTGGCCCCCCGGCTGGCGTCGAACTCGGCCGACATCTCGTCGAAGAAGGTGCCGAAGCTGTAGCTGGTGCCGAAGGCCAAGGCCGCGGTCAAGGCGAAGGCCACGGCCACGGCCCAGGCCCGGCCACTGTCCTGGGCCGGTCCCGCGGGCCGGTCGCCGTGCTCGTCGGGAGGGGCCGAGGTCATGGGTTGCCGTACACGCGACGGGGTGCCACCAGCACGGCCAGGCGACGTTCGTCGGCCATGACCCGGTCGTACTCGTCCCAGTCGTCGTGCACGCCCCCCGCGGCACGGAACACGGCCCGCAGCAGTTCGGGCACGTCGGCAGCGGCCAACCCGTCGAGCGGATCGTCGGGACCGGCCAGCTCGACGGGGCCCGACACCCCCACCCAGCGCCACGAGGTGGAGATGGTGACCGTGGCGTTGGGGTTGGCCCGCAGGTGGGCCACCTTGCGGGCCGAAGCCCGGGCCACGAAGGCCACCACGGGCCCACCGGTCACGGGGTGCTGGGCCACGCCCACGTTGACCAGGGACGACGCCGGCGTCGCCGACGCCCCCGACCCAGCCACCACCGACACCACGGCCAGGCCCTGCTCGGCACGTACGAAGCGCTCGACATCGGAGAGGCTGGCCACGGTGGCACCCTAACCAACCAGGTCAGATGGCGCCGCCGGCTTCACCGCCAGCTGGCCCTGCGGCCGGTACCTTGGGGTCCACTGTGGTCGACGATCCGAGCCGCGATGTGACGGTGCTGGCCCCCTACGGCTGGGACGATCGCGTGGCCACCCTCGCTCGACCCCACCTGGAGGCTGGTCGCGAGGTCGGCCGCCTGGTCAAGGTGGAACGGGGCCACGACACCGTGGCCCTGCCCCGGGGGGAGCGTCGGCTGGGCCGGGCCCAGGCTGCGTTCCGTAACGCCGGCCACGAAAGTCCCCCCGCCGTGGGCGACTGGGTGGCCGTGGCCCGGGGCGAAGGTGGTCCCGCCATCGTGGCCATCTTCGAGCGCACGGGCACCCTCAGCCGGCGCGACCCCGCCGTGCGCGACGTGGTCCAGGTGGTGGCGGCCAACGTCGACCTGGTGCTGGTGACCTTCGCCCTCGACCGCCCGGTGCGCCCGGGCTGGTTGGAGCGGGTGCTGGTGCTGTCCCGCGACGGCAAGGTCACCCCCGTGGTCGTGCTCACCAAGGTCGACGTGGCCAAGGACGAGGCCGGGGCCCGCAAGCTGGTCCACGACCTGGCCCCCGAGGTCACGGTGCTGGCCACGAGCACGGTGACCGGCGTGGGCCTCGACGAGCTGCGGCCCACCCTGTGGCCCCGTAGCACCACGGCCTTCGTGGGCGAGTCGGGGGCGGGCAAGTCGTCCCTGGTCAACGCGCTCCTGGGGGGCGAGATCCAACCGGTGGCCGCGGTGCGGGCCAAGGACCGCCGGGGCCGGCACACCACCACGGGGCGCCGCCTGCTCCCCCTGAGCGAGGGCGCCACCCTCATCGACACCCCCGGGGTCCGCTCCCTGGGGCTGTGGGAGGACGAGGGAGGCCTCGACGAGACCTTCCCCGACATCGTGGCCATCGCGCCCGGCTGCCGCTTCCGGGACTGCACCCACCGCCGCGAACCCGGCTGTGCCGTGGTGGCCGCGGTGGCCCGGGGCCGGCTCGAAGCGTCCCGCCTGGCCCGCTACAACGCCCTGGCTGACGAGCTCGACGAGCTCGACCGACGCCGTGAGGAAGCCACCTGGACCCAGGGCCGGGGCGCCAAGCGCCGGCGCTGAGCCGGGTGGGGGTGGTTTGGCGTGGGGCTGGGCCCGGCCCCGTCAGCGCTTGAGGCGGGCGCCGGCGGCGTTGGCGGCGGCGGCGCCCAGGATCCAGAAGGTGGTGGTGCCTGCGGCCGTGCTGATGGTGGTCGACCACGCCCCGCCCAGCGGGGTGGCCATCAGCTCGTGGACGGCGCCGTCGAAGGCGGTCCGCTCGCGGGCACTCATGGCCAGCACATCTCGGTACAGCTCGAGGCAGCGGAGCAGGCGGCGGCGTGCGGTGCGGAAGCTGACGCCCTCCACGTTGGCCAGGTAGGGCGCGTCGGCGGGGCCGAAGCCTGCCGACCACCGGGTCCGGCCCGCAAAGGGCCCACGGGTGATCGACGACCGGTTGAGGGGGGCGGACTCGAGCAGCGTCATGGCTGCAGTGAAGCGGCAACGGGCCGATCAGCAAGGGGACCAACGACCTACCACCCACCGTGAGCCGTGGGCCGCTCCTGGTGGGTCTCGTCCGGCGCTGCGGGCAGGGGCAGGGTCAGGCGGACCTCGCCACCCTCGGTGTGCACCCCCAGGGCCAACCCGGCCTGGGCCAGGGTGTCGACCAGGGAGTCGACGGCGGCCGAGGGGCCGGTCCAGCCCTCGGCCAGCACCCGCACCTCGTGGTCGAGCTCGACGGTGAGGTGGTCCGATGCCGTGGCCAGGGTGGCCAACGCCTCGCCCACGGCCAACAGCACGGTGGCGTCACCGGTGACCGCTCGGCCCCGAAGCTCGGCGTACAGGCCGGCTTCCTCGCGCAGACGGTCGAGCTCGTGGCCCACCGCGGCGGTCAGCTGCTCACCCGGGGTGCCCGGCCCCACCCCCCGTTCGTCGGGCCCGGCGCTGACGCCGGCGGCCCACTGCCGTTCCACGCGCACCAGGAGCAGGCCCCACGGTGATGGCCCGTCTGCTGCTCCGTCCGATGGTCCGGCTGCAGCGGCGTCGACCACCCGGGTCGCCGTAGCCAGCTCGGCCCGCAGGTCGCTCGTGGCCGCGGCCTCGGCGGCCAGGGCCGCCTCCAGCTCGGTCTGGCGCACGGTGGCGGCGTGGACCCTGGCCGTCAAGGTGGCTTCGGAGACGCTCAGTTGGGCGGCCCGGGCGGTGGCGGTGTCGAGCTCGTCGCGGAGCTGGGCCGTGGTCGCCGCCGCGGTGTCGAGGTCGGCGGCGACGGCGGTCAGCTGCTGACCGGCCACCTCGGCCGCCTCGGCGGCAGCGACGGTGGCCGCGGCCCGCTCCCGCTCCGCACCCTCGGCCCGGGCGCTGGCCGCGGTCGCGGCCTCGATGGCGGCCTTGCGGCGGTGGTCGAGCACGGCCACGCCCACCAGCGCAGCCAGGGCCACGACCACGGTGAGGACGAAGGCGATGGCCACGGGGGCACGGTAGCCAACCCGGCGCCGTGCCCGGCGATCGGGCCCGCCGGAGGCGCGGACCGACCAGGACGCCGGGCCTACGCTCCATGACGGATGGCGCGCGGTCGCGCCCCAGGTCAGAGCCACCTGTAGGCGTCTCGCGTCCTGCTCGTTAGCCTGGCCAGCGGCGGACGAACGACGGGGCGGACCCGTCTTCGGCGAGGAGGCATCCCGTGGTTGTTGTCGAACGCGCCCGCGGCGCGCTTGGCGCGGTGGTCCCTGGGGCGATGCGCTACCGGCGGTTGGTGATCGACCGGCCTGATCTGGCCGTCGTCGCCGACCTGCACCCTGCGTTCACGGCCATCGTGGTGCGGCCCTCGGCGGTGACGGACGTGGCCCGGCTGGCCACCGGGGCCATCGACGGTGACGAGGTCGGCGTGCACCTCGAGTACATGGACGGCGAAGGCCGGGAGCTGCTCGCCTTCCGGCCCCACGGTGCCCGCAGCCGGCTGATCGACCTCATCGACGCCGTCGAGGTGGCCCCCGTGCACCCCGTGGCGGTGACGGGCCACGCCGATGTGCTGCGGCTGCTGGCCGGCGTGGCCCCCGACCGCCTGGTGGACGTGGTCGACCGCCTTTTCTCCGCCGTGGAGGCCGACGGGTTCCGCGAAGCGGTGCGCCGCGAGCGCAGTGGCCGGCGGGCCCGGCGCACCCGACGGGCCGACCGCGAGGCCGAGAGCAGCACCCTCGACAGCGCCCTGCGGGCCTGGGAGGTCATGCTCCCCGGCGTGAGTGGGGCCTGGGCCGTGGACAACGCCGCCGCCGTGGGGGCGTGCGCCGAGGCCGCCCGGCGCGCCGGCGCCCTGGCCGCCGTCGAACACGGCCGCCTGGAGCCGGCCCGGGTGGTGGCCGCAGTGGCCGAGCTGGTGGGGACGGCGGCGTGGCGTCCCCAGGTCGTGGCCCTGCCCCGACCCGACTTCGGGCCGGCCGAGACCGAGTTGCTCATGGACCTGCTGCCCGAGGTCATGCGGGGCCGCCAGGTCATCGTCGTCACCGACTCGTCCCGGGTGGCCAGCTGGACCCGTCTCGAAGCCCTGGCCGGCCGGGCCACGGTCGTCGAGGCCGACCTGGCCATCGGCTCGCTCTAGCCCACCAGGGTGCTCTGGCCGCCGTCGACGGGCAGCATCACCCCGGTGACGAAGCGGGCCTCGTCCGAGGCCAGGAAGACGGCGGCCCAGGCCACGTCCCAACCCTCGCCCATGTGGCCCATGGGCACCCGCCGGTTGCGGGCGTCGACGATCTGCTGGCGGCTGGCGTCGGTGCGCTCGAGGGTGGACTCGATGGCCATGGGCGTCTCGATGAGCCCGGGCATGATCACGTTGGCCCGCACACCGAAGCGGGCGTTGGACGCGGCCAACGACTGGGTGTAGGCGTTGATGGCCGCCTTGGTGACCTTGTAGCCCACCCCGGCGAAGGGGGCGAGGGCGGCCACCGACGAGATGTTGATGATGCTGCCCGACCCCTGGGCCCGCATGATGGGCACAGCGTGCTTGCAGGCGAACACCACGCTGTCGAGGTTGACCCGTTGCATGAGGTGCAGGGCGTCGGGCTCGACCTTGGTGGCCGAGCCGTCCCCGGCACCGATGCCCACGTTGTTGTGGAGCACGTCGATGCGCCCGTGCGCGGCCATCACCCCCTCGATCACGGTGACGCAGCCCTCCTCGGTGGACACGTCGGCGGCGAAGGCCCCGGCCTGGCCGCCCTCCGCAGCGATGGCGGCCACCGTGTCCTCGGCCCGGGCCAGGTCGCGGTCCACGACCACCACCCGGGCCCCCTCCCTGGCGAAGAGGATGGCGGTGGCCCTCCCGTTGCCGATCGTCGGCCCGGGCGTCTGGCCCCCTCCGACGACGACTGCGATCTTGCCGGCCAAGCGGTCCATGTCATCACCCCCGGGTCGGGACGTTACGCCACGTCGCCGCCCCGGTCTTCGGCGTCGACGGGGGTGGGTGGTTGACTGGGACCGATGGGCCCCTCAGGTGGCAACGCAGCGGGGGCGACCCTCTACGAGCGGCTGGGCGTGGCCCGGGACGTGGATGGCGTCGCCCTACGCACCGCGTACCGCCAGCGGGCCCGCCTCCTCCACCCCGACCTGGCCGGGGCCGGCGCCGACCCTGCGGCCATGGCCGAGCTCAACGAGGCCTGGCACGTGCTGTCGGACCCCGAGCGGCGCCGGGCCTACGACGCCTCCCTCCCCCGCCGCGCCGGGGCCACGGCCACCGCCGCACCCGGCCGTCGTCCTGCCCCGAGGACCGGGGCCGGCCCCACGTTCACCACCACCACCCCCGCGGCGCGGCCCGAGCGGTCCTCGTCCCCGGGCTGGCGGCGCGAAGCGTGGCTGGTGGGGTTGCAGCTCCAGATCCGCCGCCTGGGCACCCAGGCCGCCCGCAGCGCGGCGCAGACCCTGGTGGTGCGCCACGTCGGCGCTCCCCGGGACGACTACGAGCAGCTCATCGAGCCCATCGTCGCCCAGCTGCTGGTGGACACCGACACCCGGGTGCGTGAGGCCAGGGCCGCCGGTGCCGTGCCCTTCGACCTGGCCAACGGGGCCGCGCTGATCGGCCTGCGCGTCCACGCCGCCCGCCTCGAGGCCGAATCCCGGGCCACCGGTCCCCGCCCCGCCCTGCTGCGGTCGGCCGAGATGGTCGACCGCATGTGGGACACCATGGCCCACGAGATCCCCCGCCCCCTCGAACACGCCCTGGGCGACAACCCCAAAGCCGCCCGTCGCGTCCGCTGACGTCGTCCTGGCCGCCGAGCCGCCACCTCGGGCGAACTAAGGTCCGGCCGAGGGAGGGAGCCGCACATGGAGCGCGTCGATCTGGGGATGTGCATCCTGCGGGTGGCGATCGGCTTGACCGTCGCCGCCCACGGATGGGCCAAGTTCACCAAGGGGGGCCGCCTGCCCGGCCTGGCCGGGTGGTTCCACTCGATGGGCATGCGGCCCGGGCCGGTGCACGCCCGGGTGGCGGCCACCACCGAGCTCGCAGCTGGGGTGGCGCTGGCTGCGGGCCTGCTGACGCCGTTCGCCGCCCTGGCCCTCGTCGCCGTCATGGCCGTGGCCGGCTACACCGTGCACCGGGGCCACTTCTTCATCCTCGACGACGGCTGGGAGTACACGTTCATCCTGGCCACGGGGGCTGCCGTGGTGGCCACGGTGGGTCCGGGGCGCTGGTCGCTCGACAACGCCATCGGCCTGCGCATCGACGGCTGGGCCGGTCTGGCCATCGCCGCCGGTGGGGGGTTGGCCGCGGCCGCCGCCCACCTGGCAATCTTCTACCGACCGACCGCGAAGCAACCGGCAGCGTGACCGCGCCGCCTCCACGGCACGACGCCGTGCCACCAGGCGGCAGGGGGAGAACACCATGGCAGTGATCGACGACGTCCAGCAGGCGGACACCGCTGAGGAAGCATCGTTCCGGCAGCGGGCCCTGGCCTTCCTCGAGGGCCACGCCCCCCGTCGCAAGCGGGCCGGTGGCGACGGCGACGGTGAAGGTGACGGTGAGACCAGTGGCCCCCTCGATCCCGAGAGCGAAGCCCTGATCGAGGCGGCCAAGGCCTACCAGGCCGCGCTGTTCGACGAGGGCCTGGCCTTCATCACCTGGCCCAAGCAGTGGGGCGGCGCCGAGCTGTCCAAGCGCTACCAGGAGATCTTCAACGAGACGGCCTCGGACTTCGATCCGCCGACCTCGGTGTACCAGATCGGCCACGGCATGTGCGCGCCGACCATCCTCGAGTTCGGCACCGACGAGCAGAAGTCGACCTTCCTGCCGACGCTGCTGCGGGGCGAGCGCATCTGGTGCCAGCTGTACTCCGAGCCCGGCGCCGGTTCCGACGTGGCCGCCCTGCAGACCCGGGCCGTGCGTGACGGTGACGAATGGATCGTCAACGGTCAGAAGGTGTGGACCTCGGGCGCTCACTACTCGCAGTGGGGCATCCTCATCGCCCGCACCAACGTCGACGCCCCCAAGCACCGTGGCATCACCATGTTCATCGTGGACATGTCCTCGCCGGGCATCGAGTGCAAGCCCCTCAAGCAGATCACCGGGGCCTCGAACTTCAACGAGGTCTTCTTCAGCGACGTGCGCATCCCCCACGCCAACGTGCTGGGCACGGTGGACGACGGCTGGCGCCTCTCGGTGGCCCTGCTCATGAACGAGCGGGTGGCCATCGGCGCCTCGGGCGGCGGGCCCCGCGACGGGGGCGTGAACGCCCTCGTGCGTTCGGCCAAGGCCCACGGTGTGCTCGGCGACCCCGTCGTCCGCCAGGGCCTGGCCGAGGTGTACACCCTCGAGCGGCTCATGGGCTTCACCGGCCAGCGCATCCGGGCCGCCCAGAAGGCGGGCCGGGCCCCCGGTCCCGAAGGCTCGTTGGGCAAGCTGCTGGGTGCCATCATCGCCCGGCGCCGCTCGGACCTGGGCATGGCCATCGCCGGCGTGTCCTCGCAGGCCTGGACCGTCGGTGACCCCAAGGGTGACCGCTGGGCCACGGCCGTGCTCACCGCGCCGGCCAGCGCCATCGCCGGTGGCACCAACGAGATCCAGAAGAACATCATCGGGGACCGCATCCTGGGCCTGCCCAAGGAGCCCTCCGTCGACCGCGACATGCCCTTCAAGGACATCAAGGTCGGGACGCAGCGTTGATCTGACGCACCCCGGTACCGGCCGGCCCCTTCGTCCGACGATCCGGACCGCCGACGGTCCGGGCGCCGGGGTGCAAAGATCGGGTTCATGGTCAACGCCATGGCCCCGCCGACCGACGACGACCTCATCGACGTGATGACCCGGATGGTCGCCGCCCGCGTCTTCTCGTCGCGCCTGTTCAACCTGCAACGCCAGGGCCGAGTGGGCACGATGGCCCCCATCGACGGCAACGAGGCCGCCGTCGTCGGCGCCGCCTCGGCCCTCGACCCCGCCACCGACTGGATCTTCCCCCAGTACCGCGAGCCCGTGGCCCTGGGGCGCTTCGGGGACGGGGTCATCGACACCCACACGCTGTACCTGCTGGGCCACCCCGCCGGGGGGCGCTACCCCGACGACGTGAACGTCTTCCCCACCCAGATCTCCCTGGCCGCGCAGGTGCCCCACGCCGTGGGCTTCGCCTGGGGCCTGCACCTGCGGGGAGAACCCGGGGTGGCCGCGGTGTTCTTCGGCGACGGCGCCTCGTCGGAGGGGGACTTCTACGAGGCGGCCAACCTGGCCGGGGTGCTGCGGGCCCCGGTGATCTTCCTCCTGGTCAACAACCACTGGGCCATCTCCACCCCCGTCAGCCGCCAGACCGCCGCGGCCAGCTTCGCCGACAAGGCCGTGGCCGCCGGCTTCCCCGGGGTGCAGGTCGACGGGCGCGATCCCATCGCCGTGCGCGAGGTGGTGGCCGCGGCCCGGGCCCGGGCCGTGGCCGGTGAGGGGCCGACCCTGGTCGAGCTGGTCACCTACCGCCTCGGTCCCCACACCACGGCCGACGACCCCACCCGCTACGTGCCCGCGGAGGAGCTGTCGGCCGAGCAGGCCCGTGACCCGTTGGCCACCTTCGGGGCCCGGCTGCGGGAGCTGGGCCTGTGGTCCGACGAGATCGACACGAGGGTCCGGGCCGAGGCCCTGGCCCGCATGGACCTGGCCGTGGACCGGGCCGAGGCCACCGACCTCGGCCCCGACGCCTTCTTCGACCACGTGTTCGTAGAGCCCAGCCAACGACAGCAGCGACAACGCGACGAGGTGCTGGCCGACGGTGGGGCCAGGGCCGATGGCAGCAAGGGGTCGACGTGGCGGTGATGACCATGCTCGACGCCATCAACCGCACCCTGGCCCAGGAGATGGCCAGGGACGAGCGGGTGATCGTGTTCGGCCAGGACGTGGCGGCCAACGGCGGGGTGTTCCGGGCCACAGAGGGCCTGCAGGCCCGCTTCGGCGTCGACCGGGTCGTGGACATGCCCCTGGCCGAGGGCGTCATCCTCGGCGCGTCGGTGGGCCTGGCCGCCGCGGGCATGGTGCCGGTGGCCGAGATCCAGTTCCTGGGCTTCGTCTACCAGGCCATGCACCAGCTGGCCGGCCAGGTCACCCGCCTGCGCTACCGCTCCAACGGCCGCTTCGACGCCCCCATCACCATCCGCTCCCCCTTCGGCGGCGGGGTGCGCACCCCCGAACTGCACTCGGACTCCCTCGAGGGCCAGCTGGCCAACGTGGCCGGGCTCAAGGTGGTCCTGCCGTCCTCGGCCAGCGACGCCGCCGGGCTGTTGGCCACGGCCATCCGCGACCCCGACCCCGTGCTGTTCCTGGAGCCGTTGCGGGGCTACCGCACCCTGCGCGACGAGGTGCCCGACGGCGATCACACCGTCCCCTTCGGTCAACTGCGCCACGTGCGCGACGGCGACGACGTGGTCATCGTGACCTGGTCCTACATGGTCGAGGTCAGCCGTCGGGCCGCCGAGGTGCTGGCCGAGGAGGGCCTGTCGGTGGGGGTGGTCGACCTGCGCACCCTGGTCCCCCTCGACCTGGCTGGGCTGGCGGCGGCGGTGGGGCACACCGGTCGGGTGGTCGTCGTCGAGGAGGCGGCCCAGACGGGAGGCTTCGGCGGCGAGATCGTGGCCACCGTGGTCGAGGAGTGCTTCTACGACCTCGAGGCCCCGCCGGTGCGGGTCAGCGGTTGGGACGTGCCCTACCCCGTGGGCCTGTTGGAGGACCGCTACGTGCCCTCGGTCGAGCGCATCGCCGCTGCCTGCCGGCGGGTGCTGGCGGTGGCGCCATGAGCGGGTCTTCAGGGAGGGTCGTGTCGTTCCGCCTGCCCGACGTGGGTGAGGGCCTGGAAGAGGCCGAGGTCGTCACCTGGCTGGTGGCCGAGGGTGACGAGGTCACCCGGGACCAGCCCCTGGTGGAGATCCTCACCGACAAGGCCCAGGTCGAGCTGCCCTCGCCCACCGCCGGCCGGGTCGTGCGCCTGGGCGCGGCCGTGGGCGACGTGGTCAAGGTCGGCGCCGTCATCGTCGAACTCGATGCCGGCGGCGGTGGCGGTGGCGGTGGTGGCGCCCCGGCGGTGCCCGCCGAACTGGCCACCCCGGCTCCGGCGACCACGGCGGAGGTTGCGACGGCGACGGTGGTGACGGCCGCCCCCGCCCCGACCTCGGCGCCGCCCACCAGCACGTCGGCGCCCGGGCTGCGGCCCAAGGCGTCACCGGTGACCCGCCGCCTGGCCGTGCAGCTGGGCGTCGACCTGGGCACGGTGTCCGGCTCGGGCCCGGGAGGGCGCATCCTGGCCGAGGACGTGCGCCGGGCCTCGGAGGGCGGGCCCGACGCCGCTCCCGCACGGGACGAGCTGCCGGTCGCCACACCGCACGAGGACGTCAGCTCGCTGGTGGCGTCCACGACGGCCACTCCCCCACCGCGGACCACGGGCCGGGCGGTGCGCCTGGGCTGGGTCGAACCGGGCCAGCACCCGCTGCGGGGCATCCGTCGGGTGACGGCCGAGGCCATGCGCCGGTCGTGGTCCGAGATCCCCCACATCACGGGCATGGACGAGGTCGACGCCACCGCGCTGCTCGCCGCCCGTGACGAGTTGCGCACCGCCCGGGGCGAACCCCTGACCCCTCTGGCCCTCCTGGCCCTGGCCGCATGTCGGGCCCTGCGGCGATTTCCCCTGGTCAACGCATCGATCGACCCCGAGGCGGGCACGTACACCGTGCACGACCGCATCAACCTGGGCATCGCCGTGGCCACCGACGACGGCCTCGTCGTCCCCGTCATCCACGACGCCGGCCAACGGGGCCTGGCCGGGCTGGCCGCCGAGATCAACCGGGCGGCCGGGGCGGCCCGCAGCAAGCGCCTCACCCCCGGTGACCTACGGGGGGGCACGTTCACCATCACCAACTACGGCGCCATCGGCGGCCGCTTCGCCACCCCCCTGGTGCGCCCGGGCGAGGTGGGCATCCTCGGCTTCGGCGCCGTGCGGGAGCGGGCCATCGCCATAGATGGGCGGGTCGAGGCCCGTCCCACGCTGCCGGTGGTGTTCTCGGCCGACCACCGCCTCATCGACGGTGACCTGGCCACCTCGTTCCAGGAGCAGGTCCTGGCCTACGTCCGCCAACCCCTCACGTTGCTGCTCGAGGAGTGACCCATGGTCGTCGGCGAGGTGCCCGAGATGGTGGAGCTGCTGGTCATCGGCGGTGGACCGGGGGGCTACGCCGCGGCCATCCGGGGGGCGCAGCTGGGCCGCCAGGTCACCCTCGTCGAACGTGACGCCATCGGCGGCACCTGCCTCAACGTCGGTTGCATCCCCTCCAAGGCCCTCATCGAGGTGGCCGACCTGGTGTGGCGGGCCCGCCACGGCGCGGCCCTGGGCGTACACGCCGAGGTGACCGTGGACATGGCCGAGGTGCGGGCCCACCTCGTCCAGGTCGTCGACGGCCTGGTGGGAGGGGTTCGCCAGCTGCTGAGCGCCTCGGGCGTCACCGTGATCAAGGGGGACGCCCGCTTCATCCGCCCCGACCGGGTGGTGGTCGACGAGGGCCCCCGAGTGCAGCACCTGGAGTTCGACCGGGCCGTGGTGGCCACCGGTTCCCGGCCCACGTTCCCGCCCGGCCTCGAGCCCGACGGCGTCCACGTGCTCGACGCGACGGGGGTGCTGGCCCTCGAACGGCTGCCCGCTTCGGTGGCCGTGATCGGCGGCGGCTACATCGGGGTGGAGCTGGGCACGGCCCTGGCCAAGCTGGGGGCGACGGTGACCATCATCGAGGTGGCCGATCGCCTGCTGCCGGCCATGCAGCCATCGTTGGGCCGGGTGGTGACCCGCCGCCTGGCCCAACTCGGTGTCACCGTGCGCACCGGGGTGGCCGTGGACGAGGTGACGGCCACGGGCCTGGTGGCCGGGGGTACGGCCATCGACGCCGAGGTCGTGGTGGTGGCCACGGGGCGACGGCCCAACAGCGACAGTTTCGGCCTGGAGCTGACCGGGGCCGTGGTCGACGAGCGCGGGTTGGTGGTGGTCGACGCGGCCCGCCGGGCCACCCCCCACGTGCTCGCCCTGGGCGACCTGACCGTAGGCCCCGCCCTGGCCCACAAGGCCATGGCCGAGGCCGACGTGGCCGCCCGCACCGCCGCGGGGCTAGCCGCGGCGTTCGACCCCGCGGCGGTGGCCCAGGTGGTGTTCAGCGACCCCGAGGTGGCGTCGGTGGGCCTGACCGTGGACGAGGCCCGCCGGGCCGGGGCCGTGGTGCGCACCTCGACCTTCCCCTTGACTGCGTCGGGCCGGGCCCGCACGCTCGACGCCACCTACGGCTTCGTCGAGGTGGTTGCCGATGGCGACGGCACCGTGTTGGGCGTGCACCTGGCCGGGCCGCACGTGTCCGAGCTGGCCGGCGAGGCCGCCCTGGCCATCGAGGCCGCCCTCACCACCGAGGAACTGGCCGCCACCATCCACCCCCACCCCACCATCAGCGAGGCCCTGGCCGAAGCAGCCCAGGGGGTACGGGGCTGGGCCCTGCACACCGTGGCCCGCCGGGGCGAGGCCCCACCGGGGGGACGACCTGCCTAGCTGTTGCGGTCCTCGACGGTGGGGACGTCGAGGCGGACGCTGCCTTCGCAGCCGATCACCTCGACGCCGCGAGTGCCGGTCACGTCGGACAGCAGCAACGACGCCGTGAACGGCGCGGCTCGCCGCACGTGCTGGTCCTCGATGCGGCCGATGACCTCGATGCCCCAGTAGTCGGGGCGGGCCACGTACGTCCGGGGCACCAGCTCGACGTTGACACCCACGAAGGGCGTTTCCCCCGTCACCACCAGCATGAACTGCTGGGGCGTGGTCCTGATGGCTTCGATGTCGGCGGCCTCGAAGTCCAGCAGCCGCGTCGTCCCCGACGACGGGCCGCTCGGTCCTGGGGAATCCGTCGCCTCGTTCACCGGTCCCTGCACCATGTGGTCCCCTCCTCCCGGAACCTTGCTAGCACAGGGCTGTGACGGTCTCGACCGCCGCCATTCAGGCCCTGCGCCAGGGGCCGTCGTCGGCCCGCGGTTCCTTGGGTAGACCCAATACCCGTTCTCCCAGGATGTTGCGCTGCACCTGGGAGGTGCCGGCGTAGATGGTGCCCGAGCGGGCCCGCATGGCCACCTCGTTCCACGACCGGGCCGAGAACGGCGAGCCCACGGCGTCCCCGGCGATGCCCGACGCGGCGGGACGGCCGGACATGAGCAGGGCGTCGGCCCCGAGGATGTCGAGGGCGAGCTGGGTGAGGTGCTGGTGGTACTCGGACCACAGCAGCTTCATCATCGAGGACTCGGGCCCGGGGCGGGCGCCGGCCAGCACCGTGGTCAGGGTGCGCAGGCCGATGAAGCGCATGATCTCGACCTTGGTGTGCGCGGCGGCGAAGCGCTGGCGGATGCCGGGATCGTCCAGCGCCCCCCGGGCCTCGGCCACCTTGAGCAGGCGGTCGAGCTCCTCGCGGTAGGTGATCGACGCCACCGTGGAGCGCCCGCCGCGCTCGAAGCCGAGGAGGGTGTTGGCCACGGCCCAGCCGTTGCCGATCTCCCCGATGATGTTCTCCTTGGCCGTGCGGGCGTCGGTGAAGAACACCTCGTTGAACTCGTGGCCCCGGGCGATGTTCACGATGGGGCGGATCTCGACACCGGGCTGGTCCATGGGGCAGAGCACGAACGTGATGCCCGCGTGCTTGGCCACGGTGGGATCGGTGCGGCACAGCACGAAGATCCAGTTGGCCGAGTGCCCGTTCGACGTCCAGATCTTCTGGCCGTTGATGATCCACTCGTCACCGTCGAGGGTGGCCCGGGTGCCCACGTTGGCCAGGTCGGAGCCGGCGTCGGGCTCGGAGTAGCCCTGGCACCAGCGGTCCTCGGCCGACAGGATGCGGGGGATGTAGTAGCGCTTCTGCTCCTCGGTGCCCCACACCATGAGGGTGGGGCCGACCATGCCGATGCCGAAACCGTCGTTGGGGCCGCCGGTGGGCACGCCGGCCCGGGCGAACTCCTCGTTGAGGATGACCTGCTCGATGGCGGTCAACCCGCCGCCGCCGTACTCCTTGGGCCACGACACCGCCACCAGGCCGGCGTCGGCCAGCTCGAGGCGCCACTGCTCGACGAAGGCCTTGCGGGCGTCGCTGTCCAACGCCCCCAGGCCCTCCCAGCCGGAGGGGAGGTGCTCGGCCAGCCAGGCCTGGATCTTGTCCCGGTAGGCCTCGGCTTCGGCGCTGTATCTCGGATCCACGGGTCCCTCCCCCACATGATCTTCGTGACAGCTGAACTTAGTAGGTTCCCGTCCGGGCGCCGCCAGCGCCCGCCCACAACCACCCCTTCGACGCCCTGGAGGCCGCCGTGTACCCGGGAGCCGTTGCCGAGACCACCCCCGACAAGCCCGCCTACGTGATGGCCGGCACCGGGCAGGTGGTCACCTACCGCCAACTCGACGACGGGGCCAACCGCCTGTCCCGGCTTCTGACCAGCGCTGGGCTTCGGGTCGGGGACCACGTGGCCATCTGCATGGAGAACCACCCCCGCTACTTCGAGGCCGTGTGGGGGTGCTGGTACGCCGGTTTGATCGTGACCGCGGCGTCGAGCCGGCTGACGTCGGACGAGCTCGCCTACATCGTCGACGACTGCGGGGCCAAGGCCTTCATCACCTCGGACCACAAGCGTGACCAGGCCGTCGAGATCGTGCCCGCCACCCCCGGCGTGCAGGTGCGGCTGATGGTGGACGCCACTGCGGCCGGCTACGAGTCCTACGAGGAGGCGGTCGACGGCCAGTCGGCCGAGCCGTTGCCCGATCGCATCGAGGGGGCGGACATGCTCTACTCGTCGGGCACCACGGGCCGGCCCAAGGGCGTGGCCGTGCCCCCCTCGGGTGAACCCCTGGGCACGCCCACGGCGCTGTTCGCCCTGCAAACGGCCCTGTTCGGTGTGCGGCCGGACTGCGTGTACCTGTCCCCGGCGCCGCTGTACCACTCGGCCCCGCTGCGCTTCTGCATGGGGGTGCACCGCGGTGGCGGCACCGTGGTGATCATGGAGCGCTTCGACGCCGAGGAGGCCATCGCCCTCATCGAGCGCTACCGGGTGACCACCAGCCAGTGGGTGCCGACGATGTTCGTTCGCATGCTCAAGCTCGATCCCGCCTTGCGGGCGCAGTACGACGTGTCGTCCTTGGAGGTGGCCGTCCACGCGGCGGCGCCGTGCCCTGTCGATGTGAAGCGCCAGATGATCGACTGGTGGGGTCCGGTGCTGCACGAGTACTACGCCGGCACCGAGGGCAACGGCTTCGTCTACTGCAACTCGGTCCAGTGGCTGGCCCACCCGGGGACGGTCGGCCAACCCCTCAACTGCGTCGTGCACATCTGCGACGAAGAGGGTGTGGAGCTACCGGTGGGCGAGGAGGGGACGATCTACTTCGAGGGCGGATCGACCTTCGAGTACCACGGTGACGCCACCAAGACGGCCGAGTCCCGCCACCCCAAGGGTTGGTCGACGCTGGGTGACGTGGGCCGGTTGGATGACGACGGCTTCCTCTACCTGACCGACCGCAAGGCGTACATGATCATCTCCGGCGGGGTGAACATCTACCCCCAGGAGACGGAGAACGTGCTGGTCACCCACCCCAAGGTCTTCGACGCTGCCGTGATCGGTGTCCCCAACCCCGACTTCGGCGAAGAGGTCAAGGCCGTCGTGCAGGCAGCCCCGGGCATCGAGGCCGGCCCCGAGCTCGAGCGGGAGCTGATCGCCTACTGCCGCGAGCGGCTGGCCGACGTCAAGTGCCCCCGCTCCATCGACTTCGAGGCCGAGCTCCCCCGCCACCCCACGGGCAAGCTCTACAAGCGCCTGCTCAAGGACCGCTACTGGGTCGGCCACCAGAGCCGCATCATCTAGCCGGCGCCGTCCCGGTGCCTGGTCGGCAGGCCCGCGGCCCGGGTCCGTTCAGGCGAATCGATGTCGAATCGACGGACGGGGTCGGGCCCGAACTCGGGGGTCGGGGACGGGGGCGGACGAGCTCTGCTGGAGACGCCCGGGCCCAGCACCCGGCGGACCTAGGGGCGCAGGGTGGTCGTCGTCCGCACCGGCGTGGTCGGCGCCGGGAGCAGCGGCGGCAGCGACACCGGCGTGGTGGTCATGGTGGTCGTGGTGGTCCCCCGGGTGGTCGACGTCGTGGTGGCGGGGGCCGGCCGCGTCGTGGTCGTGGTCCCACAGACCGGGGGCAACGGCCGGGTCGTGGTCGTCGTCGCTCCCGCCCGGGTGGTGGTCGTCGTCGGCCGCGTCGTGGTGGTCGGCCGCGTCGTGGTCGTCGTCGCTCCCGGACGGGTGGTCGTCGTCGTGGGCGGCGGCGTGCACGGCGTGGTCGTGGTCGTCGTGCCGCCCGGCGCCGTGGTCGTGGTCGTCGTGCCCGGCAGCGTGGTGGTGGTGCCGCCGGGAGCACTGGTGGTCGTCGACCCCCCGGGCACCGTGGTCGTGGTGCCCCCGGGCAGGGTGGTGGTCGTCGGGCCGCCGGGCAGGGTGGTGGTGGTCACCGGCGGGGGCAGGGTGGTGGTGGGCAGGGGCGTCTCGGCCTGGGTGCGGAAGGCGAGGCGGAAGCCGACCGTGGTCCGACCCGGAGCCAGGGGCCCGTACTCCAGCGCCAGGGCCACGGGCGCACCGGGCACATCGGAGACCAGGTTGGGCAGGTCGACGTTGGTGGCCACGAAGCCGGAACCGCCGGGGCAGGTCTCGATGGCCACCGCCGCGTAGGGGCACGCGGCGGGGCCGACGAGGTACTGGAAGCCCTCGCCGAGGATGACCTCCATGCCGTGCACCTGGTAGGTGGCCGGGGTCGTGCCCAGCACGGTGAAGGCGCCAGCCGTCTTGCCGTCGGGTGCGGCGTAGCCCTGGGCCGTGGGCAGGGTCGACTCGCCGATCCAGAACAGGCGCACGGGGGCGGTCGTCCCCTCGGGGACCGTCACCCGGGCCTGGATGTCCAGGAAGTTGCCGGGGCGGGTGTAGCTGACGGTGACGGCGACGGAGAACCCGGCCAGCGACTCGGGCGGGGTCAGGGTGGAGAAGATGGTGCCGTAGCTCTGCGAGGCGCTGATGCGATCCCAGGGCACCCCGGCCCCGGTCTCGGCCAGCACATCGGACACGATGGTGCTGCCCACGGCGAGGGCGAAGTGGTTGCCCGTGGCCAGGCGGGACCCGGCGGCCAGGCCGGTGGTGGCCAGCTGGGGTGCGCCAGCGGCGCTGACCTCGAGCTGACCCGACGCGTAGCTGACCTGCAGCCCGTCCTCGGCCGTGGTCCCCCCGCCGGTGTTCAGCGTGCGTAGGAGGCCGTCTTCGGTCGGTGCCGCGCTCACCGTCGGCACCCCCACCAGGACGGTGGACCCGAGGACCAGGGCCCCGAACGCGACCATGGCTCCGACTCGAGCGCTCCATTTCGGCATCGCTACCAGCTTCCGATAGTCCCACCGCCCGTCGCCACCCTGGCACACGCTGCGGTCAGGCCGAAAGTGGAACGTCGCTAGTCTCCGCCTGTGGCCGCCCGTTTCCCCTTCCTTGATCACGTCGGGCCCCTGGCCTTCGCCCACCAGGGCGGTGCCCTGGAGCGGCCGGAGAACTCCCTGGCCGCCTTCGCCCACGCCGTCGACCTCGGGTACCGCTACCTGGAGACCGACGTGCGCCTGAGCGCCGACCACCGGGTGGTGGTCATCCACGACGCCGCCCTCGACCGGGTCAGCGATGGCAGTGGGGCGGTGGCCGCCTACACCTGGGACGAGCTGTCCCGGGTGCGGCTGTTGGCCCCGGACGGGACGGTGAGCGACGAGGGCCTGCCCCTGCTCGAGGACGTGCTCACCCGTTGGCCCGACGTGCGGGTCAACGTCGACGCCAAGGACTGGCGGGTGGCCGCCCCCCTCGCTGCCCTGGTGCAGCGGTTGGGGGTGACCGACCGGGTGTGCCTGGGGGCGTTCGACGAACGCCGGGTGCGGGCGCTGCGCCACCACGTGGGGCGGGAGCTGTGCACGGCCCTGGGACCGGTGGACGTGGGTCGGCTGGTGGCTACGGCACGGGGTCTGCGCACGGGTCGCCCGTGGGGCGCCTGCGCCCAGGTGCCCGTCCGCCACGGTCGCGTCGAGGTCGTCACCCCGGCCTTCCTGGCTGCGGCCCACCGCTACGGCGTGCCCGTGGTCGTGTGGACCATCGACGACGAGGCCGAGATGCACCGCCTACTCGACCTGGGTGTCGATGGCCTCATGACCAACCGCCCCACCCTCCTGCGCGCCGTCCTCGAATCCCGGGGCCAGTGGTCCTGACCGGACGGGGCTGACGTCGCCGCGCGGTGGGGGGCGCTCGGGGCGGATGCCAGCAGCGGTCAGGGCAGCAGCACGTTGGGGTTGAGGGTGCCGGTGGGGTCGAAGGCCGCCTTGAGCCGGGCGAAGAGGGTGAGCTCGGCCGGGCTGCGGTTGAGGTGGAGCCAGGGCTTCTTGGCCGTGCCGATGCCGTGCTCGGCCGAGATCGAGCCGCCGAAGCTGGCCACGTGGCGCAGCACGGCGTCGTCGACGGCCTCGTCGTCGGCCTCGACCCCGGTGATGTTGACGTGGATGTTGCCGTCGGCCACGTGGCCGAACAGCCACACCGACGCCGCCGGTCGCAACGCGGCCACCACCTCGGGCACCGTGGTCACGAACTCGGCCAGCGCCGCTCCGGGCAGGGTCACGTCGAGCTTGTGCGGCGCACCGACCATGTTGATGGCCTCGGTGTGCCGCTCGCGGTAACCCCACAGCAGCTCGTAGCGCCCGGCGTCGGCCACCGCGGCGTCGGCGACCCCTTCCAGCGCGGCGACCACGTCGGCCAGCTCGTCCATGGGGTCGGAGCGGTTGTTGGCCACCTCGACCAGCAGGTAGGCGGCGTGGGGCTCGTGGAAGGGGCGGGGCAGGGTGAGCTGGCTGCACACCAGCTCCAGCCCGGCGTGCAGGAACAGCTCGGCGGCGTCGAGGTCGGCCAGCGCGGCCCGCAACGCTCCCCCGGCCACCACCGCTGCCGCCACGTCGTCGAAGGCCACCAGGGCCAGGGCCCGCTCGGTCGTCCGGGCCCGCAGGCGGAGGCGCACGGCGGTGACCACGGCCAGGGTGCCCTCGCTGCCGCACAGCATCCGGGTCCAGTCGTAGCCGGTGTTGTCCTTGGCCAGCCCGTCGAGGTGGCGCAGCACCTGGCCGTCCGAGCGCACGGCCTCGAGGCCCATGACCTGGTCGCGCATGGCGCCGTAGCGGACGAAGCGCAGCCCCCCGGCGTTGGTGGCCACCATGCCCCCCACGGTGGCCGAGTCCCGGGCCCCGAGGTCGACCCCGAAGGCCAGCCCGGCCGTGGCCACGTGGGCGTGCAACGCGGCCAGGCTCACCCCGGCGTCCACGGTGACCTGGCCGTCGACCGCATCGACCTCACCGAGCTGGTCCAGCCGGCGCAACGACAGCACCACCTCGCCGGCCAGGGGCACGCTGCCCCCCACCAGGCCGGTGTTGCCGCCCTGGGGCACCACGGCCACCCCCGCGGCCGAACACAGGGCCAGCACGGCCGCCACCTCGTCCACGGAAGCGGGGCGGACCACGGCCGGGGTGGCGCCGATGAAGCGCCCGGTCCAGTCGCGCGCGTAGCCGGCCACGGCGTCGGCGTCGACGAGCACGTGGGCCGACCCCACCACCGCGACCAGGGCGTCGACCAGATCAGGCGCCAGAGGAGCCGGGGCGGCGGGGGCGGCGGTGGGCTCGGTCACGGTCAGTCGGCCTCAGTCGGCATCGAGGAACGCGGCGGGCCGCTTCTCGAAGAAGGCCTTGACCGCTTCCACCTGGTTGGGCGAGCCGATCAGGCTGTGGATGTGGCGCTGCTCGGCGGCGAAGCCCTCCTCCAGAGAGACCTGGCCGGCCATGTCCAGCAGCTCCTTGGCGCCCTGGATGGCCTGGGGCGACTTGGAGGCGATCTCGTAGGCCAGCCCGAGGGCGTCGTCGCGGGTGTTCTCGGACAACCGGGTGGCCAGGCCGATCTCGCTGGCCTCGAGGCCCGAGACCATGCGCCCGGTGAAGGTCAGCTCCTTGGCCACGTCGAGGCCGACGAGGCGGGGCAGGAACTGGGTGCCGGTCATGTCGGGGATGAGGCCCCAGCGGATCTCGAGCACCGACATCTGCGCCTCGGGGTGCACGACGCGGATGTCGGCCCCCAGCGCCAGCTGGAAGCCGCCGCCCAGGGCGTGGCCGTGCACGGCGGCGATGACGGGGGCGGCGATCTCGGTCCACACGTAGACGGCCTGCTGACCGGCGGCGGTGATGCGACCGCCCTTGAGGCCGACCGGGGCCGCCTCACGGGTGCTGTCGCCGGCCATGGCCTGGAAGGAGCCGAAGTCGAGCCCGGCGCAGAACGAGCGCCCCTCGCCCGACAGCACCACGGCCCGCACCCGGCTGTCGCCCTTGAGCTCCTCGCCGACCTCGATGAGGGCGGCGAACATGGCGGGGTCGAGGGCGTTCATCTTCTCGGGTCGGTTGAGGCGCACGTCGGCCACCCCGTCCTCCACCGTGTACACGACCCGATCGGAACGTTCAGTCACCGACGACCTCCTACCCAGGGAAACCCCCAGTCTGGCCCAGGGAGCCCTCAGCATGGTCGAGGGTGTCAGCCGCTTCCAACGCGCGGCTGCCGCGATATCACTCAGCGGAGTGTTCCGCGCTCTCAACGTCCCCGCGCGCTTAACTGGTGGGGCTGATGCCGTTCCCATCCCCGTCTCACTGCTGGCCCCGTAGATCGGCGTTTTTCGTGCTCGCCGTGGTCACGGCACTGCTGTGCGGTGTCGCTGGTGTGGTGGTCCGCTCGGCGGCCGCCCAGGACGCCACGCCCGACACCGGCGGGCAGCTGGCCGGCATCTCCCCCGAGCTGGCCCAGGTGCCCGTCACCGGCCCCCAGGTCAGCGTGGCTGCGGCTGCGGTGCGCGACGTCGAGGACGGCATCGACGGTGCCGCCCAGGCCCAGCGCGAGGCCGAGGGCCGGGCCGCCGACCTGGTGACCGAGCGGGTGGGGTTGGAGGCGGCCACGGTGGCCCACCAACACGCCCGCGGCGATGCCGAGGCCCGTCACCTGCAGGCCGAACAGGACGTGGTGTGGTTCGAGGGCCAACTGGTGGCCGTGCAGCACGTCATCGACGAGCTGGCGGTGTCGAACTACGTGGGGGCGGAGGACGACGGCTTCGAGTTCGAGACCGCGGCCGTACCCCTGGCCCGCCAGCGCACGACCTACAGCCGGGCCGTGTTCCAGCGCCAGCAGGAGGAGCACGCCAGGTTGGTGGCGGGCAGGGACGAGGCCACCGCCCGCAGCGCCCAGGCCACCGCCGACGGTGAGGCGGCCCGGGTGGCCCTGGTCGAGGACGACCGCCTGCTCACCGCCAACAGCGAGGGCACGGCCACCGCGGCCACCGCGGCCGCCGCCGCCGTGGCCGACCAGGTGCGCCTGAGTGCCGAGCTGACCGATGTGCAGGCCGCCCTGGCCGAGGCCCGCCGCACCGGCGAGATCCCCGGCAGCACGGGCATGCGCCTGGTGGTGCTCGACGCCATCTGGAAGGCCACCGTGGTCGAGGCCGAGCGCCGGCCCGAGTGCGCCCTCGACTGGACGCTTCTGGCCGCCATCTCCCGGGTCGAGGGTCGCCACGGCACCTACGGCGGTTCCCAGGTCGACACGGACGGCAACGTGCACCCGGCCATCATCGGGCCCGCACTCGACGGGGTGGAGTTCGCCCGCATCCCCGACAGCGACGGCGGGCGCTACGACGGGGACACGACGTGGGACCGGGCCGTGGGGCCCATGCAGTTCATCCCCTCGTCGTGGACCATCTTCGGCGAGGACGCCGACGGGAACGGCTTCAACGACCCCAACAACATGTACGACGCCACCCTGGCTGCGGCCGAGCACCTGTGCCGCAACGGGGCCGACACCTCGACCCCCGCCGGCCGCCAACAGGCCCTCTTCTCCTACAACCAGTCCGACAGCTACCGCATCACCGTCGAGGGCTACCAGCGCGGCTACCAGGCCCTGCTGCCCGACCTCTAGCGCCGGGACCGCCGCCCACGCAGCTCGGGATCAGCTGGCGCCGACGTAGGGGCAGTGGCGGCAGCCGTTGTCGCAGCACCGGGCCCGGTCGGCCAGGTAGGCAGCGGTGAGGACGAACAACCCCGTTGCCGGATCGAGGTAGCCGGCCTCGCCTCGGGCCACGGCGGCGTCATGGGCGGCGAGGATGGCGGCGTGGTCCGCCCGCTCGGGGTCCAGGCGGCCGGGGTGGGGCATCCGCCAGTCCGACCGGAGGGGCGGAGGCGTCGACGTGCTCACGCCGGAGCCAACGCGGTGAGCACCCGTGCGATTCCACGGTGGCGACGGGTGCGGCGACGGCGGAGGCGCGACGTGGGTCAGACCAGGGCGTCCATGGGGTCGGCGGCGGCGTCCACCGCGCTGATCAGGGGGAAGTGGCAGGCCACGAAGTGACCTTCGGACAGCTGCTGGAGCTGGGGCTCCTCGACCGAGCAGCGCTCGGCGGCCCGGGGGCACCGGGTGCGGAACCGGCACCCCGACGGCGGGCTGATGGGCGAGGGCAGCTCCCCCATCAGCCGTGACGCCCCCCGTTGGGTGACGGTGGGGTCGGGCTCGGGGATCGACGCGATCAGCGCGGCGCTGTAGGGGTGGGCCGGGTGCTCGTAGATCTCGTCGGAGCCCGCCACCTCGCACACCTTGCCCAGGTACATGACCGCCACCCGGTCGCTGACGTTCTTGACCACGGCCAGGTCGTGGGCGATGAACACCAGGGTCAGGCCGTAGCGGGCCTTCAGGTCCTCGAGCAGGTTGAGCACCTGGGCCTGCACCGAGACGTCGAGGGCGGACACGGGCTCGTCGCAGATCAGGACCGGGGGTCGACCACCAGGGCCCGGGCGATGCAGATGCGCTGGCACTGACCGCCGGAGAACTCGTGGGGCCGCTTGGGCATGGCCACATCGGGGTCCAGGCCCACGGTGTCGAGCACGTCGCGCACCTTGGCGTCGGCCTCGGCCCGGAACCGGGCACGATCCCGGCGCACGGCGATCGTGCGGGGGATGGCGGCGAAGGGCATGGCCAGCACCAGGACCAGCCACAGCGCCGCGGTCACGGCGAAGGCGATGACGAAGGGGGCCAGTAGCACCAGGCCGGGCACGGCGATGAAGGGGGTGACGTCGACCAGGTGGGCCAGGGCCCCGGCCACCCCGGTGGGCTCCGGCCCCCCGACGGGACCGCTCCCCTGGGCCCGGGTGCCCACGATCCACGTCAACGCGGCCACGGCCAGGATGGGCAGCGTCCACCGCCCCCACGCCCACAGCCGGTTCCACAGCCGCACCAGCCACGGCGCGTAGGCCTCCCACCCCCGGGCCACCGGGGAACGGGGGAAGCTCTCCAACCAGCGCACGACCAGGGGCTCGGCCACCACGTCGGCCACGGTCCGCCGCGGGTTCAGCGACGAGATGGGGTCCTGGAAGATCATCTGCAGTTGGCTGCGCACGGCCCGCAGGTCGTCACCGGTGGAGGCGGTGATGTCGTGGCCCTCGAGCAGGACCTTGCCGCTGGTGGGCTTGGGCAACTGCAACACGGCGCGCCCGGTGGTGCTCTTGCCGCACCCCGATTCCCCCACCAGGCCCAGGGTCTCGCCCCGGCGCACGTCGAAGGACACGTCGCTCACCGCGTTGACCACCAGGCCGGTGTTGCCCACGGGGAACTCGACCACGAGGTGCTCCACCCGCAGCAGGGTGTCCTCGGGGGCCCGCAGGTGGGCGGTGCCGCTCCCGGCCATCAGACGTTGGACTCCTTGACCTCGAGGCGTTCGCGGACGCGGTCACCCATGGAGTTCATCGAGAGCACGGTCAGGAAGATCATCATGGCCGGGAAGAGCACGATGTGGGGGGCCCGGGCCAGCTGGTCACGGCCCTGGTTGATCATCACGCCCCAGCTGGCCTGGTTGGGGTCCGATGCCCCCACGAAGGCCAGGGCGCCCTCGGCCACGATGAGGTTGGCCACCCCGATGAGGGCGAAGGCGCCCACCGTGGGCAACACGTTGGGCAGGATGTCGCGGATCATCACCCGCATGTTGCGGGTGCCCAGGGCCCGCGCCGCGAGCACGAACTCACGCTCCCGGAAGGTCAGCACCAGGGCCCGGATGATGCGGGCCACGTTGGGGGTGGCCAGGATCGTCAGGGCCAGGACCAGGTTGCGGGTGCTGTTGCCCAGGAAGGCGGCGATGGCGATGAGCAGCACCAGGGGCGGGAAGGCCAGCATCACGTCGAGGGCCCCGGTGATGGTGGACTCGACGCGGTTGCGGTAGTAGCCCGCCACCAGCCCCAACGAGCCCCCGATGATCAGCGCGCCGGCATAGGCGAACACCCCCACGGCCAGGGACTTGCGGGCCCCGTAGATGCACCGGGAGAAGATGTCCTTGCCGATGTTGTCGCCGCCGAACCAGTGCTCGAGCGAGGGTCCCTGACGGGACAGCCCCCGGAACGTGGCGTTGGGGTCGGCCAGCGGCAGCACGTTGGCGAACACGGCGGCGAAGACGAGCAGCACCAGCCAGGTGCCAGCCAGCCAGAAGGCCACGCCCCAGCGCTTGCGCACGAAGCGGGGCGGTTCGGCGGGATCGGACACGGGCTCGAGGTCGTGTCCGAGGCCGTCGACGAGTGGGGTCATCCCCGGCTCCACGTCGAAGAAGTCGGCGTGGTCCCCCGTCATCGGCAGGTCCGGCTGTGTCCGCCCGAAGGCGGCACGGCTAGGCGATGGCTCGGGCATGGCGCACCCTCGGGTCGAGTACGGCGTAGAGCAGGTCGACGATGAAGTTGGCGAACACGTAGCCCACGGCCACGACGACGACGGCGCCCTGGATGATCAGGTAGTCGCGTTGGAAGACGGCGGTGGCGATCTGGGTGCCGAGGCCGGGCAGGGTGAAGATGGTCTCGATGATCAGGGCGCTGCCGATGAGGAAACCGATGTTGATGCCCAGCACCGTCAGCAACGAGAAGCTCGATGGTCGCAGCGCGTGCACGAACAGGATGCGACGGTTGGACAGGCCTTTGGCCTTGGCCACGTTGATGTACTCCTCCCGCAGCGTGGCCAGCATGTCGGTGCGCAGCAGCCGGGTGTACACCGCCACCTGGGCCATGGCCAGGGCGATCACGGGCAGCACCATGTGCTCGAAGTGCTGCACCGGGTCCTGACCGAAGGGCACGTAGCGGGCCGCGGGCAACCACTCGAACACGCCGACCGAGAACAGCAGTATCAACAGCGGCGCCAGCACGTAGCCGGGCATGGACAGGAAGAAGGACGAGAACACCGAGATGGCCCGGTCGGTGCGGCTCTCGGCCTTCCACGCGGCCAGGACCCCCAGGGGCAGGGCCAGCGCCAGGGCGAGGACCTGGGCGTAGGCCATGAGCTGCAGGGACACGGGCAGGGACTTGCCGATGGTGGTGGACACGGCCGTGTTCTGGAAGGGCGAGGTGCCCAGGTCACCGGTGGCGGCGTTGCCCAGCCAGCGGAAGTAGCGGCTGAGCAGGGGATCGTCGAGGTGCAGGTTCTGGCGCAGCTCGGCCACGGCGTCCGGGGTGGCCCCCGGTCCCAGGATGTTCACCGCCGGGTCCCCGGGGAGCAGGCTGGTCAGGCAGAAGGTGAAGAAGGTGACGGCCAGGAGGATGGGCACCAGGGCGATGAGCTTGCGCCACACGTAGGTGCCGTTGGAGCGGGCCGCGGCGAGCACACCGATGGCCAGGGCCCCCAGCAGCACCAGGGCCAACGGCAGGTCGAACACGGGTCCGGCCACCAGCAGCACGGCGATGGCGGCCACGGCCACCAAGCCGGAGTGCGTACGCAGGAACGTCACGCCTTCCCCCTCCCGGAGCGGTCACCGCGTCCGTGTCGGCGTCTGAGTTGTGACCCGGGTCACACTCGCGGGTGCAAACTAGAGCCGGGGTGGCGGACCGTCAACGACGGCCCGCCACCGGTCACCCGGCACGGTCAGGAGCCGCAGTCCCCGCCCTCGCACCAGATCTGGGCCACGTGGTGCTTGCCGCCGATGATGGGCACGTTGGGCCCGTCGATGCCTTCCGGGAGCGGCAGGTTGGTGATGTTGCGCACCTTCGGATCCGCAGCGATGGTCCACATCGTCCAGTACAACCACAGGTTGTACACCTGGTCGCCGAAGGCCTTGTTCACGGCCTGAGCGCCGGCCTTGCGGTCATCGATGTCGGGGCTCGTGCGCATCTTCAGCATGTTGTCGTCGATGGTCTTGTCCTGGAAGCGGCCGAAGTTCAGCGCCAGCGTCCCGATGGGCGACGACGTGGCCGAGCTCCACCAGTAGAAGAGCTCGTCGGGATCCACGGCACCGAAGTTGCGCCAGGCGAAGGCGTCGAAGTTCCCCACCAGGGCCAACCCGATGTACTGGCCCTGCTCGACGGGGGACACCGTCGTCTTGATGCGGTTGCCGAAGATCTCGGTCCACATCGAGATGATCAGCTGGTTCGTCTCGACGTTGAAGGGGTCGTTCGTGGTGTTGAACGTGAAGGTGATCGACTCCCCACCCACCTCGGACAGGCAGGTGTCCATCTCCTCGTTGGCCTTGTCGGGGTCGTACTCCGGGTAGCCGTTGTCCTCGACGTAGCCCAACGAGCCGGGGGCGAAGGGTCCGTTGGCCGACTGGGTCAGGCCCGCCTCACGCTCGTCGACCACGCGCTGGCGGTCGGTGGCGTGGGCCAGGGCCCGTCGGCAGTGCACGTCGAGCAGCGGCGAGTCGGCGTTGGCGCCCGTGGGGTCCATGGTCCGTCCTTGCCCGAGAGCGCGGCGTACGTGGGGTTGGTCCCCTCGGCCACGTTGAGCATGGTGTGGGCCGACTCGGCGAAGTCGTCGGCTCGCAGGACGGTGAAGCCACCGTCGTCGGCCAACGAGGCGCTCTCGTCGCTGTTGGCCGTGTGGATGATGTTGAACTGGCCCGAGCGCAGGCCGTTGGAGCGGCTCTGGATGTCCACCGCCACCACGAACTCGACGCGGTCGAGGTGGGGCAGGCCTTCGGCCTTGCGCCAGTAGCCGGGGTTCTTCTCGGCCACGAAGCTGTTGCCGTTGCCGGGGCTGTAGCTGACGAACTTGAACGCACCGAGCCCCACGGGGGCGGCCTGGTTGCCCGTGGGAGGGTCGACCCGGGTGGGATCGAGCTTGCGCAACGGGTTCGATTCCAGCGTGCGCATCCACTTGGGCGAGAACATCATCCCGCACACCTCGTCGCGCAGGAGGAAGGGCAGGGCCACATCGGCCATCTTCAGGGTGACCGTGGCCGTCGGGCCCGACGCCACCACCGTGTCGATGTGGGCAAAGGCCGGACCCGTCAGCCCCGAGAAGCGACACACGTCGAGGTTGTAGCGGATGGCCTCACCGTCGAAGGGCGTCCCGTCGTGGAAGGTGATGCCGTCGCGGGCGGTGAAGGTCCACGTCTTGAAGTCGGCCGAGGGCTCGGCCGACTTCAGCAGGAAGGGTTGGGCCTCGGCCACGCCGCCGGGCTGTTGGGTGGGGATGAACAGCGGGTCGCTGATGGCCCGGAAGATCTCCCGGCACGAGACGGCGCACGAGGTGGCGTAGTGGACCCAGGGGTTGGCCGAATCGGCCTCGATGCCGTAGACGAGGGTGCCGCCGTCGACGGCGTCGTCGTTGCCGGCCCGGTCGTCGCTGCCCCCGAGCTCCTCACTGGCGACGTCGGTGCCCGAGGTGCCTTCGGAGGACTCGTCGTCGTCACTGCTGCCGCACGCGGCGGCGACCAGGGCCAGCGCCAACAGCAGGGCCATGGCCACCCTGCCCCGACGTGAGCCGGTCCCCAGTTGTCGCCCTCCGACCTGACCCGCACCGGTGACCAGCCCCGGCCCCCGCCCGGCCCCGTCACCGCATCCCTGCTCGGTGCACCCCTGCTCACCGCGTCCCTGCTCATCGCGTCCCTGCTCATAGCTCATGCCGGGACCCCCTTGCCTGGCATCAGGCAGGGCGACAGGTGCCACCCCGCTCCTGGCGCCCTTCGTACCACTTCCCGTGGCCGCGGTGTGCCTACCGTCACATTCCCTGAAACCGACAACACCTCAGGGATGCGGTTGACACCGTGCCAGTGGACTGCCTACCGTACGGGCGCAACTTGTGTCTTATGTCACAGAGGTCCGGGACGGCATCCACCCGGGGGCCAGCCCCCGGAGGGGGTCCACCGGGGCCGGGGGGAGGTCGTGTGACGGGGAGGACGAAGCACGCATCGCCCACCACGCCGACCCACGCGCCCGACGGTCGCCTCCTCGACGTGCACGACCTGCGCACGTGGTTCCGCACCCCCCGGGGCACGGTCAAGGCCGTGGACGGCGTCTCGCTGTCCCTCGAGCGAGGGCGCACCCTGGGCCTGGTGGGCGAGTCGGGCTGCGGCAAGAGCGTGCTCAGCCGGTCACTCATGCGCCTGGTGCCCCGACGCAACGTGGTCACCCACGGCCAGATCCTCTACGAGGGCGTCGAGCTCACCGGGGTCTCCGAGGCCGGGATGCGCCGCTACTGGGGCACGGAGATGGCCATGGTGTTCCAGGACCCCATGACCTCGCTCAACCCGGTCATGAAGGTCGGCCGCCAGATCACCGAGAGCCTCGACCGCCACCTGGGGCTGTCGCGATCCGAGGCGCGGGCCACCGCCCTGCAGCTCCTCGGCGACGTCGGCATCCCCGAGCCGGCCCGGCGCCTCGACGAGTACCCCCACCAGCTCTCGGGGGGCATGCGCCAGCGGGTCACCATCGCCATCGCCCTGTCGTGCGGGCCCCGACTGCTCTTCGCCGACGAGGCCACCACCGCCCTCGATGTCACCGTGCAGGCCCAGATCCTCGACCTGCTGCAGTCCCAGCAGGACGCCCGCCACATGGCCATGGTCCTGGTCACCCACGACCTCGGCGTCGTGGCCGGGCGCACCGACGAGATCGCCGTCATGTACGCGGGCAAGATCGTCGAGAAGGCGCCCACCCGGGTGCTGTTCTCGGACATGAAGATGCCCTACACCGAGGCGCTGCTGCGGTCGATCCCCCGCCTCGAGGACCGCAGCCACACCCGGCTGCGGGTGATCGGCGGACGGCCCCCGGACCTGGTGGCTCCCCCGCCGGGGTGCAACTTCGCCCCCCGCTGCCCCTACGCCCAGGAACGCTGCCACACCGAGGAACCGCCGCTGCGAGCCGGGGTGGCGCCCGGTCACGTCTACGCGTGCTGGTACCCGGTGGGCACACCCGAGAACGCCGAGGCCCTGGAGATCAACCTGCGTCGGGGCCTGCCCCAGGCCCAGGTGGCGGTCTCGGGCGCAGGCGCAGGATCGACAGCGAACTGATGGCCTACGTGATGGCCGGACCGACGGTCGGACCGATGGCTGACGTGATGGCCGACTTGATGGCGTGGTCGCCAGTAGAGGGGGGCGAATGGGGCGCAGACCAGGGGCTCGGACGAGGTTGTCGCCGGACCAACGACGGGCGACGATCGTCGAAGCGGCGGTGCGGGTCTTCGAGGGCCGTGATCCCGCCGCGGTGACCTTCGAGGAGATCGCCGCCGAGGCGGGGGTGTCCCGGGCACTCGTCTACAACTACTTCGGCGACCGCGGCGGCCTCATGGCCGCCGTGTACGAGCAACTCCTCAGCGAGCTCGACGAGGAGATCGGCCGGGCCCTGGTGGGTCCGCTGCCGGCGCGCCAGCGCCTGCACGACGCCGTCGAGCGCTACGTCAGCTTCGCCCGGGCCCACGCCCGGGGCTGGCAGACCCTGGCCATGCTGGCCGCCACCCGCCACCCCGAGGTGCAACGGGCCCGCAAGGAGCGCTACGCCCGCCTGGGCCAGGTGTGGGGCGACTCGGTCGAGGCCCACGTGGTGGTGACGGGCCTGATGGGCCTGCTCGAAGCGGTGACCCTGGACTGGTTGTCGGACCCGGCCATGGAGGCGTCGCGGCTGGTCGAGCTGGCCGACGGCCTGGCCTGGTCGGGCCTCGAGCACCTGGTGGACGAGGGGGTCATCGCGCCCGGCCAACCCGATCCACCGCCTGTCGACCTGGTCGTCGACCTGGCCACCGAGGTCAGCGACCCCGCCATCGCGCCCGTGGTGGCCGCCGCGGTGGGCACGGCCAGTGCGGTGGCCTCGGTGTCACCCAGCCGCCGGGGCCGCTGAACGCCACGGCGCCACGGGCTACGGTCGGCCCCGCATGGAGCTGAACATCGCCGCCATCTCCGAGGCCGTGGCCGCCGTCGTCCCCGAACGCGAGTGCCTCGTGTTCCGCGACCGGCGCCTGACCTGGGCCGACTTCGCCGACCGCACCCGTCGGTTCGCCAACGTGCTGCTCGACGCCGGACTGTCGTGGCACCGCGACCCCGCCGACCTCGACGGCTCGGAGTCGGGCCAGGACCACGTGGCCCTGTACCTGCTCAACGGCAACGAGTACCCGGAAGCGATGATCGGGGCCTTCAAGGCCCGGGTGGGCCCCGTCAACATCAACTACCGCTACGTGGCCGAAGAGCTGCGCTACGTGTTGCGCGACGCCGGGGTGCGGGCCGTCGTCGTCCACTCCCGCTTCACCCCCACCCTGGCCGAGGTGCTCGACGACCTCGACGACGTGCGCCTGGTGCTGCAGGTGGCCGACGACTCGGACCTGCCCCTGCTGCCCGGGGCCCGCTGGTACGAGGAGGCCCTGGCCGAGGCGTCGCCCACCCTGCCCGAGGGCCTGGCCGAGAGCTGGTCCGGTGACGACCTCTACATCCTCTACACCGGGGGCACCACGGGCATGCCCAAGGGTGTCCTGTGGCGCCAGGCCGACTTCCTGGTCGCCGCCCTGGGGGTTCGACCCCGGGGCGGTGGGGACTGGCAGTCCTACGACGACCTGGCCGCGGCCGCCACCAAGGGGGGGTTGCGCACCCTGCCCTGCGCCCCCTTCATGCACGGTGCCGCCCACTGGAACGCCATCTCGGCGTGGGCCTCGGGGGGCACGGTGATCGTGCAGTCCGTCGTCGACCGCCTCGACGCGGCCGACGTGTGGTCGACGTGCGAGCGCGAGCGGGTCACCGCCCTGCAGATCGTGGGCGACGCCTTCGCCCGACCCCTGCTCGACGAGCTGCGCTCGGAGCACCCCTACGAGCTGGGTTCGCTGCGCCACCTGCTCACCGGCGGCGCCGTGCTCTCCCCCGTGCACAAGGTGGCCTTCACCGAGCTCATCGCCGGCGTCACCGTGGTCGACGTGCTCGGCTCCTCCGAAGCGGGGCGCCAGGCCATGCAGCAGGGCACAGGCTCGTCCTTCGCCCCCGACAAGGCCAGCGCCGTGCTGTCGGGGGACATGGACCGGGTGCTCACGCCCGAGGACGACGAGGTCGGCTGGCTGGCCGTGGCCGGTCGGGTGCCCCGGGGCTACCTGGGCGACCCCGAGAAGACGGCCCGCACCTTCCCCACCGTGGACGGCGTGCGCTACTCCGTGCCCGGGGACCGGGTCCGCTACCGCCCCGACGGCGCCCTCGAGCTGCTGGGCCGCGACTCGGTGACCATCAACTCGGGCGGGGAGAAGATCTTCGCCGAAGAGGTCGAGGCCGCGGTCAAGGCCCACGGGTCGGTGGCCGACGTGGTCGTGGTCGGTCGCCCGTCCGAGCGCTGGGGCCAGGAGGTGGTGGCCGTGGTCGCCCTGCGGCCGGGCGAGGCCCCTGATCCCGATGCCATCGTGGCCACGGCGTCCGAGCACGTGGCCCGCTACAAGCTGCCCAAGGCCGTCGTCTTCGTCGAGCACGTGCAGCGCTCGCCGTCGGGCAAGGCCGACTACCGCTGGGCCCGCGACACGGCCATGGCCGGCTGAGCGCTACGCAGGCGTAGCTGTGGGTGCCTGTGGATGACTGGGGTTGGCTGGGGACGAAGGACCCCCCTCATCCACAGGAAAGACCCAGGGTTGTCCCTCTTCCTCCTCACAGGGCACCCGTCGTACGTTGCAACACGACGGGGGAAGGCAGCAGGAGGTCGAGCATGTCACCGTTGTCGTCGTGTTACGTCGTAACGATGAAGGACCGCACCATCGAAGAGGTGGCTGGGGCCGACGCCTATCAGCAGGAAGGCCAGATGACCACGTTCTTCCGCACCGAAGGGCTGCGTGAGGTGGTCGATTCCTGGAGCACGAGGCTGTTCTCCGTGAAGACTGCGGAGATCCTCATGATCCGGCGCGTCGAGGGCACGTCCGAGGTGTCCGAGATGAACAAAGACAGCGACCACCGCCGGTCGCACCGCTCCCTGGCCACCACCGTGCTCGAATCGGTGGGCTGACCCGACGACCAGAGCGACAGCGGACAGCACCCGGGGACCCGACCCCCGGGTGGCTCCCTCCCGCCACTGATCCCCGTCCGTGGTGAGCGCACCGCCCGACCGGCCCGCCGGTCGGGCGGTGCCGCGTCCCTGGCTAGGGTCGGACGCCATGGCCCTCCCCACCGCACCCATCGTCGCCGGCGCCCTCGTCGGGGGCTACCTCGCCGTCCTCACCGCCGCGGGCACCAGCGCCGCCGCCTCCTGGCTCATCTCCGACCGCCGGTCCTGAGCCCCGTCGACCCCGCCCGCCATCCGACCCTGGGTCGAGGCAGGTTCGGGTGGCCCGTTCAGGCGAATCGCCGTCGAATCGCCGCTACGGGCGCCAGCACGCAACGGTCAGCCGGCAGTCGAACCGTCGGACCCGAGGCGGGTGACGGAGCCGTTGGACGGTCTCGACGATCAGCCGGCGCTGGCGAGGCGGATGAGGTCGGTCAGGTCGGAGGCGCTGGTCACGGTGGCCACCCGGTCGACGAGCTCGGTGGCCGCGGCCTCGCCGAGGACGGGGCGGACCAGGCCCACGAACTTGGCCTGGAGCAGGCCTTCCTGCCAGTCGAGGTCCTCGGCCGGCACGTTGGTGTCGACCGACCGGCGCCGCTCACCGCCGTCACGCAGGCGCAGGGCCACCGTGGCGTGCATGGGGGGTTCGGCCGGGTCGCCCACCACCTGGACCCGGTCCCGCAGCGCGACCACGGCCGAGTCGGTGACCCGGCGGTCGCTGTAGGTGGCCAGGTCGGCCATGTCGTCACCGAGGAGGGTCATGGCCGCGGTGGCCCGCAGCGAGAACTTGCCCTCCAGCCCGGTGCGGGGCTCGGCGATGTTGCACACGTCGAGGGCCCCGGGCTCGATGCGGATCTCGACGGCTTCGACCTGGGCCACGTCGAAGGGCTCGTCACGGGCCAGGGTGGCCACCGCGTTGATGGAGGCGTGGGTCAGGTAGCAGGCGGCGTGGTACTTGAACAGGGTCTCGCGCACCGCCCACCGGCCCTTCCAGGCGTCGAGCCGACCGACGTCGAGCGCCTTGCCGCCCCCGGCCACCGCGGCGAAGCCCTGAGCCACCTCGACGATGTCGGGGTTGGCCGTGTAGCCACCGCGGGCCAGCAGCGCGGCGAGGAGCCCGGACTGGGCGGCCCGCCCGGCGTGGAAGGGCTTGGTCATGGTCCCGAAGTTCGACTTGACCCCCGCGGCCTGGCTTCCGGCCAGGCCCAGGGCGCAACCCCACTGCTGGGGGTCGAGGTCGAGGAGGTGGGCGGCGGCCGCGGCGGCGCCGAACGTGCCGAAGGTGGCGGTGGCGTGCCAACCCACCCGGTAGTGGGGCACGGCCATGAGGGCGCCCAGCCGGCACTCGAGCTCGATGCCCGCCACCAGGGCGGCCAGCAGTTCGGTGCCGGAACGGCCGTCGCGCTCGGCCACGGCCAGGGCGGCGGGGAGCACGGGGACGGTGGGGTGGCCGGACATGGTGGCGTGGGTGTCGTCGAAGTCGAGGGCGTGGCCCACGGCCCCGTTGACCAGGGCCGCGGTCAAGGCGCCGGTGCGTCCACCTGAGCCGATGAGGGTGGCCTGGCCGGCGGCGTCGGCCCCGGCCACCTCGGTGCGCAGGATGGCGGCCAGGGGTTCCTGGGAGCCGGCGATGGTGCAGCCCAGCCAGTCGAGCAGGCACTGGCGGGCCACCTGCTGCACGTCGGGCGGCAGGTCGTCCCAACGGGTGGCCCGGGCCTCGGCGGCCAGCTCTGACGTGATCCCCATGGCGCGGGTCCCCTTCCCCCTGGACCTCGTCGACGGGGGTGCCGCAGCGGCGGCGCGCCTCCACGTCGGGTCCGGCCAGGAGGCTACCGTGCGGGTCCTGACCGTGACCGGGGTCGCACGCCCCGGGGCCACGGACGTCCACAGCCAGGGGGTGGCCCGCAGGTGAGCACGTTCGATCCGCTGGACTTCGAGCCGGCGCCCAAGGGCAACCAGTACGAGGACTTCACCGAAGGCCAGGTGCTGGACCACCACTGGGGCCGCACCATCAACGCCGGGGACAACTCGCTGTTCTCGGCCACGATGCTGCACTTCAACCCGCTGTACTTCAACGCCGAGTACGCCCGGGCCCTCGACCACCCCCGTGAAGCGGTCAACCCCATGCTCGTGCTGTGCACCGCCGTGGGCATGTCCGTCGAGGACCTGTCCGAGGCCGGCGGGCCCTTCCTGGGCGTCAACGACTGCCAGTTCCACCAGCCCGTGTACCCCGAGGACACCATCAGCTGCCGCTCCACGGTGCTCGCCACCCGGGAGTCGGCCTCGCGGCCCAAGGAGGGCATCGTGACCTGGCAAACCGAGGTGACCAACCAGCGCGACGAGCTGGTGCTCAGCTACACCCGCACCAACCTGTCGGCCAAGCGCGGCGGGCCCCGGCCGTGACCGCCACCGAGTCTCCTACCAACACAGCCCCCACCGACACGGCGCGCACCGGCGAGACCCGCTACCTGACCCCCGAGCGGCTCGAGCTTGCGGCCGAGGCCCGCCAGTTCGCCATGGACGTGGTGCTGCCCCTGGCCAACCGCCTCGACAAGGTCAAGGGCGAGTTCCCCGACGAGTTCCTCCAGCAGCTGGCCGATCGGGGCTACTTCGGCATCATGACGTCGAAGGAGCACGGCGGCCTGGGCCTGGGCGTGTTCGAGTACTGCCTCATCTCCGAGGAGCTGGCCCGGGCGTGGATGTCGGCCGCGTCGATCATCGCCCGGGCCAACGGCATGGGCACCGGCGTCACCGACCCCGCCCGCCGGGCCGAGCTGCTGGCCCGCCAGGTGCAGGGCCGCTGGATCGGCGCCGCCGCCCTGTCCGAGCCCAACGCCGGGTCCGACCTGGCCAGCGTGTCGACCCGGGCCGTGGACAAGGGCGACCACTGGGAGCTGCACGGCGAGAAGCGCTGGTGCGGCAACGCCCTGCGGGCCGACTTCATCCAGGTGCTGTGCCGCACCCGTGACCCCGAGCCGGGTGAGTCCCGCAGCCGGGGTCTGTCCACGTTGCTACTGGTCAAGGAGCGGGGGTCGTTCCCCGACGGGTTGACCGGGGAGGAGATCGACAAGATCGGCTACCACGGCTTCCTCACCTTCAACCTGCACTTCAACGGCGTGAAGGTGCCCAAGTCCGACCTGCTGGGGGCCAAGCCGCCGGCGCCCGCCGGTGGTGCCGCCGAGAAGCCCGCCTACTCCATGGCCGGGGGTGAGGGACGGGCCTTCAAGGCCGTCGAACAAGGGCTGAACGTGGCCCGGGTGCACACCGCGGCCCGGGCCGTGGGCCTGGCCCGCGCCGCCGTCGAGGACTGCATCGCCTACACCCAGGAGCGGGTGCAGTTCGAGCACCCCATCAGCGACTTCCAGGCCATCCGCTTCAAGATCGCCGAGATGGCGGCCCAGGTCGAGGCGTGCCGGGCCTTCTACCACCAGGTGGCCCAGATGGTGGACGACGGCTACCCGTGCGAGCGGGAGGCGGCCATGTGCAAGCTCATCGCCACCGAGATGGCGGTGAGGGTGACGGGTGACGGCATCCAGGTCCACGGGGGCAACGGCTACACCACCGAACGGGCCGTCGAGCGCCACTGGCGCGATGCCCGGCTGACCACCATCTTCGAGGGCACCAGCCAGATCCAGATGAAGATCATCGCCGATCGTCTGCTGCCCCGGAGCCCCCTGGGCTGAACCTCCGGCTGGCCGATGGCCCGCTCCCGGCCGATCCTTTGCCGACGATCCCGCCGGGCGCGGCACTCTCCAGTCGGTTCCGCATCTCGAATTGCAGCTGGAGGTGGCCTGCCGGGCCGATCCGTCGTCCCTGCCGGCCCTCTCCCCACGCCGAGTCCCGTCCCATCAGCCCGTTCTGGGCGCGTTCGCGCCCGCCCGTGGGCTCCAGCGCGCACAGAGTCGGCCCGCACGGCCACGGTCGGCGGCCGTCGATCGTGCGCCCCCGCACCTGTCACCCATGTCGCGCAACGGCGGGACCGAGAGGGGGCGGCGAGTTCCCGGGCAGCCGGGGACGGGGCGAGGCTAGGGTCCCGGCCTGTGACGGAGACCACGGGCACCGGGGGCCGCAGCCTCGCCAGCTACACGGGGACGGGCAACTACTTCGAGGACTTCCCCGTGGGGCGCAAGATCCGCCACACCCGGGGCAAGACCGTGGGCGAGTTCGACAACCAGATCATCACCAACCTGGTCATGAACACGGCCCACAGCCACTTCAACGAGGCAGCCATGGTGCGCAGCCCGTGGGGCCAGCGCCTGGTGTTCGGCCTGGTCACCGGCTCGATGGCCATCGGCCTCGCCTCCCAGGACTGCGTGGAGAACGCCCTCTGCGAGCTGGGCCTCGACAAGCTGCGCTTCGTCTCCCCGGTGTTCCACGGCGACACCATCTGGGCCTACACCGAGGTGCTCGAGGCCGACGACAGCCCCGACCGCGACGACGCCGGCATCGTGCGCTTCAAGCACTGGGGCACCAAGACGCCCGCCGGCGGTGGTGACGAGAAGGTCGTCTTCGAGGGTGAGCGCATCGCCCTGATCAAGAAGTGGTCGCACTGGGCGGACCGTTGACCGGTGCTGCCGACCCGCCCACACCGAGAGGGATCATGGCCGCCGGCCCCACCGGGCCGCTGCAGGGCCTCCGCATCGTCGACCTGACCCAGGCCCTGGCCGGTCCCTTCTGCACCATGTTGCTGGCCGACCTGGGCGCCGACGTGGTCAAGGTCGAACCCGTCTCCGGCGACATGACCCGCTTCACCGGTCCCTTCGCCCTCGAGGACACCGAGCAGCACTACGGGGGCTACTTCGCCTCCATCAACCGCAACAAGCGCTCGGTCATCCTCGACCTGACCACCCCCTTCGGCAAGGAGGCGCTGCGGGCGTTGGTGGGCAGGGCCGACGCCGTGGTCGAGAACAGCCGGGCCGGGGTCATGGAACGGCTTGACCTGGGCTACGAGGTCCTGCGCGAGGTGAACCCCAAGCTGGTCTACGCCGCCATCCGCGGCTTCGGTGACCCCCGTACGGGCACCTCGCCCTACGAGGACTGGCCCGCCTACGACGTGGTGGCCCAGGCCATGGGCGGGGCCGTGGGCATGACCGGCACCGAGGACGGGCGCACCCTCAAGATCGGGCCTCCCATCGGGGACATCTACCCGGCCACCGTGGCTGCACTGGGCGTGTGTGCGGCCCTGTTGGGGGTGCAGCGGGGCCTGCCCGGCCAGTTCCTCGACGTGTCCATGTACGACGCTGTGCTCGCCCTGTCCGAGCAGCTCGTCTACCGGTATTCGTACACGGGCATGGTCACCCGGCCGGCGGGCAACGGCCACCCCGCCCTGTGCCCCTTCGACCTGTTCGAGGCGGCCGACGGCTACTGCGCCATCGCCGCGCCGACCGAGCGCCACTGGCCGTTGCTCTGCGACCTGATCGGCCTGCCCGACCTGGCCCTCGATCCCCGGTGCACGACCAACCGGGAGCGGGTGCGCAACGCTCCCTTCGTGCGCGGGCAGGTCACGGCGTGGACCCGCACCCGCACCAAGGCCGAGATCGTGGCCGTGCTCGCCGGCAAGGTCCCGGTGGGGCCGGTGAACACGGCGCCGGAGATCTTCGAGGATCCCCACGTGGCCGTGCGCAACATGCTCGTCGACGTGCCCCACCCGGGGTCGGGCGGCGACATCGCCCTGCCCGGGTCGCCCATCAAGCTGACCGAGACGCCCGCCGGCATCTACCGCCGACCGCCGCTGCTGGGCGAGCACACCGACGAGCTCCTGGCCGAGGTGGGCCTGACCCGGCCCGACGACCTGGTGCCCCAGCCCAAGAAGAGGATGTGACTGCCATGGCTGATGCCTCCGCCCTGATGTCCACCACCCGCCCCAACCGCCTCCGCCGCTCCGAGCTGTCGGTACCGGGCACGTCGCCCAAGATGATCGCCAAGGCGGCGGGATCCGACGCCGACCTGGTGTTCCTCGACCTCGAGGACGCGGTGGCGCCGACAGAGAAGGAAGCCGCCCGGGGCCCGGTGATCGAGGGGCTGAACACGCTGGACTGGGGCAACCGGGTGCGGGCCGTGCGCATCAACGGCACCCACACCACGTGGTGCCACGACGACATCATCGACGTCGTCACCCAGGCCGGGGCCAACCTCGACGTGATCATCATCCCCAAGGTGAAGGCGCCGAGGGACATCTGGTTCGTGGAGACGCTCGTGGCCCAGCTCGAGGCCAAGCTGCGCCTGCCCCACCGCATCGGTCTCGAGGCCCTGGTGGAGGAGACCGAGGCGTTGGCCTGCGTGGAGGACATCGCGAGGTGTTCGGACCGGCTCGAGGCGCTGATCCTGGGCGTGGGTGACCTGTCGGCCAGCCAGGGCATCCGGGCTGGTCACATCGGAGGCGGGTCCGATGGGGACCGCTATCCCGGAGACATGTGGCACTACGCCCGCAACCGCATGATCGTGGCCTGCCGGGCGGCGGGGATCGACGCCATCGACGGCCCGTTCGCCAACTTCCGCAACGGTGACGCCTACCGGCGCGAGAGCCTGTGGGCGACGACGCTCGGTGCCGTGGGCAAGTGGTGCATCCATCCCTCCCAGATCGAGATCGCCAACGAGGTGTTCGCGCCGACGGCCGACGAGGTCACCAAGGCCACCGAGGCCATCGACGCCGTCCGGGCCGCCGAAGCCCGGGGCGACGGCGCCGCGGCCCTCAACGGCATGATGATCGACGCGGCCACGGCCCGGATCTTCCAGGTCACCCTGGACCGGGCCACCCAGATCGCCGCCAAGGGCTAGCGAAGACGGGAGGTTGGCCGTCATCGCCGTGATCGGCGGGCCGGCTCCGAGCCGGGGCTGGCGGTGGCGCTAGGTCCTTGTGAGCGGCTGGGCCATCGTGGTCGCCATGAGGCCCGACCAGAGCGGGGGTCACCCCTGCACCAGCAGGTTCATCTCTTCGATCTCTGCCTGCTGGGCGGTGATGATCTGGCCGGCCATGGTCTTGGCTTCGGCGCTCGCGCCGTCGGCCTGCTGGGTCCTGGCCATGTCGACCGCACCCTCGTGGTGCTCGATCATCATCTCGAGCCACTGCTGGTCGAACGTCGGTCCGCTGGCGGACTCCAGGGCCGCCATGTCGTCAGCCGACATCATGCCGCCCATGCTGTGACCGGCCATGTTGCCGGACATGTCCATCTCGTCCTGGCCCCATGCCTGCAGCCAGGTGCGGAGCTGGCGGATCTCGGGATCCTGGGCCTGCTTGATCCGCGTCGCCAGGTCCTTTACGGGGGCGCTGGCCCGTGCGACGGGGTCGAGGGCGAGCTCGGCCATCTCCACCGCCTGTTCGTGATGCGGGATCATCCCCTGGGCGAAGCTGACGTCGGCCTCGTTCGCGCCGGCGGCGGCCACGGCGGCGGTGGTGGCGGGCGCAGCGGTCGAGTCGTTGTCTCCCCCGCCACAGGCCCCGAGGGCGAGTGCGCTGGCAGCTGTGAACGCGATGAGCAGGCGTCGCATGAAGCTCCTTGGTCGTCATGTCCTACAGGGAGTAGGAGGTTAGTCGGCGCTGACAGGCAAGGTGGCGACGAACGGCTGGCTGCGATCGCCGTCGAGCACGACGGCGAGCCTCCAGCCGCCCGGCGCGGCGAGCTCGAGTGCGCCGACGAACGCTGAGCCGGCGGGCTGCAGCACGATCTCAGAGGTGGCGCCCGTGCCGACGGGTGGCCGGGCTTCGAGGACGATGCTGCTCGGATGGCCATCCAGCGGGACGACGCGGACAGCGCTCCTCTGCCCGGCCGTTGGCGTGTCGACCTGCAGCTGGATCGATCCCTGAGGTCCCTGCAGAGCCCGATCGAAGCCAGCCGGGCCAGCTGCTTCCGGCGCCGCAGCCACCGACGCCCCTGAACTGGGTTTCGCGCTGGTCGCCGGCGGGGTGACCACCAGGGCGGCGGTGACCATGAGGATGCCGGCTCCGAGCGCAGACTCGGTCGTCATGGCCCGTCGCAGAGCTACCCGTGCCGGCTGGATGGCCTCGGTGACGCTGCGGAAGCGGCGGTCGACGCGGCGGCGGTTGACGTCGGCGACGTACAGCATCGCCCCGAGCGGGAAGAGCTTGAAGGCCAGCAGCCGACCGTGACCGGTGTTGAGCAGGCCACTCGGACCACCGACCAGCCGGACCGCTTGGAGGATGCCGCTGGCGACCACGACGAGCACGGCGATCCCGGCGAGCGCGGCGAAGCGCTGCACCGCCACCACCATCGCCTCGGGCTCGGCCCGACGGCAGACCACCGCCACCATCATGATCAGGCCGCCCATCCAGGCCGCCGCCGCGGCGTAGTGCACCACGTCCAGGGGGACGCCGAGCCACGGCCAGCGCATGGAGCGGGCGTGGCCGGCGTAGGCCCACGTGATGAGCGTGAGGCCGAGACCGCCAGCGGCGATCATCCAGCGCACCTGATCGGCAGGTACGCGGCCGACGAACAGCACCGCCGCCACCAGTCCGATCACCACGAGCCGCACGAGCAGCGCACCGCCGGCATCGGTCCCGATCGCGGCACGTAGACCACCCCAGGCCTCGAGCGGCGCCTCGCCGGAGATGTCGCTGGCGAGGACCAGAAGCTGGCCTGCCGTGGTGAGCACGAGCGCCCCGATGGCCCCGCGGGCCAGGTGTCCGACGAGGGGGAGCTGGGCAGCCGCCGGCCACAGGTGGCCGACCGTGAGCAGGACGCCCGCCGCCAGGACCAGAGCGGCGAAGGCGCCGAGGCGGAGCAGCCAACGCAGTGCGCCTGGGGTGCTGAACGGGTCGCCGGCCTGCCCGCTCACCTCCCCCGGCGCCTGGTCCGGGACTGGCGCCGCGTCGGGCGCTCCCAACACCGGGATAGTCGTGGGCGAGGCGGGCGAGGCGGCCGTGGCGGGCCCGGCGGTGCTGACCGTGAACCCGACTCGTCCGGAGACGACGTGGCCGTCCTCGCCGACCAGGCGCCAGCGGGCTGTCAGCGCACCGGTGGGCGCCGTTGGCACCGCGGCGATCACCTCGCGGTCACTGCTGCCGTGGCGCAGCTCGGTCAGCTGCTGCCGGGCGCCGGTGTCGTCGATGAGGTCGACCTGGACGGTGTCGAGGGGCGTTGCCGCGACGAAGCGGAAGGCGATCGATGGTGGCGCGGCCGCCAGCTGGGCGCCGTCGCTCGGATCGCTGCTCTCGAAGCTGTTGTGGGCGAACGCGGGAGCGGCCGTTGCGCCGAGGACGACAAGTGATGCTGCGAGTGTCAGCAGGAAGGCGCGTAGGGGCCGCAGGGATGATCGGGGCCGCATGGTCGCGGAACGGTAACAAACGACAGCGCGTAGGAGGTGTCGCTTCGCCGGTGGCGGCCGCTGCACACCGGTTGGCGAGGTGACGGACTGCCGGGCGATCAGCCGCTGCAGATGTGGAGGGCGTAGCTCACGAGGTGGTGCAGCTGCACCGTTGAGCCCGCAAAGCTGGCCACGAGCGCGGCTAGGCCGAGTGGCAGGGCTGCGGCCGTGGACCGACGCCGGCGGCACGGATCGTCGAGCAGCGCCCGCACACGGTCCGGCACGCCCAAGCCGGCGAGGGCGAACGCCGGACTGGCGGCGTCATGGCTGGCCAAAGCGGCTCGCGCGATCGCCCGCGCCACGAGGCGCCGGTCACCGAGCCGCCGCGCGGCCACCTCGTCGGCCCAGCGTTCGGTGGCGTAGCGCACCTGGCGGAGCAAGGGCTGAAGGACGGGCACCGCCGCGGCCGCGGCCGAGGCGACCCCGACGAACCGGTCGTGGCGGTGGTCGAGGTGCGCCTGCTCGTGGGCGAACAGCACGGCACGCTCGTCGTGGTCGAGCTCGGCGAGCATGCCGACCGACACGACGATGTGGCCGGGACGGCCGGGTACCGCGTAGGCGATCGGCTCGTCGCATGCCAGGACCTCGACGCCGCCGACCGGCACGGAGCCGCCAAGGAAGGCTCGGTGCCGACGGTGGGCGCGCACGGCCCGGCACAACATCAGAGGAAGCGCCAGGAGGGCGGCGATGCCGAGCGGCGGCGGCACCCGGTCATGGGTGCCGAGCAGCTCACGGCACCAGCCCACTCGTTCGGCCAGTGCGGGCAGCTCGACGAGGTAGCCGAAGGCGAGCGCAGCTGTCGCCCAGAGCACGGACAAGGCGCAGAAGAGGCAGATCGCCGTCAGCACGAAGGCTCCGAGGCGCGGGCGCAGCCGCTCCTGGATGACCCGGGTGCCGCCTCCCGCCGTGAGCGCGACGACCATCGGCAGCAACAGCCGCCAGATCACTTGGCGGCGGCCTGCCGCATGAGGTCGCGAAGCACGGCTGCGTCACTGCTGGAGAGCCCATCGACGAACTGGTGAAGCGCGGCCGCTCTGTCGCGGCTCTTGATGAGCGCCGCCTGCATGTGCCGGGCGGCGTACTCCGCTTCGGTGCAGAGCGGGTGGTAGGTGTGAGCTCGACCGACCCGGGTGCGGCCGACGATCCCCTTCTGCCAGAGGCGCTGCAGGATCGTGAGGATGGTGTTGTAGGCGAGGTCAGCGCCGAGCTCGTCGAGGACCTTTGCCGGCGTCAGGGGTTCATCACGGTGCCAGAGCACGCCGAGGACCTCGGCTTCGAGGGACCCGACCGGTCGACGATCGGCCACCACACCTCCAGAGCATGCGCAGCAGGTACGGCCGCGAGTGTAGAGGGCGGCGGCCCCGCCGGAGCTGTCCCGCTCCGGCGGCGCCGGTGGCCGCTGCCGGGAGGGCTCCGACGTGCCCCCCGGGTCGAGCGCCACCACCGCGGTTGCGTTCTCACCGCTCGTCTGGTTCGTCTCGTGGGTCATCTCGTCATCTCGTCATCGCGTCACCCCGTAGCCCGCCTCTTCCACGGCGGCCCGCACGGCGTCCGGATCGACCGGTGCACTCGTGCGCAGCGTCACCTGACCGGCGCCCAGGTCGACGTCCACGTCGTCGACCCCGTCGAGCTTCGAGAGCTCGTTGCGCACGGAGCCGGCGCAGTGCCCGCAGGTCATGCCGGCCACGGTGATGGTCGTTGTGTCGGTGCTGCTCATCGCTGTCTCCTCGGGCTCATCCCAACGGCTCCCCCCCCCCGGGCCTTGCA
>JBBSLP010000043.1:0-52830 GCA_038255145.1 Acidimicrobiales bacterium
GACTTCGGGGTCGAAGCTGAGGAAGGGGACGAACTCGGCCCACGCGTTCTCCCACAGCTTGACGATCGCGGGGTACCGGGCCTCCCAGCGTTCCGCGAACTCGGCGAGGCGCTCGAGCGCCGCCGCTTCGGTCGGCGCGGTGTAGACCGGTTTGAGGTCCTTCGCGATGGCGGGCCAGTCCCGCCGTGACGCGTAGCGGAAGCTGTTGCGCAACAGGTGGACGATGCAGGTCTGCACGATGGCCCGGGGCCAGACCGCGGCGACGGCGTCGGGGAGGCCGGTGAGACCGTCGCAGACCACGATGCACACGTCGCCGGTGCCCCGGTTCTTGATCTCGGTGAGGACGTGATGCCAGTACTTGGCGCCTTCGCCGCCGTCGCCGACCCACAAGCCCAAGATGTCCCGTTCGCCGTCCACGGTGACGCCCACGGCCAGGTAGACCGGCCGGTTCGCGACCTGACCCTCGCGGATCTTGACGTGGATCGCGTCGATGAACACCACGGGGTAGACCCGGTCGAGGGGCCGGTTCTGCCATTCCGTCATCGTCTCGATCACCCGGTCCGTGATCCGGGTGACGGTCTCTTTGGACACCTTCGCCCCGTAGATCTCCTCCAGGTGGGCGCTGATCTCGCCGTGGGTGAGACCCTTCGCGGACAGCGACAGCACCATCTGGTCGACCCCGCCCAACCGGCGCTGCCGCTTGGCCACGATCACCGGCTCGAAGGTCCCCGCCCGGTCCCGGGGCACGTCCACTTCGACGGGGCCGATGTCCGTGATGACGTCTTGGACCAGGTCCCGTTCCGGCTGTTGCCCGAATCGGCTGAGCAACCGGAAGTCACGAACGGGCATGAGCTCCAGCAGAGTGCGTCCCCACCACTCATGGGCAAGTCACCACCCGGGCGGAGTCAATCGCCGCTAGGACAGCAGCCGACACAGCCTCGAGCGCCACGCCACCTACGCGGTCGCCGCCTGCCTCTCCACGGATAGATCCTGAGCCTGGGCTACGAACCCCTACCTCAGTCACGCGCGAACCCCTACCTCAGACACGCGCTCGGTTCGTTCGGTCATCGTTTGGGAGTGATGTCGCCACGGAGCACTTCCGGGCCGGTCGGTGCTGGGTTGCCGTCTCCCGGTTCGGCGGTGATGCTGATCTGCGGGTAGAGCTGGGGGTTCACTGCCGCGGTGAGGTCGACGTGTGATCGGCCCTTCTCGTCGGGGTGGAAGGTGCCTGCGGAGATGCGGTTGGGGGAGGGCCCGGTGTCGCCGGGGCCGACGAACCACAGCTCGTAGAACTCGCCTTTGGGCAGGATCGGGAGCTCGTCGGTGCGCAGCTGGACGATGCGGCCGATCCCTGTGAGGACCCCTGCAGCGGTCGCCGTGGCCTGACCGTCGGCGGCGACGAGGGTCACGTCGAACTCGACAACACCCCCGGCGAGAAGGTTCTCGGGATGCTCGCCCTCGTCGAGCACGGCTCCGCCGAGCGCAAAGGCGGCGACCACAACAGCGGCTGCCGCGGCGACCACGGCGGCGAGCAGGCCCACCCGGCGAGGAGTGCTGCGGACGAGGGTCCCGGCCCTGGCGTGGTCAGCTGCGGCAGCGCGGAGGGCGGCGATCCGGTCTGCCGTGGGCTGGCGGTCTCCGGGGTCGAGCGCGACGATGAGCCGGCGGAAGACCTCGTCATCAGTCGTCGGCATGGTCGACCGCCTCGTAGTGGCCCCGCAGGCGTTGCAGGGCACGGGACTGAGCCATGCGCACGGCGCCCACTCCTCGACCGATGGCCTCGGCCACCCCGTCCGCGCTGAGTCCAGCCACGACCCGGAGCTCGAGCACCTCTTGGTCACCGGCAGAGAGGCGGTCGAACGCAGCGCGGAGCTGGGCGTCCTGGTCTCGCCGCACGAGACCATCGAGGGGACCACACTCGTGGACGTCGACCTGCTCAGGCACCGTCGCGACGGGCTGGGCTCGCCCGTCGCGACGGTAAGACTCAAGGATGACGTTGCGGAGGATGCCGTAGAGCCAGGCGTCGAAGCCTGCGCCCCGCCAGGTGAACATCGCGATGCGATCGAGTGCTCTGAGCATGGTCTCGCTGACGGCGTCCTCGGCGGCGGAGTCCGAGCTCAGCCGCCGCCGGGCGTAAGCGAAGAGACGGCTGTAGCCCCGGCGGTAGAGCAGCTCCCAAGCGTCGGGGTCGGCTTGGGCCGCTCGCTGCACGAGGGCCCGCAGCCCACGCTCGTCGAGATGGGCCTGCGCGCCGGCTCCTGTCGATGCTCTCAGGGTCTTCGCCTCCCCTACCGATCGGCTGACAGGCGACCTGTCACCCTTGTTCCCTCTACGGGACCGGAGATGCTGTCGGACGAACGCCGATGAGGTTGCTACGCCACGGGCCCGGCCGTCGAATGGACGGCCGGGCCCGGTCGAGCGCCGTGTTGCGCTCCGCTGCGTTCCCGACGGGGTTAGCGGTAGGAGGAGCTGCGGTCGTAGCCACCATCGCTGAAGCGGGCGGTGCCGTCGGCGCTCCAGTCGATGCGGATGCTCGACTTGTTCCACTCGTCGCTGCAGCCGTCCCGATCGCTGTCCGAGCACCAGGTGACGTACTGGGTGCCGGCCATGGCGGTGTTGTTGTTCAGGCGGGCGTGGAACTCCAGATCACCGGCCGTGCCCTTCTGCTGGTAGCCGCTCTGGAAGCACAGGTCGTTGCGGCCGTCACCGTTGCGGTCGCTCAGGACAGCGACCTTCGGCCCGGCACCGTCGGGGTCGGGGCAGGCGTTGATGTAGCCGACGCCCCGGGACTCGAACGAGGCGGGCCCGTCGAGCTTCTGCCCGTCGCGCCCCACGAAGCAGGCGTCGTTGTGGACGTTCTTCGTCACGGTCCCAGCCGGTGAGAAGGCCTGCATGTCGTACTGGTCGGGAGCGAAGCAGCTCGACCCTGGGTCGACGTCGGGGTTGGCCGTCGCCGCGCCCGTGTCCGGGTTGATGTACGAGCTGGCCTGGCCCTGCTTACCGTCACGGCCGTCGTAGGAGCCGCCCCAGGCCGCAGCTGTGCCGGTGAGCGAGACGAGCATCAAGCCGGAAGCGGCGCCGGCGAAGAGAGTGCGTTTCAGCGAGGTTCGCATGAAGTCCTTTGATCGACAAGGTCGGCATCACGTAGCGAGCCCCAGGCGGTCGAGGCGGACGCCAACGTGCACCTCTATGCACCGCAACAGCCGCGCGTCACAGACCGATCCGCCGGGACGAGCGGAGATCGGCATCGTCGACATCCGCTTCTTGCAGCGCTTCGGGCCCGTGCCGTGGCGCCGACCGTTGCCCCGTCCGGGTACCGCAGCGGGCGGATGCCGACGATAGGTCCGCCTGGCTTCGATCCGCTACGCCGAGACCCAGGCCGAGCAGCTTGCGCCGCGCGTCGGTCAGGTGCGATTCGGTGAGAACAGGGGTGGGGGCTCCTCGCAATCGACGCAGATCCAATCCGCGCGAGTTCTGGGTTTCGAAGAGCCCTCGAAGTTCGTGTGGTCCCGCCCCTCGCCGGCGGCTGACCCCCCTCGAAGCCGACCCGCCCCCTTACCTTGCTCGTCGACCCCGTCGGGGCGACCGGCCGCCACGCCGTGCACGTAGGAGCTGGTGGCGCTTCTCGTCGGGGGGTGATGCTTTCGACGGGGGAAGCTGAGGCGCCGTACGAGGCGACGGCTGTCGTCAGCTGGCCAGGAAGGTGAGCAGCGCTTCGGCGAACTGATCGGCGTGGCTCACGTTGCACCCATGAGGGGCGCCGTCGAGCACGACGAGTTGGCTGTGCGCGATGGCTGCGTGGGTGCGGGAACCGGATCCCTCGAAGGGGACGGTGGCGTCTCCGTTGCCGTGCAGCACGAGGGTTGGCACGGTGACCCCCTTGAGGTCGTCGCGGAAGTCTTCGGTGCCGAAGGAGCTCATGCACTTGAGCGCGGCCTTCTTGCTGGCCTGCTGGCAGAGCACGATGGCGTCCTGGCGCTGCTGCTCGCTGACCTTCAGCACGCCACCGACAGAGAAGAAGCCGGTGGTGAACTGGTCGAAGAACTTGTCGCTGTCCGCAGTGAGCTGGGCGGTCATCTTCGCCGCCTCGGTCTTGGTGAGCGGCCCGTCGGGGTTGTCATCGCCGTGGAGCATGTAGGGCGGCACCGCCGACGCGAACACGACGCTGCGCAACCGGTCCTCGCCGAACTCGGTGATGTAGCGGGCGACCTCACCGCCGCCCATGGAGAACCCGACGAGGGTCACGTCGCGCGCATCGAGCCTGCTGAGGAGGCCTTCGAGGTCCTCAGCGAGGGTGTCGTAGTCGTAGCCGCCACGCGGCTTGTCGCTGTGCCCGAAGCCTCGGCGGTCGTACGCGATCACCCGGTAGCCGGCAGCGGTGAGCGCAGGGATCTGCGCCTGCCAGCCCGATGCGACTGGCGACGTGCCCCACTGCACACGACCCGTCCTCCCTCAGCACCACCATCACGAGGTACTGCGGGTAGGTCAACCCGAGCGGCTCCAGCAGGGGCCGGTACCGAGCACTCATCGCCCGCGACGCGAGGTGCAGCGCCAGGCACAACCGTTCGTCCAACGGGAGCTCGGCTGGCTCTGTCCTCATCGACGAAGCGTAGACAAGACCGCTTCGCCGACCTACCCCCAAGCCCATGGCTCGGCTGTCGACGTCGTAGCACCGAGCGCACGACGCGATGAGCGCTGGGACCTCCCTCACCACGGTGTGACCGCCACTCCCCCAGCGCAACAGAAAGGACGTTATGTGGCACTTCTCGCCGTGGCGGGGCAGCGGCGGGCCCGTATCCGCTCAGCTCAACGATGGCGGCAGCCGGGCCCATGCCGACAGCGGCAATGAGGCTGATGGCTTCCAGGCTCGCTGCCGTGGGAGGAGGCTGTGGCGGGACTGCTGGTCCGCTCGTCCTGGCTGGTGAGGCGCACCAAGCGTGGTCGTTCGCATGGACGAGGCCGGCGGTGATGTGGGTCATGACCGGGGGGCTTCCCATGGCGGAGCGCCGTTCCCCTCGACGCGCAGCGCGTCCCCGACGGCTCACCGATGAGTGCTCCGTCGTGGCCCAAGCACGGCCGGAGCTCACTGGGACCTCAGCCGGTGCTGTTGAGCTGGTCGACGAGTGCCGCTTCGAGGTCAGCGCCGTTGGTGACGTTGTCCCATCGGCGCACGATCGTGCCGGCGCCGTCGACGAGGAACACCCACGGTTCGGCGCCACCGTCGCTGGTGACCACCCACTCAGCGGCCGCCGGGTTGAGCTTGTTCGCCTCGAAGTCCTCCCACACCTCCAGGTGCACGAAGCTCGCCCTCGGCGCGTAGGCCTGGGCGAGGCGGTCGACGACGTCGGTGATGGGCCCGCAGAACCGGCTGACGCAGTACACGGGGGTGGAGATGACCACCACGGTCGGGCGCCCAGCGGCGATGGCGTCAGCGATGGTGACGTCGTGGAGGAGCGGGTCAGGGATGACCCCATCGTCGGCACGCGAGTCGATGGCGAGCGGGTCGACGCCAACGGCACCGGTGACGGGGTTGGCCGAGCGGGGTGCTGGCTCCCCGGCAGCGGGGACCTCGTGGGTGGGCACGACGTTGAACGCCCCGGTGGCGGTGGCCTCATCGTCACCGAGGTGGACGGTCGTGGTCACCTCCCACACGCCGGGCTCAGCGAAGGTGACGCCCTGGGCCTCGTAGACCCCGTTCGTCTCGCCGACCCCAGCGGCGTGGGGTTCACCGCTGGCGGGTGGCGGCTCATCACCGAGGGGGATGAACCCGGCAGTGATGGGCTCGGAGAGCGGCGTGTCTTCGGCGGAGCCGTCGCCCAGGTTGCGGAAGCGCAGCTCGATGGTCCCGCCAACTACCAGGCCCTGGTCGGCGGTGGTGAGCCCGAGTAGGAAGCGCTGCGGGCCGCTGGCGGCGACGTCGTAGCTCGCGACGTGCGCTGCGAGCGCGTCCGCATCGGCGCCCTCGCTGCCTGAGCTGCATGCGACGGCGAGCCCGGCAACGGCCACGGTGGCGAGGAGGAGGGGTCGCATGCTCACGAGCTTGGCTCCCGGCACGGGGTTGTGCTGATCCCGGTGGCGCTGAGCGCGTCGCGCACCAGAGGTTCGAGGACGGCGAGGTCGCGGAGCGCCCCGGTTTGGTCGCCTCCTTCGAGGTCCGCCTCGACGCGCTGCTTCGCTTCGAGCAGTCGTGCGGTCGCGGCCCGATCGACGGTCTCGGCGTTGGCGGCGAGCTCGTGCAGCGGGGTGTGGATGCGACGCGTGAACGAAGCGGCCGCAGCCGCGGGGTCACCGGTGCGGAGCGCGTCGCACAGGTCCCGATGCACCTGTGCGTGCCCCCGTTGAGCGCTGGGCTCGTCGCGCCGGGTCGCGACGACGGCGAGCGTGGCCAGGGCGAGGAAGGTGACCGCAGCGGCGGCGAGTACGCGACGACGTCGGGTGCCGATAGGTGAGCGTGGAGTCTTCGAGGCGGGCCCGGTAGACGTCATAGAGCCGGTTGGTCCGATCTGGGCGGCTGGAGCGCAGGGAACGTGGGCCACCAATCGAGGTCGGTGACGTCGACGAGGCCTGTGTGGGCGAGAGCGGCGTCGAGGTTCGCAGCCGAACCGGGTCAGGTGTCAAGCGTCGACGCGGTACCCGAGTGACGTCGAGACCCATCACGAGCCGCTCGTGGCGGGCGTGGCGTGGAGGACGACGTCGGTGAGGCGGGGGATGCGGGCGGTCAGCCGGGTGCGAGCGGCATCGAGGATCGGGCGGGTGGCGTCGAGCGCGAGGTCCCCGCGCATGGCTACGTCGGCGTCGGCGTGGAGCTCGTGGCCAACCCAGCGGACCCGGACGCGGCCGACGCTGCTGATGCCTTCGACGTGGTGGAGCTGGTGCTCGATGCGCTCGACGAGGGCAGGGTCGACCTGGTCCATGAGCCGCCGGTAGATGTCGCGGGCGGCGACGCGGAGCACGTTGATGATGGCGACGCTGATGAGCAGCCCGATGAGAGGGTCGGCCAGATCCCAGCCGGCAAGGGCGGCGAGGGCGGCGCCGAGCACGGCGAGGGAGGTGAGCCCGTCGGTGCGGGCATGGAGTCCGTCGGCGACGAGGGCGGCTGAGCCGATGCGCCGCCCGACTCGGATGCGGTAGCCGGCCACGAGCTCGTTGCCGATGAACCCGACGAGCCCGGCGACGGCGACCCAGCCGGCCTGGTGGAGGGGCTGGGGGTCGAGGAGGCGGCGCACGGCTTCCCAGCCGGCGACGGCGGCGGACAGGGCGATCATGGCCACGATGAAGATCCCGGCGAGGTCCTCGGCTCGCCCGTAGCCGTAGGTGTAGCGGCGGTTGGGTGGGCGCCGTCCGAGCCAGAACGCGACGGCGAGAGGGATGGCGGTCAGCGCGTCGGAGAAGTTGTGGATGGTGTCGGCGAGCAAGGCCACCGACCCGGAGACGGCGACGACACCGAGCTGGGCGACGGCGGTGACGCCGAGCACGACGAAGCTGATGGTCAGCGCCCGCATGCCTTCGCGATCAGCTGTGGCGGTGTCGATGGCGGCGGCATGGTCGTGGCTGTGCGGAGCGATCAGGCTGCGCATGGCTGCGAGCACCCCACCGGCGTGCTCGTGCTCGTGGGCCTCGTCGTGTTCGTGGTGGCCGCTCATGCGGGGTCGTCGTGGGGCAGGTGATCGACGTGGCGCAGCGCCTCGGCGACGAGCGCTTCGATGTGGTGGTCATGGGCGGCGTAGAAGATCCGGTTCCCGTCCCGCCGGGTGCGCACCACGCCGGCGAGGCGCAGCTTGGCCAGGTGGTGGGAGATCGCAGCCGGCGCCATGGCGAGATGTGCGGCCAGGTCGTTCACGCTGTGCTCACCGTGGAGCAGGTTCCACACGATCCGCAGCCGTGTCCCATCCGCCAGCAGCTTCAGGGCGGCGACGGCAGCGTCGACCTCGGAGGTGGTCGGCTCGGTGACGTCGGCCCGGTCTCTGTGTATCTGTGCATCCACGCAGATAGCGTAGCGAGGCGCTGTACCGGTCTGGACCACGTGGTCTCCTCCTCGTGCGGGTTGCAGCGGGGAGGAGAGCGTCGGGCTAGCTCCGGCGGAACCGGCCATAGAGGAAGCTCTGGTTGGCGCCGGTGGGGGCGGTGTGCTGCTCGGTGGTGAACTCGACGGGGGTGAAGGCCGGTGCGAGCGCGTCGGTGAGCGACTCGGCGCAGTGACGTTGGACGGGCAGCCCGCTGCACTGCTCGGGCCCGTCGAGGGCGAAGGTGGCGATGATGAGCCACCCGTGCGGGGCCACGGTCTCGGCTGCGGTGCGGACGTAGCGCTGTTGGTCGGCTTCGCTGGTGAGGAAGTGGAACACGGCCCGGTCGTGCCACAGCTGGTAGGTGCGCTCGGGTTGGTAGGTGGTGACGTCAGCGGCCACCCACGTGACGGCCTCGGCGAAGGGGCCAAACCGGCGGCGGCCTTGGTCGAGGGCCGCTTGGGAGATGTCGAGCACGGTGAGATCAGCGAAGCCGTAGCGCAGGAGATCGCCGGCGAGGGGGGAGTCGCCGCCGCCGACGTCGATGATGGCGTCGTCGGGGCGGCCCAGGCTGGCGGTGATGAGGGTGAAGGAGCGCTGGGCGTCGTCCTGGTGCCAGCTCAGCTGGTCAGGTGCCCGGTCGGTCCACACCGTCTCCCAGTGCTCGCGCGGGTCGGTGCTCACGCCCGTTGATCTTGGCCGGCGCCCGACCCGGCGGGCTTGCGGGCGATGAACGGGTAGCCCTGCACGTCGAAGGTGCGGGCGTTGGGTTCACCGTGGGCGCCGCCGAAGGTGTCCACCGGTGACCCCATGGCGACGGCGGTGAAGCCGAGGTCGGTGAGCATCTGGATCCAGCCTGCACACGGCAGGCCCCCGGCGATTCAACCGGTCCACAGGTCGATCTGGCGCATCGCCTCCGCGGGGACGGGGTTGCCGTTGGCGATGTCGGCGAACTGCAGGTACCCGCCGGGGCGCAGCACCCGCCACACCTCACGGAACACCGCCTCCTTGTCGGGGCACAGGTTGAACACCCCGTTGGAGATGACGACATCGGCCCAGCCGTCCTCGACGGGCACCCGCTCGGCCAGGCCCTCCCGGAAGCTGACCTGGTCAAGGCCCAGCTCGGTGGCTGTGGCACGGGCCTTGGCCAGCATCTCCTCGGTCATGTCGACCCCGATGACCTGGCCCTCGGGGCCGACCATGGCGGCAGCGACGAAGCTGTCGAACCCGGCCCCCGATCCGACGTCGAGGACCCGTTCGCCGGGCTGGAGATCGCGGAGGCTGAACGGGTCGGCGACCCCGGCGAAGGACTCCACCGCCCGGTCGGGGAGGGCGTCGACGATGGCGGCGTCGTAGCCCAGGCGGGCGGCGAGGGGCCGCCCGGTGTGGAAGTGGAACTCGCCGTCGGGGTGCACGGCGACCTCCCGGTACTTGTCGCGGACCTCGGCCCGGAGGGCTTCGGCGTCGACGGTGACGTCTTGGCTCATGCGCACGCTCCTCGTTGGGGTTGGGGTGGCATCGTCAGGTGAAGGTGGCGCCTTCGAGCCGGCCGGCTCGGATGGCGTCGATGACGCCGTTCCAGCCGTCGTCGGTCGCGGGGAGCCACTTGGTGAGGTGCTCCAGGCGCATCATCTCGGCCACGGCGGGGTCGTCGGGGTCCATGGCGGTGAGCAGCTCGACGAAGCGGTCGGAGGTCTCGCCCGGCAGGCCGGGGCGGGCGGTGAACGCGCAGTGGCAGAACGGCTCGCTGCGCCACACCACCGTCACCTCCTCGGGAGTGAGGCCCCGCTTGCGGGTCAGGTGGACGAGCCACGGCTCGAAGATGACGCCGGCGTCGGCCCGCCCGTCCCTGACGGCGTCGAAGATGAGGAAGTCGTCGATCCAGCGCTGCCCGTTCGAGTAGGCGCGTGGCTCGATGTCGGCGTGGGTGCAGTCCGCCTCGAGGTCGAAGCCCTGGGCGCGCAGCTGGTGGGCGGGGATGAGGCGCAGCTCGGTCGAGGTCGGCACCCCGACCGCGACCGTGCGGCCCCGCAGGTCGTCCACCTCGGTGATGCCCGAGCTGGTGAGGGCGATGATGACGGTGGCGACGTCCTGATCGGTGTCGCGCATGGCCAACGTCTGGCACGCTCCGCCACTGGCCAGCAGGCTCTGGGCGTGCGCCATCGGCGCGTTCCACGCCACGTCGACCATGCCGTCGAGCAGAGCTCCGCACAGCGCGTCGTACGTGGAGAACAGGGCGTAGTCGACGGGCATCCCGTGCTCGACGAACCAGCGGCGCAGCGCGTTCCAGAAGATCACGACGTTGGCAGGGTCAGCAGCTGTGGCCCCGATGAGCAGCGGGCGCTGAGCGGTCTGCGACGTCATCAGGTCCCCCCTCGTCAGCGCCGAGCTTACGGGGGGCGTCGTCATGGGTGCTCCTACGATCAGCACCCATGCATGAACCCCAGATCGAGCTGGCCCGCTCACCGACCGACCTCGCGGCGATGCGTCGCCTGTTCGGCGAGTACCAGCGTGCCGTGGTCGCCTTCGCCGACGAGGCCCACGTGTGCGCTTGATTCGATGACATGGACACGGAGCTCGTGCAGCTCCGATCGTTCTACGCAGAACCGGGCCTGCTCCTGATCGCCCGGCTGTCCGGCGCGCCCGTGGGCGGCGTCGGCCTGCGCCCGCTCGGACCTTTCACCGCCGAGATCCGCCGCCTGTTCGTCAAGCCCGACGGGCGCACCAGCGGCCTCGGGCGCCGGCTCGTGACCCGCCTCATCGACGAGGCCCGCGACCGCGACGTGGAACGCCTCGTGCTCAACACGCTGCCCACGATGACCCACGCCATCGCGCTCTACGAGAGCTTCGGCTTCACCCGCATCGACCCCTCCGTGGCCGACCCGACCGAAGGGGTCCTCTTCTACGCGCTCGACCTGGGTCCCCGCCCACCACCTCACGCCGACCACGCTCGTGGGCCGCGCTGATGGGCGTCTACGCCGAGCACGTCCTGCCACGCACCACCGACCTCGCCCTGCGAGGCCGCCCGATCGACCAGCTCCGCGAGCCCACCGCCGCCGGGCGCGCGCTGCACTTCGCCGAGCACGGCCGAGCACCCGACCCCGGAGTTGCCCGCTGGCAGGCACGCCTCAACCCCCTGCAACGCAAGCTCTTCGGCGGCTGCCACCTCGACCGACCCATCGACGAGCTTGTCCGTGGGGCCGGCCTCGACGTGACCCGCCTCGACAACCAGTACCTGACGGGCCCCAAGCCCTTCGGCTACATGTACGTCGGCGTCGCCCTGAAGCCCTGCTGAGCGAGGCCTTCAGCGCCGCTCAGCAGGGGCCTTCACGAGCTACGCCGCCCGGGCGACGACCTCGGCGTAGCGACCGAGGTACAGCGGCCAGGCCCCTTCGTCGGCGACACCGTCGCGCACGCCTTCCCAGCCGGGGCCATGCCGATCGAGGTTGCGTGCTCCAGCTCGACCCTCGTCCTCGTCGGGGTCTCCGACACGAAGCGGACCTCGACCTCGCTGGCGTTGGCCTCGTCGGTCTCCAGCTGCCAGTACGGGCTGATGTCCCAGCTGAAGACCAACCGGTTCGGCGGCTCGTACGCGAGCACGCGGGCCCACGGCATTCGCTGCCGTCTTCGCCCCGGTCGAAGATGTGCCCACCGACGTGCGGCTCGAAGCGCGACTCGGCGATCGGCACGCCGAGCATGTTGTGCTCCTTCGGCTTGAACTCGCCGGAGCACTCGACGAACACGGCGAACGCACGCTCGATCGGCGCGTCGACGGTGACCTTACGGCGAACGGCGACGTCATCGGCAAGGCTCATGGCTGCTCCTCTGGTTGGCTGGCGATGTCCTGGAAGCCGCTGAGGGCGCGGTCCCAGAAGGTGTCGAGCTGGTCCCGCAGCGCCGAGAGGCCGGCCTCGTTGAGGTGGTAGATCCGGCGGGTGCCCACGGACTGCTCGGCGACGAGGCCGGCGTCTTTCAACACCTTCAGGTGCTGGGACACCGCTGGCCGGCTGATCGGCAGGCTGTCGGCCAGCTCGGACACCGCTCGGGGGCGCTCGGCGAGGCGCAGCACGATGGCACGCCGGCTTCGGTCGCCCAACGCGCCCCAGACCTCGTCACCGGATCGGTTCGTCTCCACGAACCGTTCGTCTCCACGAACCATCTGGGACGGGTCAAGAGGGCCTCGCCGCCTGGGCGTCCGCCGGAGTCGGTCTGTGACGCGCGGCCGTTGCGGTGCATAGAGGTCCAGCGTCCGTCACGGACGCCCCCTCGATACAGGAGGCAACATGCTCAAGAAGATCGCAAAGACGGTCGCCGTCATGGCTCTGACAGCGGGCACGGTGTTCGCAGCTGGTACCGGGACCGCCTCGGCTGCGCACTGCGTCGCCCCTGCCACCGAAAGCTCCTCGCCCGGCTTCTCCTACTTCGGCACGGACCACGTGAAGGAGTCCAACCACCGCGAGGGCGGCAACCCCGGCCCGCACATGGGGACGTCCGGCGCGTCGAACTGCCGTGAGACCACGGGCAGCCCCTCTATGCGCGCCCCTGGCCAGAACCGCTGAGACCAGGTTCTCCCAGAGGACGCCCGCCCACCGCGGGGCGGGCGTCCTTCTGCTGGTGCGCCGGTGACGTCTCGACCCGGTCGGGCTGGACGTCAGTCGATGACGATCAGGGTGGCCTCGGGCTCCACCGGCTCGCAGCGAGAGCCCAAGGAACTTGGCGGAGGTGGGCCGGAACGGGTCTGATTCACGTACGTAGCCGAGAAGGCTCTCGGCACGGGCGTGGTGGGTCTGGCTCATGACGGCGAGGTCGGGGGCGTCGCGTCGCTTGGCCTCGGTGACGTGCCCAGCTCGGAGGGAGTGTGGGCTGATCCGCTCGGCGTGCATGCCCGCCTGCTCGGCGAGGGCTTTGATGAGGTCAAGGGCGGCGCGGCTGGTGAGCCGGCTTGGACGGATGGAGCCGCCCTTGGTGATCCCCGCCAGAGCGGCCCGCTCGCGATGCCTGCCGCGTGCTGCCAGGCGTGCAGGGCCCGCACCGGGCAGAGCTCGATGCGCTCGGGGGCGAGCGGGAGCGGCTTGATGCGGCCTCGGCCTTCCTGGTCGGTCTTGGCTCGCCGGACGTGGGCGACGATGCCTTCGGTGCGGGCGTCGAGGTCTTCGGCGTCGAGGGCGACGAGCTCCCCGACCCGAAAGGCGCCGACGAACCCCACCAGCAGGAACGCCCGGTCCCGTACACCGCGCAGACCGCCGGGAGCAGCGGTGACGAACCGAGCGACGTCGTCAGTGCACAGGGGCAGCGCCTGGCGAAGCGCCATGCCCTTGGTTCGACGCAACCCGGCAAGGGTGCGACGCACGTGCTCGTGGTCGACCGGGCTCACCAACCCGGCCAGGCGATGCGCCTTGCCGATGGCCATGGCGGCGCGCTGAGTCGTGGTTGCCTTGCGCTCGACGGCGTAGCTGGCGAGGAACGCGCACACGTGCGCCGAGCGGGCCGGACACACATCGGTCTCGGTCGTACTCGACCGCTACGGCCACCTCTATCCCGATGCGTCGAACCGCCTGAACGAGGTGCTCGAGACGGTGGGCGGGCTGCGGCGACACCCCGAGGGCGGCCCCGGCTCGTGCCAGTTGATGTGGCACGGTCCTGACGCCTGACGATCCGTGCCGGTCGATATCTTCGTGTCGAAGTGGCACGTGTGTGGCACGGAACTCCGGCCTTCAGCCGTCACGGAGCATTCCACTGGGGCTGACCAGGTGTTTCGTGGTGGGCGCTACAGGACTCGAACCTGTGACCTCAGCCGTGTGAAGGCTGCGCTCTAACCAGCTGAGCTAAGCGCCCGAGGGCTGGATCACACTACCGGGCCGGCGGGCGGGGTGCGAGCCGACACCGCCGATCACAGGCGTATGCAGGCGTACAGGCCCTCCTCGGGCAGGTAGCGGGACGAGGTTCCGGGGGGGCACGGGCGGCCGCCGGGGACCTTCTCGACGATGCGGCCCTCGTTGGGGATGGAGCAGTCGACCAGGTCCATGGACGTGCCCGCGGGGAAGCGCACGCAGTCGCCCACCGATGCCGTGGGCAGGGTGAACTGCTGGTCGGACCCCCCGGTCCCGTCGTCGGTCCGCCCGGCGGCGAAGGCGGTGAACACGAAGATCCCGCCGAGCACGAAGATGACCAGCACCCAGGGCATGACCCGGAACAGCGCCGTCCACAACCCATCCCCGGGCGCCACGTCGACGTGGCCGAACACGGGGCGGGTGGTGGTGGCCGCCGCCCGAGGCCGAGCCGTGGGCACGGCCCGTGAAGCCTGCGACGCGGCCCGCGCCGCCTGGGCCCGGGCCAGGGCGAGCTCGAGGTCGTAGCGCTCCTTCAGCCCGCTGTCCGACAGCACCGTCCACGCCGCGTTGACCTCACGCATGCGGCGATCGGCCCGGGCTGCCTCAGCCGGCTCGGAGTGCAGGTGGCGGTCGGGGTGCAGACGACGCGCCAGGGCCCGGTAGGCCCGTCGGATCTCGTCCGACGATGCCCCCGTGGGGACGCCCAAGGTGTCGTAGTGCGTGGGCACCGCCTGCGTCGCTCCCGGTCCGCGTCCAGCGGTCACGCTAACCGACCCCTCCGCCGTGCCCGGCGCTGCCGGTGACGGGTCCGACCCCGGCTATGGGGCGGACAGCTTCGGGCACCACCACCAGACGGGCGGCCAGGCGCTCGAGGCCGGCCACCCGGCTGGCCTTGACCAGCACGGCGTCCCCCCGGCCCAGGTCGAGCCCGGCCAATCGCGCCACCGCGGCGTCGACGTCGGCCACGGGTTCGACGCCGTAGAGGTCGCTGCCCACGGCGACGATGACCACGCCCAGGGACGCGGCCAGCTCGGCGACGACCTGGTGGGCCGCCCCCTCGCCCTCCCCCAGCTCGGCCATGGGACCGAGCACGGCGATGCGACGTTCGGCCGGCAGTGCGGCCAGCGCCTCGAGCGCGGCCCGCATGGACAAGGGGTTGGCGTTGTAGGCGTCGTTGAGCACGACGACCCCCCCGGCTCCGGGCCCGACCTCCATGCGCCACGGCGACAGGGCGGCCTCCCCCAGGCCCCGGGCCACAGCCTCGGGCCCTACACCTAGCGCCAGGCCCACGGCGGCGGCGGCCAGGGCGTTGCCCACCATGTGACGCCCCCGGACCTCGAGTCGCACCGAGGCCGAACCCCAGGGCGAGCACAGGGTGAACCGGGGGCGCAGGGCCTCGTCCAGGGTCACGTCCTCGGCCACGACATCGGCGGTGGCGGGATCCCGGCCGTAGCGCAGCACGGCGGCCGACGTGCGGCTGGCCATGGCCGCCACCCGGGGATCCTCCGCGTTGAGCACGGCGGTGCCATCCACCGGCAGGGCCTCGACCAGCTCACCCTTGCCCCGGGCCACGTCGTCGATGGATCCGAACAGCTCGAGGTGGGCGGCACCGACGGTGGTGACCACACCCACGGTGGGCCGGGCCACGGTGCACAGGTGGGCCACGTGGCCGATGCCCCGGGCTCCCATCTCGACCACCACGGCCTCGCTGTCGTCGGGCGCTTCGATCAGGGTCAGGGGCACGCCCAGCTCGTTGTTGAACGAGCGCAGGGCGGCCGCCGTGCGCAACCGGGTGGCCAGCACCGCCGCCGTCAGGTCTTTCGCCGACGTCTTGCCCACCGAGCCGGTGATGGCGACGACCGGGCCGGTCAGGCGCCGGCGAGCGGCCCGGCCCACGTCGGCCAGGGCGGTGATGGTGTCGTCCACCTCGATGGCGGTGGCGTCGAGGCCGGTCACCGGGCCTCGTGACGTCAGGTAGGCGGGGGCACCAGCGGCGACGGCCACGGCCACGTAGTCGTGGCCGTCGCGCTCGCCGACGACGGGCACGAAGAGCTGGCCCGGGGTCACGGCCCGGGAATCGGTGGTGGCGCCGGCGACGGCCGTCGGCGGTCCCGTCCGGCGACCACCCGTCGCCGCCGCGAGCTCGTCGACGGTGAAGCGCACGCCGCCATCCTCGCGCGCCCGGCGGCTCCGATCGGGGCACGGGCACCCCATCCTCGGGCCGCGACCTGAGGGGGGATAGGGTCGGCGCCATGTCTGAGGGCCGCACCAGGCTGGTGGTGCTCTTCGGTGGTCGCTCCGCCGAGCACGATGTCTCCAGGGTCAGCGCCGCCCACGTGCTGCGGGCCATCGACCCCGCCCGTTACCAGGTCACCGTGGTCGGCATCGACCGCGACGGCCGGTGGTTGGCCGCGGAAGCGGCCATGGCCGCCCTGCCCGAGGGCCCCGACGCCATCCCCGACAGCCTGGTCGTGGGTGGTCCCGCGGTCGACCCTTCCGCGGCCCTGGCATCGCGACCTGACCAACCCCCCGTCGTCGTCCTCCCCCTGCTCCACGGACCCTTCGGCGAGGACGGCACCGTGCAGGGCCTGCTCGAGCTGGCCGGGGTGCCCTACGTGGGGGCAGGGGTGCTGGGCTCGGCCCTGGCCATGGACAAGGCCGCAGCCAAGGAGATCTGCGCCCAGCGGGGCATCCCCCAGGCCGACTGGCTGGCCTGGCGCAGCGACGGGGTCCCCGCCGACGCCATCGACATCGTGGGCAGCCAGCTGGGCTTCCCCTGCTTCACCAAGCCCGCCAACCTCGGTTCCTCCATCGGCGTGTCCCGGGTGGCGGGGCCCGACGAGCTCACCACCGCCCTCGAGCTCGCCCTGTCCTACGACGACTGGGTGGTCATCGAAGAGGGCATCGTGGGCCGCGAGATCGAGCTGGCCGTGCTCGGCAACCACCAGCCCCGGGTGTCGGTGCCCGGCGAGATCATCTCCGGCGCCGACTTCTACGACTACGAGGACAAGTACCTCGACGGACGGGCCAAGCTCGTCGTCCCCGCTCCCCTGGCCCCCGCCGACGTGACCCGGCTGCAGAGCTTGGCGCTCGACGCCTTCCGAGCCGTGCGGGCCGAGGGCATGGCCCGGGTCGACTTCTTCTTCGAGGAGGAGGGCCGGGCCCGCGGCCCCCTGCTCAACGAGGTGAACACCATCCCCGGCTTCACCCCCATCTCCATGTACCCCAAGCTGTGGCAGGCCTCGGGCCTGGCCTACCCCGCCCTCATCGACGAGCTGGTCAACCTGGCCGTCGAACGCTGGCAGCGCCGCCTGCCCCACCGACGCACGGACCGCAGCTGAGCTGGTCCCGGGCCGCCCCGACGGGGCCCTCTTCGTGTGCGGCGGGCCACTTCGACCAGAATGTCCGACCGTGATCGCCGAGGGCCTGGCCGGTAAGCGCCTGTTCATCACCGGCTCCACCGGCTTCCTCGGCACCGCCCTGGTCGAACGGTTGCTCCGCAGCGCCCCCGGGTGCCACCTGACCCTGCTCGTGCGGCCCGGTCGGCGCAGCACCGCGGCCCAGCGGGCCCGGCGTGAGATCTTCCGCAACGACGCCTTCGACCGCCACAAGGCCGAGCTCGGTGGCGAGAAGGCGTTCCTGGCCATGGTCGAGGAACGCGTCGAGGTGGTGGGGGGGGACGTCAGCCGTGACGGCCTCGGCCTCGACGACGCCGGACGGGCCGCCCTGGCCGCGGCCGACGTGGTCATCCACTCCGCCGCCACCGTCAGCTTCGACTCCCCCCTCGATGGCGCCGTCGAGGTCAACCTGTTGGGCCCCAGCCGCATCGCCGAGGCCCTGCACGCCGTGGACAGCCAGGCCCACTTCGTGGCCGTGTCCACCTGCTACGTGGCCGGCTCCCGCCGCGGTTCGGCTCCCGAGGAGCTGGTCGACGCCTCCCCCTTCTACGTCGAGGTCGACTGGCGCTCCGAGGTCACCGCCGCCCGCCGCCTGCGGGCCGATTCCGACGCCGCCAGCCGGGAACCGGGCCAGTTGGCCAAGTTCCGCAAGGCCGCCATCCGCGAGCTCGGCGCCGCCGGTGGCCCGCTCCTGGCCGAGAAGACCGAGCAGCTGCGGCGCCGCCACGTCGACGACCACCTGGTCGAGGTGGGGCGCAGCCGGGCCGCGTCGGTGGGCTACCCCGACGCCTACGCCTTCACCAAGGCCCTGGCCGAGAAGGCGCTGGCCGAGACGAAGGGCTCCCTGCCCGTCACCATCCTGCGCCCCTCGATCATCGAGTCGGCCGTGGCCGAGCCCCGCCCGGGCTGGATCCGCGGCTTCCGCATGGCCGAGCCGGTGATCATCTCCTACGCCCGGGGCCTGCTCAAGGAGTTCCCCGGCGTACCCGAGGGCATCGTCGACGTCATCCCTGTCGACCTGGTGGTAGCGGCCATCGTGGCCGTGGCCGCCGACGCCCCACCCCCCGCCGACGGCCCCCCGGCCATCGTCCAGGTGGCCTCGGGGTCGGTCAACCCCCTGCGCTACCGCCGCCTGGTCGAGCTGGTGTCGAGCTGGTTCGCCGAGCACCCCCTGTACGACCGCCGGGGCCAGCCCATCGTCGTGTCGCCGTGGAGCTTCCCCGGCCGGGGTCGGGTCCAGGCCCAGCTCCACCGCACCCTCAAGGCGCTGACCGTGGCCGAACAGGCCCTGTCCATGCTGCCGTTGCGGTCGCGCATGGCCGAGTTCGCCGCCGACCTCGAGCAGAACCGTGAGCAGGCCGAGCGGGCCATGGGCTACGTCGAGCTCTACGGCGCCTACGCCGAGTGCGAGGCCATCTATGGCGTCGACCGCCTGCTCGAGCGCTGGGAGCGCCTCGACGACACCGACAAGGCCGCCTTCGCCTTCGATCCCCGGGTCATCGACTGGGACGCCTACCTGCACCAGGTCCACCTGCCCTCCGTCGTCGAGCACGGCCGGGTGCGCACCACCCCGGGTCGGCACAAGCCCGACGACCGGGCCGACCGCCTGCGCCGCCAAGTGCTGGCCCCCGAGCGCCAGTTCGCCGCCTTCGACCTCGAGAACACCCTCATCGCCTCCAACGTGGTGGCGTCCTACGCCTGGTTGGGGTCCCGCCACCTCGAAGGCCTGGACCGGGTCCGCTTCGTGGCCGGCCTGCTGGCCGAGGGGCCCCGGCTCGCTGCGCTGGACAAGCGGGACCGCAGCGACTTCCTGCGCTCGTTCTACCGGCGCTACAAGGGCGCCCCGGCCGACGAGCTGCTGGCCGACAGCTACGAGCACGCCTCGGCCTACATCCTGCGTCGGGCCTTCCCCGCCGGGCTGCGCCGGGTGCGCGAGCACCGCCGGGCCGGCCACCGCACGCTCTTGATCACCGGAGCTCTCGACGTGGTCATCGCCCCGTTGCGGCCGTTGTTCGACGACGTGATCTGCGCCGAGATGGGCGTGGACAGCCGGGGTCGGTTCACCGGTGAGCTGCTGGCCTCGCCGCCCACGGGGGAATCACGGGCCCAGGCCCTGTACGACTACGCCGCCGCCCACGGGTTCGACCCCGCCGAGGGCGTGGCCTACGCCGACTCCACAAGTGACCTCGCCATGCTCGAGGCGGTCGGATTCCCCGTGGCCACCAACCCCGAGACCCGCCTGGCCGCCCTGGCCCGCAAGCGGGGCTGGCTCGTGGAGGACTTCGAGCCCGCTCCGGGAGCCCACAAGCCGATCCTTCCCCTGGCCCGGCCGTCGACGGCCCGCTGATGTCACTGAGCCTGCTGTTGATGACCGAACAGTCATTGAGCACGCCATGTCGTTGAGCGCGCCGACGCCGCCGAGGACCCCGTTGCCACCGAGGACACAGATGTCACCCCGCCCCGGATTCGTGCTCGAGGTCGACGGCTCGACGCCGCCGATCCTGTTCCACCACGGTGAGAGCTTCCGCCTGGAGAAGCTGCCCGCCGGACGCAGCCGGGTCATCTACGCCCCCGAGCCCCACGCCGGCCTCGAGCACCCCGACGCCGCCATCCGCCGTGCCCTGCTCGAGCCCCTCGACAGCGATCCCCTGCCCGCCCTGCTGCGGCCGGGCATGAAGCTGACCATCGCCTTCGACGACATCTCCCTGCCCCTGCCCCAGATGCGGGCGCCCGACGTGCGCCAACGGGTCATCGAGGCCGTGCTCGACCTCGCCGCGGCGGCCGGCGTGGACGACGTCGAGATCATCGCCGCGTTGGCCCTGCACCGGCGCATGACCGAAGCCGAACTGCGCCACGCCGTGGGCGACCGGGTCTACGACGCCTTCGCCCCCTCGGGCCGGCTCTACAACCACGACGCCGAAGACGAAGACGGCATGGTCGACCTGGGTGAGACGCCACACGGCGAACTGGTGCAGATGAACAAGCGGGCGGCCGAGTCCGACCTGCTCGTCTACGTCAACCTCAACCTCGTGGCCATGGACGGCGGTTGGAAGTCCACGGCCACCGGCCTGGCCGGTTACCGCTCGCTGCGCCACCACCACAACGTGGCCACCATGCTCAAGAGCCGCTCGTTCATGGACCAGCACCGGTCCGAGCTGCACTCGTCGAACTGGCGCATGGGCGAGATCATCAAGAAGAACGGTCCCCGGGTCTTCCAGATCGAGACCACGGTCAACAACAACACGTTCGGCACGTCGGGTCCGCTGTCGGTGCTGCAGAAGCGCGAGTGGGAGTGGAGCCTGAAGGACCGGGCGTCCTTCTCGGCCATGCAGGCCGGTCTGCGTCCCATGCCCCCCAACGCCAGGCGGGCCTTCTTCCACTCGTGGCGGGCCCCCTACGAGATGACCTCGGTCCAGGCCGGCGACGTCGAGGCCGTGCACAAGGTCACCACCGAGCACGTCTACCGCCAACAGCTGGTGGCCGTCGAGGGCCAGACCGACATCGTCACCATGGGGCTGCCCTACATCTGCCCCTACAACGTCAACTCGATCATGAACCCGATCCTGGTGATGTGCACGGCGCTGGGGTACTTCTTCAACTTCTACCGGGGCAAGCCCGTCGTGCGTGAAGGCGGGGTGCTCATCATGAGCCACCCGTGCCGCACCGAGTTCAACCCGGTGCACCACCCCAGCTACATCGACTTCTTCGAAGAGGTGCTGGCCGACACCACCGATCCGTTGGAGATCGAGGCCCGCTACGAGAAGCAGTTCGCCGAGGACGAGTGGTACAAGCACCTGTACCGCACGTCCCACGCGTACCACGGCGTCCACCCCTTCTACATGTGGTACTGGGGCTCGCACGCCCTGTCCCACCTGGGTCGGGTCATCGTCGTCGGCGGCGAGCCCAAGGCCGTGCGCCGGTTGGGCTTCCACCCCGCATCCACCATGTCCGACGCCCTGGAGATGGCCAGCGACGTGGTCGGCCGCCAGCCCACCATCACCCACCTGCACAACCCCCCGTTGTTCATGGCGGACGTGTCATGAGAGGGGTTGCCTGATGGGCAAGTTCTCGCGGGGCCTGCGCTTCGTGCTCGACGCGCCAATGGTCCCCGGCGGGGTCGAGCCCAAGGCCGCTCCCGCCCGTAGCGGGGTCGACTACCCCACCGACTGGGCCCGACGGGGCCCGGCCCGTGCCGCCCGCCGCGCCATCCAGGACGGCGTGCTGGCCCCGGCCATCGTGGCCGTGACCCGGCCCGAGGTCCACGGCATGGACCGGCTGTCGGGGTTGGACCAGGACCGGCCGGTGGTCTTCGCCGCCAACCACCACTCCCACGCCGACACCCCCCTGCTGCTGCACACGCTGCCCGAGCCCTGGCGGAGCGAGCTGTTCGTGGCTGCGGCGGCCGACTACTTCTTCCCCAACCAGGTGGCGGCGGCGGCCTCGGCCCTGGTGCTGAACGCCATCCCCATCGACCGGTCACGCATCAGCCGACGCTCGGCCGACGACGCCGCCCGGCTCATCGAGGACGGCTGGTCGATGCTGATCTACCCGGAGGGCGGCCGCTCGCCCGACGGCTACAGCCAGCCGTTCCGGGGCGGGGCCGCCTACCTGTCCATCCGCTGCGAGGTGCCCGTGGTGCCCATCCACGTCGAGGGCACCGACCGCATCTGGCCCAAGGGCCAGCGCCTGCCCAAGCCGGGCCGGGCCACCGTCACCTTCGGCGAGCCGCTGGTCGCCGAGGTGGGCGAGGACTCCCGCAAGCTCGCCGCCCGACTGGAAGCCGCCGTGGCCGCCCTGGCCGACGAGCAGGCGACCGACTGGTACCAGGCCCGCCGCCGCTTCCACGCCCGCACCTCTCCCCCGCTCACCGGCCCCGAGACGGTGAGCTGGCGCCGCCAGTGGGCCCGCACCGAGCCCGCCCCCGACGCCGGCACCACCCGCCGCTGGCCGCCCCGCTAGCCCCTCAGCTCTCTTGCGTTCTCGGCGGATCCCCGTTCCGCCTTTCCAGGCTGTCGAACATGGACGCCGGCGGGCAGGCCCGAAAACCGTGGGCTGCATGACCAGGGTCACAACTATCGTGCCGGGCCATGAACCAGGCCCACATGGATATCCTGACCAGCGACGTCTGGCTGGAGATGCTGCGTGACGAGCGCATCCCCCAGGCCCTGGGCGACGCCGACCTCGGGGATGCCCTGCTGGAGATCGGCCCCGGACCGGGCAAGACGACCGACGTGTTCCGGACCAGGGTCGACCGCGTCACCGCCGTCGAGCTCGATGGGGACCTGGCCACCGCCCTGGCCGAGCGCCTGGCCGGCACCAACGTCGACGTGCGCCAGGGCGACGCCACCCAGCTCCCCTTCCCCGACGACAGCTTCACCTCGGCGGCATCGTTCATCATGCTCCACCACGTGCCCACGGCCGAGCTCCAGGACGCCATCTTCACCGAGGTGGCCCGGGTGCTGCGTCCCGGTGGCGTGTTCGTGGCCTCGGACAGCCTGGCCAGCGAGCGCCTCCACGACCTGCACGACGGCGACGTCTACAACCCCGTCGATCCCGCCACCCTGGCCGCCCGGCTGACCGCCGCCGGCTTCGCCACCACCGACGTCGACGTCCGCACCACCACCTGGAACGCCCGGGCCTACGTCGCGGACTGAGGAGCGGACCGAGGAACGGACCGAGGGGCCTTGGTAGGGTCCGCGGCCATGACCGCCATCGCCCTCGAGCTGCCCGCCGAGCTCCAGGCCGTCCTCGCCGAGCTCGAGGGCTTCCTCGACACCGAGGTCCTGGCCCGCCACACCAAGCACGCCGACCTGCTCGAGAACCCCCGGCGCCTCTACGACGAGGACGGTCGCCACTCGGCCCCCGCCCGCCAGCTCATCCGCGAGGTGCGCATGGCCGCGTCGGCCGCGGGCTTCTTCAACCTCTCCGTGCCCCCCTCCCTCGGTGGTCGGGGCATGGGCTACCTGGCGTACTACGCGGCCTGGGAACAGATCATGCGCACCTGTGGGCCCAAGGGGTGGCTGGGCACCTACGCCCTGTCCCACTGGGCCTTCGGACCCTCGGCCGTGCTCGAGCAGATCACCGACCGGGCCAAGGACGAGGTGCTGCCCGGGCTGGTCTCCGGCGACACCTCGATGTGCTTCGGGCTGTCCGAGCCCGGCGCCGGTTCCGACGCCGCCGCCCTGCAGACCCGGGCCGAGGCCGACGGCGACGGCTGGCTCATCACCGGCCGCAAGATCTGGACCACCAACGTCACCTTCGCCGACTGGATGGTGGCCTTCGCGGTGACCGACCCCGAGCGGGCCGCCCAGCGCCGCGGCGGCATCTCCGCCTTCCTCATCCCCACCGACGCCCCCGGCTTCCGCGTCGACAAGGTCATCTGCATGCACGGCAGCATCGGCGGGGTCGAGGGCGAGACCGTGCTCGACGCCGTGCGGGTCGAGCCCTGGCAGCTTGTGGGCTCCCTCGACGACGGCCTGCGCATCGGCATCCTCGGTGTCTCCCTGGGCCGGGTCTACAACTCGGCCCGGGCCGTGGGCTACGCCCGCTGGGCCCTGGAGAAGGCCATCGCCTACGCCGCGCAGCGTGAGGCCTTCGGCCACCCCATCGCCGAGTACCAGGGCGTGACCTTCCCCCTGGCCGAATCGGCCATGCAGGTCCACGCCGCCCACCTCATGGGCCTCAACGTGGCCCAGTTGCTCGACCGGGGGGAGCGGGCCGTCAAGGAGCTGTCCATGACCAAGGCCTACGCCGTGGAGGTCTGCCTGCGGGCCGTGGACCGGGCCATCCAGACCCACGGCGCCCGGGGCTTCGTCAACGAGGAGGGCCTGACCGAGGCCTTCGACACCCTGCGGGTCATCAACGTGGCCGACGGGACCAACGAGATCCTCCGCCGCACCATCTACCAGCAGCTGGCCAAGGGCGACCTCGCTCTCTGAGGGTGCGGCTGGCCACCTACCTGCTGGCCGTGGCCCTGGCCGCGGTGTTCGCCTGGGCGGCCCGGGCCAAGTCCCGGGACCTACCGGCCACGGCCCGCACCTTCCGGGCCCTGGGCCTGGCCCGGCCCTACCTGGTGGCCCGGGGCGTCATCGGGGCCGAGGCCGGCACCGCCCTGCTGCTGCTCGTCGTGCCCGGCGTGGGTGCCGCCGCCGCCCTGGTCGCCCTGACCGCCTTCTCGGCGCTGCTGGCCGACCGGCTGGCCCGGGGCATCACGGTGCCGTGTGGGTGCTTCGGCAGCTCGGGTGCGGGGCCGGTGTCGGGGCGGGACCTGGTCCGCAACGCCGTGCTCGGACTGACCGCGGCCCTGGTGCTGTGGGGTTGGGGGCTCGGATCGCCGCTTTGAGGGCGACCCGAGCGCAACCGAACCGGCTGTCGGGCCTGCGGTGCAGGGTCGAACAGCAAAAACACGAAGAGCCTGGCCGAGGGGGGTCAGCCAGGCTCTTCAGCCATCCGGCGTGGAGGGGGGAACCTCACCGGGGCTCAGCACGAGGGACACTTGAGGGGGGGTCAAGCATGTTGTCCCTCGCTTTTGTGTGCTCAGTGTGCCTCATGCCCGAGCGATCTGTCCAACAGTTGTTGTCGATACGTGCCATCATGGACAGCGATGGATCTACGTCAGCTTGCCGCCCTCCTGGCCGTCGCCGACCACGGCAGCTTCTCGGCCGCCGCCCGGGCACTGCACACGGTCCAGTCCAACGTCTCCACCCACGTCGCCCGCCTGGAGAAGGAACTGGGGGTGACCCTGGTCGACCGGGCCGGGGGCGCCATCACCGAAGAGGGTGTGGTCGTCGTCGAGCGCTCCCGCCGCATCCGCGCCGAGCTCGACGCCCTCGTCTCCGACATCACCTCACTGCGCGACGAGGTCCACGGCGTGGCCCGCATCGGCGTCATCGGCACCACGGCCCGCTGGCTCGTGCCCCTGGTCATCGACGCCCTGGCCAAGGCCCACCCCAAGGTGCGCCTGGTCGTCGTGGACGCCACCACCTCCCTGCAGCTCCCCCAGCTGGCCCGAGGCGAGCTCGACCTGGCCATCGTCAACCTGCCCACCGGTGACCCCGAGGTCATCGACGAGCCCCTCTTCGACGAGGACCGCCTGCTCATCGCCCCCGCCGAGCACCCCCTGGCCCGCTACGACCACGTGACCCTGGCCCAGCTGGCCGAACACGAGCTGCTGCTGCCCGCGGTGGGCACCATCTACCGCAAGGAGCTCGACGCCGAGGCGGCGGAGGCCGGCGTGCACCTGCGGGCCAAGGCCGAGGTCGACGGCATGCGCCTGGTGGCCTCCCTGGCCTTCCAGGGCTTCGGTGCCGCCGTGCTGCCGGCCAGCGCCGCGCCGGGCTGGCTCGAGCCCGCCCGACGCTGGAAGCGCATCCCCGTGGACGGCCTCGCCCCCCGCACCGTGGGCATCGTGCGCCGCCGTCGGGGCATGCCCTCGGCCGCGGCCCGGGCCGTGCACGGTGTCATCTGCCAGGTCGTGGACCAGAACGGGCGCGAGCAGCCCGGCGTGCACCCCGCCCCTCGCGTCGAGATGGCGTGAGCGCCCACCGTGGCCAGTCGACGCCGCTGACCCACCTTCGCCGAGGTCGAGCTGTGCTAAGCCTCGCGGCCGCGCTCCCGTAACCAGGGAGCCCCCTCCGAGGTCGGAACACCGATGTCCCTTCCCCCCACCAGCCTCGCCATCCGCCGGCGGACACCGGGCAGCGTCTCGGTCACCTGCGAGGAGCTCGGTGGCCGGGAGGTCGTGCTCGTCGAATCTGACCTGCACCGCCGTCAGGGCGCCCTGCTCCCCGAGGACGGCCAGAAGATCGCCGAGGCCGCCCGACTGGCCCGCCGTCGCCGCATCCCCTTCGTGGCCCTGCTCGCGTCCTCGGGCGCCGACGTCAACGCCGGGGTGGCCGCCCTGCACGGCTGGGGCCACGCCGCCCGTGAGCTGGTGGCGTGCTCGGGGGTGGTGCCCGTCCTCATCGCCACCGACGGACCGGCCGTGTCGGGGCCCGCGCTGCTGCTGGGCCTGGCCGACCACGTCGTCATGACCGAACGGGCCTACGCCTTCGTCTCGGGCCCGGCCATGGTGGCCGACTTCACCGGTGAGGACGTGTCCAACACCTCCCTGGGTGGGGCCGGGGTGCACGCCCGCAACACCGGGGTGGCCACCCTGGTCGTCCCCGACCTCGACGCCGCCCGCGACGCGTTGGCCGACCTGTTGGGCTTCCTGCCCGACCACGCCGACGCCGAGCCCCTGCGCATCGCCACCGACGATCCTCCCGACCGTCCCACCCCCGAGGCCGGCCAGCTGCTGCCCCCGACGTCGACGGGCAGCTACGACGTGCGCTCGGTGGTCCGGGCCGTGGTCGACGACGGCGAGCTGCTCGAGGTGCGCGCCGCCTGGGCCCCCAACCTGCTGACCGCGTTCGCCAGCCTCGGTGGGCGCCCGGTGGGGGTGCTGGCCAGCCAGCCCCAGTCCATCGCCGGCACCCTGGACATCGCCGCCTCCCAGAAGGGCGCGCGCTTCGTGGCCTTCTGCGACGCCTTCAACCTGCCGCTGATCACCCTGGTCGACACCCCGGGCTTCTACCCCGGCAAGGACCTGGAGTGGCGGGGCATGATCCGCCACGGCGCCCAGCTGGCCTTCGCCTACGCCCGGGCCACCGTTCCCCGACTGTGCCTGGTGCTGCGCAAGTCCTACGGCGGGGCCTACATCGTCATGGACTCGCGCTACATGGGCAACGACCTCTACCTGGCCTGGCCCAGCGCCGAGCTGGCCGTCATGGGCGCAGGTCAGGCCGCCACCATCCTCATGCGCCGGGCCGAGCCCGACGAGCGCCGGCGCTTCGAGGCCGATTACGCCGAGCGGCTGCTGAACCCCTACGTGGCTGCGGCCCGAGGGTCGGTGGACGCCGTCATCGACCCCGCCGAGACCCGGGCCGTGCTGTGCTCGGCCCTCGACCAGCTGGCCACGAAGCGTGAGCACCTGGTCGGACGGCGCCACGACAACGGGCCCCTCTGAGCCTGGTGCGACGCCCTGGCGGAGCCCGTGCGGGCGGCCTGTCAGAGCCGTCATGGGCGCCGGAGGCCGGGCCCGGCTAGCTTGTCGGCCGCGTCGGACTCAGCGCGGAGTCCAGCGACCCAGCAGCGGCTTTCAACCTCTCGGGAGCTCCGGTGGCCGACAGCATCACCATCACCGACAACCGCAGTGGCAACACGGTCGAAGTACCGATCGTCAACGGGGGTGTCGACGCGGCGCAATGGGCGAAGCTCCTCCCTGGCGTCTGGTTCCTCGACCCGTCCTTCAGTGCCACAGCGTCGACCAACTCGAGCATCACGGACCTGGACGGCGAGAACGGCATCCTCCGCTACCGGGGGTATCCGATCGAGCAACTGGCCGAGCACTCGACCTACCTGGAGGTGGCGTACCTCCTCATCAACGGCGAGCTCCCCACCGCGGCGGAGTTCGAGACGTGGAAGTACGACGTCACCCACCACACCTTCATCCACGAGAACATGCGCAAGCGGTTCCTGGACGGGTTCCACTACGACGCCCACCCCATGGGAATGCTGGTCTCGGCGCTCGCCGCGCTGTCGACCTTCTACCCCGAGGCGAAGAACGTCGAAGATCCCGACGTCCGCATGAAGCAGATGGTCCGGCTCGTGGCGAAGACGCCGACGATCGCCGCGGCCTGCTACCGGTTCTTCTCCGGGTTGCCCTTCAACTACCCGGACAACGAGCTCAGTTTCCCGGAGAACTTCCTGCAGATGATGTGGCGGATCGGCGATCCCAAGTACGACGCCGACCCCCGCCTGGTCCGGGCCATCGACATCCTGTTCATGCTGCACGCCGACCACGAGCAGAACTGCTCGACGACGGCCATGCGGGTGATCGGGTCGTCGCACGCCGACCCCTATTCGTCGGCGGCCGGTGCCGCCGCCGGCCTCTACGGCCCCCGCCACGGCGGCGCCAACGAGGCCGTGGTGCGCATGCTCACCAGCATCGGGCACGTCGACAACGTCAAGGCCTTCCTCGACGGGGTGAAGAGCGGCTCCGGCCGTCTCCAGGGCTTCGGTCACCGGGTGTACAAGAACTACGACCCCCGAGCCAAGATCATCAAGGCGGCGGCGTACGACGTCTTCGAGGTCACCGGCAAGAACCCGCTGCTCGACGTGGCGCTCAAGCTGGAAGAGACCGCCCTCTCGGACGAGTACTTCATCAGCCGCAAGCTCTACCCGAACGTGGACTTCTACTCGGGCCTGATCTACCAGGCCATGGGTTTCCCCGTGGACTTCTATCCGGTGATGTTCGCCATCCCCCGCATGTCGGGTTGGTGCGCCCACTGGAACGAGATGCTCCAGCAGGGCCAGCGCATCTCCCGGCCCCGCCAGATCTACACCGGCCCCGAGGTCCGCGACTACGTGGCCCTCGACAAGCGGGTCTGATCCGCAGGACGAGCTGGGGTGAGCGTGCCCTTCGGCGCGGTGGAGGTGTTCGGCGTGGACGCCTTCACCTCCACCGCGTTCGAGGGCAACCCCGCAGCTGTGGTACCCCTCGGTGCCGGGCCCGAGGACGCGTGGATGCAGGCGGTGGCGGCCGAGATGAACCTCTCGGAGACGGCCTTCCTGGTACCGGCGTCCGCTGCGGCCACGTGGGGACTTCGCTGGTTCACCCCGGCCGTGGAGGTGGACCTGTGTGGGCACGCCACCCTGGCCTCGGCCCACGTCCTGTGGGAGACGGGCCAGCTGCCGCCCACCGCAGCGGCGGCCTTCGACACCCGCTCGGGGCGCCTGGCGGCACGACGGGTGGACCCCGACTGGATCGAGCTCGACCTGCCCGCGTTGCCCGCCGTGGTCGGTGACGCCCCCGGGGGGCTGCTCGCCGCGCTGGGGCTGGTCCCCGGCCAGGTGAGGGCGGTCGGCCGCAGTCGCATGGACGTGCTCGTCGAGCTGGCCTCCGAAGCCGAGGTCGCGGCCCTGGAGCCCGACTTCGCCGCCCTGAGGGTGGTTCCGACGCGCGGCGTGATCGTGACCGCGGCGGCCGAGGAGGGCGGGGTCGACCTCGTCTCGCGCCTCTTCGCCCCTGCGGCCGGCGTGGACGAGGACCCGGTCACCGGCTCGGCCCACTGCGTGCTGGGCCCGTGGTGGTCGACGAGGTTGGGGCGGTCCGAGCTGGCGGCCCGCCAGATCTCCCGTCGAGGCGGCGAGCTTCGCCTGGTGGTGGGGCCTGATCGGGTGGGTGTGGCCGGCCGGGCCGTCACCGTCCTGCGGGGACAGCTCCTCCACTGACGCCGACGCCGCTCCCCCGTCTAGCGGGCGACGTCGATGATCACCTTGCCGAACGTGTCGTTGCCGGCCAGGTGCTCCTGGGCGGCGCCGATCTCGGCCAGGGGGAAGCGCCGGTCGATGATGGGAACGCACACGCCGAACCCGAACAGGGGCAGGACCTGGCGGGCGAAGCCCTGGGCGGCGGCGATCTTGTCCTCGAGGGGCCGGCTGCGCAGGACCGTGCCCACGATGGACGCCCGCTTGGGCAGCAGGGCACCGATGTCGACGCTGACCTTGCCCCCGGCCATGAGCCCGACCTGGACGAGGGCGCCCTTGAGGGCCAGGCACTCCAGGTTGCGCTGCACGTAGTCACCACCGACCACGTCGAGCACCACGTCCACACCCCGTCCCCCGGTCACGTCCTTCACCACGGACACGTAGTCCTGGCTGCGGTAGTCGACGGCGGCGAGCGCACCGAGGGCCAGGCAGCGGTCGACCTTGTTGGCCGAGCACGTCACGATGACCTGGGCGCCCACGGCCCGGCACAGCTGGATGGCGGCCGTGCCCACGCCGGACCCGCCGGCGTGGACCAGGGCGGTGCCTCCCGACGTCAGACCGCCGCGCACGAACAGGGCGTCCCACGCCGTGATCCACACCTCGGGGATGGCGGCGGCGTCGGCCACCGGCACCGTCGAGGGCACGGCCATGAGCACGCGCTCGTGGGCCACGGTGCGCTCGGCGAAGCCGGCCACCCCGGTCACCGCCATCACCTCGTCGCCCACCTTCCACGCCCGCACCCGGTCCCCCACCGCGGCCACCCGGCCGGCGAACTCCAGGCCGGGGATCTCGGGAGCACCCGGGGGCAGGCCCGGGGTCGGCGGGCTGGGGTAGTGGCCCTCGCGCTGGAGGAGGTCGGCCCGGTTGAGGGCCGAGCTGACCACGTCGACCAGCACCTCCTCGGGACCGGGGACGGGATCGGGCACGTCCTTGAGGAGGAGGACCTCGGGACCGCCGTACTGCTCGAGCACCACTGCGCGCATGGCCGGCGACCCTAGCCCTGGCGCCGGCGCCGATGTCTCCGCTCAGCCCCAGGTGACCTTCACCTGACCCAGGGGGCCGGCGTCGTTGACGGCCACGCTGCCGGCCACGGCGGGCACCGCTCCGGTGCACGTGCCCGTCGAGACCAGGTCCCCGGCCCGCAGGGGCACCCCCCGGGCCAGCTGGTGGGTGGCCAGCCAGGCCAGGGATTCGAGGGGGTTGCCCAGGGCCTCGGCCCCGGTGCCCGCCGCCACCTCGGTCCCGTCCACCACCAGGCGCAGGCCCACGGTGGCCAGGTCCAGGTCCTGCCAGTCGGTGATGTCGTCGCCCACCACCAGGTCGGCGGCCACGCCGTTGTCGGCCATGAGGCTGGCGGGCCCGACGGCGAAGCGGTCGGCGAAGCGGGTCTCGACGATCTCGATGGTGGGCACCACCGCGGCCACGGCGGCGGCGACGGAGGCCGCGGTGAAGGGGCCCTGGTCGAGGTCGTTCCCCAGGCGCAGACCGATCTCGCACTCGAGCGCCGGGGTGTGCACGTAGCGGGCCAGGTCCAGGGTGGCGGGGCTTCGGTGCACGTGGTCGGCCAGCAACCGTCCCGCAAAGGGCTCGACCAGGCCCAGGGCCCGCTGCACGGGGGCGTTGGTGGCCCCGACCTTCCAGCCCACCGTGGCCTGGCCCAGCCGTTCGGCCAGGCGGTCCTGCAGGGCGTAGCCCTGGGCCAGGGTGTCGGGCCGCAGGTGATCGGCCAGGGGTGCCAGGCTGCGCCGGCCGTGGCGGGCGTCGACCAGGAGGGACACGGGGTCGAGCCAGTAGCACCGGGCCGTCAGCTCCACCCCGGGGGCGGTCCGATCGAGCTCGGGGGCGGGCTCGAAACCGAGCCGGTCGTACATGCGGGTGGCGCTGCTCTCGGTCTGCGCGGTGTGCAGCACGATCACCCCCCGGCCGTCGGCGGCGGCCCGGGCCAGGCACGCCCGGGTCAGGGCCGGGCCCACCCCGCGCCCGTGCACCGCCGGGTCGACGCCCAGCATGCGGATGCCGGCACCGTCAGCGGCGTCGAACTCGGCGTAGGGCGACGTCACCGTGGCCACGTAGGTCACGCAGCCGACGAGGCGCCCGTCGTCCTCGGCCACGAGCACGACGGTGCCCTCAGGGCGGCCGGCCACGTCCGCCAACTCGTCGAGGTAGTCGTCGGGGTAGTCCCCCCCGGCCTCGTAGGCCCGGCGCACGATGGCCCCGGCCTCGTCCTGCTCGTCGCTGCGCAGCTCACGGATGTCCACGCCGCGGAACCTAGCGTCCGCACCCGCTGTGACACATGTCTCGTACCTGGCTAGCCTCACCGTACCGATGGCGTGCAGGGGGGTTCCGGCACGCCCGTGAGGGGGACCACATGAGACCGAACCGGCGTCTGGGCGCGTCCGTGCTGGCGATGGCGTTGGTCGCCGCCGCCTGCGGGGGCGGCGATGGTGACGGCACCAGCACGGCGGCCACCGTGGACAGCGGGGTGAAGTCGGGTGTGGCCGCCCAGCTGTCGGGCACGGGCACGACCGGGGCCGCGGTCGTGGCCCAGCCCACCACGATGGAGGCCTGGGAGGAGCTGTGGGCCGACCAGCGGGCCGAGATCGTGGACCGCATCGGGTCCGAGGGGTGGGGGGTGTCCGCCGACGGCAACACCCTCACCGGGCCCGGGGGGTTCACCATCGACCTGGCGGCGTGCCCGGCGGGGTGGAGCGAGACCGAAGGGCTGACGCCGACCGAGATCAAGATCGGCCACACCACCGCCCTGTCCGGCACCCTGGCCGACTACGGCAACATCGCCAAGGCCATGGAGGTGGTGTTCGCCCACTACAACGCCGAGGGCGCCTTCACCGACACCACCGGGGCCGATCGCAAGGTCCGCCTCGTGGTCAAGGACGACGGCTACGACGCGGCGCGGACCATCCCTCTCGTCGACGAACTGATCGACTCGGAGCGGGTGTTCGCCATGTGGACGCTGGGCTCGCCCAACACCCTCAAGACCTACGACAAGCTCAACGAGCGCTGCATCCCCCAACCGCTGTCCATGACCGGTCATCCGGCCTGGGGTGACCCCGTCAACCACCCGTGGACCACGGGCATGCAGCTGGCCTACAACACCGAGGGTGTGCTGCTGGGCTCGTTCATCGAATCCAAGCTGGAGGAGTTCGGCGGCAAGATCAAGGTGGCGTCCCTGGTACTCAACAACGACGGCGGCAAGGCCTGGGACAGCGGGCTCAAGGCCTTCATCGCCGAGTCCACCCACAAGGCCGACATCGAGTACTTCTCCGAGACGGTGGAGCCCCAGGCACCCACGGTCAAGGATCCCATGACCACGCTCGGCGCCAAGGACCCCGACGTCTTCATCGGCATGGTCGCGGGAACGTTCTGTCCCCAGATCATCACCGAAGCGTCGGAGAACGGCATGAAGGAGCAGGTCAGCTACTTGTTCCTGCCGTCGGTGTGCAAGCCGGCCAGCTTCGTGGGCAAGGACAAGGTCGGCGGTGACGGCTCGGCGTCGAACGGGTGGTGGATCGTCGGTGGAGGCCAGAAGGACTTCAACGCCGCGTCGCTCGACGACGACGCCTTCGTCGGCTGGGGTCGCGACCTGCTGTCCGAGGCCGGTTACGACTACCACGCGTCGGGATCGTTCGGCAGCGGCTTCTCCTTCGCCTGGCCCATGGTGCAGGCCCTGCAGATCGCCGGTGAGCTCGAGGGTGGGCTGACCCGGCCCAACCTGATCCTGGCCCTGCGGACGATGGACATGACCCACCCCATGCTCCTCACCGGTCTGCGCTTCAACCTCGACGGCAACGCCGATGGGTACTTCATCGAGGGCTCGGACATCGCCCAGTACGACTCGGCCAAGCAGGCCTGGGTCCAGGAGGGCGAGATCATCGAACTGTCGGGTAAGTCCAAGCCCTGCGCCTTCAACCAGGCGTCGGGGGTGTGCGGCTGACACCGCTGTCGGTGGCGCCCGGCCGGGCGCCACCGACGCCCTTTCTCCCACGCGCGGGCCCCGCCTAAGGTCGGGCGCCATGGACTACGCCCTGCCTCCCGAGCTCGAAGCGCTGCACGACGAAGCGGTGGAGGTTGCCACCGCCGCGGTGGCGGGGCTGGCCGTGCGCGAGGACTCGTGGCTGCGGGGCACCAGCGTCGAGTTCGCCAAGGAGCTGGGGTCGCGGGGCTGGCTGGGCATGACGTGGCCCAAGGAGGTGGGCGGCCACGGCCGCAGCCGCCTCGAGCGCTTCGTGGTCTTCGAGGCCCTCATCAGCCACGGTGCCCCCATCGCCTCGGCCTGGTTCGCCGACCGCCAGATCGGGCCCACCCTGCTGCAGTTCGGCACCGAGGAGCAGCGCCGCGAGCACGTGCACGCCCTGGTGGCGGGCACGTCGGCCTGGTGCATCGGCATGAGCGAGCCCGACGCCGGCTCCGACGTGGCCTCCATCCGCACCCGGGCCATCGTCGACGGCGACGACTACGTCATCAACGGCCAGAAGATCTGGACGTCGGGGGCGGCCGAGGCCGACTACTGCTACCTGATCGCCCGCACCGACCCCGATGCCCCGCCCCACGCCGGGTTGTCCGAGTTCATCGTCGACATGCGCTCGCCGGGCATCGAGGTGCGTCGCATCGTGGACATGACCGGGGACGAGCACTTCTGCGAGGTCCACCTGACCGATGTGCGGGTGCCGGCCACCAACCTGGTGGGCACGCCCAACGGCAGCTTCCGCCAGGTCATGCGGCAGATGGAGCACGAGCGGGGCGGCATCGACCGCCTGGTGTCCAACCGGGCCCTGTACGTGGACGCCCTGCAGGAGGCCGACACCACCGACCCCCTCATCCGCCAGGAGATCGCCTCACTCGAGACCATGTACCGGCTGGGCCGCATCATGGTCCTGCGCGAAGTGCTCGAGCAGGCCCCGGCGGGCTGGTCGGCGTGCACCAAGACCCTGGCCACCGAGTTCGAGCAGCGGGTGGCCTCGTTCTGCGGCCGGGTGGCCGGCCCCCGGGCCACCCTGTGGAACCGGGTCAGCCGCAACATCTGCTACGCCCCCGGCTACACGCTCATGGGCGGCACCACCCAGGTCCTGCGCAACATCCTCGGCGAGCGCGTCCTCGGCCTGCCCCGCGAGCCCCGGGGCTGACCTGCGCCGCCTGCGGCCCGCCGTGGCCCTCACGCGCCCGGACTGCGGTGGCGTCAGAGGCGGCGGACGGCGGGGCGGGAGTCGGCCACCCAGGGGCCGAGGCGGACGAGCACGTCGGTGACGGCGGCGCCGTTGTCGCTGACCAGGACGGGGTCAAGGCGGAGCTCGACGATCTCGGGCACCTCGGCCACCAGGGCCGACAGGCGTTGCAGCAGGTCGGTCAGGGCCTCGGGGGCCACGGAGCCGTGCAGGGGGGAGGCGGCCACCAGGCGGACCACGTCGAGGGTGCTCAGCGGGGCCAGGCGCAGGGCCAGTTCGTCGGCGCCACTCCCGGCGGCGCCGCCACGACCCACGGCCACCACCGGACCGAGGCGGGGCAGGGTGCCCGCCACCACCTGGGCGTCCACGCCCGCGGGCCGCATGGCCTGGACCAGGGCCCGGTCCATGCGCTCGCCCAGGGCGGCCACCATGCGCAGGTACGAGGCGGTCAGGTCGTCGGGGCCCACCAGGTCGAGGGCCAGGCCCGTGGCCTCGGTCCGGGCCACCTTGGGCCGCCCCGCGGCCTTGATGGCCACCGGATAGCCGATGCCCACCGCCGCCTCCAGCGCCTCGTCGAGCGACGTGACCCAGCGCTGCCCGGCGGGCCGTATGCCCACCGGGGCCAGCAGCTCCAGCGCGTCGTCCAGCCCCAGCGTGGTGGCCTGGCCCCCACTCGCGCCCAGGTGCTCGATGGCCCGGGCCCGCACCCCCTCGAGGTCGAGCGCCGACACCAGGGCGGCGTCATCGCCAGCGGCGGGTGCACCGGTGCCGACCACGGTCACGCCGTCGTCCACGTCGGGCAGGTCGGCGCCTTCGGGCGCGGCCCGCCAGGCGGCGTGGGCCGCGGCCCGGGCCAGGGCCCGTACCCCGTCCTCGGGGAAGCGGTAGCTGGGCACGGCCGCAGGGTGCAGTTGGCGGCGCAGGCCGAGCCACGTGGCCACCACGGGCTTTGCCGCCAAGGTGGCGGCGGCGTCCACCGCGGCCTGCACCCCGGGCCGCTGGTCGACCCGGGCCACGACCACGGCGGCGTCGACGTCGTCGCGGTCGAGGGCCGCGGCCAGGGTGGCCTCGATGGCCTCACCCCGCGACAGGCTCACCCCCCGCACGTCGAGCCCCTCACGGCGGGCGGCCCGGGCGGCCAGGTTGGCGGCCCCGGCGGCCTCGGCCACCACCACCACGCGATCACCCCGGGGCAGGGGCTGGGACCCCAGCAGGCGGGCGGCGCTGAAGAGCTCGCCCAGGGTGCCCACCTCGATCACCCCGGCCTGCGTGAGCAGCGCCGAGTAGGCCCGGTCGGTCGAGCCCACCCAGGTGGGCTCGTCGTTCCACCCCGCCGTGCTCACCACGACGACGGGCTTGGCCCGGGCCACCCGACGGGCGATGCGGAAGAACCGTCGGGGGTTGCCCACCGACTCGAGGTACTGGAGCACGACCCGGGTGCGGTCGTCGCCCTCCCAGAACTGCAGCAGGTCGTTGCCGCTCAGGTCGGCCTTGGCTCCCAGGCCCACGAACGTGGACACGCCGATGCCAGCGTCACCCGCCGCCGCCAGCACGGCCGCGCCCAGGGTGCCCGACTGCACCGACAACGCCGCCGTCCCCGCCAGGGCCGGGGCCGGGGGGGCGGGCACGGCGTGCAGGCGGACGGCTGGATCGGTGTTGAGCACGCCCAGGGCGTCGGGCCCCACCACCCGCATGCCCCAGCCCCGGGCCGTGCCCGCCAACCACGGGCCCGGCACCCCATCCGTCAGCACGACCAGGGCGCCCACCCCCTTGCGCCCGCACTGCTCGACCACCTCGGCCAGCCGATCGGCGGGCACGGCCACGAGGGCCAGATCGATCTCGCCGGGCACGTCGCCGATGCTGGCGTACGCGGGCACCGAGTGGACGTGGGTGGTGGCCTCGTTGACGGGGTGGACGGGGCCCTGGAAGCCTCCGGCCAACAGGTTGGCCACCAGCTCATGACCGGCCGTTCCCACCTCGCGGCTGGCGCCGACCACCGCCACCGAGCGGGGGCGCAGCAGACGGGCGACGGACGCCACCTCGGCCCGGCGCTGGCGCTCGGCCACCGCGGCCGTGGCCTCGGGGGTGGCGCCGATGTCGAAGCGCACCTCGACCACACCGTCCTCGAACTTCGAGGTCGCGGGGTAGCCGGCCCGCTTGAACACCCGCAACATGCCCGTGTTGCCCACCAGCACCGACGCCGTCATCACGGTGAAGCCGGCCTCGCGGGCGGCCACGGCCAGGTACTCGAGCAGCAGGGTGGCCAGGCCCCGGCCGTGGTGGGCGTCGTCGACGAAGAAGGCCGCCTCGACCTGGCCCAGCTGGCCCCAGGGCTCGTAGCGGGCCACGGCGATGAGCTCGTCGCCCAGCAGGGCGACGAAGGCCATGCGGGCCTGGTAGTCGACGTTGGTGAAGTGCTCGATCTCACGCGGCGACAGCCGGGGGTGGTGGCTGAAGTAGCGGAAGTAGATGCTCTCGGGAGACTGGCGGGCGTGGAAGCGCACGATGCGCTCGGCGTCGTCGGGCCGCACCGGGCGCACGTGGACGGTGGCCCCGTCGCCGAGCACGACATCCGTCTCCCAACGGGACGGGTAGTCGGCGGGCTGATCGCTCATCCGCGCTCCTCGAAGCTCCGTCGCCCCCCGGCGACGATGCCGGAGCCGCGTCAGCGTAACGCGGGGCGGGGCCCCACGACCGGGCTGACCCAGCAAGGCCGAATGTTGCGGTTCCGTTGCTAACGTGTTGCGTAGCGGGCGTTCTCGGCGGAACGGCAGGTGGCCATGACGGAGTTCCTCGGCGCGGCGTCCTTGGGCGCACCCGCGCCGGTGCGGTCCACGGGGCACGGACGGAGGGTCGGACGCCGCCCGGTGCTGGCCGTGGTCGCGGTGGCCCTGCTGGTGGGCCTGGTCCTGTTCGTGGCCGCCGGCGCACCCGCGGGCGCGGCCACCGCGTCCGACCGCGCCGACCGCGCCGATCGGGTCGAGCCCGACCAGGCCGATCGGGCTGTGTGGCCCGACGGCCCGGTGGAGCTGCAGGTGGACTACCGCTCGTCGGTCGCGCCGCCTCCCCCGGTCCACGTTCCCCGGCACGGGGACCCCGCCCTGGCCGCCCTGGCCATCGCCGCCGGCGTCCACCTCATCGGCATCGGGGCCTGGGCCACCAGCGGGGTGGCCCAGGCCCGACGGGACGAGCGGCCCGTGACCGCCCTGGGGCTGGGCCCTGCACCGCTCAGGCGTTGATCACGACCAGGCGGGACTCGGTCATCTCGTGCACGGCGTACAGGGGGCCCTCCCTGGTGTTGCCCGAGTCGCGCACCCCTCCGTAGGGCATCTGGTCGGCCCGCCACGTGGGCACCTCGTTGATCATGACCCCACCGAAGTCGAGCTCCCGAGCTCCCCGCATGGCTGCGGCCAGATCCGCGGTGAAGATGGCCGCCTGCAACCCGTAGCGGGTGTCGTTGGCCAGGGCCAGGGCCTCGTCCAGGGTGTCGTAGGCGGCCAGGGCGACCACGGGCCCGAAGACCTCGTTGCGGCACACCTCCATGTCGGGGGTGACGTCGACCAGGACCGCCGGGGCCAGGGCGGCACGGCCCTGGGCGCCGCCGCCGACCACCAGGCGGGCACCCCCGGCCACGGCGTCGTCGACCCAGCCCTTGACCCGGTCGCGGTCGTCGGGGCTGATGAGGGCGGACACGTCGGTGCCCTCGTCGAGGGGATCGCCCACCACCAGGTCCGCCACCCGGGCGGCCAGGGCCTCGGTGAAGCGGGCGGCCACGGAACGGTGCAGGTAGACCCGCTGGGTGGAGATGCACGACTGCCCGGCGTGGGCGTAGCCGGCCACGCTGATCTTGGCCGCCGCCCCTTCCCAGTCACCGTCGGCCTCGATGATGACGGGGGCGTTGTTGCCCAGCTCGAGCCCCACCTTCTTGCGGGGAGCCCGCTGGCGGATGGCCCAGCCCACGTCCGGGGACCCGGTGAAGCTGATCATGGCCACGTCGTCGTGGTCGACCAGGGCGTTGCCGATCTCACCCCCGGATCCCGTGACCACGTGCAGGAAGCCCGGGGGCAGGCCGCACTCGTCGAGCAGCAGGCGGGCCAGGGCGATGGCCGAGAACGGGGTCTGGCTGGCCGGCTTGAGCACGACGGGGCAGCCGGCGGCGATGGCCGGGGCCAACTTGTGAGCCACCAGGTTGAGGGGGAAGTTGAAGGGGCTGATGGCCCCGACGACCCCGATGGGCAGGCGCAGGGTGAACCCCAGCCGCCCTTCTCCCGCCGACGACGCATCGAGGGGCACGACGTCACCGGCCAGGGTGCGGGCCGCGGCGGCGGCGAACTGGAACGTGCTCGCCGCCCGTTCCGCCTCGGCCCGGGCCGTGCGGATGGGCTTGGCCGCCTCGAGGGCGATGGTGCGGGCGAACTCGTCACGTCGCTCGGCCAGCAGGCGGGCCGCCGTGTCGAGGATCTCGGCCCCTCGCCACGCCGCCAGCCCCTCGCGCCGGGCCTCGGTGGCGCCGGCCACGGCCCGGGCCACGTGGGCGTGATCCAGCCGGGGGACCCGTCCCAGCACGGCGCCGTCGTAGGGCGCCCGCACCTCGATGGACTGCTCGGTGGTGACGGCCTCCCCGCACAGGGGGACGCTGGACTGCTCTGAGCTCATGCCCTGTCTTACCCCGCACCGTGCATCGCCGCCGCGCCACCCGGGGCAGCACCGCTAACGGTGTCAGCTTCGAGGCCAGATGCTCAAGGCCGGGGCTCGAGTTGCCGAGAAGGTCTGAACGGCCATGTCGTCGGCACCTCCCACCGGGACCCTTGCGGAAAACCCGGCAGCTCCCTGCGGGGGACGGGCGCGAACCTCCGACCGGGGGCACCGCCTGTCGCTCCGGCGCGCCTGGAGGCGCCTGCCCATCGGCCGCAAGGGCCTCGTCGTCGTGGGCCTGCCCCTGGTGGCCACCATGCTGGCCGTCACCCCGCTCGTCCTCAACGAGTTGCGCAACAACGACGTCGAGTCCCAGGTGCGCCACAGCCTCGAGGTCCGCGCCTCGCTCAGCGAGTTGTCCGGCGACGCCACCTCGGTGGAGTCCGCGGCCCGCGGCTACCTGCTGGTGGGCACGCCCAGGCTGCTGGCCGAGTTCGAGGCGGCCAAGGCGTCGACGAGCGCCCTGACCGACGAGATCGGGGACCTGGTCAGCGACAACGCCGCCCAGTCGGCCCGCCTCGACGCCGTGCGGTCCGCGCTGGGCGAACGGTTCGCCATCTTCGACACCCTGGTCCAGGCCCGTGTCGACGGCACCCCCCGAACGCTCACGCCCGAGGTGCAGCAGCGCGGCGCCGACCTCGCGCTCAGCCTGGACAACTCCCTGGATGCCATCCAGCGGGCCGAGGTCGACCTGTTGGATGCCCGCACCCGACGGGCCGAGGACGGCCGACGACGACAGCTGCTGCTGGCCGGCGGCGCCGCTGTGCTCGGCATGATCGCCGCCCTGGGTGCCAGTGCCCTGTTCGGCTCGGGTGTGGCCCGCCGGGTGCGCAGGCTCGAGCGTCGCACCGCGTCGATCTTCCTCGATGCCCCCATGCCCGAGGTCGCGGCGCGTCGTCCGAACGCACGCCGACGCGACACCGATGAGCTCGGCGAGCTCGAGGTCGCCTACCAGGAGGCCAGGGCACTCATCGCCGCCCGCGACGCCTCCCTGCGCCAGGAGGCGACCCGCCTGGCCGCCGTGGCCGAGGTACAGCAGGCCATCGCCGCCGGCCCCCTCGACGCCCAGCGGATCATGTGGGGGGTGGTCGAACCGGCGCTCGAGCTCACCGGGGCCGACAGCGCCGCCATCGTCCGCATCGACGGTGACGAGCTCGTCTGGGAGGTCGCTGTGGGCGAGGCCCGACGCCACCTGGGCACCCGCCTGCAGGGATCGTGGAACCTGGCCAACCTGGCCGGTGGGGTGGTGCTCAACTCGCCCGACACCACCCAGGATCCCCGGCTACACGGTCGGGGGATCGACCTCGGGACGAAGCGGTCCCTGTTGGCCAGCGCCATCAGGCTCGACGGCGTGGTCGACTGCGCCCTCATCGTCTACGACGCCCGCCCCGCCGCCTTCGACACCGGGGCCGAGCGCACCGTGGGCGTCCTCGCCGGCCTGCTGAGCGCGGCGCTGTCCCACGCCGCGGCCTTCCGCGCCCGGGACGAAGCGCTGGCCGACCGCGAGGCCGAGGTCGTGGAGCGCCGCCAGGCCGAGGTCGTGGCCGCCGAGGCCAAGGTGGCGGCCGATCGCGCCAACCAGGCCAAGAGCGAGTTCCTGTCCCGCATGAGCCACGAGCTGCGCACGCCCCTGAACGCGATCCTCGGCTTCGGCCAGCTGCTCGAGCTCGAGGACCTGCCCGAGGACCAGCGGGCCTCGGTGGCCCAGATCATCAAGGCCGGCTACCACCTGTTGGACCTCATCAACGAGGTGCTCGACATCTCCCGGATCGAGGCGGGGCGCATCTCGCTGTCCCTTGAACCCGTCTCCGTCGACGAGGTGGTGAACGAGGCCGTCGACCTGGTGCGGCCCCTGGCCCAGGGACGGGACATCGAGCTGCCCGCCCGCTACGTGCCCGGTGCGGACCGTTCCACCGTCGTCCGCGCCGACCGCCAGCGCCTCAAGCAGGTGCTGCTCAACCTGCTGGTGAACGCGGTGAAGTACAACCACCGCGGCGGCCGGATCACGGTGGAGGTCGACGACGTCGGTCCCCGCCGACGCCGCATCTCTGTGATCGACACCGGGCCCGGCATCCCCGCGGACCGCCTCGAGCACCTCTACGTCCCCTTCGAACGCCTGGGCGCCGAGCTCACCGGGGTGGAAGGCACCGGTCTGGGTCTGGCTCTGTCCAAACGGCTGGTGGAGGTGATGGGCGGCGAGCTCGGCGTGGCCAGCATCGTCGGCCAGGGAACCACCTTCTCCGTCGACCTCGACGCCGCCCAGGTCGGCAGTGGGGTCGGCAGTGGGGTCGGCAGTGGGGTCGGCAGTGGGGTCGGCAGTGGCCGGCCTTGCCCGGTCGTCCCGGCCGCCGACGCGGTGCCCGGAGTGACCGTGGAGCAACGTGCGGTGCTGTACATCGAGGACAACCCCGCCAACCTCCGCCTGGTCCAGCAGATCCTCGACCGGCGGCCGGCCGTGACCGTCATCAGCGCCATGCTGGGCCGACTCGGCATCGATCTCGCCCGCCAGCACCAGCCCGACCTCGTCCTCGTCGACCTCGACCTGCCCGACATCTCCGGCCGTGAGGTCCTGGCCGCGCTGCGGGCCGATCCCATCACCGCCCGTTGCCCGGTGGTCGTCGTCAGCGCCGACGCCACCGCGGGCCGGGCCGAGCACCTGCGGGGCGCCGGCGCCACCGCCTATCTGACCAAGCCCTTCGACGTGGGCGACTTCCTCGCCCTCGTCGACGACCTGCTCCGACCTCTGGGGGGGCCGACGTGAAGATCCCCGATCACCTCGAGACCGCCGCGCACCTCGAACACGCTGCGCACCTCGACTCCGCGGCGCGCTCGGGGACCGCGGCCGCCGCGGAGCACCCCGGACCCGGGCACGAGCCCGACCACTCGGCCCGGCTCGAGCACCCGCCGCGGATCCTGGTCATCGACGACCAGCCGGTGAACGTGCACCTGTTGGTGCGGGTGCTCAAGACCGTGGGACTCGACGAGGTCCGGTCCACCACCGATCCCCGCGAGGCCGCTGCCCTGTTCCTCGAGTTCGAACCCGACCTGGTGCTGCTCGACCTGCACATGCCCGGGCTCGACGGCTTCGGGGTCATGGAGCAGCTGCGCGACCTGACCGGGGAGGACGAGTTCGTCCCCATCATCATCATCACCGCCGACGTGACGCCCGAGGTCCGGTCGCGCGCCCTGGCCGGTGGGGCCAACGACTTCCTCACCAAGCCGTTCGAGCGCACCGAGGTCCTGCTGCGCATCAACAACCTGCTGCAGACCCGCGCCCTGCACCTGAGGCTCGACGAGCGCCGCAACCAGGCCGAGCTCGAGCTCGAACGACGCGACGAGGACAGCCGGCGCGAGGCGGCCGAGCGAGCCGAGCAGGCCCGGCGGGTGCGGGCCGTCATGGACGAGGGCAAGCTGCAGGTCGTCTACCAACCCATCGTCGACGTGCGCCGCAACGAGGTCGTGGGGGCCGAGGCCCTGTCACGGATCCAGGCCTGGCCCCACCGGACCCCCGACCTGTGGTTCGCCGAAGCCGCTGGCGTGGGCCTGGACCTCGAGCTCGAACTGCACGCCATCAAAGCCGCGCTGCTCCGCCTCGACGAGCTGCCCGACCACGCCTACATCTCGGTCAACCTGTCCCCCGACACCCTCATGTCCGGTGCCCTGGAAGAGGTCGTGGCCCACGTGCCCGGCTCCCGCTTGGTGCTGGAGCTGACCGAACACGCCGAGGTGGAGGACTACGACGAGCTCCACCACGCACTGAGCCGGCTGCGCCGGCGGGGGGTGCGGGTGGCCGTCGACGACGCCGGCGCCGGCTTCGCCAGCCTGCGCCACATCCTGCGGCTGCGACCCGACATCATCAAGCTGGACCGCACCCTCACCGGCGACATCGACCACGACCCCATCCGCCGGGCCCTGTCCTCGTCGCTGGTGGCCTTCACCGAGGAGGTCGGCGGCACCATCGTGGCCGAGGGCGTGGAGAACGACGGCGAGCTCCAGGCCCTGCGCCGCCTGGGGATCCCCTACGCCCAGGGCTACCACCTGGGCCGTCCTGGTCCCCTACCCCTCGTCGCCCCGCCCGACCTGCTCGACCTGACCGACGCTCCCGCCCGACGGCGCCGCTGACCGCAGGGCCGGGCGGACGGTGAGCTGACGGCCCGGCGGGTAGAACGGAGGCGTGGCCGAACCGAGCACTGCGGAGGAACGCCTGGGTGACTACCGGGCCAAGCGGGACTTCGCGACCACGCCCGAACCCCAGGGCGGCGCGGCCCTACCGGGAGCCCGGCGCTTCGTGGTCCAGCGCCACCGAGCCCGGGCCCTCCACTACGACTTCCGCCTCGAGGTCGACGGTGTGCTCGTCAGCTGGGCCGTTCCCAAAGGCCCCACCCTCGATCCCAAGGTGCGGCGCCTGGCCGTGCACGTCGAGGACCACCCCATCGACTACATCGACTTCGAGGGTGTCATCCCCGGTGGCGAGTACGGCGGCGGTGACGTGATCGTGTGGGACAAGGGCACCTGGACCCCGGGCGAGGCCGACCCCGCTGCCGCCATCGCCGCCGGTGAGCTGCACGCCGAGCTCCACGGCACCAAGCTGGCCGGCACCTTCGTCCTCGTGCGCACCAAGGGTGCAGGGCGGGGCAGCCGGGGCGGGGGCAAGGAGCAGTGGCTGCTGCTGCACAAGCGCGACGACTTCGCCGTGGCCGGCTGGGACCCCGAGGAGCACCCCGAGTCGGTGCGCAGTGGGCGCACCAACGACGAGGTGGCCGCCGCTCCCCGGGCCCGGTGGCACAGCGACGCCCCCGCCGACGCCGCCGAGGAGCGCCTGGGTGCCGACCCGCCCACGGCCGACGAGCTGGTCGCCCTCGATGCCCTGGGCGCCAAGGGCACCTGGGCCTTCGACGGTGTGGAGGTGCGGCTCACCAACCTCGACAAGGTGCTGTTCCCCGCCGGTGACGACGGTGTCCCCGTCACCAAGCGGGACCTGGTCCGCTACTTCGCCGTCATGGCCCCGGCCATGCTCCCCTACCTGGTGGGACGACCCGTCAACCAGCACCGCTACCCCCAGGGGGTCGACAGGCGCGGGTTCTGGCACAAGGAGCGACCGGCCCACGCCCCCGACTGGCTGTCCCGCTGGCACAACGACGACGCCGACCCGGGCGAGACCGAGTGGTACGTGGTGGCCGATCGCCCCGCCGCGCTGGCCTGGCTGGCCAACTACGCCGCCGTCGAGCTGCACCCGTGGACCTCGACGTGCGCCCAGCCGCGGGAGCCCACCTGGGCCATGATCGACATCGACCCGGGCACGTCGAGCACCTTCGACGACGTGCTCGTGCTGGCCCGCCTGTACCGCACCGCGCTCGACCACCTGGGCGTGGTCGGCCTACCCAAGGTGACGGGCCAGCGAGGGGTGCAGATCTGGGTGCCGGTGCGGGCCGGCTACACGTTCGACGACACCCGGGGCTGGGTGGAGCGGTTGTCCCGGGCCGTGGGCGCCACCGTCCCCGAGCTGGTGAGCTGGAAGTGGCACAAGGCCGACCGTGACGGGTTGGCCCGCCTCGACTACACCCAGAACGCCATCAACCGGACCCTCGTCGCCCCCTACATCGCCCGCCCCGCCCCCGGGGCCCCGGTGTCCATGCCCATCACCTGGGACGAGCTCGACGATCCCGACCTGCGACCCGACCGCTGGAACCTGCGCACCGCACCCGCCCGGCTGGCCGAGCTGGGCGACCTCTTCGCCCCCCTGCTGGCCGTCGACCAGGAACTGCCCGACCTCTGAGTCGGGGGGCGCTCCGACACCCGCCGGTGGGCGCCAGCGCCCCCAGAACGAGCTGGTCAGGCGTCAGGGCTTGAAGACGACCTTGATGGCGCCGTCCTGCTTCTTCTGGAACATCTCGTAGGCGTCGGGAGCATCCTTGAGGGGCAGGCGGTGGGTGGTCAGGTCCATCACGCCCAAGGGGTCGGCATCCTCGGTCACGAGGGGCATCAGGTCGTCGATCCACCGCTTCACGTGGGCCTGGCCCATGCGGATCTGGATGCCCTTGTCGAACATCTGCAGCATGGGCAGGGGATCGGTCATGCCCCCGTACACGCCGACGATGGAGATGGTGCCGCCCCGTCGCACCGCCTCGATGCAGTCCAACAGGGCGGCGAGCCGGTCGATGCCCGCCTTCTGCATCACCTTGGAGGCCACGGCGTCGGGCAGCAGGCCCACGATGCCGTGCATGGCCTTGGCCGTCGGCGATCCGTGGGCCTCCATGCCCACGGCCTCGATGACCGAGTCCGGGCCCCGACCGCCGGTGAGCTCGCGCAGGGCCCCGGGGATGTCGTCCACGGCGCGGCGGTCGAGCACCTCGATGTCGTGGCGACGGGCCATGGCCAACCGCTCGGGCACCAGGTCGACGGCGATGGTGCGAACGCCGCGATGCCGAGCGATGCGGGCCGCCATCTGGCCGATGGGCCCCAGGCCGAACACGGCCACCGTGCCCCCCTCGGGGATGTCGGCGAACTCGACGGCCTGCCACGCCGTGGGCAGCACGTCGGACAGGAACAGGAAGCGCTCGTCGGGCGGACCGTCGGGCACCTTGATGGGGCCGAACTGGGCCTGGGGCACCCGCAGCAGCTCGGCCTGGGCCCCGGGCACCTGGCCGTAGAGCTTGGTGTAGCCGAACAACGACGCCCCCGTGCCCTGGTCACGGTTCTGCGTCGTCTCGCACTGGGCGAACAGGTTGTGGCTGCACATCCAGCAGTGGCCACAGGAGATGTTGAAGGGCACGACCACCCGGTCCCCCACCTTGATGTGGGTCACCTCGGCGCCGACGGCCTCGACGATGCCCATGGGCTCGTGGCCCAGGATGTCCCCGGCGTCGATGAAGGGGCCCATGACCTCGTACAGGTGCAGATCAGAGCCGCACAGGGCCGTCGAGGTCATGCGCACGACGGCGTCCGTCGGGGCCTCGATGGTCGGATCGGGCACGTCGTCGACGCGCACGTCCCGCTTCCCGTGGAAGGTGACGGCCTTCACCGGCCAGCGCCGTGTCGCGACGATCGTTCCATGAGGGGCTCCGTTGGTGACAGGTGGACAGGTCTCCGGAGTTGTGCCCCGTCCCCGGGTCCGTCAGCCACCGTTTGCCGGATCGTGGGTGGCGGGAACCTTCCCGACATGACCGCAGCGGGATCAGAACCGGTAGGTGCGACGACCAAGCCCGACGAGGGGGCCGAGGGCGCGGTCGAGGACGCCATCGAGTACTTCTCCGAAGACCTCGACGAGGAAGGCGAGCAGCGCACCCGCCTGCCCGATCCCAGCCGTGACACCGACGGCGACGGTGTGGACGACGACGATCTCTGATCCCGCGCCCACCACGACCCGTTCGCCGCCCACCGTCTCCCCCGCCGGCGGGATGGGTTCGGACGCCGCCGACGCCGTCGTCATCGGCGCCGGCCCCAACGGGCTGGTGGCCGCCAACCTGCTGGCTGACGCGGGCTGGGACGTCATCGTGCTCGAGGCGAACGCCGCACCCGGTGGGGCCGTGCGCTCGGCCGAGCTCATGGAGCCGGGCTTCACCAACGACCTCTTCAGCGCGTTCTACCCCTTCGGCGCGGCCAGCCCCGTCATCCGGGACCTCGACCTGGGCGACCACGGCCTGCGCTGGCGCCGCTCCCCCCTGGTGCTGGCCCACCCCGCCCTCGACGGCACCTGCCCCGTCATCTCCACCGACGTGGACGAGACCGCCGCCTCCCTCGACGAGCTCAGCCCCGGCGATGGCGACGCCTGGCGCCAGCTCCACCTCGAGTGGCGCCGGGTGCGCGAGCCCCTGCTCCAGGCCACCCTGGGCCCCTTCCCCCCGGTGGCCGCCGGGCTGAAGCTCGGCCTCGGCCTGCGCCGCGACCTCCTGCGCTTCGCCCGCTTCACCCTGCTGCCCGTGCGCCGCATGGGTGAGGAGCGCTTCGCCGGCGACGGCGCCCGGCGCCTCCTGGCCGGGATGGCGTTGCACTGCGACCTGGCCCCCGAGGCCACCCTCAGCGGGGTGCTGGGCTGGCTGCTGTGCATGTTGGCCCAGGACGACGGCTTCCCCGTGCCCGAGGGTGGCGCCGGCCAGCTCACCGCGGCCCTGGTGCGCCGCCTGGGCGACCGGGGCGAGATCCGTTGTGGGGCCCGCGTCGAGCGCGTCGTGGTCGAGGGTGGGCGGGCCGTGGGCGTGCGCCTGGCCGGCGGCGGTGTGGTGCGGGCCCGGCGGGCCGTCGTGGCGGACGTCGACGCCCCCACGCTCTACAACCACCTGGTCGACGCCCGGGACCTGCCCGATCGCTTCCTCGACGACGTGTCCCGCTTCCACTGGGACCACGCCACGTTCAAGGTGGACTGGAACCTGGACGGGCCCATCCCCTGGACATCGCCCGCCGCCCGGCGGGCCGGCACCGTGCACGTCACCGAGAGCGTCGACCACCTGACCGTGCACGAGGGCGAGCTGGTGCGCGGCCTGCTGCCTGCCACCCCGTTCCTGCTCGTGGGCCAGTACTCCATGCTCGACGGGACCCGGGCCCCGGCCGGCGCGGAGACAGCGTGGGCCTACACCCACCTGCCCCGCCACCCCCGGGCCGACTCCCGGGGCGAGATCGGCGTGCCCCTCGAGCCGGGCTGGGCCGAGCACATCGCCGACCGCATGCAGGACCAGATCGAGGGCCTCGCCCCCGGTTTCGGCGCCCTGGTCCGCCACCGCCACGTGTTCGACCCCGCCGGCCTGCAACGCAACGACGCCAACCTGGTGGGCGGGGCCCTGGCCGGCGGCACCAACCAGCTGCACCAGATGCTGGTCTTCCGCCCCGTCCCCGGCCTGGGTCGGGCCGAGACCCCGGTGCCGGGGCTGTTCCTGGCCTCGTCCTCCGCCCACCCCGGCGGCGCCGTCCACGGGGCACCGGGGGCCAACGCGGCCCGGGCGGCCCGCCTCCACGCCCGCATCGACCTGGTGCGCCCCTCCCGCACCCGGGCTCTGTTGCGGGCGGGCCGAACGGGGTAAGCGCGACCCATGCGAGTCGTCATCACCGGCGCGACCGGCAACGTGGGCACCGGCGTGGTCGACGCCCTGACGGCCGAGCCCCAGGTCACCCACATCATCGGCCTCTCCCGCCGCCCCACCGACCGTGTCGTGCCCAAGACCAGCTGGCACGCGGCCGACGTGGCCAGCGCCGACCTCACCTCGACCTTCGTCGGCACCGACGCCCTGGTGCACCTGGCCTGGGCCTTCCACCCCACCCGGCACCCCACCGAGACGTGGCGGGTGAACGTGCTCGGCACCATGCGCACGGTCGAGGCCGCCATCGCCGCCGGCGTGCGCACCATCGTCTACTCGTCCTCCGTCGGCGCCTACTCGCCCGGACCTCCACCGGGGGACCGGGTCAGCGAGGACTGGCCGACCCACTCCCTGCCCACTGCCGCCTACGGCCGGGAGAAGTCCTACCTGGAGCGCTGGTTCGACGCCACCGAGTTGCGCCACCCCGAGGTGCGCTTCGTGCGCCTGCGCATGGCCTTCGTGTTCCAGCGCCGGGCCGCGGCCGAACAGCGGCGCATCTTCGCCGGCCCCCTGGTGCCCGGGCGCCTGTTGCGACGGGGCGCGCTGCCCGTGCTCCCCCTGCCCCGCGGGCTGCGCATCCAGGCCGTGCACGCCGCCGACGCGGCGGAGGCCTACCGACTGGCCCTGGTGGGGACGGCCCGTGGCGCGTTCAACATCGCCGCCGAACCCGTGCTCGACATCGACGCCCTGGCCGCCCTGCTCGGCGCCCGTGCCCTGCCCGTGCCCACCGGCCTGGTGCGGGGCGCCAACGCCGCCGCCTGGCACGCCCGGCTGGTACCGGCCGAGCCGGGCCTGCTGGAGCTCGCCCTCAGCCTCCCGGTGATGGCGACGGACCGGGCCCGGGCCGAGCTGGGCTGGCAGCCCGTGGTCTCGGCTGGTGACGCCGTGGCCGAGCTGTTCGAGGGCGTGCGCGACCACGCCGGTGGCCCCACCCCCACCCTCGACGCCCACGCCGGGGGGCGGCTGCGCTGGCGCGAGCTGGCCACCGGGGTGGGTGGCCGGGGCTGAAACCAGCTGGAGGCGCGGATCACCGATCACCGTCGCGGGTAGGCGTCACGGGTGACCACCGACACCTCCCCGCAGCCCACCGTCAGCGCCGACGACCTGCCCGCCCGCGTCGACGAGCTGGCCTTCGTCGCGCTGGGCATCGAGGAGCTGCGGCCCGACCAGCGGGCCGACCGTGGTGGTCTCCCCCTGCTGGCCCTGCAGCGTGACCAGGTGGAGGCCCTGGCCGGCCACCGTGCCGGCCGTGCCGCCCTGTTGAACTCGACCGTGGAGGAGGGCGAGCGCGCCGACGTGTTGCGCGGCTTGGCCGCCGGGAAGATCGAGTTCCTGTTCCTGGCCCCCGAGCAGCTGGGCCGCACCGACACCGTCGACGCGCTCGACGCCGCCCGACCGTCGGTCTTCGTGGTCGACGAGGCCCACTGCGTGAGCACCTGGGGCCACGACTTCCGGCCCGACTACCTGCGCCTCGGCGCGGTCATCGAACGGCTGGGCCATCCCGTCACCGTGGCTCTGACGGCCACGGCGGCGCCGCCGGTGCGGACCGAGATCACCGAACTGCTCGGCCTGGACGATCCCCAGGTGGTCGTTCACGGCTTCGACCGGCCCAACATCCACCTCGAGGTGGTGGCGGCCGGCGACGCCGAAGAGAAGGACGCCTCCCTCGTCGAGCGGGCCGCCCACCTGGGCCGGGGCCCAGGCTGCGGCATCGTCTACGTCGCCACCCGACGCCGGGCCGAGGGGCTGGCCGACCAGCTGACCGCCCGGGGGGTGCGGGCCCTGGCGTACCACGCCGGCCTGGCCTCCAGGCGCCGGGATGCGGCCCAGGACGCCTTCACCGACGACCAGGTCGACGTGATGGTGGCCACCAACGCTTTCGGCATGGGCATCGACAAGCCCGACGTGCGCTTCGTGCTCCACGCCGACGTGCCGGAGTCCCTCGACAGCTACTACCAGGAGATCGGCCGGGCCGGCCGGGACGGGGCACCGGCCCAGGCCACCCTGTGGTACCGCCAGGAGGACCTGGGGTTGCGGCGCTTCCTCGGAGCCCGCACCGGGGCCCGGCCCGCCGACCTCCGCCTGGTGGCGTCCACCGTGCTGGGCGATGGCCCCCTCCTGGCCGACCGCGCTCCGGAGACCGATGGCGACGCCGCGGACGAGCCGTTGACCGTCGAGCGGCTGACGGGCCATGGCGGCCTCACCGCCCGGCGCCTCACCTTGGCCTTGGCCTTGGCCTTGGCCTTGGCCTTGGCCTTGGCCTTGGCCTTGGCCTTGGCCTTGGCCTTGGCCTTGGCCTTGGCACAGCTGAGCCAAGTGGGCGCGGTGCAGGTGGGCGCAACTGCGACGTGTGCCAGTCGGCCCGCCAGCCAGCGGAGCCCGCGACGGCGCACACCGGGACGCCGTTCCCGGAGGGGGCGACGGTCTCTCACGCCGCATGGGGACCAGGGCGGGTCATCCGGCTGGAGGGCGACGTCATCACCGTGCTCTTCGACGAGGTGGGCTACAAGACCCTGTCGGTCGAACTCGTCGTCGAGCGCAGCCTGGTCGAGCTTGTGACGGCACCCTGAGCCGAAGACCTACGGACGCACCAGCGCCACGGGCGTGACCGCTCACCGTGACGACCCCCCGGATACACGTCACCGGCCAGATCGCTCGTCACCGTAAAGGCGACGGCTTTCTTGTCTGAAATGCGTCCAGCTGGGTAGCACTTCACCCAGAGGTCGCCCCTGGGAGGCAACATGACGGACAACTCGATGATCAGTGTGGACGATCGGTCGTCTACCGAAGGTGCCAAAGAGCGGGCCGCGAACGTTGCTGCAACCGCGAAGGACGATGCCAGTCAGGTCACCAATGTGACCAAAGAAGGCGTCAAGGACGTAGCCCACGAGACCGTGGACCAGGCTCTTGCTGTCGGCAGCATGGCCAAGGACCACGCTCGCGGGTTGGTTGATCAGACCACGACCCAGCTGAGGAGCCACGGTGACGAGCAGGCTCAGCGCGCCGCCGGCGGCCTGGACCAGATCGCCCGACAGGTCGGGTCGCTCCTCGACGGGCGCCCGGCCGATGCCGGCCAGGTGCGAGACTACGCGGAGCAGCTGGGCGACAAGGCCCAGAAGCTGGCGGAACAGCTGCGTTCCGGTGGCATCGACGGCGTGGTCGAGGAGGTGACGTCCTTCGCCCGTCGCCGCCCTGGCCTGTTCCTCGTCGGCGCCGCTGCGGCCGGCTTCATGGCCGGTCGGTTGGTGAAGGCCCAGCGGGCGTCGTCGGACGACGGCGACTCCACCGAGGCCGCGGCCGGCTACCGGGCGCCCCTGCCCCCGCAGGTGCCCACCACCCAGTTGGCTGGCTACCCGGCCACCGCCGGCATCCCGTCCTCCCCCGAAGACACGGTGGCCGGCTACCCGGTCACGGCGGACATCCCGCCCGCCGGTGGCCCGCTCGGTGCCGCACCGGGCGGAGGAACCTGGTGATGGCGGAGGTTCAGCGCGGCGTCGACCCCCGGATCGCCGGCCAACCAGATGCCCAGGACCCGTTGGCCGAGCTCCTTCGCACGGCCACCTCCGACATGTCCACCCTGTTCCGCCAGGAGCTGCAGCTGGCCAAGGTGGAGTTGAAGGAAGACGGCCGCAAGGCGGGCAAGGTCGCAGGCATGTTCGGTGCGGCGGCCGTCACCGGCCACCTGGCGCTGATCTTCGTATCGCTGGCCCTCGCGTGGCTGTTTGACCAGTTCATGCCCCGTGCCCTGGCCTTTCTGATCGTCGGCGTGATCTACGGGATCGTCGCCGCCGTGTTGTTCATGCGGGGCAGGGAACAGGCGAAGCAGCTGGCGCCGCCGGCCCAGCAGACCGTGGAGACTCTGAAGGAGGACGTGCAGTGGGCCAAACAGCAGACGAACTGAGGCGTGAGATCGAGGACACCCGGAGCCACCTCGGCGTCACCGTGGGTGCCATCGAGGAGCGGGTGAGCCCCCGCGCCATCGTGCAACGACGCAAGTCGGCCATGGGCGCCCGGCTCACCTACGTACGTGAGGCCGTGATGGGCAAGGCCAGCGACGTCACCGGTCGCACCACGGGTACGGCGTCGGGCGCCGTCGGGACCGTGCACGACGGCGCCTCCGGTGCGCTGCACGCCGTGCAGGGCATGCCGGAAGCCGCCACCAGCGGCGCGCAGGGCAACCCCCTCGCCGCCGGGCTGATCGCCTTCGGCGCCGGCCTGCTCGCTGCCACGCTGCTCCCCGTGTCCGAGGCCGAGCAGGAGCTGGCGGCCACGGTGGTGGACAAGGCCCAACCCCTCACGGAGGAGGCCCAGCGGGTGGTCGGCGAGGTCGCCTCCGAGGTCAAGGA